>JBDGQO010000099.1:36572-38047 GCA_042219045.1 Bipolaricaulia bacterium | reverse complement strand
CCCGATGGTCGGCGATCGCATCTCCAGCCTCGTGGACGATCTGTTCAAGGACTTCTTCGATCGCGGTCCGTGGAGCCGTCCCGATCTTGGTGCGACCGACATCTACGAGACCGACGGCACGCTCTGGATCGAGACGGCGTTGCCCGGACTGCGCCGCGAGGACATCGACGTGCGTCTCAAGGACGATCGGCTGATCGTGCGCGGCACGTACGGGCACGATCGCGACCAGCACGTGCCCGAGGAGAACTACCTCCACAAGGGCCGTCCGAGTGGCCAGTTCGAGACGGCGTTCCCGCTGCCCGAGCAGGCCGCCAACGACGCCGAGAACGTCGAGGCCACGTTCACCGACGGCATCCTGAAGGTCGGCGTGCCCTTGGAGCAGTCGATCGTCAACACGGGCGTCGAGATCGACGTCCAGTAATTCGCGTCAAGGCACACCTCTCTATCGAGATGGGAGGGCCTGGTGCCAAGCCAGGCCCTTTCTCTTTTAGCCGCGAGGCTCATCCCTCCCCCTAAATGCGCCTGCCGCGAGGACGAGCAACGCGCTTTGCGCCCCTGCGCGCGACTCATCAACTTGGCGGAATCAGCTTGGACAGTGTGCGCTGGCGACCAACCACGTATTCGACTGGGGATCAGAAAGGCCGAGGCGAGATGCTCGCGAGCTCGGCGGATGCCGACATTGGGGTGGCGTCCGTGTGGACGGTGGGTGGGGCGACCGAGCCTTGAGGGCTGGACGCCAAGGTCCTATCCGTAGCTGCGATCTCGCACGAATCGCCCGACAGCATCGCGCCCGAGACAACGTGATCCGTGCCGTCCCTTGACAGCGCGATCGGTCTTCGTATAGCAACAGGGAGGAGAGGGCCCGACTGTCCGACCGCTGACTCTCAGGGGAGAGCTACTGGGGAAAAACCCGCAGGTAAGGAGGCGAAAACCCTGCGGGCAAACCCTGGCAGCCGGTCGGCGACCACAACGGATCGGACAGTCGGGTTCACAAAAGGAGGATGGCGGCGTATCCCTTGCTCGGTCCGTGCGTCACGGGCATCCTTCCATGGATATGATAACGGGCAATGGCAAGAGTTCAATGCCCGATTTTCTGATCCTCCGGGCCAATCCCTCTGCGTTCAACCCCGCTGAGCCCTCCTCTCGGTCCCTCCCGCTAACGGAGGTCGTGCTCGAATGTGACCGGATCGATATGCAGGCTTCCCACCCGGATCTCGCTAACGTCGTCGGGCTGGTTCAGGGCGGTTCGAACGTGGAGCAGACGGCGGTCGCGATCCACGCGGTCCACGATCCCGAGCCCCTGCAGGAACCCCGACGCGTCACAGAGGCCCACAAGCCGGTGACGTGAAAACCTCGCTTCGGGCCAGACAGCCTTGTTCGGCCAGAACACCCGATGGGTCCTGGCGTTGTCGAAGTGGTGTTGGAAACGGTGTCGCCGGAAGGCATGCCGCTCGCCGCGCGTCTTGGTGCAAACG
>JBDGQO010000099.1:28272-36472 GCA_042219045.1 Bipolaricaulia bacterium | reverse complement strand
TTGGAAACGGTGTCGCCGGAAGGCATGCCGCTCGCCGCGCGTCTTGGTGCAAACGCCCGCAGCGGACGGCAGCTCACGCAGACGCAGGTCAGACCGCCGTCGGAGTGGCTCCACGATGGGCTTGAGCTCGTCGGCGGCCTGGATCGCGACGATCGTCCTCGGTCGGAGCACGTCGACCAAGGCTTGTTTCAGATGGAGACCCCCACCACGGGAATGCACGAAGCCGGTGGTGTCGTAGACGATCGCGTCCGCACCGCGGGCTCGATCCGCCAGTCGCCGGGCCCCCGCCACGAGGGGAAGCGTGTGTCCGCGTGGCGTCGTGGCCCCGACGAACCACCGCCAGTGCTCGTTGTGGGTCTGCCGCAGGGTGATGGTGGCTGGTGGGCCGAGGTCGCTCTGGCCGGGATCGCCGTCGATGTGGGCGACGTCGCGTCCCCGTTCGCTCAGGTGGGCCGTCAGCCAGTGCGCGAACGTGCTCTTGCCCGTGTCCGAGGCTCCCACGATGAGAGTGAGGCCTCGGAGGTCGTCGATCGACAGGTCTTGCCACTCGGCACGTGCGCCATCGCGGCCCATGGGGTCGATGCTAACGGATGCGGTGAGCCGGACTCAGCAGGGTGGGGGACCTCGCGTCCGTGGATCGGGGAACGGGCCGATCTAGCCGTTGAAGCGGTTCATCACGGCGTCGATGTCGTGAGCCACGAACGCGTCGATCGCCTCGGCGACCCGATCCAAGTAGGCGTCCAGGTCGTCGCGCTCCTCCGGCGTGAAGGGGCTGAGCACGAAGCCGACGAGGTCGGTCGGCATCGGCTCCGACGCGATGCCGAGCCGCAACCTCGGAAAGTCTTTCGTTTGTGCCTGTTCGATGACGGACGCGATGCCGTTGTGGCTGCCGGGCCCGCCACGCGGCCGCGCCCGAAGTTTGCCGAAAGGGAGATCGACGTCGTCGTAGACGATGAGGCATTCCTCAGGGAGAATCTGGAACCGCTCCATCAGTTCCAGTACGGCATGCCCGCTTCGGTTCATGTACGTCGTCGGTTTCCCGATCAGGGCCGAGTCGGTCCGGACGGCGTCAGCGTGATGGCAACGGACGGACCGAGCTGGGGATGCGAGTTCCGACAGATAACGATCGACGGCCATAAAGCCGAGGTTGTGCCGAGTCCGGGCGTAGCGCTGGCCCGGATTGCCCAACCCGACAACGGCCTTGCGGATGGCCATGGCTTGGTCCGTTCCGCCGGGTCGAGATCGGCGGAGAGGCGCGCCGTGGCCTGACGACGAGGCCTACTCGGTCTCGTCTTCGCCACCCTCTTCGGCCTCCTCCTCTTCGAGGCCGGCGACGGCTTCCTCGCCTTCCTCTTCGAGGCCGGCAGCTTCGGCTGTCGTCTCGGCCGCCTCTTCTTCGGCGCGGGAGCGCGGCGCGAAGACCGTCACGATCAGCGATTCGGCTGGGGTCATGAGCTCGGCGCCCTCGGGGATCGCGATCTCGTTGACGTAGATGGAGTCGTGGATGTCGAGGTCGCTGATGTCGAGATCGATGCGCTCGGGAATCCGGTCGGTGGGACCGTAGATCTCGACCTGCTCGCTGATCTGGCTGACAATGCCGCCGTTCTTGCGGCCCTTGGCGTCGCCATAGAGGTGGACCGGGACGTCGAGCGTGATGGGCTCATCGGCGGGCGGATGGTAGAAGTCGAGATGCAGGAGCTCGTCGGTCAACGGATGGTATTGCATCTCGCGGATGAACGTGCCCATGGTGTCGCCGTTGACCTTGATGTCGATGCGCGAGCTGCGCGTCGCCTGGTCCAGGACCTTTTCGATGACCTTGCGGTCCAAGGCGATCATCTCGTGGGTGGTGGGGCCATAGACGATGGCCGGCACCTTGCCCTCGCGTCGCATCGCACGCGGATTGCTCTTTGTTCGTTCTTGCGCTTGCAGTGTGTATGCCATGCCGATGAACCTCCGAAGCGAGTGCGATCATAGCAAACGGCGGCCCGTGATGCCAGCGTCGCCGCCCCCGCTCAATAGTGCGGGAACAGCTCGCTGACCGAGCGGCCCATGTGGATGCGATTGATCGTCTCAGCGAACGACTGTGCCACCGACAGCGTCGTGATCTTGTCGCTGTCGGGCGCGGCGATGGTGTTGGTGACGATGACCTCTGATAGCGACGACTGCTCGAGCTTCCGGAGGCAGTCCCCGGCGAAGATGCCGTGGCTGAACGCGGCGTCGACCTCGCGGGCTCCCTGTTGGACGAGCATCTCCGTCGCCGCCGCGACCGTGCCGCCGGTCGCCAGGATGTCGTCGACGATGACCGCCCGCTTCCCTTCGACGTCCCCGATGATGTGGCGAGCCTCAACTTGGCCCGTCTGCTCGCTCTTGCGGGCCTTCTCCACGATCGCATAGGGAAGCCCGAGCCGCTCGGAGACGGCGCTGGCCCGCTTTGCTGCGCCCACGTCGGGCGCGACGATGACGGTGTCGCCCTCGTCCATGTACTCCACCTGGGCGAAGTAGTCGGCCAGAATCGGGTCAATCCGCAGATTGTCCGCGGGGATGTCGAAAAATCCCTGGATCTGGCCGGCCGGCAGGTCGAGCGTCAGGACGCGATCCGCCCCAGCGGTCTCCAGGAAGTTGGCGACGAGCTTGGCGCTGATCGGCACGCGGCCGATGAACTTCCGATCCTGGCGCGCGTATCCGAAGTAGGGCATCACGACGGTCACGCGTTTGGCCGACGCGCGGCGCAGCGCATCGATAATCAAGAAGAGCTCCATGTAGTGCTCGTTCGCCGGCGGCCCCGTTGACTGGATGACGAAAACGTCCTCGCCGCGCACGGTCTCCCGAATGTGGACGCTCGTCTCGCCGTCCGGGAACTGATCGATCGCCGCCCGACAGAGCGGAATGTCGAGGTAATCGCTGATTTCTTGCGCAAGCCCGGGATTGCTGTTGCCCGCCACGAGCTTGAGATTATTTCCCATGGCCCCCTCCTTCGTCATGGCGTCCGGATGGGGATCGTCCGTTCGGGATCCCCGTTGATCCCCCGTTATTCATGGCGCAACGCCTCGACCGGCGGCAGCGTCGCGGCGCGCCGGGCCGGCCACCACCCCGCAAGCCCGCCCAGCGCGACCGAGCCGACCAGCGCCAGCGCGATCGTCGGAATGTGGACGGGCGTCCCGAGGGTCAGGCCGCTGCCGAGGCCGCTGATGGCGCTCGTCAGGCTCAACGCCAGGCCGACGCCGACGACGACGCCGATCACCCCGCCGATGAGCCCGAGCAGGCTCGCCTCCAGAACGTACAACAGCGCGATCTGACCACGCCGCGCGCCGACCGACATGAAGACGCCGATCTCGCGGATGCGTTCCACAACCGCCGTGGCCATCGTGTTGGCAAGCCCGACGGCCCCCACGAGAAGAGCCAGTCCCGCGATCGCGGTCAGCGCGGTCGTCAGCGCGCTCACGGCCGTGTTCACCACCTGGCTGATGCGGGCGGATGTCTGCACCTGGATGGAAGATCCCTGTCCCTGAAGGGCGTCCTCGACGCGTTTGGCCACGGCTTGGACCTTTTCGCTGTTTTCGGCCTGCGCCCAGGCGAGCGACATGGTACGGGACGCGTCCGCCACTGTCCAGAGCCCCTCTAAGGGGACGAGCAAAGCTCCCTGCAGCTCGTCGCTGTCCGACGGTTCCAGCACGCCGCTGATGCGGAAGTCGCGGCCCTGGATCGTGATCTCGTCGCCGCGGCCGAGCCCGAGGTCCTCAGCGGCCGCGTGGGAGAGCAGCGTCTCGTCGTTGGCCTGCGGACGGCGGCCCTCGGCCAAGGCGAAGTCGGCAAAGAAGCGGTCGGCTTCCTGGAACGTCGCCGGGCTCATGCCGATCACGTTGAGAAACCCCTGTCGATCGGCCGTAGTGATCGGCAGCGAGCGCCGCCAGAGGGCCCCGTACTGGCCCACGCCCTCGACGGCCTCGAGCGGGGTCAGATCCAACGTCATGGTCGACTCCGGCGACAGGTCCGCGGCCCCGCTGGGCAGCACCATGACGAGGTCGTGGCCGAGGCGTGACAGCTGGGCCTCGATGCCGTTGCGAGCGGCTTGGCTCAGCCCGAGCATGCCCACGACGGCTGTCATGCCGACGGCAACTCCGACAATCGTCAATGCCGCTCGCCCGGGACGTCGGACGACGTTGAGCCAAGCGAGCCGCGTGAGGTCCCAGAACGTGCGCATCGCGGTATCCGCCTATTGGGCCGGCTGGCGCTCGTAGGACGTCATGATCAGCTGGAAGGGCACCGAATAGCGCTCTAGCGAGATGCCCAGCACGCCCTTGATCGACTTGCATGTGGGCAGCGGATCGATGCCGATGCCGGAGGACTCACGCTGTTCTTGGCGAATGAAGGGCGGAAAGGGCAGGGTGGGATCGCCGGAGACGCCGATCATGATCCGTTCGGATTCCGTGTCCGACGTCGTCAGCAGGCCGCAGATGACCGACACTCCCTGGATCGTCTCCCGGCCGGCCGCCTGGAATTGGGCCCCGTCTGGCAGAAAGAACGTCTCGTTCGGCTCGAGGTTGCCGCTGTTCTCCAACAGCGCCTGGACGGCGTCGTTGTTCTGAATGACGTTGCTGACCTGAGCGACGCCGTTGGCGACGCCGGTGTTGAGGGCCTCGCGCGAGGCCGTCACGCGGTTCGTCGTCACGACCTTGAACTGGTCGCCCGACGCCGGCTCGACCCGCCAACCCAGCGAAATGGGGCCGTCCAGTTCGGCGCTCTGGATCTCGTAAGTGACGTCGGTCCGACCGCCGGGGTAGTTCTCAAAATAATCGCCGGTCTGCGCAAACGCGGCCAACCCGACGACCACTGCCGCAAGCGCAATTCCCATGGAGCGTCGGCGCATGGGTCCTCCTTCCCTGGTCTATCTGGGGATCGTTGCCCGTGAGTGTAACCCAGGCCACAGACGTCCCGCGTCCAACGTGATAAGTTCAATGGTCCCTCTACCCCGAACCTCTCACCACCGCAAGTGGAGGACGAGCCCCTGCCCGTCATCCGTCGGCGGGGGCTTTTCCAATGACTGGGCATGGCCAAGCGCTCTGCCGAACGTCCGTGGCTCCCGTCGAGCGAAGGGATGGGCTTGCGTTGTCCACGGGGCGTCGGGACGATCAGACGATGCTCTCTCTCTTGCGCTCCATGAAGCGCATGACTTCGGCGTCGAGCTTGTGAGGCTCGTCCAATCGGCGCATCTCCAGATTCTCCATGTTGTGAAAGTTTTGCAAGGCTTGAGCGGTCGCTTCGTCCAATTGGCCGTCCGCCTCGCCAGCGTAGTAGCCGAGCGTGCTCAAGATGTGCTGGATGGACGCGATGGACTCCTCGTCGACGAGTTCGACCGTCTCCTCCGTCTGCCCGAAGTAGAGTTGATGGAGCTCGTAGAGCCGCTCCAGCTCATCGATCGGTTGATCGTGATCGTCAACGCGCAGATTGACCAATTGATCCGAAATGCCGCCGTAACCGGCCCGTTCCTGGACCACCAGCAGGGCGGCTGACTGTTGGCCTCGCTTGTCGCCGCCGGCTTTCTGCGCCGCTTGCAACGCGCTGAGAAGCCGCTCAGCGAGCGGCCCGTCCTTGGCCTCGAACGTCTCGGCCATGTCGCCGACGACCGCTTCACCCGCGAGAATATTGCCCTGGCAGGTGTAGCCCTCCCCGATGTGGTGCCCGGCCCAATCGTAGCACTCGGCGCCCGTGTGGGCTGCGGCACGGCCCCGGGCATCCACGAGCCCGGCTTGACGGTGGTCGCTCTCCTCGTCGTCCGCAATCAGACGCTCCAGGGCCTGTTCGGCGCTGTGGCCCGATCGCATCAATTCCAGCCCCTTAGGGCCGTAGTCCGGGTTGGCCATGGCTTGCGTCGCCACGGCGCCGACGTTCGGCTCGGCCCAAGGGACGAGCGGGCCGACGGCCATGAACTTGGACTGCACGGCGACGCCCCACTGGCCGGCGTCGCGGTCGCAGGCCACGATGGAAAACGTCGATAGCGTCATGTGGACCCTCCTTCGCTACGGTCGATACGTTCTTGCGCACGCTGGATCAGCTCGTCCAGCTTCGTTCGCAGCAGGTCCGGCAATTGCTCGCGAAAGTCGGGATCAAGCTCGGACGGCTCGCCCACGACGATCAACCCGAGCATGCCGGCGTCCTTATGTATCCGGCAATAGTAGGGATAGCTCCCCTTGGGGGCCTCCTCGCCGAACGTGACCTCAACGGGCGAGGCTGACTCGCCCAAGACGCCGGTATCCCACGGCTCGGCGCCCTCGGGAAGCCCCTTGGAATAGGCCGTGCTGGAGTGTCGGCCCGTGGCAACCGTCCAGCGGACCGTGTCCCCCGGTTCAATCACTAGGACCGAGGGCTCAAAGTACGTTTCGCCTCCGGAAGAGGTCACCATACGGATCTCCCAGGTCACGGGCGGTCGCGCGCTGCGACTGCGCTCCACTTGGATCGTCGTCGTCGCCTCGGCTGTGGCACCTTGATCGTCCGCCACTGTCAGCGTCACGACGTATGAGCCCGCTTCGTCATAGACGTGCGCGGTGCGAGCCCCGGTTTGCGCGGTCCCGTTGCCGAGATCCCAGCGGAATCGCGACACCTCGCCGTCGGGATCGCGGGAGCCCCCGGCGTCCAAACGGACCTCCAAGGGCGCTTCCCCTTGCGTCGGTTCGGCGTCAATCTCGGCCGTTGGCGGGGCGTTGCGCACCTCGATCGTCAACTCCGTGGACGGGCCGCGGCGACCTTGCTCTCCCACGGCCACAGCCGAGACTTGATACATCCCCGGCTCGTCGTAGACGTGGGTGACGTCGGTGCCCGTTGCCGTGTTGCCGTCGCCGAACGACCAGCGCAGAGTGACCGATTCCGTCGTCCCATCCCTGAGCTCGTTCTGACCGTTGGCGGCCATAAGTTCAGCCTGGAACGCCACGCGTTGACTGGGCAACGTCGCGCCGCCGTCGGGGGCCAGCACGCGCACCTCTGGCAACGGCGGGGGGTCGGAGCCGCAGCCAAGCAGCAGTCCGCCTAGGGCCATCGTGAGCGCCAAGGCCGCGACCGCGCGCAGGCTCATGGGCATGGGCGGACCGACAGCGGCATCGAGCCCCGCTCAAGAATGGGGACTCCGCTCCTCCTCGACCCAACCCTGCTCGCCGACCAGCGGGAGGAAGCTGCAGTCGCAAAGCTTGTGCTTGCGGCGGTGATCCGTGAATTGCTCCAGAAGCACCAATTGTTGCACGCGCCGCTCGCCGACCGGCATCACCAAGCGCGCCTCGTCGGCCATTTGCCCCAAAAGCGCTTCTGGCAGCGCGGGCACCGCTCCCGTGCCGATGACGGCGTCGTAGGGCGCGTGCTCCGGCCAACCGAGCGTGCCGTCGCCTTGCGCGATCCAGACGTTGTCGTAGCCCAGCTCGTCCAAGCTCGCCTGGGCGTGCGCGACGAGCTCCTCAGATCGATCGATGGTGTAGACTTCATGGGCCAGTTCCGCGAGAATCGCGCTCTGATAGCCGGATCCCGTGCCGATCTCCAGGACCCGATCGCCGTCGTTGAGGTGCAGCGCCTCGGTCATGAGCGCGACGATGTAGGGCTGTGAGATGGTCTGGCCGGCGGCGATCGGCAGCGGGCGGTTGATGTAGGCGCGTTCCCAGTCGGCCTTGTGGACGAACCGATGGCGGGGCACTCGAGCCATCACGTCGAGGATGCGCTCGTCGCCGATGCCGAGCTGCCTCAGCTTCTCGACCATCAGCCGCCGGTCCTTCTGCGGCGAACCGCTCATCCGGCTCTCGTCGGAGAAGAACGCGGACCCGTCCATCAGGCCTCCCCGGATTCTCGATGGGATGTCCCGATCCAGGGATCGGTTGAAGGCGGCAATCGGTGGGACTGTCCATGTTCCATCGCGAAAATCCATGGCAATTATACGCCAGGTCGCAACAGCGGTTCAAGGGGTGGGCTGACGCCGAGGTTCGCATGTCGCGCGGCCGAACGTGGCGCATGGTTGGGAGCGGCAATAGCCGCGCCGCCGATGGCTTTGTGGCGATCAGGGCCGGCGCGAATGATCAACGACTCCACGTCGGCGACGACGGGCGAGAGCTCGTGACGACAGCAGCGGAGCGCGTGGAGGATAGAGGCCAGAGGTCTCCATCGAACCGCGCCAGCCACCGGATCAATCCCCCAGCTCCTCGCGCATCTTCAGCTTGTACTCGCGGCG
>JBDGQO010000099.1:13204-28172 GCA_042219045.1 Bipolaricaulia bacterium | reverse complement strand
AGCCACCGGATCAATCCCCCAGCTCCTCGCGCATCTTCAGCTTGTACTCGCGGCGCCGCTTGGCCTCCTCGTAGCGCCGTCGTTCTTCGTCAGTCTCGGGCAACACGGGCGGCACGGCCGACGGCTGGCCGTCGTTGTCGAGCGCGACGAACGTCAGATAGCCGTGCGTCGTCTCGCGTCGCTCGCCCGTCTGCGGCACTTCGGATTCGATCCAGACGCCGACCTCCATGGAGGTCTTGTGGGTGTAGTTGACGGATGCTCGCACGATGGCCAGTTCCCCGATATGGATCGGGGACAGGAAGCTGAGCTGGTCGATGGATGCGGTCACCACGGGGCAGCGCGCATGGCGCATGGCGGCGATCCCGGCCGCCGTGTCCATCCAGGCGACGACGGTCCCGCCGAAGACCGTCCCGATCGTGTTGGCGTCCTGGGGGCGGACGACATGGACGTATTCCACGTAGGACTCGCGGACTGGCTTGCCGGCGGCTGTTGCCTCGTCGTTCATGGCGACGTCAGCGTACGCGAGCCTCCGCACCAATGCAACTGGACGCACCGGGACTGGCAACGAGGTGATCGGGTGCCTATGCTTGTGGCCTATGAGTGCGACCATCGTCTGGCTGCATCGCGACCTACGCCTCGAGGACAACCCGGCCCTGGCGGCGGCCGTCGAGCGGGGCGAGCCCGTCATTCCGACGCTTATCTGGGCACCCGAGGAGGAAGCTCCGTGGGCGCCGGGGGCCGCGTCGCGTTGGTGGCTCCATCATTCGGTGGACGCGCTGCAGGCTTGTCTAGCGGATCGAGGGACCCGCTTGATCCTGCGGACGGGGCCGACGCTGGAGGCGCTCCGGGCGCTCGTGGCCGAAACGGGCGCCGACGCCGTCTACTGGAACCGCCGCTACGATCCGGCGCTGACGGAACGAGATGCCCAAATCAAGCAAGCGCTGGTCGACGATGGCTTGGGCGTCGAGACGTTCAACGCGGCGCTGTTGCTTGAGCCCTGGGACGTCGCGACGAAGCAGGGCAAGCCCTACCAAGTCTTCACGCCCTTCTGGCGGCGTTGCCAGAGTGAGCTGAATCCCATCGCCGTCGAGGCCGCTCCCGACGCTTGGCCAACGCCGGCTTCGTGGCCGACGTCGCTGGGATTGGCGGAGCTGGCGCTCTTGCCGACGGTCGACTGGGCCGGCGGCCTCCGTGCGACCTGGACGCCCGGCGAAGCCGGCGCGCATGAGCGCCTCGACGCGTTCCTCGAGGACGCGCTGGCCGACTACGACACGTCTCGAGACCGTCCGGACCAGGCGGGCACGTCGCGGCTGTCGCCGCACCTGCACTTCGGCGAGATCGGCCCGCGACAGGTCGCGCACGCCATCCAGACGGAGGTCGGCCTGCACGATCAAGCATCCGCCGACGCGTTCGTGAGCGAGCTCGGCTGGCGCGAGTTCGCCCATCACGTCCTCTATCACTTTCCGTCAACCCCAGATCGTCCATTGAAACCTAAGTTCGAAAGCTTCCCCTGGCGCGATGACGAGGGCAGCCTCCTGGCCTGGCAACAGGGACAGACGGGCTATCCCATCGTTGATGCCGGAATGCGCGAGCTTTGGGAAACGGGATGGATGCACAACCGAATGCGCATGGTCGTCGCGTCATTCTTGACGAAGGATTTGCTCATTCCCTGGCAGCATGGGGCCCGTTGGTTCTGGGACACGCTTGTGGACGCCGATCTGGCCAACAACACGCTCGGCTGGCAGTGGGCAGCGGGCTGCGGGGCCGACGCGGCGCCCTATTTTCGGATCTTCAATCCCGTCCGACAGGGAGAACGCTTCGACCCGGACGGGACCTACGTCCGCCGGTGGGTGCCGGAGTTGGCCAAGCTCGATGCCGACGTGATCCATGCGCCCTGGCAGGCGACTCAATTGGATCGACAAGCCGCAGGCGTGACGCTGGGCCGGACCTATCCGGAGCCGATCGTCGATCACAAGCAGGCCCGCGACCGCGCGCTCGCGGCGTACGAGCGGATCAAGGGCACGAACGGGTCGCGCTGACCTAGCGCCAGCGTCGATCGAGCTCGTTGTGCACGATCGGGATGCAGTGATCGGCTTGCAGGATCGTCGGCCCCAACCTCAGGGAGGCATGTCCGGACAACAGCTCGGCTTCGGTCGAGGAAAAATCCTGATGGTCGCTCAGGACGAACGCGATCGGGGCCTCCAAGCGGGCCGCTCGGAGATCAGATCCGCCCTCGTCGAGCGCGCGCACGGAAAACCCGGCTCCGTTCAGGCCAGTGAGCACGTCGGCGAGCCCACGGTGGGCGACCGTGACGCCGGGCGTGCTTCGGTTTTGGCCCTGTTCAAGCGCCTTGAGCGCGTGTTTGATGAGCGCCCCGGTGCTGCGCTCGTCGGGGTTAACCCGTTTGACGTGGGCGCCATGGAACCTCACTGTGACTTGATTTTGGAGCACGAGATCGACCCGGGTGTCGGTCCGCATCCCATGCGAGAGACAGAGCGCGCTCGTCACGCAGCGGGCCAAAATGTCCAATCGGCCGGCGCTGCCGGTCAGGTCATTGAGCGAAAAGTCCGATGTCAGCGCGGCCCGATGGCCGAGAACGACAAACGCGCGTTGGGCCTCGCCCGTGGTCATGTGCCCCTCCAGTAGCTCTTCGTCAGCAGCACGATAATGGGGAAAATCTCCAGCCGCCCGATCCACATGAGCGCGGCCAAGAGCAGTTTGGACGTGTCCGGCAACGGAGCGTAGGAGTTCATCGGCCCGAAGACTCCAAATCCGGGGCCGACGTTGCCGATGGACGCCGCCACCGCGCTGACGGCGTCCAGCACGGTCAACGTCTGGCCGCCGGCCAAGCCGGCCCGCTCCACGTCCAGCATCAGCAAGATGCAACCGATGGCGAACAGCGTCACGTAAATGATGGCAAAGACGAGGATGCCGCGCAGGGCGGTTTCGCTGATGACCCGATCCCCGAGCCTCAAGGGGATAACGGCCTTGGGATGGAGAATCCGGCGAATCTCGCGGAACATCATCTTCAAGATGAGCAGCGTCCGCACGACCTTGACGGATCCGCTCGTGCTGCCCGCGTTGCCGCCGATGAACATCAGCGCCAACAACAACAGCATCGCCGTGGAACTCCACGCGTTGAAGTCCGTGCTGGCGTAGCCCGTTGTCGTCATGATGCTGGCAACCTGGAATGCGCCGTGGCGGATTGTCTCCTCGACGGTGGCATAGAGGCCCGTGATGTTGAGCGTAATGAGCCCGACAAACACGATGTAGGCGGCGGCATAGAAGCGCCATTCGCGGTTGTCCCAGAGCAGCCGCGGAAGTCGAAGGGGCGAGAGCAGGCTGCGATAGAGGAGCGCGAAGTTGCTGCCGCCCAGCAGGATGAAGACGATGACGATCCACTGGACGCCGCCCGAGTAGGCTTCGATGCTGCGGGCCTCGGGGCTGAAGCCGCCCGTGGAGACCGTCGTGAACGCGTGGCTGACGGCCTCGTACAGCGACAGGCCGGCGACGGACAGGGCGACGATCTCGGCGACGGTGAGGCCGAGGTAAACCCCCCACAGCGCCTGCGCCGTCTGGCGGATGTGGGGAAAGAGGCGTTCCACTTCGGGGCCGGGGGCCTCGGCTTCCATCAGTTGGCGCCCGCCGATGCCGAGTCGGGGCAACACGGCGATCGCCAAGACGACGATGCCCATGCCGCCCAGCCACTGCGTCAGCGACCGCCACAGCAGCAGGCTCCGCGACTGGCCCTCGATGTCGGTCAGCACGGTGGCTCCGGTCGTGGTGAACCCGCTCATGGATTCAAACAGGGCGTCCACAACGCCGAGAGGCCCGATCAGGAGATAGGGCACGCTGCCGAAGAGCGCAATCGCCAGCCAGCTGACGCCGACGACGAAGAACCCTTCGCGCATCGTCAAATGGCGGCTGCCGTGGGTGACGCTGCGCAGCGCCGTGCCGAGGCCGACGGTCAGGGCCAGTACCCCCATCCAGGGCAGGACCGGCTCGCCGTAGTAGAGCGCGACGCCGGCCGGTAGCAGGAATGCCGAACCGACGCCTTGCAGCACGATGGAGATGAGGTGGAACGCCGACCGAAGATCGACGGCGATCCTCATAGAAGGTCTTCCACCTCGGTCACGGCGGACTTCTTGCTGAAGACGATGACGAGATCGCCGATGTGGAGCGCGTCGTCGCCGCTCGGAATGATAACACGGTTGCCGCGCACGATGGCGCCGATGGTGGCGCCCGATGGAAAATGGGCGTTTTCGAGTTCGGTGCCGACCAGCGGGCTCTCCGGCGACACCTCCACCTCGAGGATCTCGGCCCGGTTGCCCTCGATGGTGGAGAGGCCGGCAATGCGGCGGCGCGTGAAGCGAATGATCTCTTCAGCGACAACTTTGCGGGCACTGACGGCGACGTCGACGCCGACCCGCTCAAAGATCTCTTGGTACTCGGGATTGGCCACGCCGGCGATCACCTTTTCGACGCCGAGCGTCTTGAGCAAGAGCGCGGACAACAGATTGCGCTCGTCCCGGTCCATGACGCTGATGCCGACGTCGTACGTCCCGAATCGCTCATGTTCCAGAAACTCCAGGTCCGTGGCGTTGCTCTGGAAGACTTGGCAGTGCGGGAGCTGTTCGGCGAGCCAGCGGCTCCGCTCGGGACCGGACTCGACGAGCTTGGGCCGCAGGCCGCGCTGTTGCAGGGTCTGGGCCAGACGGAAGCCGATGCGCCCGCCGCCGAGGATGACGATGTTCTGGGCCATGCGGCGGCCGCCGGCACGGCGGTTCAGCTCGCCCAGGGCCTCCGGGATGCCGACGCTGACGACCAGATCGCCCGGCTCGATCCGGTTCTCGCCCGAGGGAATGATGACCTCGCCCTTCCGGATCAGGCTGACGATGCGCAAACTGGACGGCAGATCCAGCTCTTCAATGGGCCGCCCAGCCAATGGGGATTTCGGATCGACGGAGAGTTCGGTGGTGGTGATCTTGCCCTTGGCGAACGTCTGGACGCCGCGTGCCGCCGGGACGCCGATCAGCTGGCCGATCGCGCGGGCGGTGATCAGCTCGCTGCAGACCATGAAGTCGACGCCGAAGTCGCCCGGCTCCCAGCTCTCGATGTAGTCGGGATCGTGGACACGGGCGATGGTAAAGGGGTTGCCGAGGTGCTTGCTCGCCGCGCTCGCCACCATGTTGACCTCGTCGAAGTCCGTGCAGGCGATCGTCAGGTCAGCCCGCGGGACGTTGGCCTCCTTGAGTATCTTGATGCTCGCGCCATTGCCCCGGATCGACATGACGTCGTAGGGATCGATGAGCTCGAGGCGGGCGGACGACTGCTCCACCACGACGACGTCGTGATCGCTCTGGAGTTCATGGGCAATGCTTCGGCCGACCTGGCCGGCCCCGATGATGACAACGCGCATGGCGGCTCCCCTCGAAGTGGCCGATTGTAGGTGCCCTTTGCTAGAGCGTCAACGGCGCGTCCATTGCGCCCTCCATGATGGTTGAGCTACCCTCGCAACGCCATGAGCTTCGCCGCCAAGCTCCATGAGGCTGCCCGTCTCAACGAAACCTGGCTCTGCGTGGGGCTGGATCCGGACCCGACCCGACTCCCGACTCGTCTTCGCGACGTCGACGATCCGTGCTCCGCCATCGTCGAGTTCCATCGATCGATCGTCGCGGCGACGCGGGACCTCGTCTGCGCCTACAAGGCGAACAGCGCGTTCTACGAAGCCCTCGGCCCGATCGGCCTCGAGACGCTGCAGCAGACGTGCGCGATGGTTCCCGATGACATCCCTGTCGTTCTGGATGCCAAGCGCGGCGACGTGGGCCATACCTCGCAGAAATACGCCGAGTTCGCGTTCGAGCAAATGGGAGCCGACGCGGTAACGCTGAGCCCGTATCTCGGCGTCGATGCGCTGGCGCCGTTTCTGGCCTACGGGGAGCGCGGCGTCTTTCTGCTCTGCCGCACGTCCAATCCGAGTTCGAGCGATCTCCAGGATCTGCAGTGTGGTGGGAAACCGCTCTATCAGCACGTGGCCGAGTCTGCGCTCGATTGGCAGCGCACGAGCGATGCCACCCTCGGGCTCGTGGCCGGCGCGACTTCCCCCGAGCAACTCGGGCTGATCCGCGACGTCGTCGGCGAGGCGACGGTGTTGTTGGTGCCCGGCGTCGGAGCACAGCAGGGGGATCTGGGAGCTGCCGTCCGAGCTGGCGTCAACCGCGACGGGCGCAACGCCATCGTCAACGCCTCGCGCGGCGTGCTCTACGCGTCCGACGGCCCCGACTTCGCGGATGCGGCGAGGGCGTCAGCGGAGCGCCTGCGACAAGGCATCAACGACCAAGGAGGACGCCCATGACCGAGATATCCGACCAGGAGCTGCTCGCTCGGGCGTTGGCCGCGCGCGAGCGGAGTTATTCGCCCTATTCGCAATACGCCGTCGGCGCCGCGCTGTTGACCGGATCAAGGCACGTCTATGAGGGCACGAACATTGAAAATGCGTCCTACGGGCTGAGCATCTGCGCCGAACGGGTCGCCCTGTTCAAGGCCGTCGATGCGGGTGAACGAGCGTTTGACAAAATCGCCATTGCGGGCGCGGAAGGCGTGCTCTGCTCGCCCTGCGGGGCGTGTCGGCAGGCGCTTTTCGAGTTCGCGCCTGAGCTTGACGTCATCATGGGCACGAGCGAGGCGTCGTTCGACAGGGCCATCCTGAGCGAGTTGCTGCCACGAGGGTTCGGGTTTTCGTCATGAGAACGCTTGATCTGATCCAGAAGAAGCGCCGCGGCGACGAGCTCAGCGAGGACGAGATCCGCTTTCTCATCGACCATTACAGCGCCGAGGAGATTCCGGATTACCAGATGTCGGCGTTCGCCATGGCCGTCTATTTCCAGGGGATGACCGAAGCCGAGACGCTCCATCTCACTCGGGCCATGGCCGAGTCGGGCGAGACGGTTGAGTTCCCCAATATTGATGGGTTCATCGGCGACAAGCACAGCACGGGCGGCGTCGGCGACAAGATATCCCTTGTTCTGCTGCCCTTGGTCGCGGCGGCAGGGCTGGCCATGGGCAAGCTTTCGGGGCGCGGGTTGGGCCACACCGGCGGAACCATCGACAAACTGGAATCGATCCCCGGCTTCCGTGCCGACATGTCGATTGATCGGTTTCAGGCGCTCGTGCGCGAACATCGGTTGGTGATCGCCGACAGCAGCGCGGACCTCGCGCCGGCCGACCACAAGCTCTACGCCCTGCGCGACGTCACGGCCACCGTGGAGTCGATTCCCATGATCGTCGGCAGCATCCTGAGCAAGAAGCTGGCGATTGGCTCGCAGGGGATGGTCTTCGACGTCAAGACGGGGGCCGGCGCGATACTTCCGGAATACGAGCGCATGAAGGAGATCGCCGAGTTGCTCGTCAAGACGGGGCAGGGCGCGGGCCGTCAAGCAGCGGCGCTGGTGACCGACATGTCGCAGCCATTGGGCAACACGATCGGCAACGCGCTTGAACTGCGCGAGGCGGTCGAGACGTTGCAGGGCAACGGGCCATCGGACGTGGAAGCGCTCTCGTTGGCGTTGGGCGCCGAGTTGTTGGTCATGGCTGGCGAGGCTAATGACCCCGAAGACGGCATCGCTCGGCTTCGCCGGCATATCGACGACGGCTCGGCCTATGAGCAGTTCCTGGCTATGGTCCGTGCGCAGGACGGCGACGAAAGTGTCATTGACGACGTCAGCGAGCTTCCCCAGGCGGTCGAGCAGGTGACCGTGGAAGCCCCGCGCAATGGCGTCGTGCAGGCGCTGAACGCGCGTGCGGTCGGCGAGGTGGCCAATCTTCTAGGTGCCGGCCGGATCGCGAAGGGGGAGTCGATCGATCATGCCGTTGGCGTCGTCCTGAACGCGAAGATCGGGGACGCTGTCAGCGCTGGCGATCCCCTGGCGCACCTGCACGTCAACGGTCGGCCCTCGTTGTCCGACGCCACGGACCGGCTCCTGGCGGGGTTTGAGATCGGCGACGAGCGGGTTGAAGCGCCCGCGTTGATCCACGAGCGGATCGCGTGACGCGCCAACACGGTGCTACCCTCGGGTTGAGGCTATTCGCGGTAATACGGTTCGCCGAGCTTGCTCGGGAAGCGGGCGCGCCCCAACGCGCCGGCGACGGCCAACAGCGTCACCACATAGGGCAGCGTCCGAACGAACTGCCAGGGCAGCACCTGCTTCAGCTCGGAGGAGTTGGAGACCCACACGGCGAGGCTGTCGAAGAAGCCAAAGATCAGGCCACCGACGATGGCAAGCAAGGGATTCAACTTGCTAAACACGACCGTGGCCAGACCGATGAAGCCGCGCCCGGCGGCTAGCTCGCTGGTGACGACGCCGAACCAATCGAGGCTCATAAATGCCCCGCCGAGGCCGGCGAACGAGGCCCCAATGGCGGTCGCCCAGAACCGCGTTGCGTCGACGTTCACGCCGGCGACGTCAGCAGAGCGCGGATGCTCTCCGACGACGCCGATGCGGATGCCCAGCTTGGTCCGATACACAAGCCAATAGACCGCGACGGCTAGCGCCAGGGTCAAGAACGTGACATAACTGATGCCGCCATAGGGCGTGGGAAGCTGGGGCATGCGAGCCCAGGACGGCACGGGGTGATAGCCAGCGATGCCCCAAAGGGCGATCAACCCGAAGGCGACAAAGCCGGCCCCAAGCAGGTTAATGCCGACACCGCTGATGATGTGATTGCCTTTCCAGTACACGCTGACGAGGCCATGCAGCATCCCGAGGATCAGCCCTACAAGAATGCCGGCCAATAGCCCAATGAAGGGGGCCAGGGCCTCCCCGAGATAGGTGCCGCCCTGCTCCGCGGCGTAGGCGCCGACGATGGCGCTTATGAGCAAGATGCCTTCCAGCCCAATGTTGATGACGCCGGCCCGCTCGCCGATGATTTCACCAACTGCTGCCAACGTGACGGGCACCATGGCGCTGAGCGCAATGACGCCGATCTGCAGGAACTCGGAGAAACTTAGGGCGTCGATGACCAAGTAGAGGACCGCGGCGATCGCGAGGCCAATAAGGCCGACGGCCCCGAATCCGAGCATACGGGTGAACATCTCAGCTGGCCTCCCAATGCGCCAGAACATTGGAATTGATGTGCCGCGGCTCCTTGGGTCGCAACGCTGTCGGGATCCACTTGCAGTGGGTCATGACGACGGAGCCTCCTCAGTGTCGGACGAGCGCCGATTGAACAGGTTGCGCGCAATGCGAAGCAGTTCCGGGGCAGCCAGGATCAGGATGATCACGCCTTGAATCACCTGGACTATCTCTTGAGGCACGTTCGACGAGATCTGCATGGTCAAACCGCCAACGTTAAGCGCGGCGAAAAACAGCGCGGCAAAGATGATCCCGATCGGATGGTTCCGACCGATGAGCGCCACCCCGATGCCGTCAAAGCCCAGATCCGTCACGGTCGACAGATCGGCGGATAGGGCGTAGCTCGGAGGCCCACCGATGATGGTCAGGGCCCCGGCGAGGCCGGCCGCCATGCCGCCAAGCCAGAACGTGGCGTTAACGGTGGAGCTCTCGCTCATGCCCGCGTAGCGCGCGGCATAGGGGTTGTAGCCGACGACGCGTATGCGGTAGCCGAACGTCGTTCGCCACAGGAAGAAAAAGACGAGCACGGCGACCACAAGCGGCACAATCGCCGCGTAGGTGAGGCTGGTGCCGGGCATAATCGCCGGAAACTGTGCGGATTCGGCGGTGCTGATCGTCTGTTGCGCCTGCTCCGGATTGCCCAGAAATTCCGTGACGAAGTACATCCCCACGAACAGCCCGATGCGATTGAGCATAATGGTGGAGATGACCTCATGGACGCCGCGGGTGACTTTGAGGAGCGAGACCGGCAGCGCCCAAAGCGCCCCAGCGAGCATGCCGAACGCAATGGCCACGGCGTGATGGAGACCTGGGGGCAACACAAAGAGACTGGCGGCCACGGCGGCGACCGCGCCGGCGTAGACCTGGCCTTCGGCGCCGATGTTGAACACCCCGCCCCGGATGCCAATCGCAAACGTCAGCCCCGTCAGCATGATGGGAACCGCGGTGCCGAGCGTATCGTAAAGTCCCCACTCGTTGCCCAGTTCGCCGTCAAAGACGTTGCGGAAGACGCCTTCATAGAGGGCTCCGTAGGCGGATCCGGGATCATAGCCCGTCAGCCACATGATGAGGACGCCGGTGAGCAGGCCGACGGCGGCCGCAAACGCGGAATAGCCGACCGGTAGCAACAACCGGAGGAACCTCACGGGTGCACCCCCGCCATCAGCTTGCCGACGCCTTCGTAGTCCGCCTTGTCACCGTCCAGAATATCCATGAACTGCCCGTTGTAGATGACCGCCACGCGATCGGAGAGCGACAGGACCTCTTCCAGGTCTTCGGAGACGAGCAAAATGGCGGATCCCTTGTCGCGCAGGTCGATGAACAGCTCCCAGGTCTGGCGCACGGCACGCCGATCGAGGCCGTGCGTCGGGTGAGACGCGATGATCACGGGCGGTTCCCGCCAGGTCTCGCGCCCCAACAACAGCCTCTGGATGTTGCCGCCGGAGAGGATCCGCGACTCCGTCTGCCAGAGATCGGGCGCGATGAGATTGAACTCGTCCTTGAGCTTCTGGGAGTGATCCGTGATCGCCTTGCGGTTCAAGATGCCGTTGCGGGCGAACGGTTCGGTCCGATGGTCTTTCAGAACCATGTTCTCCGCCACGGTCATCTGCTCCACGACGCCCATGGTCCGCCGCTTTTCCGGAATATGCGAGACGCCCTGATTGATGACCTCCAGCGGCGTGGCGTTGGTCAGATCCTCGTCAAGGATCCGGACTCGGCCTTGATCAACGTGACGCAGGCCCGTGATCGCCTCGATCAGCTCGGCTTGGCCGTTTCCGGACACGCCGGCGACGCCGAGAATCTCGCCCGTATTGAGCGCAAACGACACCCCGCGCAGCGCCTCGCCTCGTCCCGGCAGGCTGACGTGCAGGTTGTCGACCTCCAGTCCGGGTTGCTGCGACTCCAGGGTTGCCCGCTCCAACTCAATGGGAATCGTCTCGCCCATCATCATCTGAGTCAGTTCGTTTTCGTCCGCCTCGTCGATGGTTCGCGTGCCGCTGATCTGGCCCAGTTTCAGGACCGTGATGCGGTCGGAGACCGACATGATCTCCTCCATCTTGTGGGTGATGTAGACGATCCCGAAGCCTTCTTCGGCCATCTCGCGCAGCACGCGGACGAGTTGGCGGGCCTCATCCGGGGTGAGCAGCGCCGTCGGCTCGTCCAAGAGAATGACGTCGGGTCGATGATAGAGAACTTTTAAAATTTCTGCGCGTTGCTGTTCGCCGGCGGCCAAGTCCTCCACGCGGGCCTTCGGGTCGACGTGGAGGCCATAGCGCTCCGAGAGCTCGGCGATGTCGCGCTCGATTTTGCGCAGGGGAAACTCAAATGCGGACCCGTCCAGCCCCAACAAGACGTTCTCCGCGACCGTGTAGGGTCCAGCCAGCATGACCTCCTGGTGGATCATGCCGACGCCATGCTTGAGGCCATCTTTCGGGGAATTCAGCTCCACAGGCTGGCCTTTGATGTAGACCTGGCCGCCCGTGCTGGAATAAAACCCTGACAGGATATTGGCGAGGACGGTTTTCCCGGCCCCGTTTTCGCCGAGCAGCGTATGGACCTCTCCCGCTTGCACGTCAAAGTCGATTGCGTCAAGAATCAGATGGCCCCATACGCCGGGGAAGCCTTTGGAGACGCCTTCGGAACGCAGCAGTTCTCGACCCATGCCGGTCTGTTTGTTGGCGTTTGTGGACGTTTCCTGGCCCTGATCGGCGGTCATGGCGGTTAGGGTATCAGATAACAAAAGCGAGGCCCACCGGGGCACCCCCCAGGTGGGCCTCGCTTCCGTTATAGGTTGATTTGCGTTACGGGTACTGCTCGCGGACTTCCTCGATGTCGCTCTCGTTCTGGGGAGACGGCGGTGTGACCTCGCCCTCGACGATCTGGTTTTCTAAGTGGTTGACGGAGTCCCAGATGTAGTGTGGGATGCTCTCGCGCATCTCCAGCCAGTTCTGGCGGATTGTGGGGACTTGATCCTCGGTGATCTCGCCGGAGTCCAGGCCGAACTGGATGAACTCCTGCAGGTCGGCAAACCGGCTCATGCCGACGCCGCCGTCGGCGAGGCCGAAGGTGATCGTCTCGCCCTTAAAGTTGCCGTTGACGACGCGCTGGACGGCGGTAAACGCAGCCGTGTCCACGCGCTTCATGGCGCTGGCGACGACCTTGTTGCCGTTGCCCAGCCAGTCCTGGTTGGCGTCGACGCCGATCATGAACGGCGGACCAGCGCTCTTGCCCTCTTGGTCGAGTTTCTCCTTGACGGCCTCGAGGATGCCCGTGCCGAGCGGGCCGGCCACGTTGAAGACGGTCGCCGCGCCCTGGGCCAATTGGCTCTGGGCTGCCGACTTGCCGGCAGCGACGTCACTGAACGTGCCGGTGTATTGCTGAGATAGGCCGATGTCGACCTTCTCGCCGGTTACGCTTTCATACATCTGCTCGCCCTGGGCGATGCCGAAGCGATACCCGGCTTCGAAGCGCCAGAGCACCGGGATCTCGATGCCGAGCACGATGCCGACGCGATCGAAGCCGAACTCGGCGGCGATCATCGCGCCGAGGGCCCCGACGACGGCACTGACCTCTTGCTCCTTGAAGACCAGACTGAGCACGTTCGGCTGATCAACGACCCCGTCGATGAGCGCGAAGTTCTGGTCCGGGAACTCCTGGGCGGCTTGGTTGACGGCGTCGCCCAACAGCGACCCGACGGCAATGATGATGCCACACTCGCCCGAACGGGCGAACTGGCGCAACGTTGGCAAGTAGTCGCTCTCGCTAGAGGGTTGGGCAACTTGCTTCTCCAGGCCGAACTCGGACTCGGCCTGCTCGACGCCCTGGAAGGCCATGTCGTTGAAGCTCAGGTCGCCCCGGCCGCCGACGTCGGTGGACATGCAGATCTTGCCCACGTCCTGAGCTGACGCTTGGTTCGGGGTAAAGCCGATGGAGAGCCCGGCGCCGATGACGGCAATCAGCGCGATGAGCGCCGTCATTCGGAGGACTCGAAGGTTCGGTTTGACCATATATCGATCGCTCCCTTCAATTTTCGGTAGTTTGGAACCTCGTTATTCTCGCCTGCGTGGCTCGACCCGCTTTCCGCTTCTGTTCGGTGGGATATTCGGCGCTGGAATCACCCCCCCATTGATGTGGGATGCAACGTCGGTGGTCGGGGATCGACTTGCGGATATGAGTGGATGCAGCCAGGCGATCTGCTGAGTCGGTAAGCGGATGTCGTCACGTCAGATCGGCCCCGTTTTTGAGCATATCGACCAACATTGGGACTCTATCCGCAATCAATGCCGATTGTCAACCGGCCGTTCCTCGCCGCGATCCCGACTATCTTGCCGAGGCCGCCGCGTCCATGTAGCGCCGAACGCGCTCCGGATCCACCGAGTTCTCCGCGACGCCGTCGCGCTTAATCGAGGAACCCACGATCGCCCCGTCGGCAAGCTGCAAAAATTCCCCGATGTTGTCCGCCGAGGTGCCGCTGCCCAACAGCAGCGGCCGGGATGCCAGCTCCTTGGCCTGGCTGACGTAGTTGAGGTCGGGGGCTGAGCCGGTCATCTGGCCCGAGGCGATGAGCGCATCGGCCAAGAAGAACTCCGTCCACTCGATGTGCGTGGCCATGTCCAGCCCCGGAAAGGGCACCGAGTGCTTCTTGTCGACGTCGGCAAACAGCTTGAGATGCTCGGCGTCGAGCGCCTTGCGCTTGCGCAACAGATCGGCCGCGCAGCCGCCGTCGAAGTCGCCCGTGTCCCAGAGCCGCGCGCCCGACAGCACGCAGACCCGAACGAAGTCGGCTCCCGATGCGACGGCGATGGCCAGTTCGACCTCGCCCCCGTTGTGGACGACGTTGATCCCGACGGGGACGTCGACTGCCTCGACGACCTCCCGGGCGGCCACGGACTGGCACGTCATCGTCTCCAAGGGGGTATCCGTGCCGACGTAGTAGGGCAGATCCCACATGTTCTCCACGATAATCCCGTCGACGCCGCCCTCGACGAGCGCCTCCGCGTCTTCGAGCGCCCGCTCGATGATCGTCTCCATGCCGTAGCCGTCGTAGCCCGGCGAGCCGGGCATGGGCCAGAGATGGACCATGCCGATGATCGGCTTGGCCACGTCGAACATCTCGCTCAGGCTGTCCAACTGCAGCCCGTTCAGTCGTTCGCGCCAGGGGGCGGTCATGCGAGTTCCTCCTCGTGCCAAAGTGTCGGGGATTTAGCCACGCTGGTTGCCATGCGGGTTGCCCAACTGCTCGATCAGCGATGCCAGTTCGGCCGTTCCAGGGGATCCGTTGTCCGACGGGGCCTGCGCTTGAATGGCGTTGATGAGTTGAGCTCGATCCGGAAGGGCGCGGCCGGCGCCGTGGCATCTGACGCTCAGACCTCCCAGTGCGTTGGCGAGCCACACGGCGGGTCGCCAGTCCAGGCCTCCTAACCGACCGGCGATGACGCCGGCGCTGAACGCGTCGCCAGCCCCGGTGGCGTCGACCGGATCAACCTCGGGGGCGCGCAACGTCCATTCGTCGTCGTCCGTGGCGGCTCGGCACCCAGCGGCGCCGCGCTTGACGATGACCGCTCTTGTCCCCTTTGCGCGAGCAATGCGTGTTGCGGTCTCCGGATCGTCCTCGCCCGTCACGATCGCCAGTTCGGCCTCATCGGCCAGCAGCATGTCGATGGCGGTCAGGCGCTCTCGGAGCTGCCCTCGATGGCCCGCCAGAGCCGCCCCGATGCCGACGTCGACGCTGACGGGGACGCTGGCCTGCTGGGCTCGATCAATGGCTTCGGCGAACGCCGTACGGCCAGCATGAGTGAACAGCAGGTAGCCCGAGACGTGGAGCCACTGGGCGGTCG
>JBDGQO010000099.1:2793-13104 GCA_042219045.1 Bipolaricaulia bacterium | reverse complement strand
CTCAGCACGATGGCCGCATTGCTCGCCGATCCGCCCACCTGCCACGTGGACGCCCGGGAGATGGCAGATTCTCCGGGATCCGGGTAGCGCCCCACCGACATCAGGAAGTCGACGTTGACGTCGCCGATCGCGACCACGTCGGCCATAGTGGCTCCATTTTATCCAAACGTGGACCCCGGGGAAAGTTGGGGATCGATGGGGCCATGGGATACCGTAGCTGCGATGGCTAAGTGGGAGATGTTCGGACCGCGCTATCCGGTGATCGGCGTCGTCCATCTGCCCGCCTTGCCGGGCTCACCCGCCCACGAGTTGGATCTGCTTGCCATTCGCGAACGGGTGCTGCGGGATGCGGGGGCATTGGCCTCCGGGGGTGTCGACGGCCTCATCCTCGAAAACTTTGGCGACGCGCCGTTTCATCCACGTCGCGTGCCGCCCCACACGATCGCGCAAATGAGCGTGCTCGGCCGGGCAATTCGTGATCGATATTCGGAAATGCCGCTCGGCGTCAACGTGCTGCGCAACGACGGCCCGAGCGCGTTGGCGATCGCCAGCGCCATCGGCGCCCAGTTCATCCGGGTCAACGTCTACTGCGGGGCCCGCGTGACCGATCAGGGATTGATCGAGGGCGAGGCGCACGAGATCCAGCGCTATCGGGCATCACTCGATCCATCCATCCGAGTTGTCGCTGACGTGGACGTCAAACACTCCGCACCGCTCGGCGACTACGACTTGGCGACGGATGTCCGCGACGTCGTCGAGCGCGGTCGAGCCGATGCGATCATTATCTCGGGAACCGGCACGGGGGCGGCCACGGACGTCTCTGATATGGAGCGAGCGCAGGACGCGGCTGATGGAACGGTTCCCGTCTTGATCGGCAGTGGCGTCACGCTGGACAACGTGGCTACGCTGATGGACCGTGCGGATGGGGCAATCGTCGGTAGCGTGCTCAAGCGCGACGGGATCGTCCAGAACGACGTCGATCCGGAGCGCGTCCGAGAGCTCATGACGACCGTGCAATCCCGTCGCGACCAGGAGGTGTGATGCGCCATCGCGAACGATTCAACCCGGGTAACCCGATCTTGGATCGCGTCGTTGCCCAAGGTCGAGCTCCACTGTCATCTCGATGGCTCGCTCCGGCCCGCCACGATCTGGGAACTGGCCCAAACCGAGAACGTCCGCTTGCCCGTTGATGGCCCGAAGGAAGTCCGACGCTTCTTCACCGCCGACAAGCACAGCCTGGACGCCTACCTGGAGCTGTTCCATTACTCGCTCCGGGTGCTCCAACGCGCGGAGCACATCGCCCGCGCCGTCGGCGAGCTGCTGGAGGACTTTGCCAGCGAAAACGGGGTGTTCATGGAGGTTCGCTTTGCGCCTCTGCTCCACTTGGACGGCGGCTTGTCCCCGGAGCGCGTTGTCGAGGCGGCGCTGGATGGCTTGCGCCACGGCCGCGCTGAGACGGGCGTTGACGGGGGACTGATCCTCTGCGGGATGCGACAGGAGTCGCCCCAACGGACGCGGGAGACGGCCCGTCTGGCGTCTGCCTACAAGGAAGCGGGCGTGCTGGCGTTTGACCTGGCCGGGCCCGAACGCGACTTTCCGCCGACGCTTCACGAGGACGCGATTACCCACGCTAAGGACGCCGGGTTGGGCGTGACGCTCCACGCGGGCGAGGAACCCTGTCCCGACCACATCGAACAGGCCCTCCAATTGGGTGCCGACCGCCTCGGCCACGGGCTCTATCTCCACGACTCGCCGTGGCATGTTCGAGAGGGGGTCGTCCGTGAGGGCGTGCCGCTGGAGATGTGCCCAACAAGCAACCTGCAGACGGCCCGATTTGCGAGCTACGCGGACCACCCGATCGCCGACTATCTGCGTGACGGCGTCAACGTGACGGTAAGCACCGACAATCGGCTCATGTCCAACACGACGGTCACCGATGAGCTGAGCCATCTGGCTTCGGCGTTCGGATGGGGTGAGCAGCGAATTCGGGCGGTACTGGCCAACGCCGCCGACGCCGCGTTCGGCGACGGCGTGTCGCATCGATGGCATGGGATGTGAGCCGACCGTCGCAACTCAGTGGGAGGCGTTCGGTGAACCATTCGTTTCGTTGGTACCGAGTCTGTCGACGTCCCTCCATTACCGAAAGGTTGTTCAACTATAGCGCTTATATAAAAGGGGAACCTTGAGGATCGAATCACAAGCATGCAAATTGCGAGAAGCTGCCGATCCCCGAAAATCCGACCGAAGCTTCCCTGTTGACATCTTGATTCCCATTAACTATATACTCCGTGGCGTATCTCTGCAGAAAGCATACCAAAGGAGGGCATTGCCCATGACACCTCTGACCTACGGTCGACGGCACATGCGATGGGTGGCGATTACGCTCGTCGCGCTCGTAACGTTAGGACTATCCGCCGCGCCTAACTTGAGCGAGGCGCAGGCCAACGGCGAGATCACCATTCTCCACATGAACGATCTCGAGTCCGCGCTTCAACCGGAAGGCGACGGTCTCGGGGGCGTGGCCAAGATCGCCACGTACGTGGAGCGCGTCCGCCAGAACACGGAGCGCATGCTGACGCTCTCAGGCGGCGACAACGTCCTCGCGGGGGACTTCTTCAACTTCTTCCTCGGTGAAGCCACGTTCAAGGGCATGAGCGAAGCCGGCTTCGACGCGTCCGGCCTCGGCAACCACGAATTCGACCGCGGCGAACAGACGCTGGCCGACGCCATCAAAAATTACGCCGGATTCCCCTATCTGGCTTCCAACCTCGAGTTGGACGAAGAAAGCCCGCTCACGCCGCTGATGAACGGCTTCGAGACGACCACGATCGACGCGCTGCGCGGCGGCGAGCACGACAATCAGATCTACCAGGGATTGCTCGTCGACCACAACGGCCTGAACGTCTGCATGTTCGGCCTGCTCGATCAGGAGATCCAAGAAGCTCAGCTCACCCAGCTCGGCCCGAACACGAACATCACCGATCCCGTCGAAGCGGCGCGCGATGCCAAGGCGATGTGCAACGAGAACGGGGCCGATCTTGTGGTCGCCATGCTTCACCTGGCCGCGGCCGTGCGGATCGACACCGAGATCAAGCAGGCCGTGCCGGGCATCGACGTCTTCGTGGACGGCGGTACCGGCGCCATCCTCGATCCCGAGGCGAACCCCGACAACAACGTCGTGCGGACGGAAGAGGGGCCGTCGCTGTCCGTGCAGGGCCCCGGCGACGGCAACCGCGTCGGTCGGCTCGACATGACGGTCCAGGACGGCCAGATCGCCGACTTCAGCTATCAGAACATTCCGGTCGTCGACGACCTGGGCGCGCTCGAAGAGGAGACGCGCGAGCAGATCGAGACCAACTTCCCCGACTTCCCCTTCAGCGAGGCCTTCGCGCCGGACATGGACGTCCAGGCGCTCGTGGACGAGTTCGCCGCCGAGGTGGAGGAGCGGCTCAGCGAGCCGGTCGGCGCCACGGCGGTCCGGCTTGACGGCTCGACCCAGACCAACCGTCAGCGCGAGACCAACGTCGGCAACTACCTGAGCGACTGCTTCGTGCGCCGCTTCGGCCAGGCCGACTTCGCGCTGCAGAACGGCGGCGGCATCCGCAGCACCCAGCCAGCCGGCGACATGACCTTCCGCGACGTCCAGGCGATCACGCCGTTCGGCAACACGATCGTGCTGATCGACCTGACGGGCGAGCAGGTCATGAAGGCGCTGGAGAACAGCGTCAGTCGCTATGCGGCGACGTCGGGGCGCTACTTGCAGGTCTCGAAGCAGTTGCAGTATGCCTACGACCTGAGTCAGCCGCCCGGCGAGCGCGTGATCGAGGACTCGGTGACGATCAAGGGCGAGCCGCTGCAGATGGACAAGGTCTACAAGGTCGCCACGGTCAACTTCCTCGTCGCCGGCGGGGACGGTTATGATGAGTTCACCAACGCCCAGAGCAAGCTGGATACGACGTTCCCGCAGGCGTCCGCCTCGTCCGAGTGCATCAAGCAGGACGGGACGATCAATCCGACGCTTGATGGCCGCGTGCTCGGCAAGATCGGCTGGCTGCGCATGGAGGCCACCACGGCCAACCTGGGCAGCGAGACCACGATTCGCGGCCTCGTCACCGTCGGCCCGGGGCAGGCCGGCCTGAACGACCAGACGTTCTACCTGCAGGACTCGGCCTACGGCCTGCGCGTGCGCGTCGACGGCCAGGTGCCCGAGAACCTCAGCACGGGCAGCCTCGTTGAGGTCACCGGCACGTTCACCGAAGCCGGCAACCAGTTCGAGTTGCAGGAGGCCTCGGCGGAGGTCGTCACGTCCCTCGGCGGCGATCGTGATGCCGAGTTCAACGTCCAGCCGCAGAATCCGGCCTCGGTGCGCCTGCCCAACATCCAGGACAACCCCGAGTTCTACGAGGGCAACTTTGTCCGGGTCCAGGGCATCGCCGATCCCGGTGGCCAGCTTGTCGATCTGAGCAACGCTGAGTCCGGCGATGCGTCGCTCACCGGCGTCGTGGAGCAGAGAGAGGGCGTCTATCAGCTCCGCGTCCTGCGCGAGTAAACCGAGCAACGTTTCCACGAAGGGGATGGGTCCGGTCGACCCATCCCCTTCTTCCCTCACGCATCCATCGGCTTGTCGGAGTGACTGACAAAGGAGGCTGACGCTCGTCGTGCGCACGCAAGCGATATTCGGAGTAATTGGCTTGGTTGTGGTCGGGGTGTTGCTCTGGTTCGGCGTCTCGCTTACCCAGCAAGTGGACGATCTGGCAAATCGACTCTCGGCGATCGAATCCGGCATGGGGACGCTGACGGAGACGACGGATGGGGTCAATTCGTCGATGCGCGAGCTGCGAACCACGCTGACTGGGATTCAAGACGAAATCCGCGAGCTACGTGAGGACTTGACAACCAACCGATCGCGACTGGCGTCCCTGGAAAGCCGACTCCAGACGTTGTCCCAGCAGATCCGACAATCAGGGCCTTCTGAGCCCCAACTCACCTCGTCCGGTTTGCCGACGCGCGGGCAGACGACGAAGGCCGCGGTCGCCGACTTCAACGACGATGGGATTCCCGATCTCTACATTGCCAACGGCTACAACACGAACGCCGACAACCTCTACGCGCTCGGCAACGGGGATGGATCCTTCAACGTCGTTGCGTTGGCCGAGTACGGTCTGCCCAGTGGCGGGGCATCCACGGGAGTCACGGCTGCCGACTTCGACCGTGACGGAGATACGGATCTGTACGTCTCCAACAGCGTCGGTCAGGCCAATTGGTACCTGCGCAACGACGGCAGTGGACGATTCGAGCAACTCGACCTCAAGGCCGCTGGCTTGCCCCGTGGCAGTTTCACCAACGGCAGCGCCGTGGCCGCTGACTTCAACGGAGACGGCGCCGTGGATCTGTTTGTGCCGAACTCGCAGACGTCGGTCTACGCGCTCAACAACGGCGACGGGAAGTTCTCGACGATGCCGCTTGGGGAGGCCGGCATTCCGAGCGACGCAACCGCCGTCGCCGCTGCCGCCGCCGACTTCAACCGGGATGGATGGCTTGACCTCTACGTTGCCAACGGCATCCGTGCCCAGAGCGGGCAGCCGATCGAGGAGAACGACGACATGTTGATCAATGCGGGAGATGGGACGTTTGAACGTCAAGATCTGGCATCGGTCGGATTGCCCGAGGGGGGCACGAGCTCCGCTGTCGTCACGGAGGACTTCAATGGCGACGGCGCGGTGGATCTGTTCGTCGCGCGGGCCGATCCCTATTTGGAAAACGCCCTGGCGCTCAACAACGGCGACGGAACGTTTACGGCCATCGAGGCGGCCGACGCCGGGTTGGCGCTCGGCAGCGGGGTCATGAGCTACGGCGCCACATCCGGCGACATCGACCGCGACGGCGATCCGGACTTGGTCATTGCCAACGGCGGCATCAGCGGTCGTCAGAACAACACCGTGGCGTTCAACAACGGCGACGGGACGTTCAAGACCCGAGACGTCAAGAACATGGGATTGCCGGGCGGCGGCAGCTCCATGGACGCTGTCTTGGCCGACTTCAATCGTGACGGGGTCCTGGATCTGTTCGTCACCGACGTCAACCCGGTCAGCGATCCCATCTATGCCATCGGCACGGGGGACGGCGCGTTCCGCGCGATCGAGCCGTGAGCTCAATGCGCGTTGCGCCGTTCGACATACGGCAGTAGGGTAATGTCAATACCAGCTCATCTTGCAGAGAGAATCCATGGACGAGCAGGAACGCTATCGCCGAGCCAAGCGACGGGTTGAGGCACTCAAGAGCTTCTACATCCATGCAGGCGTGTATCTCGTCGTCAACGCCGCGCTGGTCGTCATCAACCTCACGACGTCCACGGCCTACCTCTGGTTCGTTTGGCCGCTGTTGGGCTGGGGCCTCGGCTTGGCGGGCCATGCGGCTGGGGTCTTCGGCATTCCCGGTCTGTTCGGGCGCGAGTGGGAATCCCGCAAGATCCAGGAATACATGGAGCAGGAACAGGCAGACGATCCCGCTGATACGTACCGCTAGCGCTACGTGGCTACGTGGCCACGCGTGAGCAATACGGGAGCCGGCCACCGAGCCCGTCGTCACGTTCGCCGATAGAAGACCAGGCGATTGTCGCCGTAGAGCCGCTCATCAATCCGCGTCAGCAAGCCGTATTCCGCATTCACACTTTCCTTTTTGAAGATCTCCGTGACGACAACGGCCTCCGGCCCCAGAACGTCCTCATCAGCTACTTGGATCAGCGTCTGGTGCGCGAGCTCCGCGCCGTACGGCGGCCCGACGAAGACGAGGTCGAAGCGTCGATCCGCCTCGCTCAATTGCGTCAGAGCCCGAAAGACGTCCTCGGCGAGGATGTGGGCCCGATCGCCGACCGCCAGCTCGGCGACGTTACGTTGCAATAGCTCGAGCGCCTCTCGTCCCTGATCGACGAAGACGGCCTCCGCGGCGCCGCGACTGAGCGCTTCCAAACCGACGCTGCCCGTCCCGGCGAAGAGATCGAGGAAGACGCTGTCCTCGACGACGTCCATGAGAATGTTGAACAGGGCCGCGCGCACCTGGTCGCGCATGGGGCGAATGTCGGCGCTGCGTGGAACGTGCAGGCGTCGGCTTCCGAGCGCTCCGCCCGTGATCCTCATGGGGCCGTCGAGGACGTGCCCTGGTTGGCGAGCATGACGGCATGGTCCAGGCGCTGGGCCGTTCGATGCTGGCCAAGGAATGCCATCGTCTCGAACAGCCCGGGCCCCTTGTCGAGCCCCGTCAGCGCCACGCGGCAGGGTTGGGCGACCGCGCCCAGCTTGAGGTCGTGCTCCCCGAGCCAGGCCCGGATCCGCTCGTCCAACGTCTCCGCGTTGAACTCAGCTGCCGGCAGCTCGCGGATCTGATTGGCCAGCTCGTTGAGCAACCGTCCCTTCTCCGGCGTCAGATGCTTCTCCACGGCCGCTTGATCGAACTTGATTCGATCGGTCAGGAAGGGAACGGCCCCCTGTGCGAGATCCGCCAGCGTCTCCCGACGCTCCTTGAGGAAATCCACGGTGGCGACCCAACGGGCCTCGGGAACCGCTTCGGCTTCCGCCTCGGACAGAATGCCGTGCTCGAGCGCGTAATCTCTCATCAGGCGCCCGATGCGCTCCGGATCGCCGTTCATGACGTAGTGGTGGTTCAGCCACGTCAGCTTCTCGTCGTCGAAGATCGACGCCGACGGATTGATGCCGTCAATGGAGAATTTGTCGATGAGCTCGGCCCGATCGAAGATCTCCTGGTCGCCATAGGACCAGCCGAGGCGGGCGAGGTGGTTGACCATCGCCTCGGGCAGGTAGCCCTTGTTGCGGTACTCCTGCACCGTCGTGGCGCCGTGACGCTTGGACAGCTTCGAGCGGTCCTTGGCCAGCACCATCGGCACGTGGGCAAATTCGGGGAGGTCGACCCCGAGCGCGTCGTAGATGAGGATCTGCTTCGGCGTGTTGTTCAGGTGCTCGTCGGCGCGGATTACGTGCGTGATGCCCATGGTCGCGTCGTCGATCACCACGGCGAAGTTGTACGTCGGCCGACCGTCGGAGCGCATGATGATGAGGTCGTCGATCTCGGCGTTGTCGAACTCCACGACGCCGCGCACGCGGTCCTTGACGACCGTCGAGCCCGTCGGCGGCGAGACGAGTCGCAGCGCGGGCCTGCGGCCCTCTGCCTCGAATGCCTGACGCTGCTCGTCGGTCAGGTGGCGACAGCGCCCGTCATAGAGCGGCTTGCGCTTCTCAGCCAGCGCCTGCTGGCGCTTGGCCTCCAGTTCCTCGGCCGTGCAGTAACAGCGATACGCCTGGCCCGCCTCGAGCAGCCGCTCGGCGTGATCCTCGTAGATCGCCAGCCGTTCGCTCTGGAAGAACGGGCCTTCGTCGGGCTCGAGCCCGAGCCACCGGAAGCTGTCCGTGATGGGGTCAATGAGGTCAGGCCGGTTGCGCTCCAGATCCGTGTCCTCGAAGCGCAGCACGAACGTTCCATCGTGCTTGCGCGCATAGAGCCAGTTGAATAGCGCCGTCCGCGCGCCGCCGACGTGGAGCTCGCCCGTCGGGCTGGGCGCGAAGCGTACGCGGACTGCCGAGTCAGCCATGCTGCGACATCACTCTCCATCCGGGTGGCGATCGCCTTGTTGTCCCTTGCTAGAACACATAGTGGAATCCGATCCCACCGGCGATCCAGCGGAAGTCGAACACGTTGGTCAAGTTGAGCGCAAAGCCGTAGTCAATCACGGGATAGACGCGCGGGATGGGCCAGTTGGCGATTCGGATCTCGGCCAGCGTCGCGAAAAACGGCTCCCGCAAGGCGGGCGAGGCCGCCCCGCCAAAGCGGATCGTCGCGGACGGTCCGCCGCTCAGATAGAAGTCCGCGCGCGCGTTGTCGCTGACCCGCCATAGGCCGCGCGTGGACACGAGCAGATCGAGCCGATTGGGGCATTCGAACTCCCGCCCTTCGATCGGGCCCTCGTCCGGTGGTTCCGACGGATTCTCCGGATCCGGGGGCTCGCACTGCGGAATCGGCGCCACGTTCAACTCGTAGCCGAAGCGGGCGTCGGACCCATTCCGGATGCTGATGCCCAAAAAGGGGAAATTGGCGTGGATGCCGAGCGCCCACCGGGCGTCGGCGGGCTCGGTCTCGGCCTCGTCCGGCTGGGCGCCCCCACTGAACGCCCCGACGCCGACGACGATCGCCACGAGCGATGCCACCCACCATACACGGCCAAGCGACGGATGCCTCACGACGGTCAGCTCCTTTCTAAGCGCTTCGGCTACCCGACAGGCGTGCCGGTTTCGGGCTTGCCCGTGATCGCCATGAAGCGCTTGCGCAGGTCGTGGGTGATCGGCCCTGGCGTTCCGTCGGCAATGGCGCGCCCATTGACCTCCACGATGGGCGCGATCTCGGCGGCCGTGCCCGTGAGGAACATCTCGTCGGCCATGTAGAGCTGGGCCACGCCGAAGAACTGTTCCTCGACCTCGTAGCCGGCATCCTGCGCCACGTCGATCACCGAGGCTCGCGTGATACCGGGCAGATTGCTCACGACCGGCGGCGTGTAGAGGGCGCCGTCCTTGACGATGAAGAGGTTGTCCGCCGTCCCTTCGGAGACGAAGCCGTTCGGGTCGAGCATGATTCCCTCGTCGACGCCGAGGTGGTTCGCCTCGATGCGGGCCAGGATGTTGGCCAGGTAGTTGAGCGACTTGACGCTGGGCGGCAGGCTTTCGGGGGATTTCACGCGCGTCGAGACGACCGCCGCGCTCATCCCCTTCTGGTAGACCTCCTCGGGATAGAGCGACTTCCACTCCTTGACGATGATGATCACGGAAGCCCCCTCCGTGCACTTGGTGGGATCGATGCCGAGGTCGCCCACGCCGCGCGTCACGACGGGCCGAATGTAGGCCGTGTCGACCTCGTTCGTGCGCAGCGTCTCCAGGATCGCCTCGCTCATCTCCTCGCGAGCGAGCGGAATGTCCAGTTCGATCGCCTTGGCGCTGTCGTAGAGCCGATCCAGGTGCTCCTTCAGTTTGAACACGTAGCCGTCGTAGGCGCGAATACCCTCAAAGACGCCGTCGCCATAGAGGAGCCCGTGGTCGAAGACGCTGACGCTGGCTTCGCCTTCGTCCACGAACTCGCCATTCAGGTAGACCTTCATGACGCCCTCCTTCCCTTGTGGGGCGATGCAATAACTGGGAATGCGCAAGTTGCATATTGCCGCATGGGTCTGGACAAATGGCTGGCTCACTGTACATGGGCTGGATTGAAGGTGTCAACAGAGGATGCCAATCGACCGACCAACGATGGCGATCA
>JBDGQO010000099.1:0-2693 GCA_042219045.1 Bipolaricaulia bacterium | reverse complement strand
CAAGCAGTCCCATGACGACGAGCCAGAACGCCGCGCCCACGTAGAAGCTCATCTCCTCCAATAGGGAGGAACGGGTTTCGGTTTCGTCGTTATGTCGCATCAGTCGAGGACGACGGCGGCCGAGGGTGACGGCCCAGAGGATCAGCTCGCCCGTGGCGTAACAGACCACGTGGGCGAGGAACCAGAGCAGCCCGTACACCGCCGCTTCCAAGAGCGTGACCATGATTTTTTCTGGATGACAACATAGAGGACGGGCGTCAATTTGGCAAATTGGCGCGACGTCGGACGGTTGGACCCTGAGCTCGCTGCTGTGCTAGGCTCTAATTGAGGAGGGCGTTTCAATCGTCATGACCGCAAAGGATTTCGTCTCACTCGCCGACGTCAGCCGGACCGAACTGTGGAGTCTCTTGGAGACGGCTCGCCAACTCAGGATCGAGCACAAGACGGGCCATGGGCACGATCTGCTGCGCGGCAAGACGCTCGCGATGATCTTTCAGAAGCCGAGCTTGCGAACGCGGGTCTCGTTCGAGACCGGGATGACCCAACTGGGCGGCCACGCGATCTATCTCGGCCCCGACGACATCAAGCTCGGCGAGCGCGAGACCACCGAGGACATCGCGCTCGTGTTGTCGCGCTACGCCGACGCGGTCATGGCCCGCGTCTTTGGCCATAACGTCATCGATGACCTCGCCCAATACGCCGACATTCCCGTCATCAACGGGCTCTCTGATCGCGAACACCCCTGCCAAGTGCTGGGCGATCTCCTAACGATCTGGGAACACAAGCGCCGGGTTGAGGGCCTAAAACTGGCATGGATCGGCGACGGCAACAACGTCTGTCACTCCTGGCTGCAAGCCGGTCCCAAGCTGGGCATGGACCTGTCAATTGCCACGCCCGAGGGGTTTGAGCCCGACGAGGAGATTCTCGAGTATGGGCATCAATGGGGCCCCCAAGTGGAGCTGACGACCGATCCCCAAGAGGCCGTCCAGAACGCCGACGTCGTTTACACCGACGTCTGGGCCTCCATGGGCCAGGAGGCGATGGCCGAGCAGAAGACGCACGCGTTCAAGGGGTTCCGCATCCACAAGCAGCTGCTCCAACACGCCGAGCCGGATGCGGCCGTCATGCACTGCTTGCCGGCCCACTACGACGAAGAAATTTCGCATGAAGTCGCCCATGGCCCGCAGAGCGTCATCTTTGATGAGGCCGAAAATCGGATGCACGCTCAGAACGCCGTCATGGCCCGACTGATGACCTAACCATGGAACGTCGCCAACTGGTCGACTACCTCGACGAGTATTTGGACGTTGCCGGCGTGCCCGATGCGCCCGTGGCGCTCAACGGGCTCCAAGTCGAGGGATCGCGCGACGTCCAGACGATCGCCACCGCGACGGATGCCTGCACCGCGACCGTTCAGGAAGCCATTGACCGCGAGGCGGATCTGATGATCGTCCATCACGGGCTGTTCTGGGGCGGGTTGCAGCCCATGACGGGAACTCGGATGCGTCCCTTCAAGCTGTTGATGGACAACGGCGTCGCGCTCTACTCGGCCCACCTGCCGCTTGACGTGCACCCGGACGTCGGCAACAACGCGGTGTTGTTGGATCAGCTCGGGCTCGAACCATCGGGACGATTCGGGACCGACGACGACCTCGAGCTCGGCCTGTGGGCCGACGTCGACATCCGTCGCCACGAACTGATTGGCTGGCTGCAGTCGCTGTTGGGGCACCACGTCATGGCGATCGGAGCTGGTCCCGACCATATCGGCCGTCTCGGCCTCATCACCGGAGGTGCCGGGAAATTCATTCATGAGGCCCACGAGCGCGATCTCGACGCGTTCGTCACGGGCGAAGCGAAACATCCCGAGGCCGTCGCCGCCGAAGAGTACGGCATTAACTTGGTTTTGGGGGGCCACTACGCCACCGAGACGTTCGGGCCGCATGCCTTGGGCGAACACCTGCGCGAGCAGTTCGGCCTGACGCACACGTTCATCGACCATCCCTTCCCGACGTAACGACGATGGAGCTCGCTGTGACCGGACCGCCGGGATCGGGCAAGACGACGCTCTGTCAGCGGCTCATCGAGGCGTTGGATTCCGACATCGGCGGCATTCTCACCCAGGAGGTGCGCGATGATGAGGGAAAGCGCATCGGGTTCGGGGTTCGAGACGTTGCAACAGGAGCTGAAGGGACGCTGGCCTCAACCGGACGCGCTCACGGCCCGCGCGTGGGCAAATATCGGGTTCATTTGGAAGATCTCGAACGGATCGCGATTCCGGCGATCGACCGCGCCCTCCACGAAGCCGACCTGATCGTCGTCGACGAGGTCGCGCCGATGGAGCTGGCGAGCGAGGCGTTCGTTGACGTGACCGAGCAAGCCTTGGCCGCGGATCGTCCTTTGCTGGTCACGTTCAAAGGCCGTCAGAATCACCCGTTGGTCCGCCGAATCCGTGATGACTGTGAGCTTTACGAGATCAACGTCGACACGCGCGAGGCCGTCTTCAAGACGCTGCGCGATCGGCTAAGGAATCGGGCTTAACCCGCCGTTTGTGCCGCTTCGGGACGGTGACCACACCATCGGATGCCACGACGGATGGACGGGGCCGCTTGACGAGCCGACTCGGTCTTGACGCGGCTGCTCCGTCAACTTACCTTATGAGCGATGGGGCGCTTGTCGAAATGGGTTGGAACGCT
>JBDGQO010000098.1:0-16037 GCA_042219045.1 Bipolaricaulia bacterium | reverse complement strand
TGGGGCCGGGCTCGGGGCCTTTGAGAGAGACCTTGCTAAATTCTACTCAAGAGCGGCCTCCGTAACCCGATTTCAAACGAGCACTTTCTACTTACCAGTCCCGCTTCTCCTCAAACTGCTCGTCTGGGCTGAGCGTATAGCCCTGGCCTCGGCTGTAGGTAATCCCCAGTCGATCCAGCATTCGGTACAGGCCGGGGTCGGTCTCGGGAGCCTCCTCCCCGAGGTGCTCCCGCAACAACTGGAGTGTCCACCGGCTCCGCTCGTGTCCAAACGCCTGGGGAGAGCGGCTGACGAGCTCGCGCAACCTCTCGCCCATCTCCTCTTCACTGGTCGGGGGAAAAAGCGGGCTTCTGCCCGCGCCCGTCCTCGACGACAAATCCGTCGATGCCTTCCTCTTCATAGGTGTGAACCCAGCCGCGCACCGTATCGGGGCGGCGCTCGCGCAGAAGGCCACCGATGGCGACCTGACGAGCCGACTCGCCCTCCTCGCCGGGTGGGCCAGCCACCTTTAGTACAGCGGCGGCTTTCTCGCGCATGTAGGGCTTATCGTGGTGATCGCGGACCTCAAGCAGCGACTCCCGCTGCTCCTCGGAGAGGGAAATCTGCAGAGGTTGAGCCATGACTGAACCCTTGCGTAGAAGAAGACTGTGCAGCCATCTGCACCGACGCAGCAGGAAATTGTTGTCCCGCGGATAATCTCGCAAGTCTACATCCCCTTCTCGTTGTGGACATTGGAGACCGTCGCGTTAAACACGCCAGCTCGCTCAGCCACATCGCGGATCGTGGTTCGTGATCCCATCCTACATTGCGTGTTGAACAATTCAGATATCTACTTTAACCCGGTACACGAGGCCAATTTCATTGGACGGTTCGCTGGGAATCGAGCAGAACCGAATTGGGGCCGGTCGTGCCTTACTGCTCATCCGTGTAGGAAACGCGGTACCTTCGCTTGTCCTCCGCCACGCGGCGAGTGTTCACCTGTCCATCCGGCCACGTCACCTCGATCTGAGACACGGGCTTGGCCGCCCCCAGAACCTGTGTGCGACTGGACTGGGACCAGTAGCCTCCCCCGGCCCGGACCTCCCGACGTGGCCCTGCACTTCCATCCTCATAGCGCAGCCGCACGCTCGCCCCAATGCCGTCTCGATTGCGCGGAGGACCGTTGAGCCGAACCGTGTAGCCCTCCGTGTCGGCCTGATTCGCAAAGAGTTTCGTGGGCGCGCCATTCTGCGTCACCGCAAGGTCTACCCTTCCGTCCTTGTCGAAATCCCCAAAGGCTGCGCCGCGCTGCTCACCATACACTTTAATCCCGCTCCGATGACCCGGGATCGCCTCAAAATCCCCGTGCCCATTGCCCCTCAGCAGTAATCCGCGTCCAGCGTCCGACCGAGGCATTTCGTCCCGGACCGGAAAAAAGTTTTGGCTGAGGAAGAGATCCTCATGGCCGTCGTTGTTGTAATCGGCAACCCCCGCATGGAGGGCCGTTGAGAGCTGGGCCTCTGAGGGCAGCGGACGCGCCGAGAAGTGGTCGCCCTCATTCAGAAAGACCATGTGCTTCGTCGTGTTCAACGTCTTTGCGTTCAGGACCTGATCCGGAGCCTGCCCGAGGAGGGAGGTAAGCGTTGCGCTCGCAAAATGCGTGTGGCTGTCGACACGGCCGGCGAACGGGACGGCGGTTGATGAAAAGGCGTTCAGCTGACGCCGTGGGACATACCCGCCAATGTCTGCGTCGTAGTACGATTCAATAATCTCCACCCGTCGGTCCCCGTTGAAGTCCTGGTAGTACATCTTCAAGGGGCGGTCGCCGGTCTGGTAGGGGCTGTTCGTTCCCCAATTAGTGGCCACGATGTCGGGCCGCCCGTCATTGTTGAAATCCCCCGTCGTTACCCCTTGCCACCAGCCGGAATATGCGTCCAGCCCGAACTCCGCGGTAACGTCCCGGAACGTTCCTCCCTCGTTCTCAAGCAGCATCAGCGAGTCCCAGGCCCGGCTGATTAGGAGGTCGGGGTCCCCGTCCCGATCGTAGTCCGTGAATACCGCCCCAGTGACGAGTCCAAAATCCTCCAGCAGAGCGGCATTCTCCTCATCGCACACAAACCGCCCTTCCTCGTTCCGAAACAACCGAGAGGTGGCATCTCGCGGGTACTGAGCGGGCATGAATCGTCCCCCAACAAACAGATCAATGGCCCCGTCCCCATCGTAATCGGCGGCGGCAAGCGGTCCAGTCGTGGACAGGATCCCGGGAATGCGACCCACCTTCCGCACCGTATCGCCCTCCGCAAGAAAGTGAAGGGCCGACGGGGTTTGAATGTCGCCCGGTTCGTAGTTCGCCCGTCCGAGAAGTAAGTGCGTCCCGGAATCTGTGGACCAGCCAAGGAGTGTGGTCTGGTCAGCCGAAGACGTGTCGGTCAACGTTCCGAGCGTACGGCGAGAGAAATTGCCCGCCCCGTCATTCTCGTAGACCGCGAGCGTTCCTCCCCGTCCCGTCGGAATCATCACGTCTTCGTCCCCATCCTGGTCGTAGTCCACCCAGGATAGGCCTGGGCCCTGCTGGCTAAGCTTCAGAGGCAATAGCGGCTGGATTCGGAAGTCGTCGTACGTCGACTCATGATGCCGGTGATCGAGCCGGCCGGAGACCTCCTGAAAAGCCGGGGACGGAGCCGAGGAGGACGAATCCCGGTGCGCTTCCTCCTCCGGTTCGGTCCCGGCCCGTGACCTACCCTGCTGCACCTCATAGACCCGATTTGCCCCCACACTATCGATGATCGTGGTGTCGCCATTCGGCCAGGTTACCTCGAGCACATGATTGGAGTTATCGGGGTCGGCGGCAAACATTGCGGTGGTACTGGAACCGGACAGGTAATTCCCCCCCGCCGTCACCTCTCGGACCTGGGGGGCCGGGCCTCCCGGCCCTCCCTTGAGCGCCAACTTGGCACCAATCGCCTGAGTATTCGGAGGGGTACCCGCAAGCCGCACAGAGATCCGGGGGGCTGACGTCGTATTCTCGTAGAGAAGAGCCCGGTCGTTCAGGCGGCTCACCACCACGTCTAGATCGCCATCCCGATCCAAATCGGCGGTCACCAGGCCGTGCGACACGTCCGATTCCGTCACGAAGCCCCAGTCCTGTCCTCGGGTCGAAAACGTCCCATCTTTGTTATTTTGGAACGCCCGGTTTTCGAGACGAAGACGAGGATACTCCGTGAGAAATCGGTCATCCCCCGGAGTCTGTGCCATTTTCCGCCCCATCCGCTCTTGGCTGTCCAGGTCCTGGTAGTCGTAACTGAATCCCGTATTGACGAGCAGGTCCTCGTATCCGTTCAGGGTGACATCGAGGAACCGGACGCCCCACGACCAGCCCGTGGCCTCCACCCCGCTGAAGTACGCACTCTCCGCGTAGGTGCCGTCTCCACGATTGCGGTATAGGGCGTTCTTGTTGTACTGAGGGCGGTTTTCCATTCTGCCCGCCGGAAAGGGATCGCTCGGCGTAAACTGACGCAGCCGTCGCTGATGCTCGGGACTGAGCATCTCCGTGACGAAGAAGTCCAAGGCCCCGTTTCGAGTGACGTCCGAAAAATCGACTGTCATCGACGAAAAAGGGAAGCTCCGGATCGCCAGTGAGTCGATGGCCCGGAAGGTCCCGTCCCCCTGATTTATCCAAACTCGGTCCGGCGTCCAAAAATCATTGTTTACGTAAAGATCCGGAGGTCCATCGCAATTTATGTCCCGAAATGAGGCGTTCAACCCCCAATCTAGAGAAAGACCTCGGGGGCTCCCGTCGGGACCTAAAAAACGTGCTTCGGGCCGCTGCACCTTTTTAAACTCCCCATTCCCGTTGTTCAAATACAGGGCATCCTTCTCGCCAGTCTCACGTCGGCTGTTCGGGGCATTGTCGCGCTCGATAATTGTGTAGTGTTCATCGTAGGGGGGAACGACGACGTGATTGGTTCCCTCATCCCCTTCGGTTGACCGAATTGTTTTCTCCCAGGACAACTCACCGACGGGATAAATGTCCCTAACTGATTTCTCCTTGTAATTAGCGACGTATAGATCCAGGTCCCCATCCCCCTCAATGTCGGCAAGCGCCATTGTCATGTTGCCCTTTCCTACCTCCATTTCCGTCCCGGACCTCCCCCGGAAGCGGCCCCGTCCCTCGTTCTCATATATGGCAATTCCCTTACTCATGGAGCCGACGAGCAAGTCAAGATCGTCATCTCCATCGATGTCGGCGAAGACGGTGCTGGTCGAATAGTATCCCTCGTGGGCAACCCCCGCCGAGTCGGTAATATTTCGGAACTCGAATCCTCCACGGTTTTCGTACAGCCGATTAGGACCGTTTAGCTGTGCAAAATAAAGGTCCGGCCGCCCATTACCGGTCACGTCCCCCACGGCCACCCCCGAACCATTCATGTAGTGCTGATTCCGTTCGATCTCATCTTCGGTAAGCCGGTTGGTGAATTGAATGCCCGTCTCCGAAGGAGACAGGCGATCAAATCCTACACTCCCCCGTTGCCCCGGCTCGACGGCGGCCCACCGATACCCATTCCGCTGGTGCCAGTCCAATTCCGCCGGGCTTTCACACCCCGCGGTCATAACAAGACCCGAAACGATAAAGAGATACAGACAAAGCCGACTCATACTCGGTCATGGATCGTAAGCACACTATACACACGATACCCCATAAATATTCATTTCCGCTGGTACCCGAACAGAACCATCCGCTCTAAAGATGGCTCCGACGCCCGAAGGGACGGTGTGCCCTCCCCGAAGGAGCACACCTAACAGACAGAATAGACCGTGTGAACGCTTTCCCTACCGGTCCCCAGGTCTGCCGTTTTCCCCTGCACGAACATGAAGCTTTTATTATCGTGTACATTTTTACCGATTGCAAAATAATCAGGATATAAACCCCACAGTCCTTTAGTCATCCCTCCATCGCTATGAGAAGAGTTGCCCGTGCTCTACTCGTTGGTTTTCTCTCCTGCGGACTGCTCGCATGCGGTTCTTCGGAGCCCTCGGCTGAGAGTGATGAACCGGATCAGTCTCCCAACCGCCTGATCGTTCAGAACCTTGAAATCCCTGTAGGGGAGCTCACGGCGTTTGACCTCATCAAGCAGTACAAGTCACATTGGCTCTGGACGCCCGAGACCCAAAGTCTCCAGAATGATCCTCAGATTCAGGTATACGTCAATAATCCGGGGGGAGATGCGGGATCTGTTTCGGCCCTGAAACGAATCCGTGCCAGTAACATCTCGGAGATCAAATATTTTCCGCCGAGTGACGCTCAGTTCCGATTCGGGTTGGGCAACAGCGTCGGAGCCATCTTGGTCTCCACGAAAACCGGGGGGTAGTGCACATTGTCTCCGGCATCGGTTTCGGGACGGAACGCACGTCTGACGCCCCTCGTGCGCTCCGGCCGCTCGGAAGCTGTGTGTTGATCTCCTCAGACCCGTCATCAGCAGTCCGAAGGTGCTTCTGCACAAAGATTGTGAGGGATTGCGTCGGAGACATCACAGGTCCAGTTGTAGAATGGTAGCGCTCGCTGCCGGAACGCGTAGGGCTCCGTCCTCCATGCTCACCGTACGCGTAGTCGTACCGGCCCGGTCCTTGTTCTCCAGATCGTTGTAGACCATGTCGTGCGCCCCGGTAATGACATGGGCGCGCCACTTCTCTGCCACTTCACCCCCCACCACTGACACCGGCAGATTTCGGGCCTCTTCAGTAGGGTTCACGACGGAGATCGTCAGGGTGCCGCCTGCATCGGTAAGGGCTGCAGCGATGTCAAACGGCAGTCTTTCGCCCGTAACAGACACAGGGACCGTACCCATTTCCGCCCGGTGCGTTCTCAGAATCTCGCCGGTGGCCGAGAGAAACGCTCCTCTCGGAGTGGCTTTGATCGCCCCAATGACGTTCACTGTCTGTGCGTAGTTGGCCATATATATGATGTCGCTGTTGCGTAGGTACTCGTTTATGCCCGCCGCGATACCGAGCGCATCGCGCAGGAAATAGCGGGTACCCAGGAGGCCGTAGACGTGGGGGCCGTACCAGTAATTCCACTCATCCAAAATTACCTTGATGTCCCTGCCCTTAGGCCCGTCGACCTTTTGGGCCCACTCCCGGTGAGCGTCTGCAATTTCTCCGATGGCGTCCGGCATTTGCATAACGTGCCTCATCAGCCCGCCACCGTGCCAGTCTTGTCGGTAGAAGTGTTCGCTGATGTACGTCATGTAGTCCACGCTGTGCGCGTACATTTCTTGGTTCCACTCTCCGAGGCGCCCCACCCCCACGAGGTCAATCGTAGGGTCCACGTCCCACATGGCTCGGGCCACGCGGTTGTGCTTTTTGACGTATCGGTCGAGGGGCACATAACCCAGCTGCCATTCCCCAAACATCTCGTTGCCGACGGCAAAGAACTGGACGTCGAACGGTCCAGGATGGCCGTGTTCAGCCCGCCATTGGCCCATGGGAGTATACATGCTGCCATTCAAATACTCCACCTTCTCAGCCGCCAGCTTGGCCGTACCGAGCCCGGTATTGATGGCGATGTAGGGCTCGGTGTCAAGAATCGCGCAGAGCCGCATAAATTCGTGGAGGCCCACGTCGTTGTGCTCGATCGCGTCCCACCGGTGCTCGTATTCGGACGCCCAGGCCTGGTCGAGGCGCGGCGGACGCCTGTCGTGGGGCCCCACGCCGTCCTTCCAATTGTACCCACTAACGAAGTTGCCGCCGGGCCACCGGTACACCGGCGCGTTCAATTCCTTCAGCAGGGCGAGCACGTCCCGCCGGAAGCCGTCGACGTTGTCGGCGGGCATCATCGAGATGGTGCCAATTTCGACTACGCCCTCGCCCCGCGGCACGACCGACAGCCGCCCGTCCTCGATGTCCGCCCCTGCCTCGAACGTGAATGAATGCGACTGGTACCCGCGGTGCCCCTCGCGAATCCGCACCGTGTCCCGCTGCTGCGGGCCGTCGCCCCACGAGAGAATCACGTTCACCGGCATCGCGGCGTCGCGTCCGGTGAGCACCACGTGGCCTTCGTACTGCTGTCCCCCTTCCAGGTACAGGCCGTCCTGGAAGAAGCGCGTCGTCGTGTCGGCGGTGGCACGCAGGACGGGCGCGTAGTCGCCCACGTAGGCGTCGAGCGAGTCGATGACAAGGCGGCTGGGGACGTTGACGTGCCAGGGCGAGTACTCGGTGCCGGGGACGAAGTAGAACTTCCGATCCTCGAGCATCTCCGCCCAGATCCCACCGTAGATGGACTGCCCCATGTGCTCGATGAACTGCCCGTAGATGTACTCGGACATTGGGGACTGCTTCTCGTCGAGGTCCACCTTGATGGCGGGATCGAGCGGCGTTCGAGCCGTGCGTTCTAGCGTAATGTCGTCGATCCACACCGTCCCGCGGGTCGGCTCCTCCTTGCCCAGCAAAAACTCCAGCACCATGCTGTCGTGGTCCTGGGTACGGAAGGTGACCGACCGCCGCGTCCAGTCGGTGGTGCCCTGCAGGGTCGTGTCCGGCGCAAACTCGAAGCCGCCGAGCCGAACGCCCGCCCTGGCGCCCGCGTCCGGTCCCTGCACGCCCTCCGTTTTGATCCCGAAGGTGAGCCGGTACTCGGACGTGGGCGTGAGGGGCACCTGGCGGTGGTACCGGCCCTGGACGAGGCTGTCGGCGTGAATCCGCAACAGACCGCGGTCGGAGTGCGGGGACGACTCGACGGCGTACTCGACGTTCTCGTCCCACTGATCAACGTTCCAGTGCTCCAGGCTGTCAACGGCCGCCACGGCGCTCGGGGGTGACAGCGACCGCCGGACGTCCTGGCCGACGGCGTCCTGCCCCAAAGGCCCACGAGGGCCCAGACGAGACAGAGGACGAGGGGCCGGGGCGCGGCCGCGGACGGCTCGGCGTTCAGGGGGCCCACGAAGGATCGTCTACGGTTGCTGTCCACGAGGTCACTGGTTGATTTCAAACACCTACGCACTCTCTTCTGCCCACACCTGCTAGTTTCTCGTCTCCAGTGTCAGCTGGGTGGGGCTGTCGTCGAGCGGAACCACGTAGGCGCCCCGCTCCTCCGAGAACTCTCCCGATGGCGAGATCGATCCGACTTCGTCCACCGAGGCGGGCTGGTCGATCCGGAGCCGTGCCGTCGGCGTGTATTGCGTGGTGGACGACAGCGTCACCTGCACGTCGCCTGTGGATGAGTTGTAGGAGACCTCCTCAAACGTGCCTGCCTCCAGCCGCAACCACAGGCCCAGCGGCGCGAGATATACGCGTGACCGGGATGAGTCAAGCGGCTTTACGGTCACCTGATTCCCGTCGACGGTCCGGTCGCCCCCGAAAGCAAGCCACCCGAACTCGGAATGGTCCATCAGGTAGGTGCCTGTATTTACCGCGTGGCCGAAGATTCCCGGACCATTATCCCCGGAGTAGTGATCGATGCGGAGGGTTGAGGGATAGGAGTGAAAAGCGCTCGGCGCGAAGCCTTCCTGGGTAATGTTCGAGATTGCCCCCATTACACCACCGTACCCGACGCGCAGCAGGTACGCGTCGTCGGGATTGCGGCGGTACTCGCTGAGGACGGGAATGGAATTGAGTCCTGAGCCGTAGTGGTGAAGCTGGCGTTCAATGCGCTGGAGTTTGCCTGCGTAGATGAAGTCCCAGTAGCGACGTGCGCTTCCGTTGTAGCCCCAGTGTGGCACCGTAGGCATGTACCCCAGGATGGCCCGAAGGGTGACGGTGGCCTTCTGGTCAAACCCGAAGTAGCGGCACCAGGCATACACCTCTTCCTGTCCCGTCGAATCCCACGGCATCTCGCTGCCGAAGGGAAATGCTTTTTTCTCCCAGATTTCGGCGCGCCCCCGCATCGTCGTTTCAAAGGATTGTGCACGCAGGGTCCACCCCTCATGCTGCATGTCGCGCAGAATCCGGAGGAAGACCGTCCCCTCCATCTGCCCGAACTCGGCATAGGCCGGAGCGTGCTCCACCATCGCCTCCCCGGTCTTCTGGGCCCGGCGCAGGTACCATTGCCATGAATGATCGGTCACGAGCCCATCATGGTTGCGGGCCAGGCGGTAAAGCACCCAGTACGCGGCGGCCACGTGGGGATAGTTGTACGACCGTCCCACCGACCGGGCTTCCTCCTGGTCCCAACTCGTCCATCCGCCGAACTCGATCGAATCGACGTAGGTGCCCTCCGGCATTTCGTCGGGCTCGTAGTAGAAAAGGCTCTTTCGGACAGCGTATTTTTCCTCCCCCTCGCTGTACTGGATGCCGCCCCACACCGTCTCGTCCACAAACCGCTCCAGCTTGTCGATCTCTTGGGGATCCGGCCGTACGAGTTGCTTCATGATCGCCGCGAGCCACGATCCTGCACCGCCCTCGTCGCTGAGCCCGGCGATCCAGGCCCGGCCCTCCTGGGTGACCTGGCGGTCCTCGCCGTAATCGTAGCTAATAACAGAGGGCGATCGGTTGAAGGGATCGTCCGACGGGTTGTACCACTGTTCGGTCGTGAGGAACTCCCCGAGGTCGTCCAGGACCTGCGTCTCAGGCTTGATCACCTTGTAGTTGACCGACTGCTCAGTCCCGTCTTGGTAGATCACCGTGAGCCGGGCCCGGCCCCAGTCTTGTCCGTGCACCCGGTAGCGTTGCCAGCCGTTCTCGGTGCCTTCTCCCTCCTCCAGCTTAAGGGCCCCCTCCGGCGTCACCTCCATCGACTGCACGTCGCTCTCGTGCTTCAGAAAAAGCTGTCCGCGCTGATTTTTGGGGAGGACGTACCCAGGAACGCCGACAGCCACTGGTCGATCGTTGGCGATGAGGGTTTCTTCGATCTGCCGGATCGACTCGGAGACTAAGAACTGAACAGCGTAGGTGCGCTGCTCCCCCGGAGCGAGCGTCGCCGCGGTCGGCGGATTCCAGAGCGTCGCGCTGCTCCACTCGTTCTGTGCGTAGGCTTTGCTATGCACGGTCCACTCGTAGAAACCCTCGAACGTGATGCCCCGGTTCGTGGGGTCACTCAGAAGCGGACGGTATGCCTCGAACGGCGTGTTCTCCTCCGGCGCCACCACGAGGGCGGGACCGTGCCCGTTGAGGCGCGTCACCTGCAGGTATCCGGCGTCCTGCCCGATGTAGGGGTCGTAGAACGAGTTGGTGGCGTGGGCCTCTTTCAGCGACCGGTCGGTCAGGATGTTGTTGAAGACCATGGGGATGCCCAGGGCCCCAATCTCCACCGTCTGGTCCGTCTGGTTTTCGAGCTCAAACCGGAGAACGAGGTTTCCCTCCTCCACAGCCCAGTCCCGACGCACCGAGAGCGGAATATCGTCCGGGAGAGTAGGGGCGAGGTTGGCGGCCGCGAGGACCGAACCGGAGGCGTCCAGGGCCTCCACGGGGGCACGGTCCGCCGCCGTCGAGTACTCCGCCCAGCCGCCCGAGGTGCCCGTTCGAAGCCGGAGCGTCAGGTCGCCGAGATGGAAGAACCCGTCCCCGTTGCGCCGGTCCAGCCAGTCGTGCGGCGTGAAGTCGAAGCCGCCAGCGCTCTTCGGGCGAAGGGCCGACACGGTCTGGGACGCCTCGACAAGCTCCAGGTTGAAGTTCGGGGTCTCCAGCTGAATGACTCCCTGGTCGAGCCCAAGGGTGGGTGTGATGTCTTCCTCATCGTCCTCCTGTGCGTACAGGACGGTGGATCCCAGGAGGAATACGTGAAGTGCGAGCAGTCCTACCACGCCCCGGAGGACGCGCTGTGGAAACGAGAGTTGCATAGTCGAAGCGCTAATCGTTGGAAAGAAAATGGCATAGTGAATACGCGTCCCTTGTCCTCTCACGAGGAATTTCCAAGCATTCGCTCCAGGCCGGCCCGGAGCACCTGTATCGGCACGACGCCCGAAAATCGTTTCCGAATTTCGCCGTCCGGACCGATGACAAACGTGGTGGGGAGCCGCTGCACACTGCCGTACTTCTCAGAAATGGTTCCGTCGTCGGCCCCGACCGGGTAGTTGATCTCCATGTGTTCGGCGTACCGGCGCACCCGATCGACTCCGGCCCCGCGCTGCAGCGCCACCCCTACAAACTGTAGACTCTGGTCAGCGTACTGGCGCTGTAGCTCAATGAAACCCGGAATCTCGTACCGGCACGGACTACACCACGTGGCCCAGAAGTTGAGAACTACCACGTCGCCCCGGTGATCTCGAAGCCGAACGGTGTCCTCTTCAATGGTCTCCAGTGCGAAGTCTGGGGCCCTCCGGACCGAATCTTTGGAGGACTGTTTCGAGACCGAGTTCTGTCCTTGTGTAGCTGGAGCCAGCCCGAGCACCATCACTAGCACCACGACCCCTATCCCCCATCCCCTAGGGACGGGAAGCAAACGTGCAGTCAAACGGGGATTCAGATTCGGCACAATTCGGTCGGGATCGGAGGGGGATGAATCGGAGGTCGAAGCGCTTTGGCCAACCAGGAGTCGGTCTCACTCGGAACTCGTCGTTTCCTGCGTGGACTGGTGTCGGGTCCACTCCGCCTCGGTCAGCAGATCCCAGTAGATCGTATACCGCTGGTGATTCAGCTGGTAGAAGGGACGAAGCGTAACGTTGTGGGGCCGCCCCACGTCGGTCGTCTCGAAGGTGAGGGGCTGTCCGTCGACAGGCTCAATCCACTCCGTTACGTGTTCAGGATCGGCCCGAAGCTTCGGCACCTCGGGAGTCGGCCGGTCCAGGAACTTCGACCGATCGGGCGCAAACGCGCCCCCCTCCGGCATGTCCTCCGTCCCGAGGGCACCCCCCAGGACAATAGGGCCGTATAGCACGGCGACCTTCCGCGCATCGTCCGGCAGTGCTTCCACGTGCAGTTCCATCGGCAGCCGCACTTCTACTTCGTCCCCGTCGGTCCATCGCCGCTGCACGGTTAGGTAGCTGCCCGGCTGACTCGTCCCCTCAACGGGCTCTCCATTCACCCGCACCGAGAACCCCTCTGCCCACCGCGGATGGCGGATACGAAGCGGCATCTCGGTCGGCGCCTCCAGCTCGAGCGAGAGGGTGGTCCGCTCCGCCGCCGGGAATCGCGTCTCCTGCCGCACCGTGAGTCCCTTCTCCGGCCAGTCGACCGTTGAGGGGATGAAGAGGTTCACGTAGAGGCCATTGCCATCGTCGCGGAAGTAGATCGTGTCCCCGTATTTCACATGGTTCTCCATGCCCGTACCTACGCAACACCAAAACGAGCGTGTAGGGGTGGAGTAGGTGAGGTAGTGCCCCGGCTTCAAGGACGTCAGGTATGTCATCATCCCCCGCTTCGGCTCCTGCGAGGTCAGGATGTGGTTGTAGAGGCCTCGCTCGTAGTAGTCCATGTAGCGGGCCGAGGGATCGAGCGTGAACAGGTACCGGGTAAGGCGCAGCATATTGTACGTGCTGCACGTCTCCATCGTGGAGGTCGTTAGGTGATCGGCGAGCGAGTCCGGCTCGCTGAAATACTCGTCGATACCGTGCCCGCCCGGGGCGAAAGTGTGGTGGTTGATGACGCGCTCCCAGAAGTACGTCGCGACGGTCTTCAGGGAGTCGGCGCCCAGGAGCTGGTACCGCCGGGCCGCACTGATGGCCTTCGGGATCTGCGTGTTGGAGTGCAGGCCCGGCAGGATCGGCTCCCGGTCGGCCAGGGGGCCGAGCACGGCCTGGTCGTGAAAGTCCTGGCTCAGTTCGCGGTAGCGCTCGTCGCCCGTAATCTCGTAGAGGTTGGCCATCGACTCGCTCATGCCGCCGTACTCGGTCTGCAGCATATGCTCCCACTCCGCGGCCGTGAGGTCGTCAGTCGTCTCGTAGACCCAGTCCGCGTACGTTTTGGCGACTTCCAGGGCCTTTTCGTTGTCGGCAAACCAGTAGGCGTCGAGCAGTCCTGCGAAATGCTTGTGGATGGTGTACCAGGGGGACCAGATGCCGTTGAGCGAGAAGTTTTCGGCCTCCGTGATCTCGCCTCGCTCAATCTCCCGGAAGAGCTCCCGGCTTCCGGGAATGGAATTGAGGTATCCGTCCCCGTTGGCCGCTTGCACCCGCGCCAGCTCGTCGACGATGTAGTCGACCCGTTCCTGCATGCGGTCATCCTGGGCGGTGGCCGCGTACATGGAGATGGCCGAGAGGTAGTGGCCGAGCGTATGCCCCGCAAGCTCCGAGGACTCCCAGCCGTCGTAGCGGGGGGCCTTCGGCTTCAGGCCAGCAAAGCGGCGGAAGTTGTGGAGAAGCCGATCCGGATCGAGGTCGAGCAGGTACTGCACGTCGCGGCGCTGGGCCTCGTCGAAGGGCCCGCCCCGCAGCTGCACGTGGCTTAGGGGAAAGGCCTGCGCCTTCACCCGGTCGGTCGTGTCGGTCACCAGCGGCTGGGCCTGTGCAGGGAAGAGGCCGAGCAACAGGATCCCGAAGACACCGACGAACGCAGCGGTTCGGACGCTAAGACGACACTCTGGATTCATAGGTGCAAATCTGTTCATGGGTGCAAATCTGCTTCAAGAACGTTCAGAGAGAACCGAACTCCCTGGGGATCGGCCTTCCTCTGACGGAAATCCTCCTCTCCGTGGTAGCTGTAGACGGGAAGGGGGGCGTACGGTGATCTCAACTCCCCCAGAATGGCACTGCGCCTTCTCTCAGCGTCGATCCATCCAGACCGTCATGCGACTGTCTCCGCGATGGGCCCACGCATAATAGGGAATCGCGGTGAGCGAGCGCTCCTGCTTCCCTTCGTAGGCTGTCCCCTTTAGGACCGTAACCCCCTCCAGCATGTTGTGGCGATATTTTGCTTTCAGGTCGGCACTTGGAGACAGGGCGTAGTTGCGGACGGAGCCCTCGTTGTCGACGCTTTCCGCGGCGTAGACGATGGGGCCGCGCTCCAGGGCCACCTTCCCCCGATCGGCTTCTACGCTGTCGTGGGCCGCTACCGTTCGCACTTCCATGGGAAGATCAAGCTCAACGATATCCCCCTCCGACCACGTCCGCTCAATCGTTACATATCCCTTCTCTAGGTCTAGGGATTGAGGCTCCCCGTTCACGGAGACCTGCGGGCGAGCGCTGGACGCATCCACGTACCGGTACAGGTCGCTCGGCACCGGCTCGCCCCGGGCCCAACCTGGCACGCGAAGCTTCAGGGTGAAGCGGGTCGACTGCTCGGGACGTACGCGGAGGCGAACGTGCCCGCTCCAGGGATAGTCGGTCTGTTGCTCAATTTCGACCGACGTTGAAGCCAGATCCACCTCAGAAACACTGCCCGCATAGAGGTTGACGTAGGCCGTATCCTTACGCGTCGCGTAGACGTACCTCGACACGGTGGGAACAAATCGCACTACGCCACTCACGCAGCAGGCCACGGTGAACCACCCGCTCCGCTGGTAGTCCCCGTCTGACCGGAGCGGGTTCGGGTAGAAAAAGCCGTCTCCCTCCAGCGAGATGCCGGCGAGGACATTGTTGTATAGGGACCGCTCCAGCACATCGATGTACTTCGCGTGCCCGTGCTCGCGGAAGAGCCGGTAATTCCACATCACGTTGCCGATGGCGGCGTCGGTCTCGTTGTAGGCCTCCGCATTGGGCAACTCATAGTTTGGCCCAAAGCCCTCCACTGCCCCCTCGGCCCCAAGGCCTCCGATCAAGTAGAACTTCTTGTTCACCACATTCTCCCAGAGCCGCTGGGAGGCCTCCAAATAGCCAGTGTCATCGGTCAGCACACCAACATCAGTGACCGCCGAGTACAGATATGTGGCCCGTACGGCGTGGCCCACCGCCTCGCTCTGTTCTTTAATCGGCTTGTGGTTCTGCTTGTAGGTTCCGTTCTCGCCCTCTTCGTTGTACTTCGGCTTGCCGCGCTCGGCGAGGAAGAAGTCGGCCAGGTCCAGGTACTTGCGCTCACCGGTTACCCGATACAGCTTCACGAGGGCCTTCTCCAGTTCCGGGTGCCCCGGAATGCTTTTCCGCTGGTCGGGCTCCGGCCCGAACGTTTGCTCGATCAGATCCGCAAACTTGATCGCCACATCGAGTAGCGACCGCTTACCCGTGGCGCGGTAATGCACCACCGCCGCTTCGATAAGATGTCCGGCATTATAGAACTCGTGGCTGTGGAGGGCCACCTTCTCCCACCGCTCGGTGCCGCGCCACCATTGCTTCTGTTCCTGGTCCTCCACTTCCAGCTCACCATACGGATAGAGATACCCGTCCTCCTCCTGTGCACTCTCAATAATCGCAATCAGCGAATCGACGCGCTGATCGAGCGCCGGGTCGTATTCTTCCCGGAGAATGTGGGAGGCCCCTTCGATGGCCTTGTAAATATCGGTCTCGTCGAAGGGATAGGAGGTGGTGTACTCTCCCTCATTCGCAGCCGCCCGCTGGAGATTTTTGATGCGCCCCGTCTCCCGTAGTTCGGTGAGCACGTGCGGAAACGTTACCTCGCGATTCGTCTCCACACGTTCCGCCCAGAAGCTGTCCGTAAAATGGACCTGGTCGCCCGCCACCGGCTGGATCGGATAATCCGAGACTTTCCCTTGCTCGCTTTCAGGACCGCAACCGGCAAGGAAAACAAAAATTGTCGCGAGAGCGAAGTGCAGAACGCTCAATCGGGTGACATCCATCCTACCAAGAGGATTTCTATGAGGATCGGTATTGGGAGAGCATTACCATGCGAAGCATCCAATTTCATTTTCAGTTCGGTGTTCGCAGTTACGGCAGAGTCGACATTTCGGCAGGCAACTAAAGATCCGTCCCGTCGGGAACCATCCAGAAGAAGACACCACCAATACCAATCTCCTTGCAATACCAATCTCCTTGCAATACCAATCTCCTTGACAACCTCAGTGGGACTCCCCCAGTCTTCAACCTGAATTTCACACTTCCCACCAGTCCTCACGGTTCAAACGGAAAGCCGGTAAAGTTAACGACGGCAGGACCCCAGACAAGTCCTTTCTATGCGCCATGAGGAAGTGTCGTAAACTTTCCCAGACTCCCGTCAAGGTCCTTGAGAAGCTACCGGATGAAGCAGGGCTAGCAGACCGTTGCGTATTGGCCCGAAATCACGAGCACAGTAAAGTCTCCAAT
>JBDGQO010000097.1:0-4564 GCA_042219045.1 Bipolaricaulia bacterium | reverse complement strand
ATTGCGTAAACATTAAGGGTACAAAGCCTAATGGTGTGACAACAAGCCACGCCGGAGGCGGCCATTACTCCACGATGAGCATCGTCCGCTTCACGTCCGCCACGCGCACATTCTGGCCCGGATGCGAGGGGCTTCGGAACCGAGCTCGCCAGAGCTCGCCGCCGACGCGCACCCATCCCGCTCCGCCAGCCTCCACTTTGACGACGCGAGCCGATCGCCCGACGAGCGCTTCGGGGCCGCTGCGGACGGGATAAAGCTCAGACCGCCACCAAGCGACGAATTCGATAATCGACCAGCCGGAACCGACAATGTAGATGGGCAGCGCGATCTCCCATGGCAGAAGCCAAAAGACCGGCAAGCCAACGAGGGGAAACCAGGGCCAGACGTACCAATGGGTAATCAGCTTCCAGAGTGTCACGACGGGTCGGTGCGCAACCCGAGGCGATCGCGGATGTCGGCAACGCTCACTCCGGCGAGATGGATTCGCTCGTCGCGTCCGTGCTCGCCGGAAACGATCGTCAAATCACCCTTAGCCAGGCCCCATCGTTTCGCCGACGTCTTGCGGATCGCTTGGTTCGCCTTGCCCTTTTCAGGAGGTTCGGTCACGGCAACGAGCAGGGCGTCGTCGCGCACCTCCAGGATGGCATTCCGGTCGGACCGCGTTTTGGCGCGAACCTTGATCGTCGTCCCTCCGTCTTCGTCGGTTAGCTCAAGCTCGTCCATCGGACCTCTCCCTCATTGTACGCCCAGACGCCCTTAATTCATCCGTATCGGAAGTTCGGGATCCCGGGCTACCATCATAGCACAGCATCAGAGGACAAATTACCATGGCAACGACTTTGCTTGAAGACATTCCGGCCGCAGAGGGGACGCACCCGGAAACGGGTGGCACGCTGGCAGTGGCCTTCTTTCGCGCTTGCCTGTATGACCTCGTGTTATGTGAGGACGAGCTCGACCCGCCGGCCATGCGCCAGTGGGAGGTCATTCTGCGCGGTGGCGACGTTCATGACTTTGCCATCACGCGCTACTTTCGAGCGATCGCTGAGGCCAAACGGCGCGTCCGCAAGCCGGTCAACATCGCCGCCTATCTCATCTATCGCCTCAGCCATGGTGGGCCGATGAACGCCATGGATGACGAATGGGCAGAAGCGATCAACACCGACGGCCCGAACTGCATCGGGTGCAGCGCGCCCGTCGATCTGGAGCGCCGGGGAGGCATGATGGACCGCATCAATGCCGGCTACCGGTTGGCCCAAGTCGAAACCCCCTTCGACTGCGACGAGCTCGTGGGCACGCATCTTACCCAAGCGGAAGTGTCCCGGTTCGTGGGGCACGAGGTCAGCTTCAGCTATCAGGAGCGCATGATCCAGGATATCTATGAGGAACTGGAAGCGGACGATCGTGACGCAGAGGACATAGAGACGTAGGGAGGTGGAGCATGACACGACCGGACCCGTTCGGCCTCAATGAGTTCTTCACGACGCTGTTCGGAGACGAACCGGGCGAGATCGAGGCGGCGAGCCATCCGCCACACGACGTGCTGCAAGCGTATCGGGCCGACCGGGCGGGTTCCGGCCGCCTGGATCCGGAGGCATGGTTGGCCCGGGTCAAGGGCGAATCCGAGGAAACGCCGTGGTCAAGACAGGCGCTTACCGCCCATCTGATGACCTGCCACGCCTGTCGCGAGCGTTATCGGCAACTCGCGTCAGCCCCCGAGCCGACAACGACGTCGCTCGTGCGGCGAGTGCGCGAAACGACAGCGGCCGTGCGCGAGGCGTTCCGACCCATGCCGCGCCCGGCCACGGTGGCGATTGCGGCCCAATCGCTCGTCATCGTCGGCCTCGCGGCGGCGCTGTTGGCAGGGCCACTGGGGCTCAACCCAGCTGATAACGCATCACCGGGGGTGGCCAAAACGTCCTCGACAGCACCGTCGCCTCCCCAAGGGGAGACGGGCACCAGCGCCGGGGACGCCCCCCCCGAGCCCACGCCATCCGAGAGGGGGCAGGTGGCAGCGACGGAGTCGCACGACCAAGGGTCCGTTGACCATTACATGCGAGTCCTGTCCAACAGCGACGATCCCGAAGCCCGGCTTGCGGCTGCGCGCAAACTCCAGGATCGACCCGATCCGAGCCTGGTGCCGGAGCTGACCCGGCTCTATCGTAAGGAGTCCCATCGGGAAGTTAAGCAGGAACTCAATCGCGCGATCGAGGCCGTGATGAGCAACATGGCGACGCAATACGACAGCGCAATCCAAGCCATCCGCGAGTTCGAGGGAACAGCGGGGCGTCAGGCCTCTGAGCTGATGGACGAGGTCGAGCGCCGCTTGGGGCAGTTTTTCAGCGAAGCGGGGCCATCGTCGTCGACGCAGGGGACGTCGGCGTACGACGGCTCGCTCATCTGCACGGCCTCGACGGGGCTATCGCTTGCGCAAATGCGCCGACTCAGCAGCGAGTTGGGCGGCATCATGGTCGTCGACGATTCATTGCCGTCGGACAGCTTCCGCATGCGATTGCCGTTGTCGGCCGGCTTAAACGAGACCTTGCGCGGTCTCGAAGACGAGATGGACCTGCGCTGTTACCAGGAGTAGGCGCAAGCGGGCGCATCCATCGACGGAGCCCTTAAGAGCCGCCCTGGGACACGAGCTGTTCATAGCGAGCACGCAACGCGGGATCAAAGGGCCCCTCTAAGCGCTCGACCATCTCGATGAGCCCCATGAGGCCCTCCTGTGACGTGGCGACGTCGGCTCCATCCAGCTCGTCGTAGTCGCCGTGCTCCAGAACCTCGTACGACAGCCCCGGCGTCACTTGGAGGTCCAGTCCGAGCGAGACCAGTTCCAGCCGACGTTCCGCCTCGTTCCAATGGGGTAAGCGAATCACCCGACCGTAAAGTTCCTGCAGCGACCAGTTCTCGTCGTACGCCACAGCCACCGTGTACGGTGCCTCCCACCAGTAGAACTCGATCGATTGGTTCGTCACGGGCGCTTCCGTCTCTTGGGAGATGAACTCCAGGGGGCGTTCCCATGGGCCGTGGGCGACGAGCACCCCTTCCTCCCGGGCCAGCTCCCGAACGGGCCAGCGGTATTTGGGCCGCTCGCGCGGGTTCAACACGCGGACGTCGATGGGCGCGTTCATGGCGTCGCGTGCTTGCTCAGATAGATCAGCACGCCCTGGACGTTCATCTCGATCTCGGCTCGCAGGCCTTCCGGCCCGTAGGCGTCCGCGAGCGCCGGGTCCGCCTGCTCCACAAAATGGTCTTTGACGGCCTGGTCGTCGCCCCGATCGTCCAGCGCCTGTTGGACGTTTTCGACCCATTTGCGCAACAGCCGCTCGTGCTCGTCGATCAGCGTCATCGGGTCCGAATGAGCGCCGAAGTGCGTGAAGTAGAGCCAGTCCAGATCCAGCTCGCGCAGGCGCTGGTGGGTCCTCAACCAGTCCTCCAGGTGGAACGCCGGCGGCGGCGTCGTCATCTGGAACCCCACAAGCTCCGGGCGATAGATCCCGACCGCGTCGCCGGCGAACAATCCCTTGGTCTGGGGCTCATAAAAGCTGGCGTGGTGCGGGGCATGCCCAGGCGTGTCGAGCACCTCCAACCCGTAGCCGCCGCCCAGGTCCAAGCGGTCGCCCTCGTCAATCGAGACGAGGCGATCTTCGGGCACGGGTTTCATCTCGCCGTAATGTTCGAAATTGGGGCCGACGGCGCGAGCGACGCTTTTGACCAGCTTGCTCGGGTCGGCCAGATGGGGCGCGCCGACGTGGTGACAGACCACCTCGGCATGGGGACACGCCTCGGCCAGATACCCGGCGCCGCCGGCGTGGTCCATATGGACATGGGTCGGGGCGATGTAGGCGACGTCCTCGGGCACGAGGCCGACGTCGTCGAGGGCTTGCAGCGTCCGATCGAGCGTGTGCGAAAAGGCCGTTTCGACGATGGCCGGCTTCGGGGCGCGAAGGATGTAGACCCCGCCGTAGCGCGGCTGGCCCATCATCATCGCGTCCACGATAAAAAGGTTCTCGTCCGAGGGGACCGACGCCGCCACGCTCATGAGAGGTTCTCGACGATCGCTTCGACGTACTCGCTGGCGGCCAGCTTGTCCGCTCCGTCCATCTGGCGCTCCAGGTCGTAGGTGACCCGCTTCTCGCCGATCGTGGCGTCAATGGCGTCCTGGACGGACTGGGCCGCTTCGTCCCAGCCCATGTGCTCGAGCATCAGGACGCCCGACAGCAATAGGGCCGTGGGGTTGGCCTTGTCCTTGCCGGCGTGCTTGGGAGCTGACCCATGGGTGGCCTCGAAAAGCCCGACCTCATCGCCGATGTTGGCACCGGCTGCGATGCCGACGCCGCCGACCATGGCGGCGCACGCGTCGCTCAGATAGTCGCCATTGAGGTTGGGCGTCGCCAGCACGTCGAACTCGTCGGCGCGCGTGAGCGTGTGCTGGAACATGATGTCGGCGATTCGGTCCTTCATGACGACTTTCCCCTGGGGAGGCTCGCCGCCGTGGTGCGCCCAGACGTCGTCTTCGGTGATCGTCTCTTCGGGGAATTCGTCGGACGCCAGATCGTAGCCC
>JBDGQO010000096.1:0-5900 GCA_042219045.1 Bipolaricaulia bacterium | reverse complement strand
TCGAGCGACGACGAGGGGCCTGTCTTTTCCAGGATGCCCGTGATGAGCTCCCGCTCGCCGATGACGCCGACCAAGCGATTTTCGTTGTCGAGCACGACAACTGGCAAGCGCGAGTAGCCACGACCGCGCAGGATATCCTTAATAACCGCCGTGTCGCGGACAGTCAGCCCGACATCCGTGTGGCGCTGCCAGAGCTCTTCGTGTTGAGCCAGCACGTCCTTCAGTTTGTGAACCTGAATCGGCTGATCGTCAAGCCGCATCTCCTGGAAACGTCCCTCGCGATCAACCTTATAGTGCACATTCGGACGACCCTCGCGCACGTAGACCGTGCCGTCCCCTTCATCTCGGACGACGCTCATGCGGTCGTGATCGGGCGGCAACGCCAACGTGCCGGCCGTGAGAACGCCCGTCGGATCCGCGTTCTCGACGAAGTTGGCGACGTATTCGGTCTTCGGCTGGACAAGAATCTCCTCCGGCGTGCCGATCTGGACGATCACGCCGGCGTCCATAATGGCGATCCGATGCCCGAGCCGCATCGCCTCGTCGAGGTCGTGGGTGATGAACAACACGGTCTTTTCCAGTTCATCCAGGATCTTGAGCAGCTCGTCCTGCATGTTGATCTTGATGAGCGGATCGAGCGCGCTGAAGGGCTCGTCCATGAGCATGACCTCGGACTGAGCGGCCAAGCCGCGCGCCAGCCCGACGCGCTGTTGCATGCCGCCGGAGAGCTCGCTGGGATACGCGTTGCCCCAGCCGCCGAGGCCGACGAGCTCGAGCATCTCCTCGGAGACGCTGTTCCGCTTGTCCTGGCTCTCCCCCTGAATTTCGAGCCCATAGCTGACGTTGTCGAGCACGGTTCGATGCGGAAAGAGGCCGAAGTGCTGAAAGACCATGCTCATGTGATTGGTCCGAACGTCGCGAAGCGTCTTTTCGTCCGCGGAGGTGATGTCAACGGAATCGCCGTCTGGCGACTCGAAGAAGACTTTGCCAGCTGTCGGCTCAATCAGACGGTTGATACAGCGGATTAGCGTGGACTTGCCGCTGCCGGACAAGCCCATGATGCAGAAGACTTCGCCGGCCTCCAGCTCAAAGCTGGCGTCGTTGACGCCGACGACGTTGCCGCTTTCCTCGCGGACTTCGGATTTCGTCTTGCCTTGTTCAACGAGCTTTAGCCCTTCCTGGGGCGATGGCCCGAATATCTTGAAGACCCCTTCAGCCCTTATCACGACGTCTCCTCTCCTACAGATGAGTTTTCGGTGGGATTCGTGCCGACGGTTGACGTTCGAGCTCCGACAAGGTTGGGACCCCAAGCTCTAACATCCGCGACACCCTTGTTGCCCAGTTGGAGCTTTAACATTGCAATGAACATGTTGAGTGCGTGGCATTATAGCCGAGTCGGACTCGTATGTCAAACGGTCCCCTTGGCGTGGACTTTTCCAACGCGCTCTCGGTATCCGGCCGGCCTCCGCAAGCATACAACTCTCAATCTTGACTTCCAACATGGCTGGTGTTAAACTTTGATTCCACCATGAAGCCAACATCGGGGGATGCCACCATCGAACGTGAGATCACGGATCAAGTCGTTGCCCTCCGTGCTCGTCTCCATTCGACCGTCAAGAAACGCCGCGAGATCGAAGGCCGCATCCGCAAGCTCCGCTCCAAGCTCCGTGCCGAAGAGGCTCGCCTCGAAAGCGAAGAGGAACGCGAGGAAGCCCTCAAGACTGCCCTCAAGATGGCCGAACTCGCGCTCAACCTCGCGTCGGGCGAGACGACCGCGGATAACCTCTCATCCCTGGAAACGCTGGACCAGGGGACGGATTGGGAGGACATGACGATCGCGCAAGCCTGCCAGCGCGTGCTCCAGGAGAACCACAACCGCGCGATGAGCAATCGCGAGCTTCAGGCCGCCCTCCAGTCCAAGGGCAAGGACGTGCCGCTCGGCTCCATCCCGACGACGTTGGAACGCTATCGCGAGCAGTTCCGCAAGGAAAAGCGCGGCCACGTGATCTATTGGAGCCTTTACGCCGACGAGCCTCAACCCATCGAGTCGGAGAACTGAGCCGCTCAGCTCCCGAGCAACGCTTCCGACAATCGATCGGGAACCCCCGTTCAGCGATCGAATCGAGGCCTTGACAGCTAAGGAAAACTAGGAAAGGGCTGTCGCACCCGCCTCAGCAACGGCATGGTCGTCATCGACCGTGCTGCCTGAGACGCCGACGGCGCCGATGACATCGCCTTCGCCGTCGGTCAGCGGCACGCCCCCCGGAAACGTGATCAGCCCGTCGTTGGAGTGTTCGATGCCGTAGAGCGACCCTCCGGGTTGCGACATCTTGCCGAGCTCGCCCGTGTTCATGTCGAACATGCGCGCCGTTCGGGCCTTCCGGATGGCAATATCGATCGACCCCAACCAGGCGTCATCCATGCGCGTAAAGGCCTTCAAGTTCGCCCCCGCATCGACAATGGCGATGTTCATCGCCACGCCCATGCCTTGAGCTTTCTCGATCGCGGCCTGAAGAACAGCCTCGGCCTGCTGTCGCGTCACATCTCCCATCTCTACATGCCTCCTCAGCGTCGGTATTGCATGGCAGTAACGCTGGAAGTGTAGACGGCATTCCGCAGGCGGAGCAACCGCGAGCGCGTTGCATTGCCAAGCCCCCTCGCGCTACCTTAGGTTGCGCGAGGTGAGCGACGATGAGCGCCTTAACTCAGGAGGCTTGTGTGGCTTGTCGGGCCGACGCGCCCCAAGTGACCGACGCGGAGATCGAAGAGCTGAAGCCGCAGATTCCCGATTGGGACCTTCTTGAGCGCGACGACGTGCGCCAACTCGAGCGGGCTTTCAAGTTTAAAAACTTCCAACAAGCGCTCGAGTTCACCAACAAAGTGGGCGATCTGGCAGAGTCCGAAGGCCATCACCCTGCGTTGTTGACGGAGTGGGGCCGCGTCACGGTTACCTGGTGGACGCACAAGATCGGCGGCCTCCATCGGAACGACTTCGTCATGGCCGCCAAGACCGATGACATCTATCAAAGCGAGTTCGCCTCATGACGGTGACGGATACGCTGCAGCGGCCCCTCCGCGATCTGCGCATCTCGGTCACGGATCGCTGCAACTTCCGCTGCGTCTACTGCATGCCCAAGGAGATCTTCGGCCCGGACTTCGCGTTCCTGCCGCGCGAAGAAATCCTCAGCTTCGAGGAAATCGAACGCCTAACGAAAATCTTCGTTGACCTCGGCGTCCGCAAGCTGCGCATCACCGGCGGCGAGCCGACTGTGAGACATGAGCTGGAGACCCTCATCGGGATGCTCGCGAGCATCGACGGCGTCGAGGACATCGCCATGACGACCAACGCCGTCTTGTTGCCCTATAAGGCCGAGGCACTCAAGGAAGCGGGCTTAGGGCGGATCACCATCAGCCTCGACGCCATCGAGGACGAGACGTTCGGCTCCGTCAACGGCGTCGGCTTCCCCGTAGCGCGGGTGTTGGACGGCATCGAAGCTGCCGAGTCGGTCGGGCTGAGCCCGATCAAGATCAACATGGTCGTCAAACGCGGCATGAACGACCATCAGATTCTCCCCATGGCCGATCACTTTCGCCATTCCGGGCATATCCTGAGGTTCATCGAGTTTATGGACGTGGGCAACACGAACGGCTGGCGCCTCGACGACGTCGTCTCGGCCAAGGAGATCGTCGACACGATCCACGACCAGTGGCCCATTGAGCCGCTGGAGCCGAACTACACGGGCGAGGTCGCCAACCGCTATCGCTACGCCGACGGCGCCGGGGAGATCGGCATCATCGGCTCCGTGTCGCAGCCGTTCTGTCGGACGTGTACGCGGGCCCGGCTGACGGCCGACGGCGAGCTCTTTACCTGCCTGTTCGGCGCGCAGGGCCGCGACATGAGGACGCTCTTGCGCAGCGGGGCGTCCGACGAACAGATCCAAGCCGAGTTGACGGGCGTCTGGCGCCGCCGGGGCGATCGGTATTCCGAACTCCGAACGGAAGAGACCGCGGAATTGACGCCGAAGGCCGAAATGTCTCGTCTGGGCGGTTGAGGGATCAGTCCGAGGCGATGGACTCGCCGACGTTGACGTCGGTCCGAACGTCGCTGGCGATGCGCGCGCCACCCGCATAGACGTTGTAGCGCCCGTCGCGCACGAACCCGAGCAGCGTCATGCCGAACTCTCGGGCCAAGTCCACAGCCAGGCTCGACGGGGCGCCGACGGCCGCGACCATGGGTATTCCGGCGACAAGCGCCTTCTGCATGATCTCGAAGCTCGACCGACCACTGACCATCATCAGGTAGTCATTCAACGGAAGTTCGCCTGCCAGCAGCTTCTCGCCGATGACCTTGTCGACGGCGTTGTGGCGTCCAACATCCTCGCGGAGGCTGATCAACTCGCCCTCGGCGTTGAACAGCCCGGCGGCATGAATGCCACCGGTGGCCTGGAACACGGACTGGTCGTTGCGGAGTTGGTCGTTGAGCGAGTGGACGGTCTGCATGGACATCATGGGATGCCCTTTGGGCAGGATCGGGCAGCGTTGGGTCTCGATGGCTTCGAGCGAGGTCTTGCCGCAGACGCCGCAACTGGAGGTCGTGTAGAAGTTGCGCTGCAACAGCTCCGGATCGAAGTTGATGCCAGCGCGCAGCTTGACCGACACCACGTTGTAAGCCTGTTCGGCCTTTTCCGTGCCCATGCAGTACGTGACCTCCTCGACGTCATCCGAGGACTCGATCACGCCCTCCGTGTAGAGAAAGCCGACGGCCAGTTCGAAGTCGTCGCCCGGCGTCCGCATCGTGACGGACAGGCTATGCTCACGCCGCTCGCCGGTTGGACCGCGAAGATTCAGCCGAATCTCCATCGGTTCCTCAACGGCGAGCGTGTCGCGACGACGGCTCGATCGATCGTCGCGGACCTTGCGGATCATGAAGCGCGATATGCGGCGCTGCGGAACCATGCCATCCCTCGCTTTAAGCACAAACGTTGCTCCGCATTATAAGGATCGCGTCCAGATCAACAATCGCTGCCCGTAGCCGATGCCGCACACAGGGACGGGCCAAGTCCATACGCGGAGGAGTTTCCGTCCGCGCCTGTCGCATGGAAATGGGGTCACCAGCTCGACCTGCCGAATGCAACCCTCGGGGATTTACACGGACCATCGCACAAGTCGAGTCAACCGATGGTCGACATGTTGGCCCACCGACAGCAACTGACTTGACCGGATTTTCGCGGTGATCAGTAAGCGGTCGATCGGCCGATGTTGGTGGCGTCGACGCAGCGGCGACTTGACACGCCGCGGCCATGTCAGGCACCAACGTGCCCGAACGGAGGCTGAGGTCATGGGACTTGACGAGGATCGCAGTGAATTTCGCTCGGAACTGGAAGAGCGCCTGGAAACGGCGCACTACAAGGACCCGCAGGCGTTGTGGGAGGCAACGGTTCAGCCTTGGTGGGAGTTGGCTGCGGAGGCGTTGCGATCCCAGGGTTATGCCTGCGCTATCGACGTCGAGGCGTCCGACGTCCGACGGATGCGCGTCTGGAACGAGCGGATCGGCTGGCCGCAGTCGGACGCCGCCGAGCTCGTCTATGCGTGCACGCCGACCCACGTCGAGATCACCGAGCAGATCGCCCACCGGAAGGATCCCCTCGCGCATCGCAGCGAGCTGCCGGTAAGTCGACTGAACGCGGAGAAAGTCCGCGAGCACCTGCGACGCTTCGTGAAGGATATCAAGGCGTACGTCGCCACGCTTCCGGAACCGTCAACGCCGACGCCGGACTCGGCCCCACAATCGACGGCCGATCGCGACCACTGAGGCCAACGGAGCTGGTTGGGCGAGATCCAAGGCTACTCGGCGTAGTCCTTGCCGTGGTGCATGGCCCGCTCGCGGGCGCTCGGGTTGG
>JBDGQO010000095.1:0-7584 GCA_042219045.1 Bipolaricaulia bacterium | reverse complement strand
GCTTGAGGCGCTCATGAACGTCGAGGACTCTTGACCAGTCACGGGCCTGGGCTGCATCGACGAGCTCCGTGGCGGACCTGTGCACCGCTCTGTCCATGGAGACAAATCCCTGAAATCCGTTTCCAAGGGACTTCTTAATTTTCGCGAGTTGTTTGGGAGAGATCTTCGGGTGATTGGCAATTGAGTTGGCCCCCTCCTCAATTAGGCCGTAATCCTCGTGCCAGAGGCCTGTCGCAATCCGGTCCATATCCTGGGCCAGCTCCACCATCAGAGGACGAAGGGGCTCCGGCTTTGTAGTATCCGCGGACGCTTGCTGCGCCGTAGGGACTGGCAGTGGCGAGGAAAACAGCGCTCCCCCAACCAGAAGGAGAGCGAGGGGAAGAAGAAGTGCGCTTACAGCGAATTTATTTATCGTCATTGGTTCGGGTAGGGTTTTTCGAGAGAGAAATGATGGAACTGTGCCTCGAATGCGGTCACGAAGCAAGGACAAAGCTGGCGGGCTGTTACGCGGCTTTCTTCTTCATGAGGCGCATTCCGTTCAAGGTCACTACCAGCACGGAGGCCTCGTGAATGAGCATACCGCCCGCCATGCCAATCGCGCCGTAGAACACCCCACCGAGAAGACCGGCGACCGTCAGGAGCGCAATCACCACATTTTGGCGGATGTTGAGCAGCGTTCGCCGGGAAAGGTCGATTGCGTCCGGAATTTTCAGCAGGTCGTCGGCCATGAGCGCGACGTCGGCTGTCTCGAGGGCCACGTCGGTGCCAGCCGCACCCATCGCAATGCCCACGTCGGCAGTGGCCAAGGCGGGAGCGTCGTTAATGCCGTCGCCCACCATCGCGACGACTTCTCCGTTCTGCTGGAGCTCCTCGACGGCGGCGAGCTTCTCCTCGGGCATCTGTTCAGCCCGCACGTCCCCGAGTCCCACCCGGTCGGCAATGGCCCTCGCAGTGCTGGTGTGGTCTCCGGTGAGCATGACGATCCGATTGAGCCCCGTTTCGTGGAGACGGTCGACGGCGGTAGCGGCCGTTTCACGGAGGGGATCGGCGATGCCCAGGATACCCTGCACCTCGTCGCCGACCGCCACCACCACGGCCGTTTGGCCATCCCCCTGAATCGATGCCAGGCGCTTCCGGGCCGCCTCGCTCAGCTCGATTCCCCGTTCATCCATCCACGCGGCCCGCCCGACGGCCACCTCCTCTCCGTCAACCACGGCGCGAACGCCCCGCCCCGGCTCATTGGAAAATTGCTCCGGGGCCTCCCAGGTCGAGGCGTCCGGCACGGCGTCCAGGATCGCTTGCGCCAGAGGATGCTCGGAGCCGGCCTCAGCCCGAGCCGCCCAGTGCAGCACCTCGGCCTGGGCCTCGGACCATCCACGACCGGCCTCCTCTGTCCCCGGGATTCCTCCCTGTATCCCTCCTGCCGTCACCGGCGTTGGACGAAGCGCAACAACGTCCGTCACCCGAGGCCGCCCTTCGGTGAGTGTGCCCGTCTTGTCCAGCGCGAGCGCGGAGATCGTGCCGGCCTGTTCGAGGTGGGCGCCTCCTTTAATCAGGATGCCGTCGCGCGCGGCCCGGCCAATGCCGGCGACCACGGAAACCGGCGTGGCAATGACGAGCGCTCCGGGACACCCGACCACCAGCAGCGTGAGAGCGAGGTGGACGTTTCCCGTAAGCAGCCCGACCCCACCACTGACCGCGATGATCGCGGGGGTATACCACTGGGCAAACCGGTCGATGACCCGCTGGGTGGGGGCCTGTGCCTCCTGCGCCTCCTCCACCCGCCGGATGATGCCCGCGAGCGTGGTGTCTCGCCCCGTGCTGGTGGCCCGCACCTTCAGCAGGTTGCCCCGATTTACGGTGCCGGCGTATACCTCGTCGCCTTCCTTCTTTTCGGCCGGCATCGACTCGCCGGTGATGGCGCTCTCGTCAACAGCCGAGACGCCCTGGATCACCGTCCCATCGACCGGGAGGTTGGCGCCGGGCTTGACGACGACCGTCTCCCCAGGCTCGACTGCCCGGGCGGGCACCTCTTGCTGCTCCCCGTCCCGAACGACAATCGCCGTGGAGGGCGCCTGGTCGATGAGGTCGCCCAAGGCACTTCGGGTCCGACGCATCGTCCGCGCCTCCAGGTACGCGCCCAGCGTAAAGAGGAAGGTCACTGCGGCGGCCTCCCAGTACTCGCCGATGAAAACGGCCCCGATGGCCGCCACCGTGACGAGCAGCTCGATGCTGACGTCCCCGCTGCGCAGGCTCCGCCCGGCCCGCCAGGCGATGTCGGCTCCCGCAAGGACTGCAGCGCCAACCATGAGCACCGACCGGAGCGCCATCAGGCCCGCCCCGTAATCGGCGAGGAGCGCCAGGCCAATGAGCAGGCCACTACTGATCGTAATCGCCCCCTGACGACGCCGGGCATTCGAGAGCCAGTCTGTTGGCGGAACGCGGCCGAAGAGCCGTCGGACGAGAGAAAGCATAAAATCGGATCGGAATAAATGAAATAGTGGAACTAAAGAGGGAGCCGGAGCGCGTTAGAAGGCCGACACCTCGGCGTCGTACCCAGCCCGCTGGACAACCCGAGTGAGGTCGTCCTCAGTGACCGCGTCGGCGTCGTATTCGACCTCAATGCGCCCGGTGTTGAAGTGAACGGTGGCGTCCCGAACACCCTCTGTGCCGGTGAGCATCTTTTCGATTTTGCTCACGCACGAAGGACAGGAGAGCTCTTGACTTCGGAGCGTCGTTTGCATGGTTGGAGTGGATTTAAGTGAGAGAGTCGTGGTTGAAAGGGAAACGGCCCGCCTGCGATTGTCTCGGAGACGGGTTAGCGAGTGTTCTCGGCGCCGCCCGCTTTGGCCTGGGGGACCGAGCTGGTCGCGTCCTTGTGGAGACGTTCGACGTAGTGGATAAACGTCACGTATGCCTTCACGTAGGCGCGGCCTGCCTCGACGCTTTCGTCCGCGCGGGCTTTCGTCTCCAGCACGCGTTCGTAGCGCTTCTGCAGCCCGTTTTTCACTTCTTTGGTGATCCGCTGCGTGAGCGCGCCCGCAGAGCCGGTCTTTATGGCCTCGTCGGCCGCCTTAATGGAAGGGGGCACCTCGGCATCAGCCGGCTTCAAGCCCGTGTAGGGGGCGCCTTCGCTCGCGCGGTGCAGGCGAACGACCGTCTCGAAGAAGTAGCGATCGGCCAACTCCTGGGCGTCGGAGCCCTTCTTTCGGACCTCGAGGGTCTTCTCGAAGACGCGGCGGACCTCGGCCTCGTCTCTGGACCGCACCCATTTCAGGACAGGGGTGAGATTGCCGGTTTTCAGCGCCTCGCGGGCGTCGGTGACGACCGGCCCGTCCACCGAATCGCAGTGGGCCTGAGCCTCTACCGCAAGTCCCAGTGAGAGGGCCAGCACGAGCGACAGCGCCGCGCCGAATCGGACGATGAATGAGCGTTCGAATGAGCGGTTGGTGGACGTTCTCTCGTTGGTAGGCATGGGTTTTTGGGATAGTCTGTGAGTGAAAATGAGAATCCGGCCGTCCCGGCTCGTCGGATGATTAGTACGCTTCCGTCTCTCCCTCTAAGGCGTGAAGGACGAGGCAGTCCTCGGCACCGCCGTGCTCCTCGCAGGCCTCGGCGAGCTCGGTGAGTTTCTCTTCGATCCGCTGTAGATCGCGGATCTTGCCTCTCACCTCCTCAATCTTTTCCTCCGTCTTCTCCCGAACCTCCTCTCCGGCCTCGGGGTCGGCCCGAAGCGAGAGCAGCTCGCGGATCTCCTCGAGCGTAAACCCGAGCTCCTGGGCGCGCTTGACGAACCGGATGTGGGCCAGATGCTCGCCTGTGAACTGGCGGTGGCCGGCCGCGCTGCGCGGCACCGGCGGAAGGAGGTCTCGTTCTTCGTAGTAGCGAACGGTGTGGATATTGACTCCCGCTCGCTCGGCGACCTCACCTGTTTTTAGCGTCGGCATGGGCTCTAGAATTGGGATTGTTTGTCGTCAGCGTGTGGAGCCCTACGCCCTAGAGTATGGTCTAGGGTTTCGATCAGGTGAATGGATACTACTAATCTTCACATTGGGGAGACAGGTCGGATCGAGAATTGAGGATCGACCGACCGAGACGGCGAGGGTCAGTTCGCCGCCGCTCCGGGCCGCTCACCGGTGGAGGCACGCGGCGAGGGAGGCTCCGCCCCGGCCGGGAGGGTCACGGTGACGCGGGTGCCCTCTCCCGGGGTCGAATCGACGTGCAGCTGGCCGTCGTGCTCGGCGACAATGCGATGGACGAGCGAAAGCCCGAGCCCGCTTCCCTCCGCCTCCACGCGCCCGGCTCCTGCCCCTCGGTAGAAGCGATCCGTGACGCGCTCGACCTCGCCGGGCGCCATTCCCACGCCGGTGTCAACGCAGGTGAGCTGCACGGTCTCGGGCCCATCCCGTTTGACGGAAACCGTCACCTCCCCCTCGGGCGTGTACTTGATGGCATTGTCGACGAGATTGCGGACCGCCTCGCGCAGGAGATTGGGCTGCCCCTCGACCCAGGCTGCATCGTCGGTCTCGGCGGTGAGCGACAGTCCCTTCTCCTTGGCCCGCGTCTGGTAGGCGGCGATCTCCTCTTGTGCAGTCGCGGCGAGATCGACGGGCTCCCGCTCCACCGCGTCTGATCGGCCAAGCCGAGTCAGCGTCAGCAGGGCGCGTAGGGCCCGGATGAGCTCGCCCAGCTTCATGTCGAGGAGGCGAAGCGTCTCTCGGTAGCTCTCCGGGTCCCGATCGCGGCGGAGCGCCACCTCGACGTGGCCGCGCAGCACCGTGAGTGGGGTCTGCAGCTCGTGAGCGGCGTCGGCGGTAAACGCGCGGAGGGCATCAACGTGCTCCTCAACGCGACCCAGCAGGGCATTCAGTGCCTCCCCGAGTGTAGCCGTCTCGCGGTCGGCGTCGGGAGGCACCTCGACGCGCGTGTCGAGATCCTCAGACGTGATGGACCGTGCTGCCTCTGTGATGCGCCGGAGTGGGCGCAGCACCCGCCTGGCCGACCAGCCGACCAGCGCGAGCAGCCCCCCCGTCAGGACGGCCCAGAGTCCTAGCAGGCCCACCCCAAACGTCCAGAGCCTCGCGTGGCGGGCTGGAACGACCCGGCTCACCTGCACGAACCCGACCGTCTCGCCCGCCGGCCCGCGGAGCGGCCGCGTTCGATGGTAGAGCCTGCGCCCGCCGACCTCAACGGTACGGAGGGTGGGCACCCAGGACTCCGACCTGCCGGGATCGAAGGGACGGTCCGGGTAGGCCGCAGGCAGCGAATCGACATTGGGCGAGGCTCGCACGAGCTCTCCCCTCTCGTCGAACACCTGCACGAAGATCGGATCGACGCGATCGGCAGAGAGGCGGTGGTGTACCTCGTTCCAGGCGTATTCCTCTACATCGAGCTGGCCGTTCTGGACGTGCGCACGGGCTCGAATTTCCGTGACTTCTCTCTCTAAGGCATTGAGGGCGCTCACGTGAACGACCGCGTAGACCCCTCCCCAGGCAATCAGGGCCAGCGCCGCAAGGGCCGTCGCAAGGACCGGCCCAATAGCTCCCAACAGTCGGCGGCGAAACGACGGGCGCGCCCGTCCCTCCTCTCGCCCTGTCTGACCGTTATCCTGAGCGGGCGTTTTCATTGTGAGCTCGGGGGCGACTCGTCGGTCGAGTTTTGCGGTTCATCCTCCTTGGAGGAGGCCATTTTCTCTTCCCGCGACACGTACCGATAGCCGATGCCCCGGACGGTTTCAATGGGATCCCCACACCCAGCCTCTTCGAGCTTGCGGCGCACGTAGTTCACGTACACGTCGATCAAATTCGTCCCGCGCTCGAAGTCGTGCCCCCACACGTTGCGGTGGATGGCGTCCCGGCCAAGCGCCTCTCCTTTTCGCGCCACAAAAAACGCAAGCAGATCAAACTCGGTCGGGGTCAAGTCAAGCTCCTGCCCGTCGTACGTGCACCTACGAGCGACGGGATCGAGCACGAGGGGCCCATCTTCGAGGGGTTCCGCTCGATCGGTCCGCTCTACGCGCCGCAACAGGGCCTCGATGCGGGCAATGAGCTCGTCGAACGCGAAGGGCTTCGGCAGGTAGTCGTCCGCCCCCGCGCGGAGGCCCCGAACGCGGTCCTCGACCGCGTCGAGGGCCGTAAGCATCAGGATCGGCAGGTCCGGCCGGTGCAGCCGGAGCCGCTCGCAGACCTCCAGGCCCGAGAGGTCGGGAAGCCGGATATCGAGCAGCACGAGGTCGATCCCGACCTGTTGGACGTACTCCAACCCGCGCCGGCCGGTCTCCACCCAGCTCACCTCGTAGCCCTCCTCCTCCAGCCCCTGCTGAACGAAAGACGCGACGTCGGGCTCGTCCTCGACGAGTAGAATGTGCCGATCCTTCGGGTCGGGCATGGCGAGTGTGATGCTGGTAGTTACGGGGCCTCCTTGTACACCTATTCCTGAAACGATGTCCGATCCCGATTGTCGCACGAAGGAAACGGTGACTACTCGTTTTCAGGTTCGGCATGCTCGCCTTCCGATTCGCCGGGCTCGCTTTCCAGGGTGCCAGGAGCCTCGACGGCGCTCGTGCTCGCGCGCAGCTCGGGATGATTAATCTTCCCGCCCAGATTTGCGGTGTACACCATTACGCCGCTCGTGAGTAGAGCGAGCACGAGGACGGCTTGTACTGCCTTGCGTGCGAGGTGCTGTCGCACGTATTCAAGTACCAGGGTGCCGAGTGCACCGATGCCCGTCACAATGCTTGCGAGAAAGGCGTACAGGCCCCACGCCTCGTGCACCTCGATGGCGTCGTGCGAGACCCCGGCCGCTCCCTCGACAATTTCTTCGGCCGGCTCTCCGGTCAGGTACACCGCCACGGCGACCGCTCCGACGACGACAAGAAGGCCGAGGCTGACGTTCTGCACGGTTTCCTGTCCGCGCCAAAGCCCGTAGGCGAGCAACACAGCGCCGAGGAGCGCTCCGAGAACAGGGATGTGATTGAGAGCGAGGTGGAGGTGCGCGGCAGTCATGGCTCAGTCGGGCAGATTGTGAAGGAAAAACCGGAAATGGGGTCGCCTTGCTGGCGTAGTGAGGGCGAGACGAACGCAGTGTCGACCGTCCCACTTCGTTTGACATCAAGGGGCCCGATCGGGATCTCAGAGACGAATGAGAAGCCGATTAGAGGACGATTAGAACGTGCCTGGGCTTCCTCTTCCCGAGTGAAGACACAGCCAGATCGCCCTGCATATGCCATGGGAAGCAGGTTCAGGGGCCCTCCGCTCGCGACATTTCCCTGGACTTTTCAGCCTGAGTGGGCCTTTCTGTAGTAAACGAACAAAAACGGGCGGTTTGCTGGGCGGTCAGACCTCTCGAAGCGGTCTGAGGCCCGTCCGCCTCGACTCCTCCTCGATGTCGAAGCGATACTTTCCGTAGCGGTTGACGTGATCGAAGCGCGCCGGGGAAAGGTGCTCCAGGCGCTCATCCTCGAAGGGCTCGCTCCCGAGAGCCTCCGCGAGATCCCCTTCAAAGTCCATCTGTCGAATGGCCTCCTGCATGTAGAGGGTGTTCCAGACGACCACGGCGTTGGTCATGAGGTTCAGGCACCCGGCC
>JBDGQO010000094.1:0-25810 GCA_042219045.1 Bipolaricaulia bacterium | reverse complement strand
ATTCAGTCTTGACTGAACTCACTGAATTTGCTAATGTTCATCCGCCATGGTGGCCAGTGATGCCCGACCGAGCGACGATCAGCGCGAGTTCATCGAGGAGTTCGGCATGGCCTTCGAGGCGGTCGGCCTGACGCCAATGGCCGGGCGAATCATGGGCTGGCTGCTCATCTGCGAGCCACCGCAGCAGTCGATGGACGACCTGGCCGAAGCGCTCCAAGCCAGTAAGGGCAGCATCAGCACGTCGCTGCAACTGCTGCGTCGGTTCGGCTGGGTCAAACAGGTCGGGGTTTCGGGGGAACGGCGCAACTTCTATCGGCTGCGCGGCGACGTCTGGACGCAGATCCTGGAGTTCGAAATGGGGATCACCACGCGCTTCCGCCAACTGGCCGAACAGGGGCTCCAGCTGCTCGACGACGACGCGAGCGACGCGCAGACGGAGCGTGTGGAGTCAATGTATGATCTATTCGAGTTCTACGAGCAAGAATTGTCCGACGTGATCCGACGGTGGAAGGAGCGTGCCACTTCATGAGGATGCTGATGCGGCTCGCTTGGCGAAACCTGGGCCGCAATTGGCGCCGCACGGCGCTCATGGTTGCGGTGGTGGCACTGGCCACTTGGGCGATCGTCGTCCTTTGGGGCATCACCGAGGGATTCCATCAGACCATGGTCGATGCGCAAGTTCGCTTGGACACGGGCGATTTGCAGGTTCACGCCGACGGATACCTGGACCAGCGCGATCTCTCGGTCGCCTTGTCACCGTCCCAACTGACCGACATTCGAAATCACCTATCCAAGATGGCGAGCGTCAACGCCGCCAGTGCGCGCATCGTCCTCAACGGATTGCTCAAAAGCGCCTACGGCTCGACGGGCGTCGCCATCCGAGGCGTCCAACTTCCCAATGAGACCCGCGTGACCCAGACTGATGAGGCCATCGTCGACGGCCGCATCCTGCAGGCAGAGCACGAGATCGTCCTGGGCCGATCGCTGGCCCGCGACCTGGACGTGCGCCTCGGGGAGCGCGTGGTCGTGGAAGCCCAAGGACGCGAGGGTCGGCATTCGCGCGCATTCCGCCTCGTCGGCATCATGGACACCGGCTTGCCCACGTTGGACGAGCGGACCGCCATCATCCCGCTCGCCGATGCGCGGGCATTGTCCGATCTGGAAGGCGCAATGACGGTCGCGATCGCGTTGTCATCGGGCAGCTCAAGCGCCGACATCGCGAGGGAGATGGAACGGCGGTTGTCCGACGCCGTCTCCGCATCCACGGTGTTCGATCTCAACCCCCTAATCGGCACCATCGCCAAGATCGGGACGTTTGAGATGATGCCGACGATGCTGATTCTCTCGCTGTTAGCCGGATTCGGCGTCGCCAACACCGTCATGTTCACCGTGCTGGAGCGCACCCGCGAGTTCGGCATCATGGCCGCCATCGGCTTCAAACCACGCCGCATCGCGCTGTTGATCTTGACCGAGAGCACGTTGGCCTCGTTGGTCGGTTTTGCGATCGGCGGTGCTATCGGATACGGCAGCGTCGCGTTTCTGTCCACGCAAGGCATTGACCTCGGCTTTTATGCCGATCGCTTCGCCTCAATCGGCGTGCCGCGCACCCTTTATGCGGAGACCTCCGGATGGTATTGGCTCTATGGCCTGAGCGTCGTCATTCTCACGGCGCTTCTGGCGGCCTGGTATCCCGCCCGACGCGTGACAAAACTCGAACCCACGGAGGCGATTCGCCATGTTTAACCGTTACAGTGGACGAATTTGGGGACTCCTCATCGTGATGATGGGGCTCGGCTTGACCCTCGGTCAGGCACAGATTCCCGATGACCCCAATGGCCAAGACGTTCTCGCGTGTGCCCGAAGCAATCTCGTTGAAGGGACCTTTCACGGCACCGTCAACCTGAAACTCATCCGCCCCGACTTCACCACGACCTACGTGATGGAAATGTGGACGAGCGGTGGCGACCGGGCCCTCATCCGCATTCAACAACCCGAAGACGAAGCGGGATCGGCTTATCTGCAGAAGGGCAACAACCTGTGGTTTTATGATCCCGAAGCCGGCCAGCCCGTCTCGCTCCCGGAAAGCGCACTCAGCGAGAACTTCCTCGGGGCTGACCTCTCGCTCCAGGACTTCTATCAAGGGACGCTTGACGAGAGCTTCAATGTGGAGCTTTTGGGAACCCGCGATGCGTCCGCCGACGAATCGGACGAAGAGGGCGATCAACTCTATCAAGTGCGACTCACACCGAAGCCCGACGCCGCCGTCGTCTACGGCAAAATCGAGATGGACGTCCGCGGTTCCGACTGCGCCGTCCTCCGTTTCGACTACTATGACCAGCGCGACTCGCTTATCCGCCAAGCGACCTTCTCCGAATTCGTGACCGTCGAGAACGGGGAGGGTTCGCGGGTCTATCCGCTGAAGATCGTCTTCGACGATCTGACCGAAGAGGGCAACCGGACGGTGCAACGGATCAAGTCCTACGAGTTCAACGTCGATCTGCCCGATAACATGTTCACGCGCGACTGTCTTGCGAATAAAGAAGCATGTGGCTCATCCTAAGACTCGCCGTCCGCAACCTGTTTCGGAATCGGCGCCGCAGCGTCTTGACGCTGATGGCGATCATGGTGCCGGTGTTGTTGCTCAACCTGATGTGGGGCTTCACGGGCGCGTTCGAGCAGAGCCTCTTCGAGAACACCGTGCGACTGGAGACCGGCCACCTGCAGATCCACAAGGCGGACTACGAGGTCGTCGGACAGGCAGCGCCGATCGTGCGCGACATTCGACCCGCCGTCGACGTACTGGCATCCGACGACGACATCAAGCACTATGCCACCCGCTTGGCGTTGCCGGCGCTCGCCTCAGCGGGCAATCAGTCCAAAGGCGTCCTCGTGCAAGGCGTCCAGCCGAAGCGCTCCCAGCGCATGAGCGTGATGAGCCGATGGGTCGACCAAGGCCGCTACCTGCAGTCTGACGACTCCGGCGTGGCCGTTGTGGGCCGTCAGTTGCTTGAGGACCTCGAGCTCACCGTCGGCGATCGGCTCATCCTCGTGACTTCCCATCCCGAGACGGGGACGGGTGTGCTCACGCCGACCATCGTGGGCGTTCTCGATGCCCCGTCTCCCGAGCTGTCGCAACGCATCGTCCAGGTGCCGCTCGCCGAGGCGCAAAGCGCGATCAGTCTTCCGAACGCGGCAACGTCGGTGGCGGCCCTGGTGAAAGGCGTCAATGGCCCCTGGGACAGCCCGCGGATTGAGCAAGTTACCGAACGGGTCCGTCAAGCGCTTGGGGAGGGATTCGCCGTGGAGAGCTGGCGGTCGCTTGCGCCACAAACGGTTGGTCTCTTGAACATCCTGAAGCCCATTAACCTGGGCATCATGTCGATCTTCTTCCTCTTGGCGGGTCTCGTCGTGATCAACACGCTCTTTCTGAACGTGCACGAACGGACGAACGAGCTCGGCGTGGTACTGGCCCTGGGCAGCGGCCGACGACGCGTGCTCGGCATGGTCGTCGCCGAAGCGGCCATGATCGCCCTGATTGGTGCGCTCATCGGCAGCGCGATCGGCGGCGGGCTCGTCTGGCATTGGAGCGACGGGCTCGTCCTGCCCGACATCTACCGAGACGTCTATCGCCAGATCGGGATGCAGCCAGTGCTCAACCTTCACATGACTATCTCTCAGGGCCTAATATCCGCTGCGGCAATGCTCGGTATTGCGCTGCTGGCCTCTTGGCTGCCGGCTCGCAACGCTGCCGCGCTTGAACCGATCGAAGCGATGCGGGGTGCCTAATGGATCTCAAGCGAACCCAAGCTGAAGGATCGAACACCAGGAACGACGACATGCCAACGGACGACCCTGTCATCCGGACGACCTCGTTGGAGAAGACGTATCGAGCCGACGGCGTGGAAACGCAGGCACTGAGCGGCGTCGACCTCGTCTTGCATCGGGAGGAGTTCGCCGCGTTGGCCGGCCCGAGCGGCTCGGGAAAGTCGACGCTGCTCCATCTGGTCGGCGGGCTGCTTAGCCCGTCGGCGGGGACGATCTCGCTCAATGGGCATCAACTGAACGAGATGGACGCGGATGACTTGGCCGAGGTGCGGCTGCGCGAGATCGGCTTCGTCTTTCAGGCCTACAACTTGATCCCGGTGCTGACGGTTCTGGAGAACGCCGCGTTCGTGATGGAGCTGCAAGGCGTGCCATTCCGACGGCGGCGAGACCGCGCCATGGACGTCCTCAACACCCTCGGCGTCGACACGCTCGTCGACCAGTTTCCCAACAAGCTCTCGGGGGGGCAACAACAGCGCGTGGCGGTCGCCCGAGCGGTTGCGCCCGGCCCGTCGCTCGTGTTGGCCGACGAGCCCACGGCCAACCTGGACTCCAAGACGGGGCACAACCTCATCGAGCTGATGCGCGAGCTGAACCGCGAGCGCGGCGTGACGTTCCTCTTTGCTACTCACGACGAACGCCTGCTGGGCAACGTCGATCGCGTCGTCTACCTGGAGGATGGCCGCATCTCCAGCGATCAATCCCGGAGCTGATCAAGCGTAGCTGCGTGCATGACCAGGATCATCGCGCATCTGACATCGCGATCTTAATGTAGGCAATGGACGGGCAATCGCCTTGTGATTGCGATCGTCGATAGCTTGAGGATAGCGAACCCATGAAGGAGGAACTGACCAGAATGGCACAGCGCCGATGGGTGTCGTTGTTTGAAGAGGGATCGAAGGACCAACGCGCGCTGCTTGGCGGCAAGGGCGCAGGCTTGGCGGAGATGTCGCGCATCGGTCTGCCGGTGCCGCCCGGCTTTACGGTGACGACCGAGGCCTGTATTGCCTATTTCGATGCGGACAATCGTTTCCCTCAAGGCATGTGGGATGAGGTCCAGGATGCCATGAGCCACGTCGAGGACCAGATCGGCCGCCGTTTTGGCGATCCGCACAATCCGCTCTTGATCTCGGTCCGCTCCGGCGCGAAGTTCTCCATGCCCGGCATGATGGACACCGTGTTGAACCTCGGCCTCAACGACGACGCCCTTCCCGGCTTGATCGAGATGAGCAACGACGAGCACTTCGCCCACGACGCCTACCGGCGGCTCATCCAGATGTTCGGCGACGTCGTGCTCGGCATCGACCTCGACAAATTTGAGGACGTGCTCCATGAGCGCCGCGAGGCCAACGGCGTCGGCTCGGATGCCGAACTTCCAGTGTCCGAGTTGAGCGACATCGTGGAGCGCTTCAAGCGAATCATTGACGAGGAGCCCGGCAAGGAGTTTCCGCAGAATCCGACCAAGCAGCTCGAGATGGCCATCGAGGCCGTGTTCAGCTCCTGGAACATCAAGCGCGCCCGCGACTATCGCGAATTCCACGGGATTCCGCACGATTTGGGCACGGCCGTCAACATCCAGACGATGGTCTTCGGCAACATGGGCGAGAACTCGGCCAGCGGCGTGGCGTTTACGCGCAACCCGTCCACGGGCGAGACGGGGATCTACGGCGAGTATCTCAAAAACGCCCAAGGCGAAGACGTCGTGGCCGGCATTCGCACGCCCAAGTCGGTGGCCGAGATGAAGGACGACATGCCCGCGGCCTATGAGGAGCTCGTCGAGACGTGCGGCACGCTCGAGGCCCACTATCAGGAGATGCAGGACCTGGAGTTCACCATCGAGCACGAGAAGTTCTGGATCCTGCAGACGCGGGCCGGAAAGCGGACCGCCAAGGCAGCGACGGTCATCGCCGTCGACATGGCCAACGAGGGGCTCATCGATCGCGAAACGGCCGTGCAGCGCGTCACGCCGGATCAGATCGAGATGCTGCTGCACCCGCGCTTCGAGACCGAGGCCGTCGAACGGGCGGAATCCGACGGGCGCATGCTCGCCCAGGGCCTCAACGCCTCTCCCGGGGCCGCGGTCGGCAAAGCCGTCTTCGACGCCGACACGGCCGAGGAGATGGGCAAGAACGGCGAAGACGTCATCCTGGTGCGTCCGGAGACGACGCCCGACGACGTTCACGGGTTCCTGCAGTGCCAGGGCGTGCTGACCCAGCGCGGCGGCATGACCTCGCACGCGGCCATCGTGTCGCGCAGCCTGGGTAAGCCGGCGGTCGTCGGTTGCGAGGCCATTCACATTGATCTGAGCAACAAGCGGTTCACGGCCGACGGCACCACGGTCGCCGAGGGCGACACGATCGGCATCGACGGCACCAGCGGCAAACTCTACCAGGGCGAGCTGCCCACGGTCGTGCCGAAGTTGGAAGAAGAGCACGAGCTGACCGAGCTGCTCGGTTGGTCCGACGAGTTCCGGCAGCTGGGCGTACGCGCCAACGCCGACTACCCCGACGATGCCGAGCGGGCCCGCAACTTCGGCGCCCAGGGCATCGGGTTGTGCCGCACTGAGCACATGTTCTTCGAGGAGGACCGGCTGCCCATCGTTCGGGAGATGATCCTGACCGAGGCGAGATCGGACCGTGAGGCCGCGCTGGCGAAACTCCTGCCGATGCAGCGCGAGGACTTCAAAGGGCTCCTGCAAGCCATGGACGGCCTCCCGGTCATCATCCGTTTGATCGACCCGCCGTTGCACGAGTTCCTGCCCGACTTCGATGAGCTGGTCCAGGAGCTGGCCGAGACCCGCGCGCGGGGCAAAGCGGACCCGGAGAAGGCAGAGCTGCTGGAGGCCGTGGAGCGCATGCGCGAGGCGAACCCGATGCTCGGCCTGCGCGGCGTCCGGCTCGGCATGCTCTACCCGGAGATCCTGCAGATGCAGACGCGGGCGATTTTGGAAGCCGCTGGGGAGTTGTCGAACCAGGGCGTCGACGTCCATCCGGAGATCATGATCCCGCTCGTGGCCCACGCGTGCGAGCTGGAGACCGTCAAGGCCCGGCTCGAGGAGGTCGCTCAGCGCGTGGAGAGCGAGCAGGGCGTGTCGATCGACTACCAGTTCGGCACGATGATCGAGCTGCCGCGGACGTGCATCGTCGCCGACGAGATCGCCGAGAGCGCGGAGTTCTTCTCCTTCGGCACCAACGACCTGACCCAGACGACGTTCGGCATCTCCCGCGACGACGCACAGGGCACGTTCCTCGCCAAATACCAAGAGGACGGCGTCTTCGAGGACCCGTTCGTCTCCATCGATCAGGACGGCGTGGGCGAGCTGATGAGCATCGCCGCGGACAAAGGCAAGGCGACGCGCCCGGACATCGAGATCGGCATCTGCGGCGAGCACGGTGGCAATCCGGCCTCCATTGCGTTCTGCCACAATATCGAGCTGGACTATGTAAGCTGCAGTCCGTTCCGCGTGCCGGTGGCGCGCCTGGCCGCCGCCCAGGCCGCGCTCGGGGACGTGGAGCGCGACGTGTGAGACGTAACGTCCGACTCAACCTCCTAACGCAGACGAGCGGGAGCCCACCTCGGGCTCCCGTTTGCCTTGCTGGCTTGCAACGCCCCGTGGACTCCGCCCCGCCCCCATCTAGTTGAGAGATCCAGCGTATCGTAAAATGGCTCGTCATGTCGCGTTCGCTCCATGGAAGTAAGATCCGCATCATCTCTGGTCGGCATCGCAGGGATCGCTCATGATCAAGTGGATCATTCTGGCATTGTTCGGCACGTTGATGTCAGCGGGCGTGTGGGCCTGGATGTCGGTCTATCAGCCGTCGACACGCGAGTCAATGGCCGTCCACTGCGCCGGGGATCCGCCCAAGCTGGCCCCGGGCCAATCCGTGAAAGTCCTCAACTGGAACGTCCAGTACATGGCCGGCAAGGACTACTACTTCTTCTACGAGGGCGGCCCGGACGCCCGCGTCGACCCGACCGATATCCGACGGACGACCGCGGAGGTTGCCCGCGTCATTCGCGACGAGGACCCGGACATCGTCTTGCTGCAGGAGATCTACGACGGCGCCGTCCGGACCGAATACATCGACGAGCTGGCGCTGTTGCGCGAGCACCTGCCCTCGGATTACGCCTGCCGCTCCTCGGCGTTCTATTGGCGCGCGCCGTTCGTGCCGCATCCGCGCATTCTGGGCAGCGTCGGGATGAAGCTCGTGGTTCTGTCGAAATACCGCATCGACGAGGCCGTCCGGCATCAGCTCTCGCTCAAGCCGGCCAACCCCGTCACCAAGCACTTCAACCTTCGACGCGCGGTCCAGGAGGTCCGCATGCCCGTCGATGGCGGAGCCGACTTTGTCGCGCTGAATACCCATCTGGAAGCGTTTGCCAAGGGCACCGGATTGATGGCCCGGCACGTCGAGGAGATCCAGTCGATCTTGACCCGGCTCTCGAACGACGGCCATCCCTGGCTAATCGGCGGCGACTTCAACATGCTGCCGCCCGACGCGCGGGCTTTCGAGTGCCTCCAGCCGGCGCAGCGGGCCCACTTCAATCTCCATGAATCGGAAATCAAGCCTCTGTTCGATGCTTACCAAACCGTGCCGACGTTGGCGGAGCTGACGGGCCCGAGACGGGCGGACTGGTACACCCACTTCCCCAACGACCCAGCCATTGACGAGCCGAACAAGACAATCGACTACTACTTCATGTCCGGAGACGTGGAGCTCGGCCCGCACCGCGTGCGCCAAGGCGACACCCTGCGCATCTCGGACCACTTGCCCGTTATTACTGAAATCCGGCTTCCCGACTAAGTCGCCCAGTGACGGACGTCCCGTCAATTGGGCGGACAACGCCGAACGAGGCGCGACGGGCGGGTACAATCTGGGCCCGACGTGTGATAATGTCCGTGCGGATCAGCCGCTGGCACGACGGCTGACGGGAGAGGACGGCTCGACCCATGATGGCACCAAGCAGACGGAACGTGAGTCGGGTTTCAGCGCTTGTTGCTTGCCTCAGCCTCGCGTTGCTCGTCGGCTGTTCCTCGCCGAACGAACCGCCCGAGGTGAGCATTACGGCGCCAAGCGAGGCCGACGTCCACGGGCCCGAGGTGACGTTCAAAGCGGACGCCAAGGACCCCGACGGCGCGATCGACTCGTACGAGTGGACCTTTGGCGACGGGAGCACGAGCGACCAAGCCAATCCGACGCATACCTACGCGGAGTCGGGCGAGTACCGCGTCGAGCTGACCGTCACGGACGAGGCAGGCGAGACCGCCAAGGACGGCATCACGATCCAGGTCCAAGTGGGTCCGCAAGCCCGAGCCAGCATCCGCAACCCCAACAACGCGGACGACGTCTTGCTCCAGTACATGAGCGGCGCGGCGCCATTGGACGTCGCCTTCAATGGGGCCCGCTCCACGAGCGCACCGGGCACCGAAATCACAAGCTACAAGTGGGACTTCGGCGATGGCACGAGCGCGACGGGCGCGGACGTTTCACACACATATACGGAACCGGGCCGCTATCAAGCAACGCTGACCATCGCGGACAGCGACAGCCAGACCGATGAGGCCGAGGTCGTCGTGCAGGTTGAGGCCAACAAGGCATCCCGGGGATCCGTCAAGGTCAACGATACGGTCGTGTCCTATCGTCGGCTCGACCCGCCGTCCTCGGCGAATTCCTCACGGGGGCGCTCGCTCTTCTACAAGTACGTCATCGACGGCAATGCCACGACGCTGGACGAGGCCGACATTGAAACGGTTCTGCGCGACATCCTGGCGTCAGCGAAGGGCCAGGCCGACGCCGACTGGATCAACGTCCAGCTCTACGACGCCGTCCGCGAGGGGTTCATGGCCCCACGCGACTACGCCCACTTCCTCGGTGCACTGACGTGGAACGGTGACGAACCCGAAGGAGATCGCGTCCAGGTCAACGTCAACACGGCCCATCTCGACGGCACGGCGCTCCGGGTGCTCGGCACGAAGGTCGAGATCAACCAATTGAGCGGGGATAACGCTGCGTGCGGCGACCTGTGCCGAACGTATCGCATGGCGAAGGTCAACCTCTACGTCCAGGACGAACCGATCTGCCGCAGCCGCTTGATCAACACGGTCCGGGATTTGGCCCAATGGCAGCTGAGTTCGCGCCTGCACGGGTATCTCATAACGATCTACTCGCGCGACATTCGGGATCAGCTGGGCCATGCGCTCGGCGTGCGCCAGCGGGACGGTCCCGAGCTCGGCAACATCCCGTTGGCGTTGTTCGAGAACGCGCCCGACAGCTGGGACATCCAGGGCGAGACGTTCTGGCTCCAGCTCAGCGACGACATTCCGGACTGCTAGACCTCGCCTTCGGAAGCGTCACCGGAGAGGCCCCGGCAGAACGCGTCAATGTCCGGGCCGAGGCGCTCGGGATCGTAGCCGCCTTCCAGGACCGCAAACGTGGGAAGCGCCAGGGCCGCAATCCGCTCGCCGATCTTGCGGTAACTGTCGATCGCCAGCCCCAGGGACGCAAGCGGGTCGCGCTCATCGGTGTCAAAGCCGGCCGAGACGGCCACTTGCTTGACCCCATCCAGATCGACGGCACTAAGGGCCTCGTCCAGCGTTTGCAGATAGCGAGCCTCGCCGCAGTCGAACGGCAAGGGATAATTGTGGCAGTTGCCTCGGGATTTGAACCCCGTGCCGGGGAAGTTGGGCGAGCTGTGCAACGAGACGAACGTCACCTGCGGGTCGTCTTGGAACACCATCTGCGTGCCGTCGCCGTGGTGGCCGTCGATGTCGACGATCAGCGTTCGCGCGCCCGTGGACCGGACCGCGATGGCAAGGTTGTTGAGATAGCAGAAGCCGGCAATGCGCCCGTCAGCGGCGTGGTGCCCGGGCGGGCGCATGAGGGAGAATCCCTGGAGCTCGGCCGCTTGGATGGCCGCGCCGGCCGAGAGCGTCGCGTACCCCTCGATGCCCGCGTAACTCGGATTGTCCGGGCTGAGAAAGATGCCCGAGCGCAACTGCTCCAGGTGGTTCTCGCTGTGAACGCGGTGCACATCCGCATCGGACGCCGGGTCCGGCGTCTGGAAGCGATAGCCTGGCTGGTGGCGAAGGAACTCGACGGCCCGCTGGAGCCGTTCCGGATTCTCTGGATGACCGGCTTGCCCATATTCCAGGCAGCGCTCGTCGTGGAGAAAAATCATGAGGCCTCAACCCTTCGTTACGGCCGGATGTAGCGCATCAAGACCGCGACAGATATTCCAGCGCGTGCCGGATGAGTGCTTCCGGTGGCTGATCCCCGTCTTCGTGCTCGCGCGCCTGTGCGATCGCCCGCCGGGCTTCGCGGTCGCCGAAGCCGAGCGACTGGGTCAGCGCGCCCAGCGCGACCTCGTCCCGCTGGGTCATCGTCGGGACGGCTTCGCCGCCCAACGGCAGCTCGGCGACGGCATCGCGCAGCTCGATAATCAACCGCTCCGCCGTCTTCTTGCCGACGCCCTTGACTTGCGAGAACCCTTCCACCTGCTCGCTCATGATCGCCTCTTGGAGCCGGACGGGCGTCGTCGTGGAGAGAATGGAGATCGCCAAGCGCGGCCCAATGCCCGACACGCCCAACAAGAGTTCAAAGAGCTGGCGTTCTTCCGGCGAGCTGAAGCCGTACAGCGCGACGGCGTCCTCGCGCAGCTGCAGATGCGTGAAGAGCTTGACGGGATCGGTTCGCCCGTGAAACGCCTCGTGCGTGGCTCTGGACGTGTAGACCCGGTACCCGACGCCGCCGACGTCGACGACGAGATAATCGTCATGCCGCTCGACAATCGGCCCCTCGACGTGATGAATCATGGCCTGAATTTAGCATAGGTCAGGCTCCGGGACCGAGCAAGCGCCCGGTGGAGCCAGAGCCGTGAGTCGATATAATGGCTCAGATCATTGCAGGAAGGAGCGTTCATGGATCGCAAACTGACCGTCTGGGCTCTGGCTGCCATCGTGCTCGTTGTCGCGGTCATCTGGGCCCAAGGGATCCTACAACCGAACAACTCGGCGGACCTCCAGCCGTCCACGCCGTCCGAATCGGCCTCGGCGGACAACCAGCCATCCGATGCCTCGTCGGCCTCATCATCGTCGGATGAGGGCACTTCCGATCCGACGTCATCCACGTCAACGTCGTCGAACAGCTCGAGTGCCCAGTCGTCAGGAGAGCCGTCGTTCGATCGACTGAAGGAGGTCTATCAGACGATCCAGAGCAACTTCTACAAGCCCGAGCGGATCAACACACAGTCCATGGAGACCGAAGCGATCCGCGGCATGATCTCCACGCTGGATGACCCTTACAGCCGCTACAACACGCCTAAAGAATACGAGCGCTTCCAGTCCGGGCTGAGCGGCGAATACGAGGGCATCGGCGCCTGGATTGGCATCCGCGATGAGCAAATCGTCGTCATCTCCCCCATTGAGGGCGGACCGGCGAAAGCTGCGGGAATCCGATCGGGTGACAAGATCCTAGCCATTGACGGCAAGAGCACGGAAGGATTCTCCGTAAGCGAAGCCGCCCAAATGTTGCGTGGTCCCGCTGGCACGGACGTCAATGTCAAGGTCCGCCATCAGGACGGCACCGAGACGACGATCACCATCACTCGCGCCAAAATCAAGGTTCCCTCCACCAAACATGAGATGTTGAACGAGGACACTGCGTACATAAGCATCAACCGTTTCGCGCAGAGCACGCCGAACGAGGTGCGTCAAGCACTGAGCGACCTGCGCGATCAGTCGTCATCCATTGACGGACTGGTCCTCGACCTGCGCGGCAACGGCGGCGGCTATCTTCAGGCTTCCATCCAAGTCGCGAGCCTCTTCATTGATCGCGGCAAGCCGGTTGTCCAAATCCGCGAGCGGAATCAAGGCACCCAGACCCTAAGCAGCTCTGGCAATGGGATGCCCAATTGGCCCATCGCCGTCCTGGTCGACGGCGGCACAGCCAGCGCCGGCGAGATCCTGGCCGGTGCGATCCGCGATCACCAGATGGGTAGGCTGATGGGCCGCACCACGTTCGGCAAGGGCGTCGTGCAGAGCGGGTTCGATACCTCCGGCGGCGGCAAGCTGTTCCTCACGACCGCGCAGTACTTCACGGCCGACGGCCACAAGGTCCACAACGTCGGCCTGACCCCAACGGAGAAGTTCCGCATCGACGACTGGTTCAAGACGCTCCAGTCCGTGCGACAGGAGATCGTAAAGCTGCGCGACTCGCTGCCCGAGTTTGCCGAGGCCGCCCGTGGCGTGCTGGATCGGTACAACGACGCGCTCACCGACGTCCAGCTCGCCGCGTCCGAGGACGAGTACGCTGACGCGCTGGACGCCTTGGCTTCGTTCCGCGAGTTGCTCGCCAAGGACCCAAAGACGTTGATGGACACGAGTGGCGAGTCGAACCCCGAGAGCGTCCTGCTGCCGCCCTTGTTGGAGGAGTTACGCTCTTCGTTGGGCTCAAAGTTGGACGAGCTGGAGACACGTCTGAAAAACAATCCCATGGACGCGGCCAAGACGTGGCTGCAGTCTGACAAGGTGAGCGGCGCGACGTGCCCCTGCAAGTTCATCCCCGATCCGCCGTCGACGAACTGATCCCCATCGGGATCGTGGACGATGGACGTCGGCGTGATCGGCGCGGGGAGTTGGGGCACGGCCATCGCCCGCCTTCTTGGACAAAAGGGCCACCACACCGTTCTTTGGGCGCGGAACCCCGACTTCGTGGAGACGTTGGCGACCCGAGGCGAGAACCCAACGTATCTGCCCGGGGTTTCCCTGCCCGAGGCGCTTCGGTTCACGGCCGACCTTGCCCGTCTCTCGCATGCCGACGTTCAGGTCCTGGCGGTTCCATCGTTCGCGATGCGCGAGATCCTCCAACGACTGCGCGAGACGTTCGGCCGCTCCGTTGAGGCGACGACCTGGGTCAGTCTGACGAAGGGCCTGGAGTATCGAGCGGAGGCAACCCGACTCACCACGATGTCGGAGGTGATCCGCGAGGAGCTGGGCAGCGCGCATGTCCTCGCGCTATCCGGCCCGAACTTCGCCGTCGAAGTGGCCCAAGAGCAGCCGACCACGGCAGTGCTGGCCGGCCGGGATCCCGATCTGGCTGCGTCGATCCAGACGGCGTTCATGACCGAGCGATTCCGCGTTTATACGAGCGCCGATCTCCACGGCGTTGAGCTCGGCGCTGCGACGAAGAACGTCATCGCGTTGGCAGCCGGCATTTCGGATGGTCTCGGCCACGGCGACAACGCCAAGGGGGCGCTCGTCGCGCGCGGGCTGGTAGAGATGACCCGACTGGGTGAGTCGCTCGGCGCCCAGAAGGAGACGTTCTTCGGGTTGGCGGGCTTGGGCGATCTCGTGATCACATGCATGTCGGGCAAGAGCCGCAACCACACCGTGGGCGAGCGCCTCGGACGCGGAGAGTCGTTGGCGGAGATCCAGAACGACATGCGCATGGTCGCGGAGGGCGTTCATGCCGTGCGGGCGCTCCATGCGTTCGGCCAAGCGCGCGGGATCGACTTGCCGATCACGAGCGCGGTAAATGCTGTGCTCTACGAGGGCGCTGACCCACGAGCCAAGCTGGCCGAGCTCATGACGCGCGAGCCCAAGCGCGAGCGGATCTGACCCGGATTCGGGCCCCCGCACATCGCGCGAACGGCCCAGTCTGTGTGATCAGCGATCTTGTCCGAGCGGGGAGATCCTCCTATAATGTCGCCATCGGGCCTGGGGGTGGCATGCACGGGGCTTTCGTACCAAGCCCGAAAATGCATGAAGGGGGCCGCGCTATGACCAAGCTTGAGCGATCATCGCTGCTCGTCCTGACGCTCGCCGTGCTGTTCGCGGCGTTGGCCGCGACGCCCGCCTATGGCCAGTCGCCGCTCGAACAGTGGGCCGAAAACAAGATCAGTGACCGAACGGGCATTCCGCCCGAACCGCTCGCGACGCTCTTTGTCGACACCAGCGACAACCAGTTCATCCTGTCATTCGTGTTCATCAATGAGGAAGTCATGCAGAGCGACCTGCGGGACGGCCTCAAGGAGTCAATTCGGCCGTACGTGGGCCAGCGGGCCATGATGGCGATGATCGTGCCGACCCAGGAGTCGACGTTCCAGCCCAATGCCATATCGTTCGTGCAGAGTGAGCGCGACTACCTCCTGAGTTCCTCGTCCATCAAGCCGATCACCGACGGATTCCGAGCCGGGCCGGTGCCGTCGCAAGAGGTGAACGCCGGCGTGCTGATGCTGCCCGACGGGCTCAACCTCGATCGGCCCTTCACCATCCAATACCAAGACGACTTCTCAACCTCGTTTTCGCTGCAACCGCCATCCGACGGCGGCCGTCAAGGGTCACCGTCGGTGGATAAAAGCCAGATCCAGAACTTTTTGTTGTTCCTACTGCAGACGATCCTGGCGTTCATCCTCTTCCCGTTCCTGATCTGAGGTCGACGCCAGGGCGTCGAGGATCTTCGTCGTTCCGCGGGGGAGCGGATAGTCTCGGAGATCGTCCCACGGGATCCAGGCATAGTCGCTCGTGGCGATGGCCTGCGGCTCGCCCGACTGCCACTGGCCCTCGAACGCGTGCAGCGTCACGGAGAAGTGCGAGTAGCCGTGCTCGACGGTGACGAGGTGTCGATCCACGGCGATCTCGATTCCGAGTTCTTCCTGGACTTCGCGCCGAAGACAGGCCTCCAGGGATTCGTCGGGGTCCTGCTTGCCGCCGGGCAACTCCCACAACCCGCCCAACAGTCCTTCGGAGGGGCGCCGACCGATCAGGATCCGGCCATCGTGCCAGATGAAGCCGACGGCGACGTGATGGTGGGGTCGGGCGCGTTGTTGGCGCTTGACGGGCAGCTCGTTCTGGCGATTGGCCGCCCGAGCCGCGCACTGTTCGGAGACGGGACAGATGAGGCAACGCGGCGATCGTGACACACAGACCGCACCGCCCAGCTCCATGAGCCCTTGATTGAAGTCGGCGGGAGCCTCGGTGGCGATCAATTGGCGCAACTCGTCGAGCATCTCCCGTTCGACGGCGGGGCGCATCGCATCGTCCTCGATGAGCAACACTCGGCTCATGACCCGTCGGACGTTGCCGTCGAGCGCGGGCTCGGGCTGGCCGAAGGCGATGCTCAAAATCGCGCCGACCGTGTAGGGGCCGATGCCCGGCAACTGCAGCAGCTCGTCGCGCGTGCGGGGCAACTGGCCGTCGTATGCCTCGACGACGATCTGGGCGGCGCGGTGGAGGTTGCGAGCGCGGGCGTAGTAGCCGAGCCCTTCCCAGCGCTTGAGGACCTCGTCGATCGGCGCGGCGGCGAGGTCGTGAACGGTCGGGTAGGCGGCAATGAAGCGTTCGTAATAGGGCTGGGCGGTGGCGACCTGGGTCTGCTGGAGCATGATCTCCGAGACCCAGATCTTGTAGGGATCGTCCGTCCGGCGCCACGGCAGGTCGCGCCGGTGACGTTCGTACCACGTTAAGAGGTTGTCCGTGAACCGCTGGCGCTGATCCGGGGTCAACGTCGGGTCACCGGAGCCATGCGACGGGGGCCTGTCGCAGGATGGGTTCGGGCGCCCGCTCGGCGGAGCTAGGACCGGTGGCGCCAGGTAATGCGGCCCTTCTCCAGGTCGTAAGGGCTCATCTCCACCGTCACGCGGTCGCCGGCCAGGATGCGGATGCGGAACCGGCGGATCTTGCCCGTGGTGTAGCAGAGGATCTCCGGACCGTCGTCGATCTGGACGCGATACATCATGTTGTTGAGCACGGACGTGACGGTTCCGTCTCGTTCAAGCAGTTCCTCTTTGCTGGACATGGCACACCCTCCGTTTAGGCCGTGTAGAATCGACGATCCCCGGCAGGACCGCATGGGGTCCGCACCGGGGATCGGGTCGTGATCGGCGTCGTTAGTGGCTAGTACGTGTTGACGTTGGCGGCACGGGGGCCCTTCTCGTCTTGTTCGACGTCGAAGGAAACGGCCTGGCCCTCGCGCAGGGTCTTGTAGCCTTCCATGTTCACGGCAGAAAAGTGGACGAACACGTCGTCGCCACCGTTATCCTGCTCGATGAAGCCGAAGCCCTTGGCATCGTTGAACCACTTGACGGTTCCTGTGGCCATCGATAAACCCTCCTACACATCTGCGTGGGATTTGACTCGGGCGTTTCCCCACTTCCAACGGGTTTACCGTGTGACAATGGGACGTCTGCCGTTGAGTCAGAACTTGTCAGGCGGGACTGTGGGGTCTGCCTTCAAGCTGCAGATATCCCAATATAGCAACATTCTGCTCGAATGTCAAGAAAGGACGACGGAATCCGCGCTTTTCACGGCATCGACGCAGGGCATTGTCGGCTTCGACCAGCTGCTCAGGCCATCCGATGGATGTCCAACAAATTCTATCATGCCTGTCGGCCGTTGACAGATAGGACCAGCAACAGGGGCTCAATCCATCAAGCCGATCATCGCCATGACCGCCAGATAGATGAGCAGAATGACAAAGCTCTCAAAGCCCATAAGCAAAACGGCGGTCATCAGCACCGTCATCGAGATCAGGGCCAGCTCGATCGCTTGGGCAGGCCGAACAGTGCGTCCCCTCGTAAACATCTCCGCGGGAGCGGGGGCCCGATGGGAGCCGCTCATCGGGTGCCCCATCGCTGGCCGAACGGCCTGTGGACCGGCTACCCTGATACCGGGTGATCCAACGTGTGGTGGCGATCCAAGGACGTCGAAGAGCTCATCTTCCAACACTTCTCCCTGGTGGAACAGACCCTGGAAGCCTCCAGCGAAGCGATCCGCCAACACCTGGACGGCGACGATGCGGGGGCCGACCGCTTGGCCCAAAAGGCGGGCCGACTCGAAGGTGAAGCGGACGACGTCCGTCGGCACGTCGAGTCGTTGCTGCTCAAGGGGGCGCTGCTGCCCGAGTCGCTCCAGGACCTCTGGGATTTCATTGAGCAGGTCGACAAGCTCGCTGATCGTGGAGAGGCGCTTCTCGACTTCGTGCTCTTGCAGCGGGTCGAGATCCCCGCGGACCTCCAGCCCTACGTCGACGAGATCAGCGGGTTGACCGATCAGCTCATCGACGAGCTCCGAGATGCGTTGAAGCTGCTGTTCGAAAATTTGACCAAGGTGCCTGACCACACCCGCCGCGTCGAGGAGCTAGAGCACGAGATCGACGGCCTGGAGCGGGAAGCCGTGCGCCGCGCGTTCGGGCTGGAGGTGGAGCTGGCGCACAAGACCCAGATCCGTGAGCTCTTCATGATCCTGACCGACATCTCCGATCAGGGCGAGGACGTCTCCGATCTGCTGGAATTGGCCGTGGCTCGGAGGCGCCTCTAATTGCTGTCGGCGGTCTTGCTGCTTTTGCCGGGGCTCTTGCTCGGCTGGACGCTCGGCGGCAACGACGCCGCCAACGTCTTCGGCCCGGCTGTCGCGACCGGGCGCGTGCGGTTCCGCACGATCGCGTTGGTCGCTGCGCTGTTCGTCGTTCTTGGAGCTGGGCTCCAAGGGGGCGGGGGCGTGGCGACCTACGAGTCCCTGGCGATCGTGACGCCGTGGACGGCGGCGGCGCTCAGCTTGGCCTCTGCACTGGCCGTAAGCATCTTCCTCTGGCGGGGCTTTCCCATCTCGGTGACCCAGACCGTGGCCGGGGCATTGATCGGCGTCTCGCTCGTGCGCCATGGCCTCGGTGGCGTCGACAGTGGGACGCTGGTGCGGTTGTTGATCGCGTGGACGCTCGTCCCGCCGGGGGCCGCCCTGCTCGCTTACGCGCTCTACCGCCTTGCCCGGCGGTATCTGCAACCGCGCCTGCTCGACCTGCGCAGTTACGACCAACTGATCGCGGGCGGATTCATCGTCTTCGGGGCCTACGGCGCGTACGCGCTCGGCGCCAACAACGCGGCCAACGTCGCCGGCGCCTACGTGGACGCCGGCGTCGTCGGCCCCGAGCTTGGGGCGCTGCTCGGCGGCGTCGGCATCGCCATCGGGATGTTCACGGGCAGCCACCGCGTCATTGACACGGTTGGCCGCCGCATTACGCAGCTGACGTCATTCGCTGGGCTGATGGTCCTCATCGCCGAAGCGCTGATGTTGCATCTTTACTCCATAATTGGCGTGCCGATCTCGGCGTCGCAGACGATCGTCGGCGGCGTGATCGGCGTCGGGGCCGTCAAGGGCGCCCAGACGATCAACCAGCGCTTAGTAACCAAGCTGGCGCTGTCTTGGTTCGGTGGGCCGTTGATCGGCGCCGCGCTTGCCGCGCTGTTCGTCATGGGCCTCCGTTGACGAGATCCAGAATCAAGTGTGGCGCGATATGCGACGGATCGTCGGCCATTGGGCCAGGACCATCGCCCCCAAGATCAATGCCGCGCCGAGCCACTGGCCCCCCGTCAAACGCTCGCCCAACAGCAGAACGCCGAAGACGCCGGCGAAAACGGGTTCGCCCGTGTAGATGATCGCGGCCCGCGCCGCCGTCGAGTAGGGTTGGAAGCGATTCTGCAGCCAGTACGCGACCGCCGTCGCCAACACGGCCGTGATCAAGATGCCCTTCCAAGCCGTCCAGGACGTCGTCCAGGCCGCGCCCTCGACCGTCGCCCAGCCGACGCCGCTCAGCGCGGCCACGACCCCGATCTGGGCGACGAGGATGGGGAGATGGTTGCTGGGCCGCGTGTAGCGGCCGACGAGCAGAATCTGCGTGGCGAACGAGATCGCACAGACCAACGTCAGGGCATCGCCGACGTTAACGGTCGCGAAGCCGAGCTGGGTGCCGAAGACAAGAAGCGCAAGGCCGACGGCGGAGAGCCCCGCGCCGAGCCAGGCGGCCCCGCTGATCCGCTCCCGCAGCATCAGCGTGCCCATCAACGGAACGATCACGACGCTCAGCCCGGTGATGAACGCGCTTTTGGTGGCGGCCGTGTAGACGAGACCCCAGGTCTGGAACCAGTAGCCGCCGAACAACGCCAGGCCAATCCCGATCCCGCGGAGCCAGACCGAGCGCGCGACGCCCCGCAAGTGTCGCCGGAACAGCAGCGCCAGCGCGACGAACGCGATCCCAAAGCGGTAGAACAGAAACGTCAGCGGGCCGACCTCGCTGACCCCTTCCTTGACGAGCACGAACGTCCAGCCCCAAATGACAGCCACGCCGAGCAGCAAGAGGTCGGCCCCGATGCTGGCTCGACGGCTGAGCGGCTCGAACGGAATGGGGTCGCGATGGCTCATGGTGGAGAGGACTCCGCTGATGGCCTAGAATTCTAGCATGGCTGAACGGTGGACTCACGGCAGCCACGGGGTCCGCACCGCGTCCACCGCTTGCCGTCGGCTCCCCATGCTGTCCGTCAACGCCCAATGATGACCAGGAGGTTCCCCATGGACAAACCCGCTGACACGCAGTATCCGATTCACGACCTCTTCCGCCGGCGCTGGAGTCCACGCGCTTTTTCCAACCGCCCCGTCGAAGACGAGACGCTGCTCAGCGTCCTGGAGGCCGCCCGGTGGGCCCCGTCGTCGTTCAACGAACAGCCTTGGCGCTTCCTCATGGCCAGTCAAGAAAATAGCGACGAGTTCGAGCGCATGCTCGGCTGTCTCATGGAGGTCAACCAGGCCTGGGCGCAGGCGGCACCGGTGATGATGATCTCGATGGCCAAGACGTATTTTGGGGACGACCCGGCCAAGACGAACCGACACGCGTTCCACGACGTGGGCCTCGCCACGTCTCAACTGGTTCTCCAGGCGCTTGATCACGGCCTGTACGTCCACCAAATGGCCGGCTTTGACCCGTCCAAGACGCGTGAGGTCTATGCCATCCCCGAAGGCTTCGAGCCCGTGGCGGGCATCGCGCTAGGCTATCCGGGCAAACCCGAGGACCTGCCGGCCAAGCTCGCCGAGCGCGAGCGCAAGCCCCGGACGCGCATGGCGTTGAGCGAGCTCGTATTCGACAAACGCTGGGGCGAGACATCTCGACTGGTTGGCTAAAGCTCGTACTGGCCGGTCAGCGTCGCGCCGCCTAGTACCTCGACCTGCCCATCAAAAGCATCCAGCAACGCCGGCTTTCCAAGCTGTCCTTGTCGCCCGGCGTGCCGCTGAGGGCTTTAAGCGTGTATATGTAGCAATGGGCCAGCCCCGACGGCGGACACGGACCTCGGGCAGCCGATCCTCTCGGAGCTGTTTGCCCCTTGCAGCGTGCCGTTACTGATCACCGCGAAAGTCCGGTCAAGGCAGTTGCTGTCAGTGGGGCCAACGTTGCGACCATAGGTTGATTTGACTTGTGCGGTGGTCGGTATCCGTAGCGCGTCAGCATCGAGTTCTCGTCCGGACCGACCCTTCAGACAACGCAGCAAATCCCGGGACACAGGGCCTCTGGAAACACAAGACGAAGGGATTCGGACTGAACAGCACTATGCTGTCCCAATTCGGAGACAGGATCGCGCAGCACGGTCGTCGTTGCGGCCATCGTCCAGCTATTTCCGTTAGAAGCGGAAGATGAGGCCAGCCTCGAAGTTGAGGCGGCCGTGGAGCCCATTGCCGCTCATCAAGGAGATCGGGAGGAAGCGGGCCTTGACCCCAGCGTGAACGGCGACGTTGGTCACGTTGACGTTCATCCGCACGCCGCTGCCGAGGTGGGCTTCCACGGTGGCGAACGAATTTCCGATCGGTGGGCCCACTGAGCCCGTGGCCAGGCCCAAGCCGGCCGAGACGTAGGGATTCAACTGCACCAGGGCGAAGGTGCGCTCCTCGCCGACGAAGATGCCGATGGCGATCGGTTGGCCGAGCGCCGCCTCGTGACCGAAGTAATAGAGATAGTCAATGGCAATCTGCCAGGCGCTCAGGTTTGCCCGGCTTGCGTCGATGCGGAGGTCTCCCAAGTTGAGCCCAACGGTCACGCGGACGGCCGAGCGCGTCTGCTTCACAGGGACCTCGTACGGGCCGGAGGACAGCGTCGTCTGTTCTTGTTCGAGGGGAATTTCCCAGACGGCGGCAGGCGTCCAGACCCCGGCGCCGGCCGGAATGGGCCGTGTGCCGTCCTGAAAGGCCACGAGCGGAATGGATCGCTTCGTCAAGCCGAGGCCCACGTTGAGCGGTAGCGCGAACTGGGCAAGCAGCGAGGCTGGGCGCTCGAACGCGATCGCGGCAATGTCACTATAGGGGATCTCGACCGTGGCCGAGCCGGTCGCCAAGGTGAGTGCCTCGGGCAGCTCGGTGTTGAGCGTACCCTGATACGTCTCCTCACCGACCGTTGCCACAGTGACACCGGCGTCGTCAAACGACAGCCGCGTTATCTGCGCCCGCTGAATCCGCACCACCGAGTCCCCGTCACGAAGCGCGAGCGTCTGCGGAAGGCCGGCTTCGATCTTCCCCTGATACGTCTGATCCTCAGTTGTGAAGACGGTCACGCCGAGAACGGGGATGTTGGCAACGCCTAAGGCCAATGCCAACGCCGTCATTACCAAACCGACGCGCACGGATCGTCGCATGAACGGCTCCTTGAAATCGGAAACGGTAGTTTAACCTAGCACGCGCATGGATCGAGGGCAACCTGAAAACCTCGCTGTCCGCTCGAGAGACCATTTACGCGCGGAGCTCTCATCAGCCGAGCTGGACTTCCGCTCAATCGCTGAACGACGAGGTTCGTGTGGGCATTTCCTCGACAGAACGCGTCTCCGCTTGGGGGGCCGACGCCTCGGCGCGTTGGAGCCAGCTCCCGTAGCGCCGGGACAACGGATGCGCGCTGATCCCATGCAACACGACGCTCATGAGCACGGCAACGGCCACCGCAGCCATGATGAAGCTTTGCCCCGGCATCGCGGATTCTTGAACGACCAGGATCGCAAACAGGAGCGAAGCCACCCCGCGCGGTCCGAACCACCCGAGAAAAAGCACCGTGGGCCAACGTAATCCGTGGCCGAGCAGGCTGAGTGCGGACGCGAGGGGCCGAAGCAAAACCAGGCTGAGCACCGCATAGATGATCATCGTCGCATTGATTTGTCCCGCTGATTCCGGCAGCAGCACGGCACCGAAGACGAGGAAGACGATCAAGGTCAGGAGTTGGCCCTCCGCCTCGCCGAACTCGAAGATGCGCGTGCAGACGTCGCGGGCGAAGTTGCCGAGGGTCAACCCGGCCACAAATGCCGCTATGAAACCGTTACCGCCGACTTGCGTCGCCACCGCGAACGCCAACACGGATAGCGCCACAGCGGACAGATCCTGAAAGGCGTGATTCATCCATCCTGCCTGTGTGCTCCGTTGGACCAACTTGCCGCCGCCATAGCCGATCGCGATGCCAACGAGCGGTCCGAGGGTCACCTGCCCCACAAGGAGGCCGATCCACGAGGCAAGCGAGCCGTTCGCGCTGTCCGCGCCGGCGAGCGTCGTCAGGATGAGGACGATGGGCAACATCAGGCCGTCATTGAGCCCACTCTCCACGTTGATCGTCTGGCGGATTCGGGCGGGGATGGCGTTGAGGTTTACCACGGGCTGGGCCAAGGCGGCATCCGTGGGCGTCAGAACGGCGGCAAGCACCGCCGCTTGCCAGGGCGATAACTCGGGAAACAACAGCGCCGCCGTTCCCGTCCCGAACAGCACCATGAGCGGAATGCCAATCAACAGAAGCCGGAGCGGCACGTTGTGCTCGCGTTGCAACAGGCGCAGGTCGATGCGCGTCGCGTCGGTGAATAGCACCAACACGAGCGTAATCTCGGCGAGCAGGTTGACGGCATGCGGCGACGTGTCCCACGCCACCAGGCCGAGCAAATGGGTTCCGACGCCGACGGCGACGAACGCCATCGGCGCCGTCAGCCAGGTCTGACCGATCCGGGCCGAGACGAGCCCATAGGCCAGGATGCCCGCCGCGATGAGCGTCAGCGTGTCGAGCCCCATATCGGCAGCTTACTCGGGTGTTCCATTGAAGCCAAGGGCCCGCCAGTTTCCCGCATCACGCTTGGCCGTCGGCTGCCCAAGGGGCTCTCCGATCACGGGAGATGTATCGACGCCGGGTGCCCAGTTTATCCAAACACGACCGTCCGCTGCTCGTTGCAGAGCACGCGATGCTGGGCCACATAGCTCACAGCTCGCGTCAGGACCGTCCTCTCAACGTGTTGGCTGACGCTGGCCAAGTCGCTGGGCGAGTGCTGATGGTCGACGCGTTCCACGTCCTGTTCGATGATCGGGCCCTCGTCGAGCTCGGCGGTCGCAAAGTGAGCCGTCGCGCCGATCATCTTGACGCCCCGCTCCCAGGCCCGACGATAGGGATTGGCCCCCTTGAAGCTCGGCAGCAACGCGTGGTGGATGTTGATGATCCGGCCCGGGTATCGGGCGGTGAAGTCGTCGGTCAGGATCTGCATGTAGCGCGCAAGAATGATGAAGTCGGCGTCGACGCGCTCGACGAGGTCCTGGATCTGGGCCTCTTGCTGTGGCTTGGTCTCGGGGGTGACCGGCAGATAGTGGAACGGCAGGTCGTGCCACTCCACTTGCCGTTGGAAGGTGTCGTGGTTGGAGGCCACGGCCACGACGTCGGCGGGCAAGAGCCCTGTGCGATATCGATAAAGCAGGTCGTTGAGGCAGTGGCCGTACTGCGACACGAGGATCAGAAGCCGCGGCCGATACGCCGCGTCGTGCAACGCCCAATCCATCTCGTAGTCGCGGGCCAAGGTTTCGAAGGCGCTCGCGAGCGTGTCCCGATCGTAGCGCCCGTCGCGAATCTCAACCTCGGCCCGGAAGAAGAACCGACAGTTGTCTTGATCGCCGAAGTGGGCAACGTCGCACACATAAGCATTATGGTCGGCGAAGAACTGACCGATCGCTGCGAGAATGCCGAGCCGCTCCGGGCACGACAGCGTCAGTATGCAGCGGGCATACGCCTCATCCATGGCATCGCTCCTTTCCGGCGCTGTTCAGGCGTCCAGTTCGTCAGTGTCCCAGACGTCGGGGGGGCCGTTCCGTAAGGGGGCTTACGATCGAGTGCCACGAGCCCTCGGCTCGCTCAACGCCAGCGCTTGATAGCGACCGGTCTGGCTGTGTAAGCCATCTTACGGCAGCTTATCGTTGTGTCCTTCACGATTTGTGTGCGAGATGGACGATGCGCCGACGAGCTGATCCTGGATCGAGGTAGTGTGAAAGAGACTTGACGCTCTCTCCGGTTATCGGCAACCATTGGCGGAGATCTTCATGGAGGGTGCCATCATGGAAGCGACGTTCGAAATTTTTCCGAGCAACAAGTTGAAACTCGACCGGATCCCGGACCACTGGACCCTGACCGTCACGGCGACACAAGAATCGCTCACGCCGACCATCGAGACCTACCGCCAACTGGAAGGTACCCATACGCCCCACATCTCGGCCGCGCTCGTCGAAAGCGAAGACCACGCTCGGCAACTCGCAGACATCGTGCACCCGAACGTCTTCCTCATCGGCGGCGATCTTGAACCGCTCGGGGAGTTCGAGCGAGCCGCCGAACTCATTCCCTACTTCCAGCACTGCGAGGAGATCGGCGTTGCCGGCTATCCCGAAGGCCATCCGTCGTACCCCAACGACGAGTTCGGCGACACGATTCTCCAGGAGAAACAAGAGCTCGGCGCGACGTTCATTGCCACCCAGATGGCCTTCAAGCCAGAGGCCATCGTGGAGTGGGTCGACCGCATCCGCGCCCAAGGCATCACGCTGCCGATACACGCCGGCATCGCCGCCCCGATCAGCGTCACCAAACTGACCCAGTTCGCCATGCGCTCCGGGGTCAACACGTCGCTCAACTTTATCAGAAAGATGAGCAAGCGCGACGTGGCAAAGATGATCCAGCGCTACGACCCGCAGCCGCTCATGGAGGCGGTCTACGATCACGTGGACGGGTTCCACGTCTACACGTTCAACGCGATTGATACGACAGCCGAGTGGGTCGAGAGCATCCCCTGGCTGTCGACGTTGACCACGGAAAGGAGTGCCTCGTGACGCAAATCGACCAAGACAATCCCGAATACCGGGCCCATCCCAACGTGCCGAGCGTGGACCAGTCGGACCGGAGGGTGC
>JBDGQO010000093.1:0-21884 GCA_042219045.1 Bipolaricaulia bacterium | reverse complement strand
GCGTAGTCGCCCTCGTGGGCGACCTCCAGATAGGCCGCCAGGAGGTCGATCGTCGCCTCGATGTCGTCCTTGTGGGCGCACTCCACCACGGAGTGGACGTAGCGCGAGGGGATCGACAGCGTCACGGCGGCGACGCCTTCGCGGCTCGTCTGCATCGCGCCGGCGTCGGTGCGGCCCCGGGGAAGGATCTCCATCTGATAGGGAATGCCGCGCGCTTCGGCCAGATCCCGCAGATGGCGCACCAGCTTCGGGTTGGAGATCGATCCGGAGTCCTTGACCTTGATGCCGACGCCACCCCCCAGCTTGGTCACCTGTTGATGATCGTCGGTGCCGGGGACGTCGCTGGCGATGGTCGTGTCGACCGCAACGGCAACGTCGGGCTCCACGCCGAAGCCTGAGACGCCCGCGCCGCGCGTGCCGACCTCCTCTTGCGTCGTGGCAACGGGGTAAAGCTCGGCCTCGTGCTCGCCCACGCGCCTGAGGGCCTCGAGCATGACGTAGACGCCGACGCGGTCGTCCAGCGCCTTCCCGTTGACGAAGTCGCCCATCTCGACGAAGTCCTGGCGCAACGTGACGAAGTCGCCGATCCGCACGGTCTCCTTGACCGCATCGGCGTCCATGCCGAGATCGATGAACAGGTCCTTGATCTCCATGGCCTTCTTGCGCTCCTCCTCGGTGAGCACGTGGATCGGCTTGGCCCCGATCACCCCGACGTGGTCGCCGTCGTCGGTGTGGACGACGACCCGTTGCGCCATCAGGACGCGCGGATCGAAGCCACCGACGGGGTCGATGCGCAAGAACCCGGTTTTCTCGTCGACGTGGCTGACGAGAAAGCCGATCTCGTCCATGTGCGCCGCGATCATGACCTTCGGGCCGCCCCGCCCTTCCTTGTGGGCGATGACGTTGCCGAGGGGATCGACGCGTCGGTCGCTCACCAACCCGTCAACCTCATCTTGGACGATGCCGCGGATCGTCTCCTCGCGGCCGGGCACCCCCGCCGCTTCGGACAGCTTCTTCAACAGGTCGATCGACATCGGAGACCTCTCCCTCTACTGTGGATGATTGCGATGATGTGCCGAAATGGTTGTATCAGTTGGCCAAACGGCGTGTCAATGGAGATTTCGCGCCGTCGCGCGCAGGAGCCACCGCAGGCCGATGACGGCGACCAGCCCCAGGCCGAGCGCGCCGCCGAAGCCGAGGCTCAGCGCACCGACCATCGCGACGGCGCCGAGCCCGCCGCCCACGGCCAGGACAACAAGCAACCGCTCAAAATGACGAACTTGGAGCCGGGCTGCGGCTCCGACGTGGTCGGCCTGCTCCAGGCGATCCTGCAGGCCGCACAGGTCCCAGGCCGTCAGCGCCGCAAGGGTTCCCGCGAACATCGCGCCCGGCATGACGGATTCCACGACGCCGATCACGGCGATCGCCAGCGTGCCCGCAAACGCGAGGTTCGTGAGTTGCGGTGACGTCCGAGCTCGGCCGAGGTCCCCCACCAACGCCAGGACGCCCATGATGCCCGCCGGGAGCCAGCGCCCCTCGAGGAGCCAGGCCCCACCGATCGTTACCGCGGCGAGCGCGAGGGCGACGCGGATGCCGATCCGGAGCGGCATGGGCCTCACCGTCGTTGCGGCGCGGCCCGTAGCGGGGCCCGCTGCCACGCGCGATGCACCGCCTGCTGCAACGGAATCCCCACGTCCCAGTCGACGACGTGGACCCCGAGCTCCCGCAGCCGGCGCAGCAACAGCCGCCGCTCCGTGCGCAGCAGTTGGGCGGCCAGCGCCTCGTGTTGGTCCCCGTCCAGCTGGCGCTGCTCGTACTGGATCGCATCGGGCGTCACGACCGCCAGCGCATAGCCGCGGGCGCGGAGCGTGCGCAACATGGGGACGTCATCCCATGCCAGCGGGCTGATCAGCACGAGCTGGGATCGCGTGGGGAACAGCCGCGTCGGCAGGTTCTCCAGGTCGGCGAACATGGGGTGGTCGCCAATTCGGGCATGGGCCAGCGAGCGCAGGATTCGCTCATGCTGATATTTCCCGTAGCCCGGGGGCGTCCGTTCGATGTGGCGCCCGTACATCAACAGCCCGACCCGATGCCCGTCCTCGATCCAGGCCTGGGCCAACGCCGCGCAGGCCTCCACGGCGTGCTCGAACAGCGTCGGATCCGGCCCGACCATCTGCCGGTTCCGTCGGACGTCGAGAATGAGGCCGACCTCGGCCATGCGCTCCTGTTCGAACTCGCGCGTGAACAGCTGATCCGGATGGCGGGCACTGGCCCGCTCGTGGATCCAGCGTTTCGGATCGCCCGGCTGGTAGGGCCGGACGCCGTGGAACTCCACACCGGGCCCGCCCCAGCGGGCGGGAATGGGCCCGGCAAAGAGCCGCGTCTGCTGCGGCCGAATCGGCAGGTGCCGAAGTCGGCGCAGCGTGGGCAGCACAAGCAAGCGAGCAGAGGTGCGATATTCTCTCCGTGTGTGGAACAGCCCGAACGGATCGCGGGCTACGGCCTCGACCCCCGGCAGATGATGGTCGCCGCGGTCGCCCTGCAGCGTATAGGTGAGTGTCAGCTGCTCGTTGACCTCCAGCGACGTCAGCACATCGGCGTGCCCGTCTGCGATCGCCAAGCGGGGCGGGACTTGATCCCGAAGACGGACCTCATGCATTGCCGAGCCCGTATTGCGCACGCTCAGTCGAACCTGAACGGGGTGATCCGGATGGACGCGATCGGCGCTTTGGGTCCGCTCGACTTCCAGCTCGGGCGGGTCCGGCCGCGACCACAGCGCCACGCCGAGATAGAGCACCAGCGGCAGCGCCAGCGCGATGACCCGCCCCTCCAGCGTCGCCAGGCCGACCGCAATCAGCCCGATGATGCTCACCCCGAGCAGCGTCAGGCGCCCCATGGCTCCCCAGTCTGCGACAGAACCTTGCCCAGCACAAACCGTTCATGGAGCAAGCCCGCCCGAGGTCAAATCGCTAGTCAGCGGTGGACGTCGCCGGCGCCGAAGTTTGGCGCTCAAGCGCCGACCAGAGGTTGCCGTAGTCGCCTTCCGGGTTCCAGAAGAGATATCCTTTCACGTTCAAGTCCTGAACGGCGTTGACCTGCTCGGCAATGTAGGTCGGCTGGTCCATTTCGGGGGGGCGGTGGCGCTCGAACGCCTGCAGGAAAGGCCGCATCGCCAGGCCGCGCTCCTGGCCGAGCGCCAGCTCGTCTCGAACCGTGCCGTAGGGATCGTGCCAGTAGCGCTCGCTCTCGTAGTGCGAGGGGTAGACCATGGGCGACAGCACATCCACATGCGCCATCATGGCTTCAAGGTTCTGACCGATGGGATCGACGCGGCGCTGGTTCCAGCTTCGCAGCGTGCGCCCGTAGACGTCGGCGGAGAGGTGGATCTTATCGCCGACGGCCGCGTTCGCGCGCTCCACGAACGACGTGATCGCGCGGTAGCGCTCCTCGTAGACGGGCTCGTATGCGCCGCCGTCCGGATAGCGGATGTAGTCGAACTGGAGCTCATCCACGCCCGATTGGGCCACTTCGCGGGCGATGGCGAGGTTGTAGTCGACCACGTTGGGGTTCGTTGGCGGAACCCACGGCGCGATCGGGCTGTCCAGATGAGCGGCCAGCTTCGGGTCGTGGAAGACGACCTGGCGCGCGATCACGTAAATGTTGCGCTCATGGAGCCAACGGACAAGCTTGCTCAAGTTGAAGCGAACGCGGCGTGCGCCGATTTCCGCGGCGAGCTCCGCATCCGAGGGATAAGCAACGACGCTGCTGTTGTCCTTGACGTCGATGACGAGCGTGTCGAGGTCATGGGCTTTCACTTCGTCCACGTAGGCCTGCAGGCGCTCGCGGCTTGAAGCCAGTCCCGAGCTCAGATAGATCCCGCGGCGGGCGCGCCAATCGGGTCGGGTCTCAGCGGAGCTCGGTTGGGCCGAGTCCATCTGGCCGACGCGGGCGTTGACCCATGCGGGGACGTCGCTGGCGGAGAGGCCGGTGAGCAGCGTCACGGCCAGCGCCCCTAGCACCAGCGATGCCAGCCCGCTGAGCCAAGATAGCCGTCGGCGGCGACGTTGACGATGTACGCGGTTGCGAGCCATGGGCAGCGGTCGTCATGGCTAGACACGCGTGGCTTCGACGAGCGTAGGATCTCGGCCAGACATGGCCTAGGTAGCGTGTCCCTGCCGAAGCCGCCCCATGCGACCCGGGCGCCTATCCCGCGTCGACGACAGGCACGGTAACGTTGCTCAGACAGGCTTGGATGACGTCGTCGGCGGCGTTCGGCACCATCCAGAGGTCGGGCTCGAGCACGAGCCGATGGGCCAGCGCGGGTGCCGCGAACGCCTTGACGTCGTCGGGCAACACGAACGAGCGGCCTTCGAGCGCCGCCTGGGCCCGCGAGAGCTTCAACAGCGCCAACGAGCCGCGCGGGCTGGCGCCGACCGTGACCCGCGAGTCGGTGCGCGTTCGGCCCACGAGCTCCACGATGTAGCGCTCGACGTCGACATCCACATGGACGTCCTCGATGGCGGCCCGCAGCGCAAGGAGGTCGTCGCCGCCGAGCACGGAGCGCAACTGGAAGGCATCGGTCCGGCGCTCGCGACGGCGCTTCAGCATCTCCTGCTCGGCGTCCGCGGACGGATAGCCGACGTCCAGCTTGAGGAGAAATCGGTCCAACTGGGCCTCCGGCAGCGGGAACGTCCCCTCGTACTCGATGGGGTTCTGCGTGGCGATGACGACGAACGGCTCAGGGAGTCGTTTCGTCTCGCCCTCCAGCGTGACTTGGCCCTCCTGCATCGCTTCCAAGAGCGCGGCTTGGGTCTTGGGCGAGGCACGGTTGATCTCGTCGGCGAGGACGACGTTGGCGAAGATCGGGCCTTGTTGGAGCACGAAGTCGCCGCTCTTGCGATCGTAGACGTAGCCGCCCGTGATGTCGCCCGGCAGCAAGTCGGGCGTAAACTGGATCCGCTTGAACGTCAGGCCGAGCACCGTGGCGAAACTCTGCGCAATGAGCGTCTTGGCCAGGCCGGGAAAGTCCTCGATCAGCATGTGACCGTCAGCGAAGATCGCCGTCAAGAGCCCCTCCAGCATCTCGCGCTTGCCCAGCACGGCCCGCTCGACTTCGCCCAAAATCCGTTGCCCTTGGGCGTGGACCTCACTCAGCTCAGTCGCCATGATGATCAGCCTTGCCCCTTTCGTGTCCGTTGGTCGGATCGGTCTCACGATCGAGCCAGTCAATCGCTTGGGCGAGTGTGTCGATGTCGGACGAGCGCAGCAGCCGAAACGACAGGCGTGGCCGCGGCGGCTCGTCGGTAAATAGGGGCCGAATCGCGTCCGGCAGCTCGTCCGGGTGGCGCCGCAGCTCCGCTTGGACCCGCTCGGGGGACCGGCGTTGGCGCGTCGCCAACACGGAGCTCACGAGCTCGCGCAATCGCTGGCGCAACCGTCGATGGAAATAGCCGCCGCGGGTGGAGAGCCGAACCCGTTCCGCCAAGCCAGCGACCTCGCCCATCTCGATTTCCGAGCGACGCCCGTGCGGCTCCGCCTGGCTTTTGATCGTGCGATACCAGGTGCGGCTCGTCAACGCCACGGCGAGAATCACGAACAGGGTCCAGAGCAGCCACTGCGGCAACGCCTCGACAAACAGCCGCACGTACCAGTACAGATACAGCAAGGGCACGATCAGCGCGTCACGAAGCGCGCCCCCGAAGACGAGCGCCCCCAGCCACCCCGAGCCGAGCACGACGAGGATGGGCATCGCGCGGCGCCTCATGCCGGCTCCTCGCTTCCCACCCGACCGGCAATCGCGGCCAGACAGGCCTCGGCCTCGGCTTCGTCGTTCGGGTCAACGGCTTCGTTGCCGTAGCGCACCCGCTCGAAAAGCCGCGTGAGGCCGCGGACGGCTTCGGCGTCTAGGCCCGCTTGGACCAATCGGCGCTCGAACTCCCGCGGCGTCATCGACGCCCGTCGACTGAGGCCTTGGGCGCGCCGAACTGAGCGTTCCATGTCCCAATAGCAGCGGATCACGACGTTGGAGAACGCCTGCCCGGACCGAATGTCGTCGAGCGCGGCCCCGGCCCGTTGGGCGAGCTCGTCCTCCAGTTCCGTCTCCTCGGCTTGAGGGTCAGTCCGTTGTGTCCAGAGGCGCCAGGCGACCAAGCCGATGACGGCAAAGATAACGCCGCTGACAGCGAGAATGATCCAGTCCGGCGGTTGGCTCACGTAATCCGGCGGATCCACCGGGCGCGTGGCTGCCCCGGGGTTCTCGCCCGCTCGCGGCGCCGCCGGCTCGCGGGCCTCGTTCATGGCCCGGTTGTCCGCGAGCTGGACGATCAGATAGAACATGAGCAAAAGCATCGCAAAGACGGCCAGATTGCGCAGAAGGATCCGCCGAGCCTTCGCCGACACGAGGAGATAGAGCAGCGATATCGGCAACAGGACCCAGAAGACGATGGCGAACACGATCCGAATGACGAGTTCGGGGAGCGTGCCGCCCTGCGCCGGAGCCCCCGGCGAGCTATCGAACTCGAACGCCTCCACGCTGGGTAGGGGAGTCCCGCTGCCCAAGTCGACACTCGACAAGCCAGAGGCCAGCGCGGCCAAGGCCAGTACGGTCAACGCGATCGCCCCGCCGATCGTCCACCGTCGTCGATCCATGTGGCGCCTCCTTGCCCGCGACCCTACCATAGAAGGCCGGTGCCGCGATGCGAACGGCGTCGGAATGGACAGCGTAGCATGACCGCAGATCCCGATCCCAACGCGCAACCGACACGCCCCGATCCGACGGGCGAAGAGCCGAGTGTGCGCACTCCGAGCCTGCGGAACGCGCTCGGGCTGTTTCTCCTCTGGCTGATCGTGCTCGTGCTGGTCGGCCCCCTATTGGCGTCGTTGGTGTCGTTGGCCGGCGTCGACTTTCGGCCGGAGACGCAACGGGGATTCGCCGTCGTTGTGGCGCTGCAGGGCGGGATCACAGTTGCGGTCATCGCTTGGGGCCTGCGGCGTGGAGGCCTGGATGCGGCCGCGACCTTGCGGCTTCGCCCGTATCGCCAATGGCTGGTCTATTTGGTCGCGATTCCCACGCTCTTGGCCATTGGGGTGCTGACCTCGCTGGCGGTCGCGCAACTGGCGCGCTGGCTCCCCGGATTGGAGCCGAACGCCTTGGCGGAGCTCGTTCGGCGATCCCGATTCGGCGATCCCGGATCGTTCGCGATCTTCGGCGCGGCGATCAGCCTGATCCCCGGCATCACGGAAGAACTGCTGCTGCGCGGCTACATCTTGACCGGCCTGCGCGCCAAGCTGGGCCCCACAACGGCGATAGGGGCCACGGCTGTGCTGTTCGCCGTGGTGCACCTCGAGCCGATCCACATGCTGCTGGTGCTGCCGGCCGGGCTGTTTCTCGGCTATCTGGTCGTGCGGACGGAGAGCCTCTATCCGGCCATCGTGGCCCACGCGGCCAACAACCTCTGGGCGACCGTGGAGGCGGCGATGTGGCAGTCCGCTCGGCCCGACGTCTCCGCCGACGAGATCATTACGGGCGCGACGTATCCGCCGACGATGATCGTGGGAGCGATCTTGATCGTCGTCTTGGGGCTTAGGCTCATTCATCGTCGGACGGCCCCCACCGTCGACGTTCGCGAGCCGAGCTCGACCGTCGGCTAGGCGATCACCGTGTCCGTCCGGTAGCCATGCGGAACGGTCCATCCTCGTAGCAACGCCACGCCGCTCAATTTCGCCTCGTCGGGAGACGACAACCGGCTCAGCCAAAGCGATGTGTGCAGCGTCTCGCGCGCCAGGGCGGGCATGAATGCCGTGACGGTCTCGCGGATCGTGCGCTGTGCCTCATCGTCGACGCCTTGGGCCCGAAGCGTTTCCGCATCCAGATCGAGCAGGCGCCGTGGCAGCTTCTGTCCGTGCTCGCGGGCTGCGCTCGTCAGTTCCTCCACGGCCTCGGCGTAGCCCTCGCCCTGGGTGAGCCCGCGAACTTGGGTCCAGGCGCTCGCGAGGGCCTCGGACGAGGTGCCCAATGCACGCCATTCGTCCGTCAGCGTCGGCAATTGGAGATGCTCTTGGATGTCTTCGTACGTCTGGCCGACGGACGCGTCCGCATCACCGGGATGGAGGAAGTCGGGCGTGGGCATGCCGCGCGGGACGCCCGTGTTCTGGGGCCAGACGACTCGACTGGATGCGCCCGTGGCTCCGCTGGTCAGCGCTTCCTCCAGGGACGCTGCGGCCAGCAGCGTTTTGGGCGCGACGAAGTGGATCACCCAGAGGGCGTTCGTCAGTTGATCGTGCTCCTCATCGGGGAGCGTCAACTCCTCGCTAAGCGGGTGGCCCCGCTCAACGGCCGAAGCTCGCAGCGCGTCGGCGGCCCGCACGAAGTAGATCGTGAGCGTCGGCTCCAGCGACGTCCACATCTGCCGGAAAAACGCCTCATGCGACGCCAGCACGCGAAAGAACGACGGCACGTACGTGACGCAAAGCGTCGTCTTGATCTCCTCGTAAATCGCTTGCACCGTCTCGTTGGCCTCAGGTTCGGTAATGTCGTGCACGTTCATCCTTGGAAAACCTCTCCGTTCGTACGGGTCAGGATCGTCAACGTACCGCAGCGCGCACCGCGTCCACGCCACCGCGGATGCCCTCAGGATGCTTGAAGATCGCCGACGCCGCCACCAAGACGGTCGCGCCCGCGTCCACGGCTTGCGGGGCGGTGTCCGCGCTGACGCCGCCGTCCACCTCGATCTCGCAGGCCGGGTTGCGGTGGGCGGTGCGTTGCGCCAGCTGCTCGAGCTTGGGCACGACGCTCGGAAGGAACGCCTGCCCCGCGTAGCCGGGATTGACCGTCATCGCGAGCGCCAAGTCGATGTCGTCGAGGATCGCGTCCAGCGTGTGGACGGGCGTTGCCGGGTTGATCGCCACGCCGGCTTCGGCCCCCTGGGCGTGGATCGTCTCCACGAGCCGATGCAGATGGGGCGCGACCTCCCGGTGGACGATGAGGCGCTCGGCCCCCGCATCGATGAACGGTTCGACGTGGTCGCCGGGCCGGTCGACCATGAGGTGGACCTCGATTGGCAGTTCGCAGGCCGAGCGGACCGCGTCGACGATCACCGGGCCCATCGTGATCGGTGGCACAAAGTGCCCGTCCATGACGTCGACGTGGACGCGATCGATACCAGCCCCCTCCAACGCCTGCAACTCGTCGTCGAGGTGCGCAAAGTCCGCCGACAGGATCGACGGCGCGATGCGGATCTCGTCATTCGCCATGGGACTCCAAGACGTCGTGGATGCCTTCGGTCATGGCCAGGGCTTCGCCTCGCGGGCGTTGCCAGACGTTGCGGCCCGCAATGAGACCACTTGCACCAGCTTCCATGCCCATCTGGACGTTGGCCAGGAATTCGTCGTCCGTCCTGTAGCTGCCGCCGGAGAAGATCACGAGCGTCCGTCGGGCTGCGCGGACGACGCGCTCGAGCTTGCCCGGCTCGTCCAAGCTCTCCAGCTCCTCGTAGGCGTCGGGATAGTCGGTGTCGGGCCTGCGCGGCTTGGGGACGTTGATCTTGACGACGTCAGCGCCCATCTCCATGGCCAGTCGGGCCGCGTATTCGACCATGTAGAGCGAGTCACGTCCCCCTTTGGCTTCCACATCCCGGCCTCGCGGGTAGGCCCAGACGATCAGCGGCATGCCGAACCGATCGCAGGCCTGGCGGACGCGGCCGAGTTGCGGAAAGTCGCGATCCTGGCTGGGCGAACCGACGTAGAGCGTGTAGCCGATCCCATCTGCGCCGATCCGCACCGCGTCCTCGACGCTCGCGTCCAGCGCGGACAGCGCCTCGTCGTCGGGCGGTATGTTCGTCTTGCCGCTCACTTTGACGACCAAGGGGATCTCGCCCGCGTAATCGGGGAAATACCGAGCGGCGACGCCGTAATGGGTGGCGATCGCCGAGAAGTCCCCGTCGATCGCGAGCTCGAACAGATGGGCCGGATCCGCGCTCTCCGGGTTGCGCATGAAGTCGATGGGCCCATGCTCCATGCCGTGATCGTAGGGCAGCACGAACAGCGTCCCGTTGCCGGGCCCATAGGTGTAGAGCATGCGAGCGAGTCGGGCTTCCTTGCCCGGCGCCAAGGCCAAGTCATCCAGGTGGACGCGGTCGGCCATCGATGCCTCCTCGGATCGTGTGGCTACGACCGCAAGTCTAAGGGATCGCCGCAAAGGGAACAATTAATCGGCGGCGCGTTCCGCCGCATAGCGCGCGGCGCCGCGCAAGGGCGTCCGCGGGTTCAGCAACACGTTGACGGGAATCTCTGTCATCAGTTGACGGTAGCGGCCCTTGGCCCGGAATGCATCGAGGAAGCGTCCGTCTCGGAGTTGCTCAAGGATCTTCGGCGCGATGCCGCCGCCCACGTAAAGTCCGCCCAACGACATGGTCTTGAGCGCGAGGTTGCCGGCCTCCGCGCCGTAGACGTCGACGAACACTTCCAATGCCCGCTTGCAAAGCTCTGATCGTCCGTCTTGGGCGGCCTCCGAGATCACGGCCGCCGGGTCGTCGGCATCCGCGATGGCTCCAGCAAGCCAGTCGGGCTCCTCACCCCGATTCGTGTCGCGCAGGAAGCGATAGATTCGGGGCAGGCCCGAGCCGGAGACGACCCGCTCGTAGCTGACGCGGTCGAACTCGTTCCAAAGATACTCCAAAAGCTCCACTTCGAGGGGATTGCGCGGCCCAAAGTCGGCGTGGCCGCCTTCGGACGCCGACGGATGGTAAGCTGCGCCGTCCCAGAGGAGCTGTGCCTCGCCGAGCCCCGTGCCTGCGGCGATGAGCGCCGCATTGCCCGGGCGCGGCTCGCCCGCTTGCAGCGTCACGACGTCCTCGTCGCCCAGTGTCCCGATGCCGTAGGCCATCGCCTCCAAGTCATTCAGCAAGATGACCTCAACCCCGTGGAGCAATCCCGACAGTCGATCGGCATCGATGGCCCAGGCAAGGTTGGTCATCTGCACGCGACGGCCCGTGATAGGGGCTGCCACGCCCAAGCCCGCACCGACAATCGCTTCGGGCGCGCTCGCGTTGTCGAGAAACGCCTGGACCACGGCGTCGAAGTGGGGGAAGGCGTCGTTGTCGAACCGCTGGCGCCGCACCAGCTGAAGGGACCCTTCTTGTGCGGCAAACGTCGCCAGCACTGTCTTGGTGCCGCCGACGTCGCCGGCCAAAATCAGCTCATCCACCATGTGTCGGAGAGCAGCCGGCAGGGAGACGAGGATTGGGCCCGCTCCCTGCTGGCTCCCTTAGGAGAACTCCCTCACCTCGGACTGGGCATGGACTTCGGTCTCCGCAATGAAGTCACGGACGCACCACATTTCGACATATGGCGAGCGGCCTTGGGGGCAGCGGAGCGCCACAACCCAGCCGGGGACGGATTCGGTATCAATGTGGGCGAGCGGGTCAGTATCAGGATCCTGGGATGCATAATGCCTCCAGAAGTCAATCGCGTCCTGTAGATCCATGCCGGCCTCCCTTATTTTTGGCAATGAAATTGGGAACGTCAGAATTCCCGCCTCATGAAGCGATTTTAGCATCGCATGTCGCTCGGGTGTCAAGTGCTCGGCGTCACCATCCCGACCCACAGAATCCCCATGTGTTGTGCCGAAGACACGTCTACCCCTCTCGGCCTGTGCACTCTAACACCGACGCGGCCTTCGCGTTTTCAGCTCGCTGTTGCGTTTGAGCGCATGACAACCGTCGGGCCCAAAACTGAACTGTCGTCGCGATCGAATTGGCTTTCGCGCTAGCTGCGTTGGGACCCGCAGAGTCCCTCGGGCCGAGGAGAGATAACAAGTCCGTTAAGAATGATTAACAGACACTCTCCTGGCGTCAGCAAGTTCGCGACGCTCTGCCGCAACAGATGGCTCATCAGCGGGTCAGTGCTGAGGCGCCCACAATTGGCAGTTGCGGTCAATGTCCATGGAAGAGCCGGGACCGAGTTGCGCTCCGCGAGTCTGCCCCTATTGAGGAGGTGATCCGTGTCTGATCAACGCCGGACATTCGCAAGGGATGGGAACGGACATCGCCGGGGAGTGTGACAAAGGTTACCGATGTCATCACCGGCATCTCCTTAGAATCGGGGTAACGCTAAAGGGGGGATACACACCATGGGTCAATCACTCAGGCTGCGACGGGTCACGCTCGTCGTGACGATCGTCGCGCTTGTCGGCCTAACGTCCCTAAGCTCTGCCCATGCGGACGAGTACCAGGACCTTAAGCAGAAGATCACCCAATTGGAATCCCACGTCGATGACCTCGAATCGCACGTCAAGTCGCTCACGCTTCAGGTCAGCAAGGTCTCCGATGGCGTCATCCAAGATCTGGAGAGCTTCCGACCGAAGCTGAACGAGGTTGAGCGATCGGCCAAGGACAACACCTTCGAGATCAAGAAGCTCAACGGGACCGTTTCCCAACTGTCGAACACCGTGGACGGGTTGAGCCACTTGCCCGATCGTGTCCAGCACCTGCAGAGCACGGTCGCCGACCTCAACAAACAACTGCAAAGCGACGTCGACTCGCTTTCCAACCGCATTGGATCCAACGAGCTCGCGTTGAGCGAGCTCCAGAAGACCGTGGATGAGAACATCACCGTCGTCGAGAACTTCAAGCAGAACGTCGGTCAGCTCTACAGCAAAATCGAGGACACCACGGCTCGGCTCAAGACGCTTGAATCCGACACTCAAGGGTTCCAAGGTCAGATCGATAGCCTCAAGAGCCGGCTCTCCAAGGCAGAGCAAGCCATCAAGTCCGTCCGTTCGAACCTGTCGTCACTCAGCGAAGAGGCTCAGAGCATCCGGGCCGAATTCGCCCGTCTGGACAAACTGCAGACACAAGTGAGCGACCTGCAAGCGAAGGTCACCCAAGTGGAAAGCTTGGCGCAGACGGTCCAGAAACTTCAGGACCAGACGGCCAACTTGGCGGATCGACAACAGCAAACAGCAGCTCAGACGGCCCAGCTGGCCGATCAAGTGAGCCAGCTCCGCGACCAGTTCAATCAGCTCAAGTCCACGACCGGCTCCAATGCGGACCGCATCCAGAAGACGATGGACCGTCTCGACACCATCGAAGCGAAGATGGAGGAGCGGAGCCAGCCGCAAGCTGGACTTTCCAAAGAGGTCAATCGACTCTCCGACAAGATCGCCAACGTCCTGGTCGAGACGCAAAAGAATCGCCAGCGGATCGACCAACTGAACCAGAAGCTGGCGAACGCCAAAGCTGAGATCCGCAAGGAGGCTTTGGCGCAGATTCCGGAGCCGCCGAACGTGCCTGGACCGGAAGAGATCCGACTCCAGGTTGAGGAGATCACCGCGAAACAGATCCAGCAGGCCCAGAATCAGGCCAACTCGGCGCAAACCCTCGCCATCGTGGCGTTGGGGGCCGGACTGGCCGGGATTGCCGCCTCATTGCTGATCCAGTAGTCAGGCGGCTTCCGCATCCTGATCCACCCACCCCTTTGGCGGCATTCGACGCAGAGCTAGGGGAATCATGAGCGAGGGGCGGCTACTCGGCCGCCCCTCGTTCGCTATATCCGGCCTCGTCCAACGACCTCGAAGATCCCCGATGCTGGCACACCAACGAGAACCAGCTCCCACAACCGTGTTCCTATGATCGAAGCAGTTGCCGGGCAATAAAGACGATGTTGGCCGGCCGCTCCGCGAGGCGGCGCATGAAGAACGGATACCATTCCGTCCCGTACGAGACGTAGACGCGCACGCGGTAGCCCTTCTCGGCCAGCTCCCGCTGCAGATCGCGCCGCACGCCGTAGAGCACCTGGAACTCGAACCGATTCGGGGGAATCCCGTTCGTCTGGACGTGGTCCTCGCACCAGCGGATCAGCTGCTCGTCGTGAGTGGCCACGGCGACGTAGGTCTCTCGATCGAGCGCCTCCGGCTGCCACATCATGCTCACTAAAGACCGGAAGTTCGCGTCGACGTCGCCTTTGTCCGGAAACGCCACCGATTGTGGCTCGGCATAGGCGCCCTTACACAAGCGGACATTGGCTCCTCGTTCGATCAGGCGCTCGACGTCGCTCTGGCTGCGGAAGAGATAGGCCTGAACCACGACCCCGACGTTGTCAAAGCCCGCTTCGCGGAGGCGCTCATAGACGCGCAACGTCGCATCCACCGTGTCCGAGCCCTCCATGTCGACGCGAACCGAGTTGCCCAGCGACTGGGCATGCTCCGCGACCGTCCGAATGGCCTCGAAGCAGACGTCCTCATCGACGTCCAACCCCATCTGATTCGGCTTCACCGAGATGTTCGCGTCGAGCGACGCCGCCGCGATTCGGTCCAGCAGCTCGACGTACTCCGACGCGGTACGGTGGGCGTCCTCGGCGGATTCGGTATGCTCGCCGAGGTGGTTGAGCGTGACGGACAGCCCCCGGTCGTTCAGCTGCCGCACGGTCTCGATCGCTTCGTCAAGGGTCTCGCCCGCAATGAAGCGCCGGGCCACGCGCCTTGACGGCGGAAACGAGCTAATCCAGCGACGGGCGCGTTGGCTTTGGGACAGGCGGATCAACAGGTTGCGCAGCATTCCTGGGTCACGTCCAATCAGGGCGAGCGGGGAATCGACTTCACCACGCCCTCAAAGAAGTCGACGTCCAGCACGGCCCACTCGTCCCCGCCCAAGCCGGTGAAGTGGTTGAATCTCCCCTGACCGAGCTTCACCCGCATGGGACCGTCGTCGTTAATCGGCTTGTCGTAGACCGTGTCCGGGGTGACGAGCGCCCGCGTGAACTCGATCGTCGTGCCGGTCTCCTCGGTCCCGCCCGTGCCGGCCGCCTGCAGGATATCGTCGGTACCGCCCGTATTGGCATCGACGACGTTGCTGGTCGGCCCGTCGCCATACTGGTCCTGGATCGTGAGCTCTCCATCCTGGACGTAGCCGACGATGACGTCGCCGCCGGCAATGTAGGGCCCCGAGGTGGCAAAGGCGATCGCCACACGGCCGGCCAAGGGGCTGTGGAGGCCGATGTAGATCAGGCCTTGATCGACCGACGCTTCGGACCCTTCCACGCGCCAGGCCAGGGTCAGGCCGGTCTCTTCGTCCTCGTAAACGTAGTCGTATTCGCCCTCGGCCAAGCGACCATCAACGGCGTACACCCTCGAGGACTCGGAGGAAACGCGGGATGCAGACGGCATTTGCTGCATGGGCGAGCGCCCTTGCAGGGAAAAACCGGCCCAGATCAAGGCGACGCTCGAGGCGGCCAAGACGACCACGACCACGCCGAAGGCGATCAGCCTGCGCGACATGGCTAAAGGAGGTTTTCCTTGAGGCTAACGAGAAAGGGCTCCGCGATCTGGTTGAGGCCGTCGCGGTCCACGATGAAGATCCGCTGGCCCTCCATGTCGATCAGGCTGCGGTCCTTCATGCGCGAGAGCATCCGGATGGCCGTCTCCGTGGAAATGCCGGCCAGTTCGGCCAGCTCCTGGCGGCTCAGTGCGACGCCGATGTCGATCCCTTGATCGGTCTCCACGCCGTACTGCTTGGCCATCATGAGCAATAGCCGCGATAGCCGCTCCAAACTGCCCTCGTATGACGCCTCCATGAGCTTATCTTGGAACCCTTTGAGCTCGCGGCTCAACTTCTCGATGAACTGGATGGAGACCTCGGGATGCTCGCGCAAGAGGGTCACAAACGGCGCGCGCTCAATGAAGTGGACCTGAGTATCCTCCAACGCCTGGGCATACGCCGTGTAGACTTCGCGATCAAAGAGCGTCTTCTCGCCCAGAACTTCCCCCCGGCCCAGCAACTTGAGGATCTGGATCTTGCCCTTGAGCGAGTGCTTGGCGAGCTTCACCTTCCCTTGGCAGATGATGTAGACGCCGAACGCCGGTTCGCCCTCCTGGAAAATGATCTCGCCGCGCGGAAACTCGATCGTGCGCGACATCTCCCGGAGTCGCTTCCGCTCCTTCGGCGACAGCTGATCGAAGACCCAGGAGCATTCGCCCATGCACTCTGAGCCATCCGTCATCGTCATCGGGAATCAACCCCTCCCCGCGAAGCTGCCTCGACCGCCTCGGAGAGCTCCTCGTACCGACCGATCGCCTGGAATCGATCCCGGCGCGCTTGGTGGCGGGCCTCCGTCGACATGCCCTCCAACTCCTGCAGATGCCGACACAGGATCGACTTCAACGATTCGGCCGCGTCGTCCGGATCCTGATGGGCCCCGCCCTCCGGCTCGGCCACGATCTCGTCGATGACCCCGAAGTCGCTCAGGTGCTCGGCCGTCAGCTTGAGCGCACGCGCCGCCTCGGGCGCCTTGGCCCGATCGCGCCAGATGATGGCCGCGCAGCCTTCCGGGCTGATGACGGAGTAGATGGCGTTCTGCATCATGAGCACGCGGTCGCCGACGCCGATGCCAAGGGCACCGCCGCTGCCGCCCTCGCCCAGGACGGTCACGACGATCGGCACCTGCAGCTTGAACATCTCGTAGATGCTGGTCGCCAGAGCTCCGCCGATGTTGCGTTCCTCAGCGCCGATGCCCGGATAGGCGCCCGGCGTGTCGATCAGGCTGAGCACGGGGAACCCGAATCGCTCGGCCAATCGCATGGCCCGTTGCGCTTTGCGATAGCCTTCGGGATGGGGCATGCCGAAGTTGCGCGTCTGATTCTCCTCAGCCGTGTGGCCCTTCTGGTGACCAATGACGACGACCGTCCGCTCGCCGAACCGGGCCAACGCCGTCAGAAGCGCCCGATCATCCGCATACATCCGATCGCCGCGAAGCTCAAAGTAGTCGTCGGCGACACGGTTGAGGTAATCAGCCGTCGACGGCCGTTTGGGATGGCGGGCCAGCTTGACGGTCTCCCAATCGGGATTGGTCTCGACCTCGGGTTGGGTGTCGTCCCCATCGGCCTCGTCCAGCGCGCTCAGCTTGGCCTCCAGCCGACTGATCTCCTCGCTGAAGTCGACTCCGTCCTTCTCGTTGAGAGCCTTCAGCTCCTCAATGGTACGCCGAATGTCCTCCATCGAGTCGTCATGATTCGCCATGCCGACCTCCCGTCCCGTTGACCCGATCTGGCTCCTGAACCGTGAAAAACCGTAATAACCGCGCGATCTCGCCGGGCATCTCCTCGCGTCTCGTGACGGCGTCGACGATCCCGTGTTCCACGGCGAACTGATCCGTCTGGAAGTCGCTGGGCAGTTCCTGGTTGATGGTCTGTTTGATGACGCGCGGGCCGGCAAAGCCGATGAGCGCTCCGCGTTCGGCGATGGCGACATCGCCCAAGTTCGCGATGCTCGCTTCCACGCCCGCCGTCGTCGGGTACGTCATCACGGACACGAACGGCACGCCGGCCTCTTCGAGTGCCAAGCGCGCGGCCGTCGTCTTCGCCATCTGCATCAGGCTGAGGATGCCCTCCTGCATGCGCGCGCCGCCCGTTGAAGAGACCAGAATGTAGGGCCGTCGTTCGCGCGCCGCGGTGTGGATCCCGTGGGCGATCTGTTCGCCCATGACGCTGCCCATGCTGCCGCCAATGAAGCGAAAGTCCATCACCGTCAGGACGACGGGGATGCGCTCCACCTCGCCGCTTCCGACGATGATCTCGTTGGGCAGCCCGGTCTCGTCTTGGGCCTCCTTGAGGCTGTCCGGATACGGCTTGCGGCCCACGAACGCCAGGGGATCCTGGGCCGTGATGGGCCGGGAGATGTCCTCGAACGTCCCCTCGTCGACGAGGAGTTTGATCCGTTCGCGGGCGGTCAGAAAGAAATACTCGCCGCACTTCGGGCAGATGTTGCGGTTCTGCTCCACGCGGCGCTTGTAGACGAGCTGGCCGCAAGCTTTGCACTTGAGCCAGAGGACGTTCTCCTCGCGCCGTTGCTCGTCCAGTTTGACCTTGTAGTAGTGCTTGCCTCGAAAGATTGCCATCTTATTGGGCCTCCTCGGCCGGCGCCGTCGGCACCTTCCCGTCCCGGAGCCGAATCGCGACCTCGGGCGGAATGGAGATGCCCAGCGACATGATCATGCGGAAGCCTTCCTCGACGGTGATGTGGTCGAGATACGTGACGTCGCGTTCCGGCATGATGGCCCAGAACCCGGTGACCGGGTTCGGCGGGCTCATGAGAAAGACCGAGACCATCTCCTCGTCCATCAGCTCCTCCACACCGGGCACCTGGCGATTGGTGAGGAAGCCGATCATGTAGATCCCGCGCCGGGGAAACTCCACGAGCGCCACCCGCTTGAACGCCATGGAGGCGTCGCGCGCAAACACGGCGTCGGTCAGCTGCTTCACCGCCGAGTAGATCTTGCTCATAATCGGAATCGCCAACATGAGCCGCTCGAAGTAGTTATAGACCATGCGGCCCACATACATCCGCGTGAGCAGCCCGACCAACAGGATCACTACGATCGTCAACAGCAGCCCAATCGCGACGACCGCGCTGTCGGGCATCTCTTCGACGGGAATGAGCCGGACGATGGCTCCGATGAATCCGCCCTGACCGATCCAGTTGGAGATTAGCCCATACAACAGCCAGACGATCCAGAGCGTGAGCCCGAGCGGGAGAATGGCCAGGATCCCGCTGATCAAAAGCGTCCGAAATAGCTTCCACATAGGCGATTCTCCGCAGAAACTTTACCAGAGATCCCCCCACCGAGCAAACGGCTTTGCTGCGTTTCTTCGCACGTTGACGGGCCTTTGCTCCACCCCCTATAATCACCTCACCCCACATGGCGGCGGCATCCATGCGACGCGTCAACTGGACGATCACCGAAGCCCAACACCAAGCGCTCAAGCGCCGAGCACGCGAAACGGGCCTGCCCATCTCTGAGCTGGTCCGCCGGGCCCTGGACAAGTACCTCAACCTGGCCGACGAGACGTCCCCGGACGACGACTCGTCCACCGACGATCGAGAGAGCGAGGTTCCCCCATGAGCCAAGCGTATCGACGTCCCGACTTCCACGTCAGCTCCACGGAGACGATCCGCAGCGGCCACGTCACCGACGTCTATTTCGCGCGGAGCAAGGAAATTTTGGACGCCAAGGGGATCGATCGTCACGTCGTCATGGAAGTTCGCGCCCGCAAGCTTCCGGTTGGCGAATGGGGCGTCCTCTGCGGCCTGGAGGAGGTCATGGCGCTGTTGGAAGGCCAACCCGTCGACGTCTGGGCGTTGCCCGAAGGAACGGTCTTTAACGGGGGCGAGCCGGCGCTCCTCGTCGAGGCCAACTACCGGACGTTTTCGGTCTATGAAACAGCGCTGCTGGGTGAATTGTGTCAGGCAAGCGGCATTGCCACCAAAGCCGCCCGATGCGTCACGGCCGCCCAGGGCCGCCCCGTCTACAGCTTCGGCGCTCGCCGCATGCACCCCGCCATTGCGCCGATGATCGAGCGGGCGGCCTACGTCGGCGGCTGCGCGGGCGTGGCCTGCGTGCCGGGCGCGGAGCTCATCGGCGAGTCGGCCGTCGGCACGGTCCCGCACGCGCTGGTGCTCGTGCTGGGCGACTCGACGTCGGCGACGTTGGCCTTCGACGAGATCATTGACCCGGACGTGCCGCGCGTGGCGCTCGTTGACACCTTCGGGGACGAAAAATTCGAATCCTTGGAGAACGTGGAGCTGCTCGATGCCAACATCTTCGCCGTGCGACTGGACACGACGTCCTCCCGCCGCGGCGACATGCGGGCGATCGCCGGAGAGGTCCGCTGGGAGTTCGACATCCGCGGCTACGAGAACGTCCAACTGTTCGTCTCCGGCGGCCTCGACGAGGACGACATTCCCGAGCTGCTGGACGTCGTCGACGCCTTCGGTGTGGGGACCGCGATCAGCAACGCGGCGGTGGTGGACTTCGCCATGGACATCGTGGAGATCGAGGGCGATCCCATGGCCAAACGGGGCAAGGAATCCGGGGCCAAGCAACTCTACGTCTGTTCGTCCTGCGGCCATCGGGCGGTGACGCCCTTTTCCACGGCGCCGTCGACCTGTCCCGCATGCGCAAGCGCAGGGGCGATGGAGCCGCAACTGGTCCAGTATCTGGCCAACGGGGAGCTCCTCCGCGACCTGCCGGACCCGCAAGCCGTTCGCCAACGTGTGCTCGCTCACCTGCCGAACGGCCTTGGGGCCAATAACTGAGGCTGGCGAGCGCTCGCGTCCATTGCCGACCATCCGTTACCATCGCCCGCGATGCCCGAGATTCACGACGTCGTCGAGGCCGCGCTTTACGTGGACGACCTGGAGCGTGCGGAAGCGTTCTATCGCGACGTTCTGGGGTTGCCACAGGTCATGAAGAAAGAAGGGCGTCACGTCTTTTTCCGAGTCGGCGAGGGGCTTCTGCTCCTGTTCGACCCCGAAACCAGCCGAGCCGGCGGCGCCGTTCCCGCCCACGGGGCCACGGGCTCAGGGCACGTCGCGCTCGGCATCAATTGGGGCGATCTCGACGCGTGGCGGGGGCGCCTCAGGGACCATCGGGTGGAGATAGAGCAGGAGGTCGACTGGCCGCCGGGCGGCAAGTCGCTCTACTTTCGCGACCCGGACGGCAACTCCGTGGAGCTGATCACGCCCGGCTGTTGGAACCTCCCATCGGGCTGGTAGCCGAGACTCGCCACATAGAAACCAACGCAATCCCGCGACATTCGCTCTTTGCGACGTATGGGGACGATACCAGGAGACAAGTCAAGGTCGGCATGCCCAAGGCCATCCCAAATAGGGCTTGATCGGGCCGGCCTAACGCCACGGGGCCGCAGGCCCGAGAACTCAGATCTCGATTGGCGCGACGTCGACGGGTGCCGACAGCCACGGATCGAATTGGGCCGATGAGGTGACGACGTCACCTCGGCCCGGACCGGCGCCTGAGGGCCCAGATGGATCGCCCCACCAGTTGTTCGTGGCGTCGATCGACAGGGCGGTGTCAAGGCCGAATTCGGCATTGTCCACGATGTTGTTGCGATGGACGACGTTCTGAGTTTCGCCGATCACGACCCCGGCCCGATTGTGGCGAATCTCGTTTTCTTCAATTATGATGTTTTGTATGCGGAAGTTGACGCGGACGCCGGCATCCCGGTTGTTGAGGCAGTGACAGCCGGCAATGCGCCCGGCATTGGAGAGGTTGCCGACAAGGATCCCCACGCCGGGAAACTCCAGATCGTTCAGATGGGGGGCGGTCCCGGAACGGTTGAACATGAACAGCGAACGCGCCACGCTCACCTCGCCGGATTGGCCCTGATACATGCCGACGGCGTTGTCATACCCCCAACTGTCGGTCAATTCCGCATCCTGGCACGACCAGAAGTAGTACCCGGAGCTGTCGTTGCTGAACGAGATCATGTCCGCGATGCTCACGCGCTGAGCCAACGTGGCCCAGACGCCCTCTAGGGCGTCAGTCACCGTGAATCCCCGAACGGTCACATCCGGCGTCTGATAGACGTTGAACGCGCCCACGACGATGTCGTCGATGGCCCGGTCTTCGTACGCAAAGCGCTCCGGATCCGCTTTGACGATCGTGGACCGAGGGCCCGCCTCGGAGAGAACCGTCAAGGGCTTATCGATGACCACCGTTTCGCGATAGACTCCGGGCGCAACCCGGACCGTGCCGCCTTCGGCCACCCGGTCGACCGCGCTTTGAATCGAGCCACGCGCGTCGACGCGGACGTCACTCGGAGCGCCGTAAGCAACCGATGGGAGCCCAAGGACGAGCCCAGCGGCACCAGCGGCGGTGGCCATGCCGCTGCGCTTCAGGAAGGATCGACGCGTTAGGCCAACGTTGTAAGGCATGAATTTCCCCTTCGTGTATCGATGCATCCAATCAGGTGAAGCGCGAGCACGTCGGAAATAAGAAAAGGGGGCCGGGAGCCGGCCCCCTTTCCATTGGAGCACGTTCTCTGCTCGATTTTAGTTCATGCCGCTGGCGGCGCCACGGGCGGCATTGAGCCACTC
>JBDGQO010000092.1:5371-12658 GCA_042219045.1 Bipolaricaulia bacterium | reverse complement strand
CATAGTAAAGCCGCCGCCCCCGGCGTTGGGCTGCGATCAGGCCGGCGCTCTTGAGTTCCTTCAGGTGGTAGGAGACCGTCGGCGCGGCGATGTTCAAGTTGGCCGCCAGCTCGCCGACGTCGCAGCACGACTCGGACAGATCGCAGGCCTCGGGGTCATCGCAGCTCATCGACTTCGCGAGCAACTGTCGCACAATGCGGACGCGATGTTCGTTACTGAGCGCGTGGAAGACCTCGGCCGCTCGATGGGGCGCGGCGGGATCGACCGTCTCCTCTAATTCCATAGTTTTATAAGTCTAGAAATTTCAAATGGAGATGTCAACCGTGGGGCGCCGATCGGTCAAGAACGGGATATTCGCCAAAGGAGCAACTCGCCCGAGAAAGCCGTGAGCCAACGTGTCCGTTCATCCCCATCCCTGGCGACAGAGCGGCCTTCACCGACTCGGGATAAATGTCCCGACCAAGTTCAGGACATTCCGCTCTACAAGTCTGCATCATCTGCGCCTATGGTGAATTCAGACGCAATTCCCGCAAGGAGGGATAGGATGCAGACGACCCGACTCAGCAAAGGACTGGCGCTCGCCGCGGTGATCGGGCTTTTGGCACTGCCGCTCGGTGCGGGTGTTCAGCCGGCCCAGGCACACGGCGACGAAGGCGTTGACCTGGAGATCCATATGGGCTCGATGTTCTTCCAGCTCCACAAGCAGAACGGCGAAGAGGTGGATGCGGCCAAGAACGCCCCGATCCGCGTCAAGGCGGGCGAGGAGCTGGTCATTCGCTTTGAGAACATGAGCAAGGCCATGCACGAGGTCCACTTCGGCAAGGAAGCCGTCAAAGGCGAGGATGGCCACTTTGTTCGATATGAAAAGCGACTGTTCGGCGACGACTTCCTCGGGCTCCACGTGGAAGGCGGCGGTTCGGCCAAACTCCACATCAAGATCCCCGAGGACAAGACCGGGAAGTGGGAACTCGGCTGTTTCATTCCCGGCCACTATGCCGCCGGCATGAAGACCCCCCTGATCATCGAATAGCGAGCCCGCCGACTCCGTCATCCCCGGCGGGGCCGCGTCGGGCCTCGCCGGGGACCCTATCTTCTCGCCCTGGACGCTCAGTCGTCGTCGGATGTGTCATCCGGCGTCGGGTCGATCCAGCCCTCTTCGTGGGCCTTGAGCGCCGCCTGGGTCCGGTTGTTGACGTGCAGCTTGGAGAATATCGTCGATAGGCGGTTCCGAACCGTCTTTTCGGCAATGCTCAGACGGTTCGCGATGTCCTGATTGCTCTGCCCCTCGGCGACCAGTTCGAGGATCTCGCGTTCGCGGCGGGTGAGGTAGACGGCGTGCTCGTGAGCGTTCGGATCGTTGATTTTGCGAAATTCATCGAGCATCTTGCGGGCGATCGAGGGATCGAGCCAGGCTTCGCCCGCGTGCACCGCCCGGATCGTCTCCAAAAGCGTCTCCGAGCTCGTGTCCTTGTGCACGTAGCCTTTGGCGCCGGCCTTGACAGCCTGGAACAGATGGTCCTCGTCGCCGTACATGGTCAGGATAATGACGTTGATTTCGGGGTGTTCACGATGGATCCGCTGGGTGGCGGTGATGCCGTCGGCACCCGGCATGTGAATGTCCATGAGAACCACGTTGGGCCGGAAATAGCGGACGCGCTGGTAAGCTTGCTCGCCGTCGATTGCCTCATCGACGACGTGGATGTCGTCCTCGATGTTGAGCAGCCGACGCAGTCCCTGACGAACCAGCTTGTGATCGTCAGCGATGAGCAGCTCAATCATTGAGGAGGCTCCTCGGATTGCCCCGTATCCAGCGGCAGCGCAGCCGTGACCCGCGTCCCCTCTTCGGACGAATCGACGGTGAAGGATCCGCCCAGATTCTCAACCCGCTCCCGGAGGTGGCGCAAGCCGAGCCCATCGCCGTTGTGAATGGCCGCGTCCGCGTCAAACCCTCGGCCGTCGTCGCCGATGCTTGCTTCAACCTGACCGTCATTAAGGACGAACGTCACCCAGGCGTGCTCGGCGTCGGCGTGTTTCGCAACGTTGTTGAGGGACTCTTGGACGAGGCGATACAGCGTCCCTTCCAGTTCCGGGTCGAAGCGCCGTTCGGGGCCTTGGACCGACACCTCCACGTCGAGATCAACCTTGTTCTCGAGGTCGGCACTCAATCGTCGAATGGCCTCAATCGGCCCGAGTTCTTCCAGTTCGATCGGCCGTAGCGCCCAGATGAGCCTGCGTAGGTCGGCGATTGACTCGCTCAACAGCGACCGCAATTCGACCAGCTCCGCTTCAACGCGCTCGGGATGGTCGTGGGCTAGCTTCTTCGCCACGTCCAGTTGCAGCCCGAGGAAGTACAGGTTCTGCGCGACGCCCTCGTGGATCTCGCGTGCAATGCGGGCCCGTTCATCGCCCACCGCGCGTTCTCGGCGCTCGCGTTCGCGCTCGGCTCGCTCCTCCGCCCGTTCCTTGGAATAGAGTTGGCGTTCGATCCAGGCCAAGACGCCCCACGTCACGGCCGGGCCGGCCAGTCCGTAAAACGCAATCTCGACGAGATAATGATACGTGGTGCCCAGCTCGTGGATGTGGCGCACAAAGTAGAGCTGATACCCCAGGACCAAAATTAGAATAGCGACGGGAAGGGCGCGTCGCAGCAGGGCCACCTGCTCGCGGGTCGAGCGTTCAAAGAATCCCATATTGGCCCCATTGTAGGAACGCCGTCCGCCGTCCCAACAGGGGCAAATGTCCCTAGCTATTCCTAACGGCTGCGGGCCCTTCAGGGGCGATGGCTGCTTCCTGCCGGGGCTTGTGTGAAAGCTGACCCAAATCATTGACGGGCTCGACCAGCCAACATATCGTTACATTGGACAAGTTGAACGCACAATGAGGACGATGAATGCCATGAAACAGCGAGTGGGACTGACCGGTATTGTCGCGATGCTCGTGCTGCTGGTTGCTTACACAGCAAGCGCCAGTCCCACTTGTTCATCCTCCGTTCATGCGCCCGTGACTCCCACTCAGCAGAGCGCTCGGGCCAGCGACTGCGGTTGCGGGGATCAAGCCAGCGAGGCCGGGGCCGACGTCTCGGCCCACTGTTCGTCCTGCGCGACCGCAGCGCTTCCGACGCTTGATCTCGTCCCCCGGACGACGGCCTGGGTGGCCGTCATTCCCCTCTCCTTGCCCAGTCCCATTGACGTCCCGTCACGTCTCGATCGCCCGCCGCAAGTCTGACTCCCCTTTTCCGATCCCGGCGGTGTCCATCGGGCCGATCCAGATCGGTCCCCGCACTCTGAAAGGGGAGGACCATGAAACGATTCGGGATTTGGGCGGTCTTGGCGTTGCTGATCGTCGCCGGTGCCGGCCTCTACGGCTACAACCAGTCGGACACACCGCCTCGGATTTCGATCGATCCCTCGACGTTCGACTGGGGCCAAGTCCCCAATGACCAACCCGTCACCCAGTCGTTTGCCGTGAGCAACACGGGGGGCCAGCCGTTGGAGATCCAGGGGCTAAGCACCTCGTGCGGCTGCACGACGGCAGAGGTCGATCAGCGACGGGTGCCATCGGGGGAGACGACGACGCTGCACGTCACGTTCGATCCGACCACTCACGCGGACATGACGGGCGACGTCATGCGGGCGGTCTATCTGCGCACGAACGATCCCCATCAGCCGGAGGCCGTCCTCGAGCTCCACGCCAAGGTCGTGAGCGTCAAGGGGGGAGAGGCCCCATGATCCGCCTATCGTTGGTGATCGGCGTGCTGCTGGCGAGCCTCATCGGGAGTCCCGTCGTCGCCGACGAGCTTCCGAGCAAGGCAACGGTCTACTACAACGAGGCCTGCGGTGCCTGCGCCCACTACATCCGCGAGACGCTCCAACCCCTGCTGAACGAGCTGGGGATCACGGACGTCCATCTGAAAGACTTCATCAATCATCCCGAATATCGGCGCGAGCTCGTCTCGCGCAGCGAGGACATTCCGCCCCAGATGCAGGGCCACTTCACGGTCTTCGTCGGCGAGGGGCTCGTGCTCCAAGGCCATGTCCCCGAGCGAATGGTGCGCACGCTCTTAGAGCCCACTGTTCGAGCGCGCTACGAGCGGCTCGTCGTGCTCCAGGACCGCATGACCGAGGGAGATGAAAAGCCGCCCAACTACACCGTCTGGATGTCGAACGCCTCGCCGACGACCTACGCCATCGACACGCCCGTGACCCAGTACCTCGACGAGCACGGTCAAGCCCAATCGGCCGAGGGCGATTCATCGGGCCAAGCCTGGACCCACGCCGAGCTGTTGCCGTTTGTGCTGTCCACCGGGCTCTTGGACGGGGTCAACCCGTGTGCGATCGCCGTGCTCTTGTTCTTCATCGCGTTCATGTTCACGCTCCACCGCACGCGTTCCGACATGCTGCTGATGGGCGGGATCTACATCTCCATGATCTATCTCGCCTATCTCGGCATCGGCCTCGGGCTTCTCGGCGCGATCGTCATCTCGGGCGTGCCCCACCTCATGGCCAAGATCGGGGCCGGACTGCTGATCGGGCTCGGCCTGATCAACGTCAAGGACTACGTCTGGTATGGGCGCGGTGTGAGCCTGAGCCTCCCCAAATCGTGGCATGCCAAAAGCTTCCAATGGCTGGAGAGGGCCACGCTGCCCGCGGCGGCCGGGGCGGGATTTCTCGTCGGCCTGTGCACGTTTCCCTGCAGCGGCGGCATATACGTGGCCGTGCTGGGGCTGTTGTCGAGCAAGACGACGTTCTGGACCGGATTCGGCTACATGCTGCTCTACAACCTGATGTTCGTCGCCCCGCTGATCGTGCTGCTGTTTGCCATGGGCAACCGGCGCACGGTCGGGGCGGTCTCCCGTTGGGAGGCTCGCCACAAGCGGACCATCAAGCTCGCGACCGGCGCGATCATGATCGCGCTCGGCTCGTCGATCCTGGTTTGGTTCGCCTGATCCGCGGTGAAAGGATGAGTTCGTCATGGATCTCAACCTCGAACTGATCGGCTTCTCCTTCGCCGCGGGACTGGCCACGTTCTTCAGCCCCTGCGTCGGGGCGATGCTGCCGGCCTACGTCTCCTTGGCGCTGAGCCACAACGGCCCGCGCGTCGACTCCATGTGGGCGCGCGGCCGCCGCGGCCTGGCGCTGGGAACCGCCATCAGCGCGGGTTTTTTGACCAGCTTCGCCGCCATCGGGCTGCTGTTCTCGGCGATCGGAAGCACGATCGCACGCTACCTGCCGTGGGCGGCCGTGTTGATCGGCCTCGGCATCGTGGCGCTGGGCGTCTGGATCCTGCTACGCCCGAACCAATTGCCCTCGTTCGACAAGGCATTGCCGCTCTCGATGCGGCCCCGCGCCGACGCGCGCGGCGGGTGGCGCTCGTTCTACGTCTTTGGGCTGTTCTACGCGGTCTGCGCGGCGGCCTGCACGCTGCCCATCTTCCTGTCGGTGATGACGCAGGCCTTCCTCGGCGGCGGCGTGGTGACCAGCCTGGCCAACTTCATCGCCTACGGCTGGGGCATGTCGCTGATGATGCTCGGCTTTGCCGTGCTGGTGGCTTACTCGCAGGGGGCCGTCCAGCGCTGGATGCGCTCGCTGTCGAGCTGGATGCCGCGACTCGGCGGGCTGTTCATGATCGCCGCCGGCGGCTACGTGCTCTATTACTTGCTCGTCTACGGGCGCTACATCGACCTCATCGGGAGGTGATCGACGTGTTCAAGAAAGTTGCCATCGTTGTCGCAATCGGGTTGGCCGGTGGGTTGATGGCCTTGGCCGGCCACTCCTACATCACCGGCCACCTGCTCGGGGAGGACCGGGTCCTGCACGAGGGTGCCGGAACCTTCTGGGAAGCCGACAAGGCCCCGAAGGACTCCGAAGCAAGGCCTCGGCCGGGCTATCCGGCGCCCGACTTCACGCTGTCCACGCTGGAAGGCAAGTCCGTCTCCTTGAGCGACTTCGAAGGCAAGCCGGTCCTGCTCAACTTCTGGGCGACGTGGTGTCCGCCCTGTCGGTCGGAGATGCCGGATCTGCAGGACTTCTACGAAACCTATGGCGATCAAGTGACACTGCTCGGGGTCAACTGGGCCGAGAAGCCGGACGAGGTCCGCACATTTCTCAATCGCTACGGCATCACGTATCCCAACGTGCTCGATCGGCAGGGACGCGCGTTTGTGCGATACCGCCTGACGGGCCTGCCGACGACGCTGTTTATCGACGCGACGGGGCTGGTGCGCGGCCTGTGGTATGGCCCGCTCAAGACGGATCAAATCGCCGACCGGTTTGCCGAGATCTCGACGGCATTCGAACTCAAGACCGACGAACGGGCATCGCCATGAGCCTCATGGCTCAGCCCATTCAGCGGGTCCACGGAGACGCCCACGGGCATCTTCGACGCCTCAGTCTCCCATTCAGTGGGAAGGGAGGATCACCATGAAGCGCATCCTGATGATGGCCGGCATTGCGGCAGCGGTCGCCGTCGCCGCCTACGCCGTCTGGAACGGCGGACAGGCGCCGGCGGACGCAACTCGCCCGCAGACGGCGAGTGACGCTGAACCCGCCGCCATTCTCTATCAAGACCCGAGCTGCGGCTGCTGCAGCCAATACGGGCGCTATCTCCGGTCCAAGGGAATGGACATCGAGGTCGAGCAGGTGAGCTACGCCAAGCTGGATCAAATCAAACAACGGCTGGGCGTCGATGCCTCGCTGCGCAGTTGCCACACGCTCAAGCTGGGCGACTACGTCGTCGAAGGGCACGTCCCCATGGAAGCCATCGACCAGCTGTTGAGCGACCAGCCCGACATCCAGGGCATCGCGCTGCCCGGCATGCCGAAGGGCTCGCCCGGCATGAACGGGCCCAAGACCAAGCCGTTCATCATCTATCAGATCACCGACGACGGCGTGTCGCGGTACATGACGCTGTGAGGTGTTCACAACGACGAGGCCCAAATACTGAGACGGAACGGCCTTCATGGAGTCTTCACACGAACTCCACTGAGGCTTCACGTTCGGCTGGCACGCTTGGGGTGAACCTCAACCGGAAAGGATGACGATCCATGAACGCAACGAAGTGGACGGGACTCGCGCTGGTGCTGGTTGCCGTGGTCGGCGTCGCCGTCTGGAACCTGGCCGCGCCCGGCCCGATGGCCGGCTTCACGGGCAACAACGGGACCGTGGCGATGGGGCCGAACGGCAGCCCCACAACCGGGGATGCCCCCATGGCCAATCGACTGAACGCCAACAACGATGGCTTCTTCGGGCAGATGTGGCAGTGGTGCCGGCAGATGTGGGGCCAGATGAC
>JBDGQO010000092.1:0-5271 GCA_042219045.1 Bipolaricaulia bacterium | reverse complement strand
CGAGGCATGGCGGACCGCGGCTGGAGCAACGACGCGCGGACGCCTCGAAACGGCCCGACGCCGTCGGCCCCATCATCCAGCCCGACCGAGGCGACGACGGTGCAGATGGCGGACTTCGCGTTCGCGCCGCAGACGATCCGCGTGCAGGCCGGGGAGACCGTCACCTGGGTCAACCGCGACAGCGTCGGCCACAACGTTGTCTTCGACGCCACGGGCCAGGCCGGTCGGATGCTGGGTCAGGGCCAGCAGTGGAGCACGACGTTCGACGAGCCCGGCACCTACATCTATTACTGCGGCCCGCACCCGTTCATGACGGGGACCGTCGTTGTCGAATAATGAGGACACAATGCGCCACATGCTGACGTTGGGATCACTGATGACGTTGATCGTCATAGGGCTGTTGCTGGCTAGCCCAACAGCGCTCGCCCACATGGGCCATCCGGGCCCGCCGGGTTCGGGCATGCGCGACCCGTTGACGATGGACGAGGCGATCACCGTTGCCGAGCGCTACATGGCCCGGCTCGGGCTCCACGACGTCGCAGCGACGCAGATGATGGAGTTCGAGAACCACTTTTATGCTGTCGTGAGGGAAAGCGATACGGGACGGCACGCGTTCTTGCTCACGGTCGATCGCGTCGGCGGGCAAGTGAGCCCAGCTCCCGGCCCGAATCAGCGCTGGAACCTCAAGTACGGCCCGATGATGATGGGCGCAGCCGATCCGATCGACGACGCGGCGTTGGGCAAGCCGATGACGATCTCGCCCGACGAGGCCCACGACCGCGCCCAGCAGTTTCTCCACGAGCGGTGGCCGGAGGCGACCGTGGATTCCGACGACGTCCGGTCCGGCTACGGCTACCACACGATGCCGTTCCATCAGCGTGGTCAGATCGTGGGCATGGTGAGTGTCCATGGGACCACGGGCGAGGTCTGGCACCACGACTGGCACGGCGACTTCCTCGGCATGCGCAACGTCGGGGGCCATCATCACATGGATCATTGGCCGAGCGACCCACCGTACGATGCCGGCGACTTCCCGTTCGCGCGCTTTGAAGCCAACGGGAACGGGATGATCGACGATCCCGAGTTCATGACGATCATGGAGGCCTGGATGCGGAACGATCTCACGAATGATCAGTTTCTGCAGGGCATGGACCTGTGGATCAGCGGGCGCGGAGTCCGCTCCGCGGCAGCTCCCGCGACGTCATCGAACGACGTCTTGACCGTTGCCACGTCATCGCGGGGACAGACGCTCATGTTTCGAGCGCAGACGAAGAACGTGACCTCGATGCAAGTGGCCGTCTATGGCTTGGATGGCCGCCCGATCTTCTCGGACGAGACGAGCGGCGGTCAACTGGCGTGGCACATGGTCACGACCGACGGGGCTCCGGTCGCCAACGGGGCCTACCTCTATCGCGTCACGGCCCGCAATCCGGCCGACGAGGTGTTTACGAGTGGCGGCCAACGGATCGCCATCACGCGCTGATCGAGGCATCGTTCTCAAGAGACACGCGCGAGAGACGAACCGCAAGCTGACCGTGGAGCTGAGTTTGTGTCGCGCGCAGGCGCCTGATAACTTTCGGTTGTGGCATTGCGTACCATCTGCCTGACGATCATCAGCCTCTTGATCGCGAGTGCCCTGATCCCGGCGGCCGGCGTGGCCGCCGATGGGCATGGGCACGGCGATCCATGTCATCACGGCATCGTGGGCCATTGCAGCGCCAGCGCCTCGACGGAGATCCAACTTCCTCCGCTCACCGTGGCATACTCCCGAGCGGAGATGACTCTCCTAGCTTCAACCTTGTCCCTTGCCCAAGAACTCCCGCCTCCGCGACGTTGACGCCTATTCACTTCAGTTAACGAGCAGATTGAACGCTGTCCATTGACGCTCCATTAGCTAATCGGAAGCGTCAAACGCCATTCTTCGACAAGGAGGAATCAGTCGCATGGATCTACGAATCGTTCTGGCTGTCGTTCTGGTCGGTGTCCTCGGATTTGTCGCGGTTCATCACACGCAGATGATGGACTCAATGGGCCCCATGGGAGCCCCACCGTCAGAAACCGAACGCGGCGACCATCACGACACGGCCGAATCCGCCGAGAGCAACGTCCACACCGTGCGCATGGTCAGCGAGGATGGCGCGTACCACTTCGAGCCGCACGTCGTCAGCGTCCAACCCGGAGATACCGTCCGCTGGGTGCTCGAGTCGGGCAATCACTCCACCACGTCCTACGATCCGAGCAACGGAAAGCCATTGCGGATCCCCGAAGGGGCCGAGGGGTGGGATTCCGGTGTGCTGAGCGAATCCGGGACGACGTTCGAGGTGACGTTCCAAGTGGAGGGCGTCTACGACTACTTCTGCATCCCGCATGAAGGGGTCGGCATGGTCGGGACCGTGGTCGTCGGGGAGGCTCACGACGGGCCCGGGCTGGCGGCCCCGCAGTCCGAGTTGCCCGAAGCGGCTCGAGCGAAGATCCGCGAGCTGAACGCCTCGGCCCAGAACCCACAAGCTGAGGGCGAGGCGGAGCATCATGAGTGACACCACGGGCCACGCGGAGTCGAGCGATCACCAAGGACACGATCACAGTGACCATCAGGATCATCACGCCCAGATGGTGGCGGACTTCCGTCGGCGCTTCTGGGTCTCGCTCGCGCTGACGGTCCCCGTGCTCGCCCTGGCGCCCCTGATTCAAGGGGCGCTGGGGCTGCGCGAGGCCCTGGCTTTTCCCGGCGACGCGGTCGTTCAGTTTGCGTTCGCGACGGTCGTCTTCCTCTACGGCGGCTGGCCCTTCCTGACGGGAGCGCTGGGCGAACTCCGCGAGCGCCAACCGGGGATGATGACCCTGATCGCGCTGGCGATCGGCGTGGCGTATATCTACAGCTCAGCCGTCGTGTTCGGGCTGCCCGGTGAGGTCTTCTTCTGGGAGCTGGCGACGCTGGTCGCCATCATGCTGCTCGGCCACTGGGTCGAGATGCGCTCGGTGATGGGGGCGTCCCGAGCCTTGGAGAAGCTCGTTCGACTGATGCCGGACGAGGCGCATCGGATGAACGACGACGGCTCCACCGACGACGTGCCCGTGGCCGAGCTGTCCAAGGGCGACCGCGTGCTGGTGAAGCCGGGCGAGAAGGTGCCCGTCGACGGGGTCGTGGTCGAGGGACGAACGACGGTCAACCAGGCGGCCGTGACGGGGGAGAGCCAGCCCGTCGAAAAGGGCGAGGGCGACGAGGTGATCGGCGGCACGGTCAACGGCGACTCGGCTATGACGGTTGAAGTCCAGAAGACCGGCGACGAGTCGTATCTGTCACAGGTCGTTCAGATGGTCCAGGAGGCGCAGGCGTCGCGCTCGCGGACCCAGGATCTGGCGGATCGGGCGGCCCTCTGGCTCACCATCGTCGCGCTCGGCGTCGGCGCGATCACGCTGACCGGCTGGCTCGTGGCGGGCAGTTCCGTCGTCTTCGCCATCGCGCGCATGGTGACGGTCATGGTCATCACCTGCCCTCATGCCTTGGGGCTCGCCATTCCGCTCGTCGTCTCCGTCTCCACATCCATCGGCGCCCAGAGCGGGCTGCTCATCCGGGACCGCTCGGCGTTCGAGCGCGCCCGCGAGATCGACGCCGTCGTCTTCGACAAGACGGGGACGCTCACGGAGGGGCGCTTCGGCGTCACCGATGTCGTCGCGCTTGATGACTTGAACGAGGCCGAGATCCTGCGTCTGGCCGCGGGATTGGAAAGTCAGTCCGAGCACCCGATCGCGGCCGGGATCATCCGTAAGGCCGAAGAAGACGACGTTCCGTATCCGGCGCCTCAGGACTTCTCGGCGATCCCCGGCAAGGGCGCCCAGGCCCAGGTGGATGGGCGCGACGTGAAGGTCGTCAGTCCCGGGTATCTGGATGAGCAGGGACTAAGCGTCGACCCCGCGCGCATCGACGAGCTGAGCGAGGGCGGCAAGACGGTGGTCTACGTGCTCGTGGATGACGACCTCGTCGGCGCGATCGCGCTGGCGGACGTGGTTCGAGAGGACTCGCGCGAGGCGCTGGCCCAACTGAAAGCGCTGGGCATCCAGGCGATGATGCTCACGGGCGACGCCCATGACGTCGCCCGCTGGGTGGCTCATGAGCTGGATCTGGACGACTACTTTGCCGAAGTGCTGCCCGATGAGAAATCGGCCAAGATCCAAGAGGTCCAGGCGCGTGGCTTGACGGTGGCGATGGTCGGCGACGGCGTCAACGACGCGCCGGCGCTGACCCAGGCCGACGTGGGCATTGCGATCGGCGCCGGCACGGATGTCGCGATCGAGTCCGCCGACATCGTCTTGGTCCGCTCCAATCCGCAGGACGTGCTCGACGTCGTGAAGCTCGCGCGGGCAACCTATGGGAAGATGGTCCAAAATCTCGCTTGGGCGACCGGCTACAACGTCGTGGCGATTCCGTTGGCCGCGGGCGTGCTCTACCAGGCCGGCATTCTGTTGTCGCCGGCTGCTGGGGCTGTGCTCATGTCCCTGTCGACAGTCATCGTCGCAATCAACGCACGGTTGTTGGGTCGGGTCCGAGCAGGTCTCATGACACGCCAGACGTGACGTGCATGTCTCTTTGACCGATGCTCAGTCATGGCCCAAGCACGTGAGATGGGCGCCGAATTTGGATTATAATCCCTGGGTGAACCTTCATGGGGCAGGCATACCACGCCGTCGTTGACAAGATCACGTCGATGTTGGCCAAGCACGACGTGGACTACGAGTTCTTCGAGCACGAGCCAGTCCGCACCAGCGAGGAGGCCGCTGCCGCGAGGCCGGGGTATTCGCTCCGACAGGGAGCCAAGGCCATGGTGCTGCGCCTCCGAGAGCCGGGCGTCGGCAAACGATTCGCCCTGTTCGTGCTGCCTGCGGACCGCAAGCTGGACATGTCAAAGCTCAAGCAGAACCTGGGCATCAAAGACGTCCGATTCGCGCAGGAAGGGGAAGTTGAGGATCTAACCGGTGGGGTCGTGCCCGGCGGCGTGCCCCCGTTTGCCCACCTGTTCGGGGTCGAACTGTACGCCGATCCGGCGTTGTTCGAGACCGAGCGCATCGCGTTCAACTGTGGGGATCGCCGCGCCTCTGTGGCGATGGCCGCCGGCGACTATCGCCGCCTGGCTGAGCCCACGATCGTCGAGATCAGCTAATCCATCCCTGGACGCTTGTTGCGCCGTTTTTAAACAGGATAACGGCACGCCGACATCCATGAAGCGTTCCTCAAGCTCGGCTCTGCGCTCGCGTTATTCACCCGGGTCCAAG
>JBDGQO010000091.1:0-4840 GCA_042219045.1 Bipolaricaulia bacterium | reverse complement strand
AGAGACGACAGACAAATCGTCGAAGCTCTCCGTCAAACCCCTCTGCGTTCTCATCCAGACGGTCCACAAACTCGTCGATTGCCCGGCGGGCGGGCTGGTGTCCGTACTCGGCGTACGTCCCCTCCTGTCGCATTCCCAACAGCGGGAGCAGAATCCATGGTTCTGGCACGGTGGACACTTCGGATGACGACGCCAGAACGCGCTGAAGGAGCGTTGATCCGGAGCGGGGAAGGGAAAACAGAAAAAGTGGCTTCACTGCATTATGCGGTGCCATATAGCGGGGAAGGAAGTCCCTCTCAATAACAGGCAGTGCAAGCCGGTCCTACGAGATCGCCTCCCTATCTATGTGAAGGGCCACACCTCTAATCCATGGATTGCGTTTCGCACATCCAGGGTGAGATTGACAGACGTAATCGGATCCGATCTGGAGTGAGCGTAGGCCGTGATCGTGGCGGGAGACGAACCGACGATAATGAAGTCGTTCCAAACCTTGAGCCCCCTCCCAAAAGCCTGTCGGGCGTGGTCTTCTGGAAGATCATTTCGTTCAAGGGACTCCTCATCGTAACGAGGGATTGGCCACTGTTCTCTCGTCTGTCCTCTTTCACCGACAACAAGGATGACGTCCCGCTTTGTGTCATTCATGATGACTTTCTTATCAAGGTCTCCGTGACGCATGGGAAGAACGTTGTGGGTGCCGAATGGAGTCGGGATGTATGGTGGAACTTGCTCATCGACAGATGAACTGATGTCTATTTGAAGAAGGCACCCGGTCTTTCGGCCCGACACGTACATTCCGCCTTCGTCGACGAAAACACTGTTGATATGAAGCTGATCACCGGAACTCGGCCCCGATTTACTTTCCGGGTTGAACACGTTCGGGCGAGGCACGATGCGAGTGGTCTGCATCGACAAATGGCGCGGAACGCGGCTGGCAGCATATCGGACTCTGCTCATCCGAAATGAAAAGCCCCTCAGAAACCGATGTGTATCCAGATCGACCTCTAGGATAGAATCGAATCCAGTGGAAGTGAGATACAGCCGACCGTCGTAAACGTCTATTTCGTGACAGTGCTTGAGATATGGATTGGTAAACGAGTCGATGAGCTTAAAGCTCGAATCAAAGACAAAAATCTCATCACTCGCCGCAATGTACACAAGGCCATCGTGAAACGCGATCCCACGAAGTCCACGGTCTCCCCCCCGCCCCTTCCAACTGATCGATGGATCGTCCCAACTGAGAAGCTGTCGATCGTTCCCAGTGGCTAAATCAACCAGATAAAGTCCGCCATGACTCTCTCCCCTATGGGCTGAACGGATTACTGACGACGCAAGCACTTTTGGAAGGGCGTCCTTGGAGATCCCCTCCTGCATTCGATCCAGAGGTGCTTCCTGGACTCTATCTGGCGTTCTATCGGGTTCCATATCTACCGATGCTCGCTAACTTCAATCGTAAATTTGAAGTCCCTCTTCTTTTTTGGAACGTGGACTTCAGAGTATCCAGCTCACTACTCCCCCAGTGCTTTTGCCTTGATACGTTGCAAAAGCTGCCGCTCTTCGGTGTTGATATCTCGCTGGACCAGAACGCTCATAAGTCCAACGAGAACAACGCTCACTAACAGTTCCACCAAAACGGGAAAGCGTCCGATCCACAGAAGAGCGCTTCCCGAAAGCACTACGAGTCCGATCTGCAACTGGTTTTTTGACACGGGATTGAATCCATGTAGACGAATCATCTGCGCAACCTGGAGGCCATTCCGCAAAAGTCCCGAAGCAGTCGTTGCAAAAGCCGCTCCTAAGACCCCCGCCCAGAGGATGCAGACATAATTGAGCCCAATGTTGGAGACGACGAAAATTACCGTGTTCATGGATTCTAGCCTATGTCCATCCGTCATTTGCAGAAACACACCGGTGGGTCCGAGCCATGTCGCGATAAAGTAGAGAAGTCCCAAGGTCACGAGGACGGCATGAACAGTCTCCGTGTTGTACTCCGGCCCAAAGAATCCGAGAATCCGTCCGCCGATGCCAACAAGCAGGAGAAACCCAACTCCGTTGATGAACGCCACCCATTTCGTGGACGTGCGGTACGTTCGGCATGCCTCCGACAGGTTTCCCTCAGTGTAGGACTCAGAAACGATAGGCATTAAAATTCGCCCGAAAGCCTGGTGAACCACTGTGAGAGTGAGGGCCAACGTCGACGCCGCCGTATACAGTCCTACACTTTCGGCCGAGTCGAGTGCTCCCAGCATCAATCGATCTGCTTGTTTCGCAACGTAGAATCCGATGCCAACGACGAGGAGCGGAGCCGAGTACGAGAGAAGACGATGGGTGGAGCCCAGCAGATTGCGGTAAGAGGGCGAAAGTTGGATGTTAGGAAGACAGAACCCGAAGACAATTAGAGCAACCACGTACCCCCCAACAACTGCCCACGCGCCCGCCGTAGCCGTCGCGGCGATCGTAGTAATGAGCACGACGGCGAGTCCCACCTTCATTATGCCGAATGTCGTGTCCACACCGGCGTATGCGGTCACGTGCTCCCGGGACTGCAACAACGCTTTCGCGACGGTGAAAGCAACTCCCAATCCCACTGTAGCCGCAAGGACGCGAAGTGGAGCGACGAGATTCGGATTGTCAACGACCGTATGCGCAATGAGCGGTGCGGTGACATACAGCGAAGCCGTGCCTGCAAAGGCCAGGACAGAGGCGACAAGTATGGTGCTCCCGTAAGTGCGGCGCGTCTGTGCATCCTGGTCTCCCGACAAAAAGCGTTGGATCGTATTCGGGACGCCGAACGTGAATATTTTCCGTGTCAAGCTGGCGATTGTCAACCCGAGTGTAAGGAGGCCGAAGGCCCCCACATCTAACAGACGTCCTGTGAGAACGATGAACAGAAATCCACTCCCACGCCCGACGATGTTCGCAAATAAGAAGCCGAGGCTTCCCTTCAATGTTCGTGCGAGGAGTGACACAAATCATCTGTCGGTCGGAGAGAGAACTGCGTGAGGCAACAATCTGGAAGATCTGTCAGTGAGAATTCTTTTGATCACGACTGTCGCGTCCCCCATTTTGCGGCTCCACTACGAATGGAGCCTTGCGTTGAACCTCTCTTTTCCACGCTCCCACAGAAAATAGTTTGTCTCGAATTTCCTCGATCTCCTCTTTCTTTCCCCGCTCCACCTGGGCCTCAATAATTCTTTTGCTAGAGACAATGATTATACCCAATACTCCCCCGACAAAGACACTAATGACAATAATGAAAAGACGCCGAGGACCGCTTTTTTGAATCGGTGGCACCGGCTTTTCCACCACCGTCACAACGGGCTGCCGCTGTTGCACGTCAAGTCGCGCCTGCGTGAGTTGGTTCTGCAGATCGCTGTAGAGCTGCTGCTTGAAGGTTACCTGTCGCTGGAGTCGATCTCGCTGAAACTGAAGTTGAGGAGAATTGAGACTCTGGTTCCGCTCCAGAAACTTCGCCAACCGGCCTTCAGCGGCTTCTAACTCTTGCTCCGCCTCTTGAAAGCGCTGCTTCACGAACTGTAGCTTGTTCCGCACCTTCTCTGTCCGTATCGCCCGGATTCGGGTCCGCAGATGGTGGACGAAGTTCTGCGCAAGGTCGGACGCCAATCTTGGTCCCTGCGTCGTGACCGCGATCGTCATTAGTCCCGTCTCCTCATTGACGGAAGTTGAAACCATTTCCGAAATGACCTTCAGCGCTTTATCTTCCGCCTCACTGGGAATCACCGGCTCACCCGTCTTCGTCGTTCCTGCCGGCGCAGGTGAGTCTGAAATTGCATTCCCAAGCGTCCGCTTCAGCGTCCATGGCAGCCAAAGCGTATAGTCTAGCACCTGGCTCAATATGCCCGGTGGGCGGTTCACGTAGTCCACGAACGTCATCGGGCGTTCGGCATCCGGAAAGCGGAAGGTATCCCGCACCACCGCTAGCCGTACCTCTCGGCTCCGCAGTACCTCCGGAAAGGCCGCGGGCGTCAGGCCACTGGCCGCCCCCCCCAGGTTGATGCCCAACCCCGAGAGCGCCCCCCCCGGAATGCCGCTCGGGAGGCTCACGCCTCCGCTTTTTGCCTGTGCCTCGCGCACTACCTTCGCATCCGAGGTGTACTCCTCCGAGGCCAATAAGGCGTAGGTTACGCCCACCAGCGCGAAGACGAGCACCGTCCGCACGATGATCATCTTGTGGCGGGCCAGGACGAGCAGGATGTCCAGCAGAGATATTTCCATCTCTCGAGCGGGAGACATTTGGTTCTTATGTCCACCCTCTGCGGGACCTGTATCCGCGCTCGGACTCATATTAAAGACTGAGTTTGTAGAGACGACGGTCTCCGTCGCTCAACTTGAGTACCAACAATAAAAAACACTACGGTAACGCAAAGACAGATTTCTCCTCGGTTTCTCGGTGCTTCTGCATCTGCTGCTCGATCCATTCGGCGGTCACTTCAATCCCATCTCGGAGCGCCGTCGGCGGCTCCCAGCCGAGCTCATTCAGAATCTTCGTGTTGTCCGAGTTGCGTCCATCGACGCCCTGCGGCTTGGTCAGGTCGTACTCCCGATCGAGGTCCACATCGACCGCTTTTTCAATCACGTCTACGAGTTCGTTGATCGTCACCAGCTCGTCGGAGCCGAGATTGATCGGTTCGGTAATGTCAGAATGCATAATCTTCTGCGTCCCCTTCACGCAGTCGTCAATGTACATGAATGAGCGGGTCTGCGACCCATCCCCCCAGATCACAATCTCGTGGTCGCCGCTCAGCTTTGCCTCAATGGCCTTCCGCGTCAGCGCCGCCGGGGCCTTCTCCCGCCCGCCGTCGTAGGTGCCAAACGGGCCGTA
>JBDGQO010000090.1:0-5961 GCA_042219045.1 Bipolaricaulia bacterium | reverse complement strand
GTGTGGCAACGCAATTACCACGACCGCATCATCCGCACCGAACGCCATTGGCGCGTCGCCCGGCAATATATTCGTCGCAATCCGGCGGTTTGGGGTGGGGACCGAATGAATCCCAATTCGGACCTACCTGGATAATCCAATTTGAATGTCACGGAACGCCACACGCAATGATTTTGCGTCGAACGCCGTTCGACGCTGTTTGGAATACATCTACGGAACGCACCCGAAATTTCAGAACCAACGTTCACCATGCCGGACATTGATCTTTCCTTTTTTCTGGAACCCCCCGATCTGGAAGCAGCGGCCGTGCTTGAGGTGGAAGCCCTATCGTCTCTCTCCATGTCCACTGCCCAACCAGGCACCTATTATCGGAGCCAGCCCGCACCTACAGAGGCGATGCTATATGGGCTGCTTGAAAACGCGCTTGGCTGGCATTTTCCGGAAGACGTGCGTTCCGATCTATTGGACAACCTCCGTTCAGCGGCGAAAAATGAACTCGGACGCGGTCACCCGCTCAAGGAGACGCCCTGGATTACCGGAACGGAAGACGAGGAATCGGGCGCGGGCTTCGTGAGTCTTCTGCAGCACCACCTGGAGTTTGAGACAGAAGTGCGGCCCGATACGACCCATTTCGACGACCTCTGGACCCGACACGCTCGATCAACCGGCACGCAGTTTCCGGGAGGCAGCCGCCATTATGATGTTCGTCTAGAGCGCCTGATGAACCTGGAGGGACGGGGGGCAATCAAGTTCGGTGATCGGTCCGGGTATGACATCCGTGATCCAGACGCGCTCCCTGAGGTGGAAGAGGGCGACAAGGTCCACGTCAAAGCGCTGCGCCCTCAGTTCCCCCAGTTCTACGCCAGCCCCACAAAACGCGAGTACGTGATTCCCGAGGGACCCTATCGTTTCCGCGTTCGCACGACCGAGACACTCTCAGAGCAAATTCGCGAAGCCCTGAGAGATCCGAATGCGCCGCTCTATCTTGGCAACAATGACGGCTGGGTAGAGGCCCGCTGGAAGGTGGTAAGCCAATGACAAATCCCCTCAACGCTATGGACGCGCGAGATTCGTCTGTACTGTTCTTCGACCACCCTTATCCCCGGTACGGGCTCGCTGTGACACTGGTGGAAAACGGAGCCGCGAATGAGTGGCAACCCATGCTGAACGATCCACAGCACCTGATGGAGATGGCGGGGCCTGTAGTGGCGGATGGGCTCGGCCACTTTCGGCTCCACACGAACAACGATCTGGACGACGCCACGGAACTTCAGTATCGGCGCCTGTCGAGGGAAGAGTTAGAAACGAGTGGTCAAAAGGCAAGCGGTGGCTACTACATTGCGCCCCACGTCGTGATTGACGATCGGAGCGCACGGTATCTGATCAAGGAGGCCCGGGGCTTCCTCGAAGAGGTGGATGAAGGACTCGATCCAGAGGGCTCGACGGAGCTCAAGCGCTCGTTTGCGCCGTTCACGACGAAGCTCAATGAAGGGACATCGACGCTCTCGAATCCGAAGACCAGTAAACTCGAAACGGTCTTCTCCCTCGTGGCGTCGGTCACCCCACTTAAGCCGGCCGCTCAAGTCGAGTTCACGAATCAGGTGATGATTCCTGACTTCGATCTGGAAGGCATGATTCGCTTCGTCCAGCTGTTCCGGGACATGAAGAACAGTGAGGTGGAAGATCCCCTCACCCTTGAGCGATCCGAGGATAGTAATCGGAAACGTCCGCCCATCTTCGACGGCAATTACCCCGATGCCCCGCAGAGCAGTGCCTTTGGGCCGGTGGGGCTGATGGGGGCGATGGGACAGTGGGCCCGGCGTGCAGAGCGATTGTCGGAGGCAGAGGGAGTCCTTGAGCAGATGGCAGGCAGTCCGGTCTATCTCGTCAGCTATGACGGCAATCTAATGCGCCAGGAATACATCGGCCACCACGCTGCCCGTCTCGCCCGCGAGCACGATCTCCCAGCGGTCCTCGCCAGTCTTTACCGCATTCGGTTTTACAATCCGGACGATAACGATCCGGAGAGCAACACCCGGAAGAATTTCTTTCGCGCCGCAGGGCGCTTTCTCCAGCTCTATACCCGGGCGGCATTTCGGGACTTCCGGGCCTTCCGCGTACAGTACGATTCGATCCTGTCACCAATCTTTTCGGACTACTTTATGAGCGAACAAGAAATTGCCCCCGACATCGTCCACTCGGCCCGGGCCTACGGGTCCTACCTCAATTACGTCGCGTACCTGATCGCCGAGGAGGAAGTCAAAGAGAACGAGGAACAGGAGGGCGGCGGCACTGGGCGGGACCTCTACGAGGCCAAGGCCCGCGCCCTCGCCCAGATGGAAAGCACAACGCTGAGTGCACGGCGTCCGAGCGCCCTCTTCGCGCAGCTGAACGTGATGGCGGGCCGACAGGTCAACCGCGACGTGCCCGCAGGCGCTGAGCGCTTCATCGAGGCTGTCAACACGGGTGAAATCGAGTTTGATGAGGCCAAGGACCTCGTGTTGACGTACATGCGCCTGCGTTCGGGCAAGGCCTCTTCGGAAGATGACGGGGCTGCGGATGAGATCTCGGACGACGAAATCGACGAAGCGGGATACGTTGGCGGCTGAGTGCCGTCTCAGCGTTTCTGCATCTTTCGCATCTTTATCGGTTCAACGCACACCACTATGGAAAACATCAAGGGCATCACCGTCTCTCTCCTCTCTCCCATGCAGAACCACACGGCCAACGGCGGCGAAAAGCTGCTCGGAAACGCCTCCTCGATTAAGCGCCGTCCGGACGGCCGGGTGTACATCTCCGGGCAGATGCAGCGCCATGCGCTGTTCAGTGCCATTGAGCAGCTCAATCTGGAGGACGACGACCGAGGAGACACTTATGTCAGCAATGGCGACGGCACCACGAACCAGATTGAAACGGACCTCCGGGCCGACATGGGCGGCTTCATGCATCCGTCGCAGGGCAGCTATTCGGGCCGTCGTACTGCTCCGGTGAGTGCCACCTTTGCCGTGGCAACCGAGCCGAGCGAGGTGGGCCGCGACCTGCTCCTCCGCATCAAGCAAAATCCCGACGAGGAGGCGGAGCAAGACCAGGCGCTGGCCACCAACGAGTTTAGCCAGGACGACGACATGCAGATGAGTTTCCATCTCGACGTAACGGCTCTCTCCGTGAGCAAAGCCTACACGTACGAGGAGGAGCATCACGTCGACACGGAGCATTTCAAGCACGTCGATGAGGGGGAGCGCGAGCGTCGGGCGCGTCTCTTCCTGGACGGCACGCGCTTCCTCACCAACTATGCGAATCAGGCGCGGAACGCCACGACGGGCGAGCCTCAAAAGGCATTTGTGGTCCTGGACACCCGCCTCTCGCGGAAGGCCGCACGCTATTTCGGCATGACGGAGGCGGAACGGGAAAACCTGAGGGCAGAACTCAACGCCCGGGGCGCTACCTACTTCTTCGGTGACGACACGACGACCGAGGGTTTGAGCGTCCACGAGGCATATGACGCGGCCCGCGAAGAGCTTGGTGGGCTCTTTGACCCGACGAACGGCGCCGATCCGGTCTCTTTCGACGAATTCACCGAGCAGGCCCATGCCTGAGGTTCTCGCCAAAACGAGCGGCATTTCGCTGGAGACTCACACCCGGCACGTCGTGGAGCAGGCGCGACGATGGCTCAATGCGTTTCCCTTCCTGGACGAAAAGTACCAGGAGCGAACCGGAGAGGCCCTTCGCCCACAGGTGCTCCGGGCGGCGGAGATCCACGACCAGGGGAAACGCCATCCGACGTGGCAGGACGCCTGTCGGAAGGACGCTCGAGGGGACGGTGGGGGGCATCTCCTCAAAGCAAATCTCCGTCACGAGTTTGCGTCCCTCGACTGGGCGAAGAAACAGGGTGTCGACCTCACGTTGCCTGAAAAAGCAGCCATCGCGGCGCACCACAGCAAGCTCGGCTACCGCCACAAAGATCGGTGGCTGGAGGACGCAGGGGGACAGTTCGAAGAGATCTGGGAGACCCTGTACCAGACGGCCCGGCAATGGACGTTTCAGGAACCGGAGCGTCTGACGGAGAAGGCCCTCAACGAGCGGTTCCGCATTGCCGGTCCGCGGGCCCTTCTCCAGTTGGCCGACACCCGGGCCAGCATCCAGGAGAAGGGCAAATGGGTTCCGGACCCGGAGTCCCTGCAATTCGAGTACGAGTTTCCGTACGAAGAGCCGAGAGGGGTGCAAGAGGTGGTGAAAGAGGGGTGGGACGATCCGATGATGATTCTTCGTGCCCCCACCGGCAGCGGCAAAACCGATGCCTCGCTCCTCTGGGCCCGCCACCAGATTCGAGCGGGCCGGGCCGACCGATGCGTGGTGGCCATGCCAACGCGATTCACCTCGAACTCGCTGGCACTGGACGTGGACGAGACGGTCAGCGAGACCGGGCTCTACCACTCCAGCGCCTGGCATGCCCGCTACGAGGAAGAAGCAGAGGGCGACGAGGAGCAACGGCAGCGGGCCCAGGAGATGCACCGCATGGCGCGCTTGCTTGCGACCCCGGTCACCGTCTGCACGGTCGACCATCTGTGTATGGCCCTTACCGGCACGAGAGAGAAGCATCACAGCATCTTCTATCATCTCTGCAACAGCTGCGTGGTGATCGACGAGGCCGACTTCTACGATCCCTTCGTGCAGGCTAATGTGCAGGTCCTCCTGCGGATGCTCCGCCAGTTCGACGTGCCAGTGCTGGTGATGAGTGCTACGGTGCCCGACGCTGCGAAGTCGTTCTACGATGTCGACCGGCTCGAAGAGGATACATCGGATCTCGACCGGACGCGCTGTGTGCTCAAGGATGCGGGGGAGGCCGACGCTGCGGGAGAGACATCCCTGGCTGAAGACGTCGCGGACATCTTACACCCTCTCGTGGAGGCAAATCCGTCGGCAGCAATCATCTACGCCAATACCGTGAAACGGGCGCTGTCGTACTACGACTGGCTTCGCAACCATGGGGCGGATCCCATCCTGTACCACTCCCGGTTCACGGAGCCCGACAAAAAGCGGATTGAGGGGGAGCTGATCGACGCACTGGGGCAGGAGGCGTGGGAAAACGATATAGCAAGTGGCATTGCTGTGCTCACCCAAATTGGCGAGATGAGCCTCAACATCAGTGCCCCGGTGATGGTGAGTGAGCTCTGTCCGTACGACCGGCTGGCACAGCGGGCCGGGCGTCTCGCACGCTTTGAGGGAATGGGGATGGGAACGCTCCACGTTGTGACCCCGAGCAAGGACGGCGAGTTATATCCCGCTCCGTATGGGGAATACGACCAGGACGAAAACGAGTGGCGCCCGGGGCGGCCGTTGGTGGAAACGCGGGAAGCCCTCCGCTTTGGCCCTCACTCGGCACAGGACTTTATCGACGCCGTGGATGGGCTCTACGACACCCCCGAAGCATTCTCGCCCTCCGATGACCGCATCGAGCAAAATCGAGATCGCCTGCACACCCACCTTCAACAGGATTGGCTCATCGTGAATGCGCAAAGCTCCGACGAGGAGGAAGGCCGGACCGACGAGTGGCGAAGCCGCGACATTCCGCCGCAGATGACAGTGCTTACAGTCTGTCCCGATCGGTTTGATAGCTACGCTGACTATCGCGCCTTCCAGCAGGAGCATGGAGTGTCGGTGCCCGCGTATCAGAAGGACCTCGCGCAGCGACTCAATCGGCTGCCTGAAGACCAGCACGCGTTTCCCGTGGCCGATGAAACGGAGAAGGCGTGGTATTCCCCGGTGTACTCCAGCACTGAGGGGCTTATTCTGGATCAAAAACGAGAACGCTCTTTCGGGGACCGATGCTTATGATCTCGTCGCCCCACCCGACCCACCGGCGCGTCACGCAGACGAACCAGAACGAATCAGCCTGTTTCTCCTCGCATCCCCATGCGCAACAACGAGATACACCATCGCGTCACCCTCCCGGGGTTGACA
>JBDGQO010000009.1:17762-46532 GCA_042219045.1 Bipolaricaulia bacterium | reverse complement strand
TCGCGCAGGTAGCGCGGGCCCATGGGCGAGTAGTACGGGCCGCGGATCTCGGTGATGCCCCGTTTGCGCGGCTTTCCCTCGCGCTCGTTCATCTTCAAGAACTGGAAGCCTCGGTTCGGATCGGGCATGGCGATCACTGCTCCTTTATGAACGTCTCGACATCATGTCCGTTTTCGAAGACACTCCGCCCATCGTACCACTAACGAGCGATTATTCCGATTCCGATCATGCCGATCACAAAGAGCGCGATGCCGACACGATTGAGGATGCGCTCTGCGATTGTCATCTCCCGAGCCTGTACCCAGTATAACTCGCCTAGACAGGCGACCTGGTTGGTCCGTCGCGCTCGCAGGGCATTGCTCGCAACGATCATCCCAAAGCCGACGATCACAGGCACGGCTTCGCGGGCATCGGCAATCGCGGACCAGATGATATCGGCCATTTTCCGATCCCTCCTTCGGCGAGCGCTTTGCTTGCGGAAGCGGCTTGACTGTCAATGACGCTTAACTTGGGCCAGCAACCCCATGAACTGAGTTATGTCGGCCGTCTCCAACCGCTTCACCGTGTCGATGATCTCGCTGCGCTGGCTTGGGCTCGTGTACGGCTCCGCCAACCTCATGAATTTATCACCGACGGTCGTCCAGCTCATCGGCCGCGTCTGGAAGCCTTCGTAGTCGCGCTTTTCGACGCTGTGCTCTTGGCCATTAGTGAGCCGGATCGTCACGCGGCAGCGCATCTCATCGGGAAACGCGTCGCTGTAGTTCTCCTTCGGGGAGATCGATACTTTGCGCAAGAGCGTCTGAATGTCGTCGCGCTCGATGCGGGCGGGGTCGTATTGAGCGGGCAGCACCTGGTCGTCGAGCAGCGCAACGGCGACCATGTAGGGAAGGCTGTGGTCTGCCTCCTCCTTGGTGCGCACGATCGTCTTGTCGCCCTCCTCGCCGCCGCCGATGATGTGGTACGCCACGTCGAACGTCTCAATCTCGATTGCGTCAATCGACGCCGGATCGATGCCGTGTTGATGCTTCAGCTCCAGCGCGCCCTCGATGCTCGCCTGCGAGTGGATCTCCGCGTTGTACTTCTTGATGATCGTGTCGGTCACGCGTTCCAAGTTTTCCTTCGACCAATCAATCTGGAATTGGCCCGCGATCGAGTCCATGAAGCCCTTGTTCCCCTCGAACACCTCGGGCGGGCCGGTGATGCCGCGCTTGGCCAAAAACGCCGAGTGGGTCCCGCAGAACGCCGTCTCCGGATACGCCAGTCCCTTCCAGTTGGACAGCGAGCCCGTCCGTGTCACGCGCAGCGCGTTGTGGGCCGTGCCGCTGATCGCAATGGCGTTGGCCGTTTCCTCGTCGTCCAGACCGAGGGCCTTCGCCACGCCCGCGGCGACCGCGTACGAGCCCTGCGTGGTGTGATCGAAGCCCACCTCGCGCACGGGCGCCTCGTCGCTCAAGCGACAGTGGACTTGATACGCCACCCCGAGCGCGGTTAATAAATCTTTGCCATCCCCATTGGCGTATTCCACCGCCGCCAGCGCGGATGAAAGGTTGTCGCTCGGATGGCACGTCTCGCCCTTGGCGAGGTAGCTGTCGTTGTAGTCGAGATAGCGAACAAGCGCGCCGTTGTAGAGCGCGGCGCGATCGGGAGCGCTCTGTTGACCCCCGATCAGCGTGCAGTGCGCGGTTCCCCCGAAATCTTCGAGATGCTCGCGCAGCATGCGGATCGGCTGGCCCTCCAGCGCGCCGAACGCGCAAGCCAACGAGTCCAAAACCCGAATCTTCAGCTGATCGGTGGCTGCGTCGGACAGGTCGTCAAACGACGCGCTCGTCACGAATTGAGCCAGGTCGTTCACCTGCGCCATGCGGCCTCCTTTGCGATTTTCGGACCGGTCTGCTCCGAGTTTCAGGATACGCCATCAACCCGATCCACTCAAGTCGATCACGTTGCAGACGCCGACACGCAGTGATTACGGTTTCGTAAAATTTGATCCGACAGGCTTCTTGGGCGTCTTGTGCGCACGTTGGACAGACTCGGCAACCTTTGTATCGTCTGATGGATCGGCTGAAGCGCCTATCGGTGGGCGAGATCTTGCTGCTCGCGGCGGTCGTCATCGGCCTGCTTCACCATGTGGATCACGTCCTGCGCTTCGACCACAGCGGCTGGCCGTTCAAGGCGGACATTAACGAGTTCACGTTTAGTCTGCTGGTCTATCCTGTCGTGGCCCTGACCCTCTGGGCGCGGCGGGGGAGCTTGGCGCGAGTAGGGCTGGCCACGATCGTGTTCCTTGCGCCCACCCTCGCGCACATCTTCATCGAAACGCCCGCCCATCAGCACGACACGTGGGCCAACCACCCGGAAATCAACCTGCTCGGGGTAAGCTCCCCGATCTTGGGCAACTTGGCCGGGACGATCACGGTGTTGCTCTCGCTTGTGGGCTTCGGAGCCGTTATTGCGTTGGCCCACGAGTGGCGGGTGAAACGCGGGTGATCATCCGTCGTCATCGAGGAGGAAGGTGACCATGACGCTGTCGCGAGAGGCGAAGCTGGTCAGCGGGATCACGCTGATCGCCGTGCCGACGATCGCCTACGGCGGCGCCACGCTGCTCGGCATCCTGACCGAGGGAACGGCCGGCATCGCGCCTTCGGACCTCAACCTGGACGAGACCCAGTGGGCGCTTTGGCGCGCGGGCCACGCGCACGCCGGCGTCTGGCTGCTGTTCTCACTCGTCATCCAGGTGTTGCTCGATTCTGGCTCGACTGCCGGCGGGGTTGCGCTGGCTCACCCGGATCAGCGCGCCGCTGTCCGCAGTCGCCGTGTCGGGCGGCTTCTTCGGGTTGGCGTTCGTTCCGGCCTTTCGGTGGTCGCTCTATTTGGGAGCGTTGGCGCTTGTCGTCGCCGTCCTGCTGACCGGGATCGGGCTGCTACGCAACCTACGCGCCTCCCGTCCCGACGCCTGAAGCGAACGCCGAGCCGCCCTCAGGGCTTGGCGGCCCGCGTGGCGATCATCGTCGGCATATACTGAGAGAGAACGCGTTCATGCGGGTCAAAGCGATCCTCGTAGAGCGACGTCAATAGAAAACCCGCGTCGAGCTGGCCGCCGATCAGGTCGGTCAAGGAATGACTGAACTCCAGCGGACGCCCCTCGGTGCGGTAGCGCTCGACCTGCTCCTCCGTGAGGCTCTGCGCGTCGGAGTACGGTAGGCGGTGTTTGACCTCCAGCACGCCCGCTTCCTCCCGGTCTTGGTCGAAAACATACATCGACGGGTTCATGAGCCCGGCCATCAGGACGCCGCCCGGTCGTATGACGCGAAAGGCCTCGCGCCAGACTGGCCGCACCTCCGGACAGAAGACGTTCGAGATCGGATGGACGATCAGGTCGAAGCTTTCATCTCCGAAGACGGAGAGGTCGCGCATGTCGCCCTCGATGGTCTCAATTTCCAATGATTCGCGCTCGGCGACAGAACGATCACCCTCCAGTTGTCGAGAGGAGTTGTCAAACACGGTCACGCCCCGTGCGCCGGCCGCCGCCAGGATCGGCCCCTGCTGCCCGCCGCCGCAGGCCAGACACAGCACGTCGCTGGTGCTCAGTTCGGGGAACCAGTCGCGCGGGACGGGCACGGTGTTGGTCAGGAAAATCTGCCATTGCCCGCGGCGCGCAGCCTGAATGATCTCCGGTGACGAGGGAACCGTCCACTGGTTCCCCTGTTCGACCGATTCGTTCCACGCGTCTCGGTTGTGGGTTCGCACGTCCAATTCGGGTCCCCTTGATCCAGATCGCGTCGTCACGCCCAGAGCATCGACGGACGCATCCTGGGCTGTCAATCGCGCAGCATCTGGACGCCGAGCTGCTGCTCGGCTTTGCGCTGCCAAGTCTTGCTCTGCTGCCCCTGGATATCCGTGATGCCGTACTCGGCGAACGTCGCCATCGACGGCAACAGGAAGTCGTACGAGGCATCGGTTCCCTGGTTGCGTTCCTTTAGCGTTGAGGCGGTCATGGCGTAGAAATCCTGCGGCACGCCGATCCGACGGATCAGCGACTGCTCCATCTCGATGCGCTCTCTTAGCAAGGACGCCAGCTCTTCTTGGGAGCGCGGCGTTTGCGACGCCATCTGTTCGGCCCGCGCTTCGGGCCCGCCGGCTTGGCGGATGGAGTGCGTGATGTTGCCGTGAAACCCAACGATGCCCTGGCGAATGACCTTCGGTTGGCTGGCCAAGAAGATGTAGTTCGCGCAGGAGGACAAACAATAACGCTCCACGATCACGTCCAGCTTCTCTTGAAGAACCAACTCCCCGATCCGAACGCCGGGCGCCACACGGCCTCCTTGTGAGGTGATCACCAACGTATCGACGGCGCCGTCGAACATCGCCTCCATCTGGGAGAACGACCCCTGACGAATCGGGCCTTGAAACGCCAAAGTCCGCTCATCAAGCCGCTTCCAACCGTTCAGCGACTCCGGAATGGCGAACGTGTGTTCCGTCATCGCCGATGGCTCAGAATCCGTCGGGATGGGCACGAGTCCCGTCAGTAAACCGACAGCGAGCAGGCTGATGATGCCGATCAGGATCCAGATCTCTCGGCTCATGGGTGCGGCCTCCTTACGCCTCGTTCGTTTCGCTTCAGCTTGCCCAATGATGCCAGCCAAGGTGCATCCACGCGACCGGCTGTTGAGGGCCCGTCTGTTCCCTTCTATAATTGAGTCATCGGCCGTGACCTTTCAACAGAACGAGGAGAGGAGCCTCAACCCCGATGAATGATCCGTTCAACGCCCGATCCCGTTTGCAGACCGACGGCGGCTCGGTGAGCTATTTCCGACTCCAGACACTCGAAGACGATGGCCATGGCAATATCGACCGGATGCCGTTCTCGCTGAAGGTTCTGTTGGAAGCATTGCTGCGCAACGTGGACGGCTTTCTGGTCAGCGAGGAAGACGTGAGCGCGCTGGCGAACTGGGAGCCCGGCCAAAAAGCCCGTGAGCTGGCGTACATGCCGGCCCGCGTCATTCTGCAGGACTTCACGGGCGTGCCAGCCATCGTGGACTTGGCCGCGATGCGCGACGCCATGGCCCGCCTCGGCGGCGACCCTGCCGAGATCAATCCCCAAATCCCGGCCGACCTCGTCATCGACCACTCCGTGCAGGTCGACATGTTCGGCTCGGACTACGCGCTCATGTACAACGCCGAGCGCGAGTTCGAGCGCAACCGCGAGCGCTACGAGTTCCTCCGCTGGGGCCAGGAGGCCTTCGAAAACTTTACCGTCGTTCCGCCGGCAACCGGCATCGTCCACCAAGTGAACTTGGAATATCTCGCCAAGGTTGTCCAAACGAAGGAGATCGACGGCGAGACGGTCGCCATGCCGGACACGCTCGTCGGCACGGACTCCCACACGACCATGATCAACGGGCTCGGCGTGCTCGGCTGGGGCGTCGGCGGCATCGAGGCCGAGGCAGCGCTATTGGGCCAGCCGATCACGATGCTCACGCCCGACGTCGTCGGCTTTAAGCTCACGGGCGAGCTCGGCGAGGGCGTGACGGCCACGGACTTGGTACTGACCGTCACGCAAATGCTCCGTGAGCACGGGGTGGTTGGGAAATTCGTGGAGTTCTACGGACCGGGCATTTCGAAGTTGAGTCTCCCCGACCGCGCAACGATTTCCAACATGTCGCCCGAGTATGGCGCCACGATCGGCTTCTTCCCCGTCGACGACGAGACGCTCAACTACCTCCGGGGAACCGGGCGCGACGAGGAACTGATTGACCTCGTCGAGCGCTACTGCAAGGAACAGGGCATTTTCCGCACCGACGACACGCCCGATCCCCAGTTTGACGAGACGCTTGAGCTCGACATGTCGAAGGTGGAGCCAAGCCTGGCAGGGCCGAAGCGGCCGCAAGACCGAGTCGCTCTCAAGGACACGAAGCAGGCGTTCCTGCGCGCGCTCAAAGAGGACTACGATGTCGACGTGCCCGTGGAGCGCACCAACGGCACCGGCGAGCTCAAGGCCGAACGGCTCGATCTCTACGAGGATTACTATACGCCTGTCCAGTTGGAGGACGGCCAGACGGAAATCACCCACGGCTCGGTCGCCATCGCGGCCATCACGTCGTGCACGAACACCTCCAACCCGAGCGTCATGGTCGGCGCGGGACTGCTCGCGCGCAATGCCGTTCAGCGCGGCCTCGACGTCAAGCCGTGGGTCAAGACGAGCATGGCGCCCGGCTCCAAGGTCGTGACGCGCTATCTGGAGACGAGCGGCCTGCTGGATGATTTAGAAGAGCTCGGCTACCACATCGTCGGGTATGGGTGCACGACCTGCATCGGCAACAGCGGCCCGCTGCCGGAGCCGATCGCCGAGGCCGTCGACGAGGGAGACTTGGTGGTGGCCTCGGTGCTATCCGGAAACCGGAACTTTGAAGGTCGCATCAACCCGCATACGAAGGCCAACTACCTGGCGAGTCCGCCGTTGGTCGTCGCGTTCGCGCTCGCGGGGACCATGGACATCGACGTCGAGCACGAACCCTTGGGGCACGACACGAACGGCGAGCCCGTCTATCTCTTCGACATCTGGCCCAGCCAGGACGAGATTCAGGAAGAGATCCGCAACTCGCTTAAACCCGAATTCTTCCACGAGCAGTACGGCGACGTCTACACGGGCAACGAGACCTGGAACCAAGTGGCCATCCCGGAGGGCGACCGCTACGCCTGGGACGAGGCCTCCACCTACATTCAGGAGCCGCCGTTCTTCGTCGGCATGAGCCCGGAGACCCCTGAGTTGGAAGACATTCATGGGGCGCGCGTGCTGGCGCTGTTGGGCGATTCCGTCACGACGGACCACATCTCGCCGGCCGGGGCGATTCCGAAGACGGGGCCGGCCGGGCAGTACCTCATGGAGCGGGGCGTAGAACCGCGCGAGTTCAACTCCTTCGGATCCCGCCGCGGCAACCACGAGGTGATGATGCGGGGCACGTTTGGCAACATCCGCATCCGGAATCACCTTGTGGACACCGAGGGCGGGGTCACGGTCCACTTCCCGAGCGGCGAGGAGATGAGCATCTACGACGCGGCCATGACGTATCAGCGCGACGGGACGCCCTTGGTCGTGCTTGCCGGTGACGACTACGGCATGGGCTCATCCCGCGACTGGGCGGCCAAGGGGACACAACTCTTGGGCGTCAAGGCCGTCATCGCCACGAGCTACGAGCGCATCCACCGCAGCAACCTCATCGGCATGGGCGTGCTCCCGCTCCAGTTCAAGCGCGGCGAATCTGCGCAGTCACTGGGGCTGAGCGGCCGTGAAGTCTTCGACATCGAGGGGATCGAAAGCCTTGAACCGCGTACGGACGTGACCGTCCGCGCCCGTCGCGAGGATGGCAGCGACGAAACGACGTTCACGGCCATCGCCCGCGTCGACACTCCCGTGGAGCTCGACTATTACCGCCACGGCGGCATTCTCCACAAGGTCATCCGCGAGATGCTGAACGACTCCTAATCGCCCGCTTCATGCGGAAGGTCATGCCGCAATGGCACAAAAGGCCCGCTGGGTTCTCCAGCGGGCCTTCATCATTGTCGAGTTCGAACGACGGGACGGATGGTCGCTATTCGCCGGCTTCGCCTTCCTCGCCCTGGCGTTCAGCGAACTGGCGATCCAGCATCATCAAAGCGCCCATGTGATCCCCGGCGCGCTCCAGCATCGCCACGGCGTCGCCGGTGACGTTCTCTTCCTCCACCTGTTCCTCGATGAACCATTGGAGAAAGACCTGCGTCGGATAGTCCCCCACGTCCTGGGCGATCTTGTAGATCTCGTGGATGCGCTGGGTGACGTCCTGCTCGTGGGCCAGCGCCTTCTGGAAGACATCGAGGGGCGACTGGAACTCAGACGGGGGCTCGTTGATCGACTGGAGCTTGACCTGCTCGCCGCGCTCCAGGATGAAGTTGTAAAACTTCATCGCGTGCTCGACTTCTTCCCGGCTCTGCAGATCCATCCAGTGGGCGAAGCCGGGCCAGTTCTCGCCTTCAAAGTGGGCATGCATGGCCAGATAGGTGTACGCCGCGAAAAGCTCGTTGTTCAGCTGATCGTTCAAGGCTTCCGTCAGTTTGGTGTCCATAGGCTCCTCCCTTGATGTGCGGTTCGTCTGCCATTACGCCCCGTATTTCTTGAGCCAATTGGCGTAACCGGCAATGATCGGGATCACACGCCCCGAGAATCGTCCCAATCCGCCCCGTTGAGCGACGCGTTCGCCGAAGCGTTCGGCGGTATCGGGAATGACGTTGCGGCCTGCGAACAACACGGGCACGGGTTCGGCGGTGTGGTCCCCGTAGACGGTCGGGGTGCAATGATCGCCCGTGAACGCGAGATGCGTTTCGTTCCAATCAAGGTGATCGACAATGCGGCCGACGGCGTCATCAATCTTTTCGATGAAGTCGACCTTGGCCTCGGCGTTGTGATCGTGGCCGGCCGAGTCCGTGCCCTTGATATGGAGAAAGACAAAGTCCCGGGCTTGGAGTTCTTCAATCGCTGCCTCAGCCTTGCCCATCACGTCCGTGTCGAGTCCGCCCGTGGCTCCCTCGACGGGGTAATGCTCAAGGCCGAGAAGCTTGCCGATGCCGATGTAGAGCGCACCGCCCCCGATGACGCTACCCTGGATGCCGTATCTCTCGGGCAACGTCTCGAAGTGCGGCGCAGCTGACGCGCCTCGGGGCAGAATGGCGTTCGCGGCCGGTTGACCCGCCTGTCGGCGTTGTCGGTTGATCGGGAGGTCGTCCAGGATGTCATGGGCCTGACGCAGCAGCGTATTCACGAGCTCCGCCGTGCGGGCCGCTTCGTCGGTGTGGTCCGTCGGCCGGACGTCCCACACCGGCTGGCCGGGCTCGTGGGGATCCGCTTCGCTGATGGACGCGGACAGACCGGAACCGCGCAGGAGGAGCGCGCCGCGATGTTCGGTGCTCGTCTTGAAGAGGACGTCCGCGTCGTCGCCGAGGTCCAACTCGCCGAGCGCCCTCTCCAGCTCGGGTTGGCCCGATTCAATGCGCCCCGCTCGGCGATCCTCGACGACGAAGTCCTCGTCGATCGTGGCGAAGTTCGTCCGGAAGCAGACGTCGCCCGGCTGCACGTCGAGCCCGACGCCGACGGCTTCAAAGACGCCGCGGCCAGGGTACTCGTTGTAGGGGTCGTAGCCGAATAGGGACAGGTGGGCAACGTCGCTGCCCGGTCGCACGCCGGGGCCGATCGGATCCAGCAGGCCGACAGCGCCTCGTGCCGCCGCCTCGTTGATGTGCGGCGTCCGCGCCGCTTCAAGGCACGTGTGGCCTTCGACGTCCGTCGGGCGACCGCCGAGGCCGTCGGCGATGATGAGGATTCCCTTCACGTTGTGCCAACCCTTCCCCGATGCGACACGGAGCTGCCGTCGGTGCAGACGATGCCTCGACGCGGCGGCGCCTCCTCTGCGTCAGCGACTCCCACTTTCCGCATGCGCAGAGGGTTGGCCAACGCGGCGGGCTTGTCCCTCTGCGTAACTGACGTTGACATGGTCGCGTCCCCGAACGACCGACACGGGCCGGCAGCTCGGTGCCCGGCCCGCGTTCGAGCTTACATCGCGTCCCGGAAGCGCTGGGCGGCGTCGTCCCAGTTGACGACGTTCCACCACTCGTCCACGTAAGCACCCTTGTTGTTCTGATGCTTCAGGTAGAACGCGTGCTCCCACATGTCGATGCCAACGACGGGAACGAGCCCTTCGGTGAGGATGCTCGTCTGGTTCGGCATCTGGCGGATCTCCAAGCTGCCTGTGAGCGGGTTGCAGGCCAGCCAGGCCCAGCCGCTGCCCTGGATGCTGGTGGCTGCGGCCTTGAACTGCTCCTGGAACTGCTCAAAGCTTCCGAAGGTGTCGTTGATGGCGTCGGCGAGCTGGCCGCTCGGTTGACCGCCGCCGTTGGGGCTCATGTTCTTCCAGAACACGGCGTGATTGTAAAATCCACCGCCGTGGAAGTTGACCGCGCCGCGGATATCCGAGGGAACGGCCTCAATGTGGCTCAAGAGGTCTTCGATGGACTTGTTCTGAAGCCGGGGGTATTTCTCAAGCGCCTTGTTGAGGTTGTTGGTGTAGGCGTTGTGGTGCTTGTCGTGGTGGATGCGCATGGTCTGTTCGTCAATATGAGGCTCGAGCGCGTTGAAATCATAGGGAAGGTCGGGCAGTTCGAATGCCATGGTCGCGTCACTCCTTTTTTGGGAAGATGGGCGTTCAATTTGCGTCCACAGTGGCAAACACCGTAGGACGAGACCATCGTAGTCGCCGGGCTGAAGCCTGTCAAGCCGGGCAAAATTCTGCATATCCCCGACAAAATCAGTCCAGCGGGATCATGGAGCCGAGTTGCGCGCGGCAAGCTCGCGGTAGACGGCTCTCGCCAATCGACGGTGGGTTCGCGCGTCGAGAAACTCGATGTCCTCATAGCGTTTGGCCAGCGGTTGACGGATGGCTTCGTCTTCCGGAACGTTGATGCGCACCGACGAGATGAGCGTCTCAAAGAGATCGTGGCCATACGCCCGCAACAGCTCCAAGGATATCCGGCTGTAGGGCGCTTCGTGGCCTGGCACGACGGTATCGGCCTCCCACTGGACCAGCTCGTCCAGGAGCTTGAGCCAGCGGGTGATCGCGCCTTCCGACTCGTGGAAGTAGAAGGTGTCCCCGACGAACAGAACGCGCTCCTCCGGGAGAAAGACGCTGACGTGATCGTCGCAGTGTGCGCCTTGAGACGGAAACAGCTCCAAATGGGTATCCCCCACGTCCAGCTCGAGGCGGCGCTGGAAGCTGATCGTCGGCGGCACCGGCACCAATCCCTCAAAGTCCGTCAACGCGAGGGCGTCCAGGTGCGGAAGCATCTCCTGTTGCAGCCATTGCTGCACGCGGTGCGGCGCCCAATCGTCTTCGAGGTTGGCCCGGAATCGCTTTCGACATTGCCGGCTGGCGACCACGGGCGCGCCGAACACCTGATTGCCGAAGACGTGGTCGAAGTGCCGGTGGGTGTTGATGGTGTAGCGAACGGGGACATTGCGGATTCGGCGCATGGCATCCCAGGCATGCCCTGCGTGAACGGGCGAGTTGCCGCTGTCGACGACGACCCATCCCTGCGAGGTCAGGATGACGCCGATGGCGGGTTCGAGGCGTCGCCACTGCGGCAGATAGACCCAGACGTTGTCGGCCAACGGTTGCATTCGGGGATCGGGATGGGTCATTCAGAGCACCTTGCCCAGCATCAGTCGTAGCGAGAGATCTTGCCCGGTGGCACCAGATGGATGTCAAATCCGTGATTCAGCTTGGCCACGTAGGCTTCGTACGTCTCCAATTCGGGCCGATAGCGCGAGGACAGATGGAACGGGTAGAGCGTCTCCTGGACGTTCGCGTCGCGGGCGACCTCGATGGCCTCGTCGAGGGTGGCGTGCGTCGGCGTCTCGCGATCCGCCTCCTCCAGGAACGTCGCGTCGTGGAAGAGCACGTCCGTGTCGCGGATCTTGGCCGGATCGATCGCGCGGGAGTCGCCGCCGTAGGAGACGAGATTCTTCGGATACGTCGTTGTGATGGCCTCTCGGCCGCGCTCTCGGACAAGCGCGGCGATCTCGTCCTGGGTCAGCGATTGATGCTCGTCTCGGAGGCGTTGGCGTAGCTCGACGACGTTGTAGCCGAGCGACAGCTCTCCTCGGGCGTGCACGGTCTCAAACGCCTCCACGTAACGGTCGAGCTGGCCTTCGAACACGGTGATGCGATCGCCGGGCTCAAGCGGGATCCAGTCGAGATCGTAATCGAGTTTGGCGTTCGTGCGGGCGATGTAGGCGATCAGTTCCAAAATTCGCCAGTTGTCCTTCGGGTAATAGATCGTCAAGGGCTTGTCCGTGTCGCCCATGGCCGTATTGCGGATGTTGATCAACCCGATGAGCCCCGAAATGTGATCGGCGTGGCCGTGGGAGAGAAAGACCCGCTGAATGGCAAAGCACTTGTTGCCCAGGATGCTGCTCAGGCCCTCGCCGGCGTCGAACGCCAGCCGATCGGGCGCATAGTAGACCCACGTCGCGTACAAGCCCTTGGAGTAGACGAGGAACTTCATGGCCAGAGCCTATCGTTGCGCGTCGGCGATCTGCGCATGGATCATCCCATCAGAATTGCCCGAGGATGCGCTATTGTATACCCTCGGTGTGAGGGCTTCAATGGCACCATCCACCGTCGCCGCCGCGTCGATCGATGCCGAGCCCGCCACCCGCTTGGGCATCGATGAGGCCGGGCGAGGACCGGCCATCGGGCCGCTCGTCGTGGCCGGCGTGCTGATCGCTCCGGCCTCAGAGGCCCAGTTGACCGACCTCGGGGTTCGCGACTCCAAAGCGCTGTCCGCCCAACGGCGCCGATCGATGGTCGAGGATATCCGAGCGATCGCGATGGACACCCGGATCCTCGCCTTCGCTCCCCGCCAACTGGCGGGCAATCTCAACGCCGTGGAGATGAGCGCGATCGCCCACGCCGCGAGCGAACTCGCGCCCGATGCGCTCTACCTCGACGCGCCGGTCGGGCCGAGGGCCATTCCGTCGTTCGTGGCGATGCTTCGGCAGCGCTGCCCCTCGCCTCAGATGGCGATCACCGCCGAAAACCGGGCCGACGCCAACTATCCCGTTGTGGCCGCCGCCTCGATCCTGGCGAAAGCCTATCGCGACGCGGCCATCGAGCGGCTCCACGCCCTCTACGGCGACTTCGGCAGCGGCTACCCGGCCGACCCCAAAACAAAGCGCTTCCTGAACGACTGGTACGCGGCGCACCGATCGTTCCCCGCATGTGTCCGAACCCGCTGGGGCACAGTCCAGACGATCGTCCGCGAGCACTCGGCGCAGCGGCTGATCGAGACGAGCCCCGAGCCCCAACGCGATCGGACGCCGCCGACAAGCTGACTGATGGTTGAGGCAAGCCCGGCCGATCAACAGACGCAGCGACGCCTGCTGATTCTCCTGTTTGTCGGCGTCCTGATGGGCGCGCTCGACATCGCCATCATCGGTCCGGTGTTGCCCACGCTCCAGGCGACCTTCGGCGTCGGCGAACGCGGGCTGGCCTGGATTTTTACGATCTACGTGCTGTTCAACCTTGTCGGCACCCCGCTCATGGCCAAGTTGGCCGATCGCTTCGGCCGGCGCTCGATCTACATTCTCGACGTGACGCTGTTTGCGGTCGGCTCATTGCTCGTTGCGACGGCCCCATCGTTTGCCACCCTGCTGCTCGGCCGGGCCGTGCAGGGCCTCGGCTCCGGCGGCATCTTTCCCGTCGCCAGCGCCGTCATCGGCGACACGTTCCCGCCCGAGCGTCGCGGCCGCGCGCTCGGGCTGTTGGGCGCGGTCTTCGGGATTGCGTTTCTGATCGGGCCCATTCTGAGCGGCGCGCTACTGATGCTCGGTTGGCGCTGGCTCTTTCTCATCAATCTGCCCATCGCGGCGGGCCTCATTGGCGCTGGCTGGCGGCTGCTGCCGACCCGGCACGAAGCGACCCCGAGCCCGTTCGACTGGCTGGGCATGCTGACGCTCGGCGCGGCCCTTGCCGGTCTGACCTACGCGCTCGATCAGCTCGACACGCAGAACCTAATTGACAGCGTAACGTCGGCGGAGATCGGGCCATTCTTGCTGGTCGGGGCCGTGCTCGTCCCCGTGTTCGTTGCGCTGGAGCGTCGCATGGCCGATCCGGTCCTGGCCCCACGGCTGTTCCGCACGCGTCAATCCCAACTGGCCGGCCTGCTTGCGATCGGCGCGGGCTTTTTCGAAGGCGCCCTCGTCTTCGTGCCGGGGCTTCTGGTGACGGTCTACGGCGTCACGAGCTCGACGGCGGCGTTCATGTTGGCGCCCGTGGTCGTCGCCCTGGCGATCGGCGCTCCGTTGTTGGGCCGGGCCCTGGACGCGGTCGGCTCGCGCTGGGTGATCCTGGTCGGAACGGCGTTGTTGTCGCTCGGGCTCGGGGGCGTCGCCGCCGTGGGCGATCGACTGGCCGGCTTTTACATATCCATGATCGTCGTAGGATTGGGGCTGTCCAGCCTCGTAGGGGCACCGCTGCGCTACATCATGCTCGGCGAGGCGTCGGCCGACGATCGCGCGTCCGCCCAAGGCGCAATCAGCATGCTGACCCGAATCGGCATGCTCGCAAGCGGCGCGGTCATTGGAGCCGTGATCGATTCCCATGGCGGCGGCCTGGGCGGCTATCAGTTGGCCTATGGAGTGACGGCCCTCGTGGCCTTGTTGTTAGCCCTGTTGGCGCTCGGGCTGAAGCGCCGTCCTCATGAGCAAGCGACGCTGTCGGTCGACGCCTGAGTCTCCGTTGGCCAGCCAGTGAGCCATTTGCTATCGTAGATCCATCTTTCCCCACATTTGAGGTGATGGCACTGAGCGCCGATAAGGTCTTGGTCTGCAGCGCATGGCCGTACGCGTCGAGCATTCCCCATCTGGGCAATCTGATTGGCTCCTTGCTCTCGGGAGACGTCTTCATGCGCTACTATCGCCTCAAGGGGGCCGACGCGCTCCACGTCAGCGGCTCGGACGCCCACGGCACGAACGTCGAATTCGAGGCCCGTCAGCAGGGTCGATCCCCGGCGGAGCTCTACCAGGAAGTCCACGAGCAGATCGTCGATCTGATTGAGCGATTCCAAATCGACATGTTCTACACCACGACCGAGGCATCCACGCACTATCGCTTCTCGCAGGACCTGTACCGTCGCGCGGAGGCGAACGGCTACATTTCCAGCCACGAGGAGGACCGGGCCTACTGCACGTCCGACGCGCTCTTCCTCGCCGATCGCTACATCCAGGGGACGTGCCCCAAGTGCGGCTCGACGGACGCCTACGGCAACCAATGCGACGATTGCGGGGCGCTGTTGGAACCGGAGGAACTGGGCGATCCGCACTGCCGCGTCTGCGGCCAGAAGACGATCACGTTCCGAACGACCCGGCACTGGTACCTCGATCTGCCCCAACTCGAATCCCAGTTGCAGGACTTTGTCGGCGGCACGGACTTCGGCGCCAACGTGGCGGCGTTCACGCAGAATCTTCTCAACGAGGGCCTGCAGCCGCGGGCCGTGACGCGCGACCTCGAGTGGGGCATTCCCGCTCCCTTCAAGGGAGCAGAGGGCAAAGTGCTCTACGTGTGGGCCGAGGCGGCGCTCGGGTACGTGTCCGCCACGATCCAGTATTTCGAGGAGACGGGCGATCCCGAGGGGTGGAAGCCGTACTGGCTGGAGGACCACAAGGACGGCTCGGTCAAGCACGTCTACACCCAAGGCAAGGACAACATCCCGTTCCACACGGTCTTTTTCCCCGCGCAGTTGCTTTCGTCCGGCATGGATTACCACCTGCCGGACCAGATCTCGGCCACGGAATATCTCAACTGGATCGGCGGCCAACAGTTTTCCAAAACGCGCAAAGTCGGTCTCTACGGCCACGAGGCCTTGGAGCTGTTGTCCAGCGAATATTGGCGCTTTTATCTGTTCATGTTCCGGCCGGAGAACCGGGACATCAACTTCAGTTGGGAAGACCTCGACAAAGCCATCAACGGCGTCTTCGTCAACAACATCGCCAACCTGATGTATCGCGTCGCGTCGCTGACCAATGGCCGCTACGGTGGGGCGCTTGAGTTGACCGAGATCGACCCCAAGGTCCAGTCGGCCATCGAGGACACCCGGCGGAAGTACACCGAGGCCATCGAATCGGGTCAGCTTGCGCCGGCGATCCGCGAGATCGGCGAATTGGCGGTCGTCGGCAACGAGTTCGTCCAGTCACAGAAGCCGTGGGAGTCGCACAATCCCGACGCCATGCGCAGCGCCTACGAGCTCGTCAAGGCCTTGGCGATTCTGCTCGAGCCCTTCGTGCCGTCGTTCGCCCAGCGCAGCTATCGGGTGCTCGGCTTGCGATCCCCCTCGCTCCACGAGGTGGGCCAACCCCACGAAGACACGGTCACGTTGGGGGACACGGAGCGGCTGTTGGAGAAGATCGACGTCGCGGAGCTGCAGGAGCGATATGAGGCGATCGTCCAGGCCAAGCAGACGCCCGACGCCTAGTCGGGGTCGTGTTGAAAGGCCCTTGGGGCTCGGATACAATGCGCGTCTACCCGACGGACGAACAAGGTGACGACGAATCATGGCGAAGTACGCACTAGTAGAAACCGGCGGCAAGCAATACCGTGTCGAAGAGGGCGAGCCGCTCATCACCGAGCGGCTGCCGGATCACGACGCGGGAGACGAGGTCGTCTTCGACCGCGTGCTGTTTGTGCGCAACGGGGACGAGATCCACATCGGCCAGCCTTATGTCGATGGCGCGCAAGTCCTCGGCACGGTCGACGAGGAGTTCAAGGGCGACAAAATCACCGTCCTCACGTACAAGCGCAAGCAGCGGCAGCGGCGCAAGATGGGCCACCGTCAGCGCTACACCCAGAGCCAAATTCACGAGATTCAATTATGATTCAGGTTGACATCAGTCGCGACGAGGACCAGCGCATTCGCGAGATCCGCTGGGTCGGCTCCGACGACGAGGAGACGGACTCGGATCTGCTCGCGGCCGAGGTGAGCGTGACGACGCTGTTGCACACGGCCAAGGTCGGCTTGGAGCGCTACCTCAAGCTCGACCCGGAGATCGAGAACGAGCTGGACGAGTGGGTGCTCCGCTTGAAGCGCGATCAGCTCCTCAACCGCGAGATCGACGCCGTCCTCGAGACGATGCTGTTGGGGCTTTACGAGATCGAGCGCAAGTACGGCGACTACGTGACCGTCAAGGACACGACCGCCCAGGTCAGCGTCTGATCGCCAACCGATCCAGCTCGAGGGTCACCCAACTTGAAAGGAGGGAGTCACCATGGCCCATAAGACAAGCATGGGCAGCACCAAAAACGGGCGCGATAGCCACTCGAAGCGACTCGGCGTCAAGCGCTTCGGCGGCCATGAGGTCAAGATCGGCGAGATCCTCGTGCGGCAGCGCGGAACGAAGTTCAAGCCCGGGGTGGGCGTCGGCATCGGCCGCGATGACACGCTCTTCGCCAAGCGCGAGGGCGAGGTCGAGTTCCAGGGCCGATTCGTCAACGTCGTCTAGTTGCTCCCCACCGCGACCGCCCGTCACTGATGAGCTGAACGGAGACATCTCATCCAATCGACGGGGCTCGCTCAACGCACTCCCCGAGGCGAACTTCGGGCCCAACTCCACTTCACCAACGCATCGATTGAGGTCGGTCACCCATCATGTTCATTGATGAGGCCAAAATCTGCCTCGTTTCCGGTCCGGGCGGCCACGGCTCCATGAGCTTCCGCCGGGAGAAACACCGCCCTAAGGGCGGCCCAGACGGCGGCGACGGCGGCGATGGCGGCGACGTGATCCTGCGGGCCAACCCGAAGATCCGGACGCTGCAGAAGTTCACCGAGCAGATCCACTGGAAGGCGGAGCGCGGCCAGAGGGGGGCCTCGAACGACCGCCGCGGTCGCAAGGGGAAGCCGATGGTCGTCGACGTGCCGGTGGGCACGGTCGTCAAGCAACTCCACACCCAGGAAGTCCTCGCCGACCTGCAGCAGCCCAAGCAGAAGGTCAAGCTCGCCCACGGCGGCGAGGGAGGCCGTGGCAACGTCCATTTCAAAAGCTCCACTCGGCAAGCGCCGCATATCTACGAGAAGGGCGAGCCCGGCGAAGAGCTTTGGGTGAAGCTGGAGCTGAAGATCCTGGCCGACGTTGGACTTGTCGGGGTGCCGAACGCCGGCAAATCGACGCTGTTGTCGACGTTCACGAACAAGCAGCCCAAGATCGCCGCGTACCCGTTTACGACGCTCGCGCCCCATCTCGGAACGGTCAAGATCGACGATGAGCGCGACTTCGTCATCGTCGACATTCCCGGGCTCATCTCCGGCGCCCACGGCGGCAAGGGGCTGGGCGATCGGTTTCTCAAGCACGTGGAGCGCACACAGGTGCTCGTTCATGTCATCGACGCGTCGGGCTGGGAGGATCGCGATCCGATCGAGGACTACCATACGCTCAACGCGGAGCTCGAGGCGTTTGCGCCACAGCTCGTCGACAAGCCCCAGATCGTCGTGGGCAACAAGATCGACCTCATGGATGAAACTGCGCGGGCTCGAATTGAGCGACGATTTCGGGACCTCGACATCGAGCCGATCTTCGTCTCGGCCGTCCAGCGCGAGGGGCTTTCCGAAGTTATTCAGGCGTGCGAGCGGACATTGCGCATGATGGAGGAGCAGTCGGAGGCGGGCCCCGAGCCCGTTCCAGAGCCCGAGCCCCAGGTCTATCAACCCGAGCCGGCCGAGCCGACGGTGCGCGTCATACGGGACGAGGACGGGTTCATCGTCGAGGGCCCAGAAGTCGAGCGCCTCGCCCGGCTCAACGTCGACGAGCCGGATGCCGTGGCCTATCTCCAGGATCAACTCGACGAACTCGGGGTCTTTGCCGCGCTGCGCCGTGAAGGGGCCCAAGAGGGGGACCCCGTCCACTTGGCCGGGCTCGAATTCGAATATCAGCCCGACTAGCGTTATGATGCGTGAGATATGCCCGGTTCGGGTGGGTCGGCACGGTGCCGATCGGGCCACGGCACGGACGAGGGGTGCAGCGCGAAGAAACGGGTTCTGGTGCGAGTTGACAGCCGTCAGGGGATGTGCTATCTTGCTCCGCGTCGTGCAACCCGCACATCGAATTCTACACGCTTTTTGAGGAGGTAGGTATCGCTAAAGGGTCTCCACGGGTCAACGAGGGCATTCGCGTCGACGAGGTGCGCGTCGTTGACCCCAACGGTGAGCAGGTCGGCATCATGTCGATCCAGGACGCTCTCCAAAAGGCGAAGGATCAAGGGCTTGACCTTGTCGAGGTCGCCCCTCAGGCGGATCCGCCGGTCTGCAAGATCGTCGACTACGGCAAGTACAAGTACCGCCAGGAGAAGAAACAGCGCAAGCAGCAGAAATCCCAACAGCTGAAGGAAATGCGCTTGACGTCCCGAATCGACGATCACGACTTCGACACCAAGATTCGGCACATCAAGCGCTTCCTCAAGGGAGAAGACCGAGTCCGGGTCACGATGACCTTCCGCGGCCGCGAGATCGTCCACATGGATCGCGGCCGGGAGATGCTCGAGCGCCTCAAAGAGGAGGTCCAGGACGTCGGGCGCGTGGAGTCCGGCCCGACCCAACGCGGTCGTGCGCTACAGATGATGATTATTCCCGACTCCGACAAGAGCGGAGACTGACTCGCGCCGATGCCCGACGGAGGAGGAGCATGGCACGCAAGCAGAAAAAACACAGCGGCATGGCCAAGCGGTTCAAAATGTCCAAGAACGGCAAGATCCGATCCAAGAAAAGCGGATATCACCACAAAAACATGAAGAAGCGCAGGAAAAACGTCCGGCAAGCCCGCAAGGGCACGACCCTGAAGGATCAGAAGGAACGCAACTACCAGAGCTGGATGTCGATTTCGGGCAACAACTGACAACTGCGCCGTCCGCTTTCGCCGTTCGGCGATCGCTCGGACGAACCTGACCGAGGATCGACGCCAGTTTACGCCGTGACCGATCGAACGGAGGAGAATGACCCATGCGAGTCAATCGAGGCAACATCCGCCGCAAGCGGCGCAAACGAATCATGCGTCAGGCCAAGGGGTTCCGTGGCAAGCGGAACTCGGCCTACCGGATGGCCAAGCAGCGCGTCCTGAAAGCCCAGCGCAACGCCTACATCAGCCGACGGCTCCGCAAGCGTGACTTCCGTAAACTCTGGATCACGCGCATCAACGCCGCCAGTCGTCTCAATGGGCTGCCCTACTCGCGCTTCATGCAGGGGCTTCGCGAAGCCGATGTGCAGCTCAACCGCAAGATGTTGGCCGAGATGGCCGTTCGCGACCCAGAGGGTTTCGCCGCCGTCGTCGAGCTGGCCAAGGAGCATCTGCCGGAGGACGCCAAGGAAGCCGTGGCGGCCTGAGTCCCTATCCGCGATGGGAACCCGTTCGAGCGTGGGGCGACGATGAACTTTCAGCAGCTCTTGCTCGCCCTGCAGAGGTTTTGGGACGAGCACGGCTGCACGCTCCTGCAGCCCTACGACATCGAAGTCGGGGCCGGGACTTTCAATCCGGCCACGTTCTTCGGCGTGCTGGGCGAGAAGCCGTGGAACGTCGGCTACGTCGAGCCGTCGCGCCGACCCACGGATGGGCGCTACGGCGACAACCCCATCCGGATGCAGTACTACTACCAATACCAGGTGATATTGAAACCCTCACCTGACGAGGTGCAGGACCTCTACCTGCGGAGCCTCGAGGCGCTCGGCATCGACCTGGAGCTCCACGACGTCCGCTTTGAAAAGGACGACTGGACCAGCCCGACCCAGGGCGCGGCCGGCCTTGGCTGGGAGGTCGTCCTCGACGGGTTGGAAATTTCCCAGTTCACGTACTTCCAGCAAGTCGGCGGGGTGGAGCTTGTGCCCATCTCGTGCGAGTTGACCTACGGGATGGAGCGGATCGCCATGGCGGTGCAGAACGTCGACACCGTCTGGGACCTGCGCTGGACGGACGAGACCACCTACGGCGAACTGCACCTCCCGATGGAGCGGGAGAACTGCCATTACAATTTCGACGTGGCCGACGTCGACCTTCTGTTCGACCTTTTCGAGCGTCACGAGCGCGAGTCCTTGCGGCTGATTGACCATCAGATGCCCTACATTGCCTACGACCACATGGCCAAATGCTCGCATTTGTTTAATCTCCTGGATGCGCGCCGTGCGATCAGCACGACCGAGCGCGAGCGCTACATCGGCCGCGTCCAGGATCTCGCCCAGGGTTGCGCGAGGGCGTATTTGGCGAACCAGGAGCCGGGGGCCGAGGCCGAACCGACCGACGTCGGAGCCCCGGCGGCCCGCTGAGCGTTCCCGGGTTCTGAGCGACCGAAACCACACGTCAGGGGGCACGAGGGGTCACGCGCTATGGCACGAGACTGGCTGTTTGAGATCGGCGTGGAGGAGCTGCCGCCCAAGGAAGCCCCGCGCCTGGCGGAGCAACTGGACGCGGCAGCCCAGGAGCACTTGATGGGAGCGCGGCTCGACTACGACGCGGTAGCCGTCTACCACACGCCGCGCCGGCTGACGCTCCATGTCCAAGGGCTGGACGAGCGCCAGCCCGACGCGGTCGAAGAGGCCCGTGGCCCGGCAAAGCACATCGGCTTCGACGAGGACGGCAACCCGACCCAGGCCGCCGAAGGCTTCGCCCGGAGCCAGGACGTGGCCGTCGACGACCTCGTCGTCAAATCGACTGACCAGGGCGACTACATCTACGCGGCGAAACGCATTGAGGGGCGCGAGGCGACCGACGTTCTGAGCGAACTGGCGCCGACGATCGTCCGGTCATTGGCGCCGTCCGAGACCATGCGCTGGGATGAGTCGGGATTGCGCTTCATCCGTCCCATCCGGTGGCTGCTCAGTCTCTACGGCGACACGGCCATCGACGTGCGCCTGGGGCGACTCCAGTCCGGAACGATTACGCGCGGCCACCGGCTGCTCGGCGAGGACGAAATCGAGGTTCCCGATGTCGCACGCTACTTCCAGGCGCTGGCGGACAACGGCGTCATGCTCGATCCCGACGACCGACGCGAGGCGATCAGCTCGGCGCTGGCGACGATCGCCAACGACATCAAGGCCCATCCGGCACTGAGCGACGACCTGCGTGCCGAGATCGCGGACAACCTGGAGAATCCGGCCCCCGTGCTGGGGCAGTTCCCCGAAAGGTTCTTGGAGCTGCCCCGCGAGGTGCTGGAGACGACGCTCGTGGAACATCAGAAGTTCGTCCCGTTCGCGGTGGGGGCGAAGGCGTCCCCGCATTTCGTCGGCTTCCGCGACGGCTCCACAGGCCAGGATGAGGTCGTGCGGCGTGGCTACGAGCGCGTCGTCGTGGCACGTCTGGAGGACTCGGCGTTCTTCTTTGAGGAGGACCGCCGGACGTCGCTCGAAGCATTGGCGGATGGGCTCAACCGCGTCGTCTATCAGGAGCAGCTCGGCACGATCCACGACAAAGTCGAGCGGATGCGCGAGATCGCGCAGAAGCTGACGGAGCGGCTCGACTGGACCCGCTACCAAGCCCATGTGGACGCAGCCGTCCGGCTGAGCAAGGCCGATCTGCTCACCCAAATGGTCGGTGAGTTTCCCGACCTGGAAGGACGCATGGGCGGCATCTACGCCCGCCTTGATGGGCATCCCGAGCCCGTCTACGCGGGCATCTACGAGCACTATCAGCCGAAGACCGCGGACGATCCGTCTCCCGAAACGCCTGTGGGCACGGTCGTCAGCTTGGCCGATAAGCTGGACACCGTCGAGGGCTCGTTGCTGTTGGGCGAAGCGCCGACGGGATCGCGCGACCCGCTGGGCATTCGCCGGAAGACGAACGGCATCGTGCGTATCCTCATTGAGCGGGGCCTCGATCTGGATCTGAACGGGATCCTGAACGACATCGAAGCGCTCTACGGCTTCCTCCCGGATCGAGCACCGCTGGACAAAGTCCGATCGTTTGTCCGCGAGCGGCTGGGGCGCGAGCTGCGCGAGCGCCACGAGTTCGCCCACGACATTGTGGACTCGGTGACCGCCGTGCCCGAGCTGAACCCGCTTCGGACGCTGCAGCGCGCCCGCGCCATCGCGGGCGTCCGCGGGGACGAGCGCTTCCGCACACTCGTGCACGCCTTCGAGCGCGTCGCCAACATCACGCGCGACCGCTCGGCCAAGCACTTCCACCCGCAGTACTTCACCGAGGATGCGGAGCAAGCTCTGTGGCGGGCGGCCCTCAAGGCCGAAGGCCAGATCGATCAGATGGCGGCTACCGGCGACTTCGCCGGCATGGTTGAGCGGCTATTGGCCCTACAGGAGCCGATCGACGCCTACTTTGAGGACGTGCTCGTGATGGCCAACGACCACCTGGTACGCGAGAACCGTCTCGCCTTCCTGACTTGGATTCGGGAGCTGTTCCAAGCCGTGGGCGACCTTTCCCAACTCGTCGTGGAAGGCGAGCGCCATGCCGACCGTTGAGGTCGACGGTCGGCCGATCTCCTACGCGCGAGCTGGGGAAGGACCCGCCCTGCTCCTGATCCACGGATCGGGGAGCGACCACACGGTCTGGGGTCATCAGCTGCAGGCGCTTAAAAACCGCTTCACGGTCGCGGCACTCGACCTGAACGGCCACGGCCGCAGTGCCCATCGCGACAGTGACGCAATCGCCGCGTACGTCGCCGACGTCAAGGCCGTTCTCAGCGACATGGATCGGCCCACGGTGGCGATGGGCCACTCGCTCGGCGGCGCCGTCGCCCAGACGCTTGCACTGGATCCGCCTCCCAACCTACGCGGGATCGGCCTGATCGGCACCGGCGGCAAGCTCCGCGTCCATCCCGACCTGCTGGCCACCATCGACCGCGACCTCGAGGAGGCCGCCGACTTGTTGGTCCCTTGGCTCTTTTCGGCCTCGGCATCCGCGGAGTTGCGCGAGAAGGCCCGCGCCCAGATGCAAGCGAACGGCCAAGCAGCGACTGCGCGCGACTTCCGCGCCTGCGACGCCTTCGACGCGATGGATCGACTCGGCGAGATCGACCTCCCGACGCTCGTGGCCGTCGGCGAGGACGACCAGATGACCCCCGTCAAATACAGCGAGCACTTGCGAGACGCGATTCCCAATGCGTACCTTAGGGTGATTGAGAACGCCGGGCACATGGTCATGCTGGAACGGCCCGAGGCGCTGAACGCCGCCATTGCCGAGTTCATGACCCAACTCGAGGAGGCCGCCTAGACGGCCGTCGCTTCCGGGCGCCGGCACGTCCAAGGGAAACCCCGAATAAACCACTCGTTGCCGACCGACGATCTTTCGAGGTGATCGAACCATGTCTTTCGTGATTACCCAGGCCTGCATCGGGACCAAAGCCACCGAATGCGAGAAAGTCTGCCCCGTCGACTGCATCCATCCCAAGGAGGGCGAGAACTACTTCGAGGACGTGGAGCAGCTCTACATCGATCCCCAGACGTGCATCAACTGCGGCGCCTGCATGGCCGTCTGTCCCGTCCGGGCCGTCTACCCCGAGGAGGACGTCCCGGGCCCGTTCAGCCTCTTCACCGACAAAAACCTGGATTACTACCGCATGAGCATCGACGAGTTCCACGAGAAATACCCGATCGGCCAGAGCCGCGAATTGATCAAACAGGCGACGCAAGCGCAACAACAGCAAGCGGCTGCGTCTGGCGCCGATCAAGCCACGGACTGACGGACCAGCTCATCACGCCATCCTGAGCAAGCGCCGTTCCGATCGTCGCCTTGATGACGGGCGATGACCCGATTGGGCTCCGTGACCGTTTTGAGTGCCCACGGAAACCGGATCCATGACCCTCCACATTCGACCATTTGAGGACGAGGACTATGAGGCAATGGTCGAGGTTGCCAATCGGCTTTTCCCTGACCATCCGGAATCCGTTGAGGAGGCCCAGTCTCGAGACAGGCGGCGTGACCCCAACTGTCGATTCCGGCGTTTCGTGGCCGATCGCTTCGGCATGGTCGTCGGGTATGCCGAGTATGACCAAGCGCCCTCGATGTATCACCCGCAAAAGTTCGAGATCGGCGTCTACGTCGATCCGAACCGGCAGCGCAAGGGCATCGGCACGGCGCTGTTCGATTATCTCATGATGGACCTCGACCCGTTCGACCCGCTCAGCCTCCGGTCGGTCGCGCGCGAGGACGATGCGGCCAGCGTCCGCTTTCTGACCAAGCGCGGCTTCGCGGAGATGGTGCGCTCTTGGGAGTCGCACCTGGACGTCCCGTCCTTTGACTTCTCCCCGTACGCGGAGCTTGGAGACAAGGTCGCCCAGCACGGCATTACGCTGGCGACGCTCGGCGAACTGGCCGCTGACCCGGCTCGCGACCGAAAACTCTACGAGCTTGACCTGGAGCTTCTGGAGGACGTGCCCTTTCCCGACGAACGGACCCGGATGAGCTTCGAACACTTCAAGCGACGGTTCCTGCACAACCCGAATCTCTTGTCGGATGCCTACTGCGTCGCCATCGACGGGGACCGCTACGTCGGCGTCAGCTCGCTCTGGGCCTCGCAAGCGTCACCGGACGAACTCTACACGGGCTTGACGGGCGTCCGTCGAGATTATCGTCGCCGGGGCCTCGCGCTGGCGCTCAAGCTCAAGACGATCCAGTACGCCGCCGAGCATAATTTTCGAACCATCAAGGCCTTGAACGCGAGCGCCAACCGCCCGATATTGGCCCTCAACGAACGGCTCGGCTACGTTAAGCAGCTAGCTTGGATGACGTTCGCCAAGGACCTTTAGGCGCAACAAGAGGCCGTCAACCGACCTCGGCAAACGTGACCCGGAGGGTCATTTGGGGCGTCCCGAGATCCAGATGTCGTGACAACATTCGCCGAGCGCTTCATTCAGCGCCTCCACGTCCGCGTCGCCGAAAGGCGGCATCACTGTGGGGCAAGGCGGCGCGTGGTCACGAGGGAGCGCTCCCTGACGATCCAGCTCGTCTCGAATCAAGTCCCTGACGGTGTCGTCGCTCAGCGAGGAGTGGTAGACGGCACCAAGTCCGGCCATCAGCATCTCCAGTAGGTGATTCTGCCCCTTATCCTCATGGAGATGCGGATTCCGGCTTTCCAACTGAACGATTTGGACGCCCTGCCGTGCGGCATCTCGATCCGGGGCGGCATGAATCCCGCCGTAGGCCTCGAAAATCGATAATAGCTCCTGCGGTTCAACCGCGAACCCGGCCGCATAAGGCAGGATCTCGGCCAGTCGGATGCTCATCGCGTGCTCGCCTGCGTTGCCCGTTTTGACCACGTCGGTCTCGAAGCCGGTGTTGATCGAGACCAGCGCGTTCATGACGCGATTGGTGGTCTGGGAGACGCGCCCCCATTTCTTGAAGTAGAAGCCGTGCGTGCTCAGCTTCGGCTTGTAGCGCCACAGGATCCGGACCATCGAGTAGGGCGAGTTCGCCATGCTCAACCCCGCCGCATAACTGCGAACGTACTCCCAGACGGAGCCGGGAAAATAGTTGTCGGCGTCGATGAAGCCGACGTAGTCCTTCCCAGCCAACTTGGCCAAGAGCATGCCGACGATCATCCCTTCGGCTTTCCCATCGCGGATCAACCCATCGTCGTCCAACACGTGCGGATAGCCGGCCGCTTGCAGGGCCCGGCCCAATGTCGGATCCTTCTGATGGACGGCGATCGCGTGGCGGCGTGTGAATTGACAGTATTGCTCCAGCGTCTCCCATTCCATGCGGAAATGATCGACGCGCTCGCGCTCGCTGTTGGAGACGAGGATCATCAGGCACTCGTGGGGGATGCCGCCGATCACGCCTTCGAAGAGCTTCAGCTTCTCGTCCTTGGTCGGCAGGACGATCGCCATGCGCTGTTCCACGTCCCGAAGCGTCGCTTCGTCAATCCGTTGCACGGCAAGGCCCTCTTGGGCGGCACAACCGTCACCCCGGCCGGCGTCCAGCTCCAGGACTTTCTGGACGTCGTTCAGGCGAACCGCACCGAACCGTTCCGTGTAACGCGGCGTTTCAATGCGCATGGGCCTTCCTCACCTCTCGACATCGACGTGCCGAGATCTTCCCTAAATAAAGACACTCCGCGGTAGGTCTGTCTACCCGACGGGTCCCGATCGCAAGGGTCCTGTGCTCGCTGAGCTAGCAGGCAGCTAGACGAGTCGGTTGCTGAATAAGCCGAGGGGCTGGAGCGGCCTACCGAGCTGCTAGGCCGCTCCGAGCCGAGCCGAAGGGTCCAACGGCATCACTTCACGTCGATCTCAACCGTCTCGTCGTCCCCGCTCAACGACGTCTGCAAGGGCACGTCGATCTTCAGGATGCCGTCGTCGTAGTGGGCCTCGATCTTGTTGGGGTCCTCAACTTCGTCCGGCAGCGGGAAGGCTCGGCGGAAACGGCCGACACTGCGGCCCATCCGGACGAAGTTCTCCTCCTCGACGTTCGTCTCGCGCTTGGTCTCGCCGGTGACGACCAACTGGTCGCCCTCGACGCGGACGTGGATGTCCTCGCGGTTCACGCCCGGCAGTTCGGTCTCGATCTTCAGATGGCCGTCCTTCTCGTAGATATCCGTGCGATCGGACAGCATCCGGCTCGGCGCATAATCCTCAAACAGGTTGTCCAGGTTGCGCAGCAGGTTCATCGGCTCGTTCCAGAGCGTCGGAAGGCGGGCCATGGAGGTCACCTCCTTTTCGCGTAGCTGCCCATTGACAGTGCCGAATGCTCGCACAACAGCCAATTATTAGCAGTCGACATATCTCAATGCTAATCGTATCGATTGCGGCCCTCACCTTCAACTGGCCGAGCCGGCTTATGTGTTGATTGTGACCAATTTCTGAGCATGCCCGCGACTTCCACTTCGGTGGCGAGGCAACGTCACTGGGCTCCCACGTCCGGCTGATGGGTCTCGGGGCCTCTCACGACGGGGACAAGCGTCCGGTGGAGGGAACCTCGCGTGCGGCGCGGAGGAAGGCCTCGACCCACCAGTGGATGTCGTGGCGGCGGATGATGGCGCGAAGTCGAGTCATGCGGCGATTCTGCTCGTCCCAACTCATGTGGCAGGCGTCGTAGATGGCGTCGGCGGTGCCCGCTTGATCGTACGGGTTGACGGCGATCGAGTCGTGCAGCAGTTGCGAAGCGGACCCAGCAAACTCGCTCAAGATCAGCACGCCATCGTCGTTGATCCGCGATGTGCAGTATTCCTTCGAGATCAGGTTCATGCCGTCCTTCAGTGAAGTGATCAGCGCCACGTCCGAGGCGCGATACGTCGCGATGAGGTCCTCCCGATCCAGTTGTCGAAAGAGATAATGGACCGGGACCCAACCTGCCCGCGTGTATTGCCCGTTGATCTCGCTGACGAGTCGAGCGATCTCGGCGCGCAGCTCACGGTACTCCGAGATGCCGCCGCGGCTCGGCACCGTGATCTGGATCAGCGTGACGTTGCCCTGCAGATCCGGGTAGCGCTCCAACGCCTCGCGGAACGCCCGCAGGCGTTCGGGGATGCCCTTGGTGTAGTCGAGCCGGTCGGCGCCGAGGATCAACGTCCGGTTGGGCAGCTCGCGCCGCAACCCGTCCATTTTGGACTCGACGCTGGCGGTCTGGGCCAACTGCTCAAAATGCGGCACGTCGATGTTGATGGGGAAGACCCCCAACTTGACGTCACGGTCACCGTCGGCCAGCGTGACTGCCTTGACGCGGCTGCGCTCTCCTGCTTCGACGGCGACCTCGTCCAATAGCTCATAGAGGCAAGCTTCAAAGTTGCGCCGATCGCGGATCGTCTGGAAGCCGACGACGTCGTAAGCCAACATCGCCTCGAGCAGCTCCCGGCGCCAGGGCAATTTGTGATAGATCTCCGCAGCGGCAAACGGCGTGTGGAGGAAAAAACCGACCTGGTTGTCCACGCCGAGCTCGCGAAGCTCACGGCCCAAGCACATCAGCTGGTAGTCGTGCACCCAGATGAAGTCGCCCGGCTCGACATGCTCGGCGACGGCCTCGGCGAACGTGCGGTTGACGCGTTGGTAGGTCTCCCAGTAGCTCGGCTCGAAGACGCAGCGCGTCTGTAGGTCGTGAAAGAGCGGCCAGAGGACGGAGTTGGCAAAGCCTTCGTAATACCCCTTTTTGTCGTTCTCCGTCAGGGGCACGGGGACGACGGTGTAGTTCGCATCGCGTGTCGCTTCGGGGATCTCGTCCCTGAGCTCCTCGGCCTCGGCTTGGGTCGTGCCGGGCCAGCCGATCCAGATGCCACC
>JBDGQO010000009.1:0-17662 GCA_042219045.1 Bipolaricaulia bacterium | reverse complement strand
TCCATGTAGACGTAGTAGTCGGGGCTGAGCACGTAGTAGACGGACTCGACGATCAGCGCAAAATCACCGTAGGACTTGAAGTGCGAGCGATCGAAACGGGTCAGGTTCTGTGACTCGATGATCTCGCGGATCATTGTCGGGATGCGCTCCAGTTTCTCCGAGGGCGTGTCGTACGTCACGCCGATGGTGAACAGGATGCGACGTTCTTCCATGCGCTTGTAGTTGCGGATGCGGCTGTTGAGCATGTCGTTGTTGGAAAAGATCAGCTGTTCACCGGACAGGCTCCGCACGCGGGTCGTCTTGAGCCCGATGTGCTCGATGTTGCCCATGTACTCCCCGACGATGACGAAGTCCCCGATGACGAACGGCTTGTCCATAACGATCGACAGCGACGCGAACAGATCCGTCAAAAGGCCTTGGAGCGCCAAGGCAACGGCGATGCCGCCGACCCCGAGACCTGCGATGAGGGCGCTGATGTTGATGCCGAGGTTGGCCAAGGACAAGAGAAAAGCGATCGTCCAGATCAGCAATTTGCCGACAAAATGCAGGGCGGACAGCGTCGTCGCCGTCGCGGCGTCTTCGTCGACGTGTTCCTGAATCTGGCGATCGATCCAGAAGGAGAGGAACTCGCTGGCCCAGAAGGCAAGCTGGACCAGCAAGGCAATGACGACCAAGGCAGCGATGAGTGACTCGACGTCGGCGGGCAACGTCAGCGCGAGCGACCCGGCGTAGATCGCGACGGCCAACAGCACAAGCCATTTGGTGCGATCAATCAGCTTGACAACGAGGTCGTCAATCTCGGTTTCGCTCTTGGTGGCTAGGGTGCTGAGCCGACGAATCAGTTGGCCGATGAGCAGCCGCAGTCCGATGAAGACGCCGACCACGACGGCGATCGCGATGCCCCACTGGAGGAGCGTGTTCCCATAGACCGGCTGCGTCAAGACATCCAAGATCACGTCCCTCCCTTGGCCACACGACGCCAGCGATCAAGCCATGCCAACAGCTCCGTCGGCGGCCGGATCCAGACATCGGCTCCCGTTTCGCGGAAGGTCGAGCGTACCAGAACGCGCAACCCGTACCCATCGAGCGCGCGGAACGCGTCTTCGTCGGTGTGGTCGTCTCCCAGATAGGCCGCGATGGGGGCCTCCATCTCCCGGAGCACGGTCCTCACGGCCGTGCCTTTATCGCAGCCGGGCACGCGCATTTCCAATCCCCCGTCAAAGGCGTGAAGTTCCGCGCTCGAATCCCGGGCGAGCGGCGACCATAGCGCCTCAACTCGTCCGGTCAGGGACTCGACTTCGTCCTCGGCTAAGCCGCGCGTGTGGACCGCCACGGTCGCCGGCTTGCGCTCCAAGCGATCTCCCAGCTGCAGCGATTGGGCACGGGCATGCGCCTCGGAGAGGGCACGTTCGGTTGCGGCGTCGAGACTCGGCCCCTCCACGCATCCGTCCGGGTGCCGACGCTGCCAGCCGTGAGTCCCCCAAATTTCCGGCGTGCAATGGAGTTGGAGCAATTCGGGCATCTCCCACACCACGCGACCCGTCACGACGACGACCCGCGTGTGCCCCTCCGCCAGCACCGCGTCCAAGCGCTCGGGAATCCCGTCGTAGGGCACAACGTCGTGACGGTTGTCGCGAAACGGCGCGAGCGTGCCGTCGAAGTCGAGGAACAGGACGCGCTCCGAGGCCCGCGCCAGTCGTTGGAAAAACCCAGCGAGATCGACATCGGCATGGAGCCGTTCCATGGGGCCGTCAGACCGCCTGACGGATCTCCTCAAGGGACTCGGGGTTTTCCAGGTTCGAGAGGTCCCCAAGCTCTTCCCCAATGGCCACCGCGCGGACGGCCCGGCGGAGGATTTTCGCGTTGCGCGTCTTCGGCAGCTGCGACACGACGAGGATCCGAGCCGGGGTGAACGATTTGCCCAGGTGATCCGCCGCCCGTTCCTTCAACTCCTGCTCCAGGGCGCCGCTCGGCTCGTGGCCGGGCCTCAGGGTGACGACGCCCCAGATGGCTTGGCCCTTGACGTCATCGGGGATGCCGACCGCCGCCGCCTCGGCCACGGCCGGGTGTTCCACGAGCGCGGACTCCACTTCAGCTGGGCCCAGGCGTTTTCCGGCGACCTTGATCGTGTCGTCGCTGCGACCCTGCAGGTACCAGAACCCGTCCTCGTCGACGTAGGCCCAGTCGCCGTGCGTCCAGACGTCCTCGAACCCCGACCAGTACGTCTCGAGGTAGCGATCGGGGTCCTTCCAGAGCCCGCGGGTCATGCTCGGCCAGGGCTGTCTGCAGACGAGCTCGCCGACGTTGCCTCGAAGGGACTGCCCCGTCGGATCGTAGACGTCGAGGTCCATGCCGAGCGATGGCCCGCGCAGCGTGCACGGCTTGAGATCGTTGATCGGGTGCGGCGACAGAAAGCAGGCTCCGATCTCCGTGCCGCCCGACAGGTTGATGATGGGACAGCGCCCGCCGCCGACGTGCTCCAGGCACCACTTGTAGGGTTCCGGGTTCCATGGCTCGCCCGTGGAGCCGATGATGCGCAACGAACTCAGATCGTGTTTTTCCATGGGGCCCGTGCCGTGCTTCATGAGCGCGCGGATGAGCGTCGGCGACAACCCGAGTTGCGTCACTTGGTGCCGCTCGATCATCGCCCATAAGCGATCGGGGTGAGGGTAATCCGGGGCCCCTTCGTAGACGAAGACGGTCCCGCCAAGCGCGAGGCCGCCGACGACCTCCCACGGGCCCATGATCCAGCCCATGTCGGAAACCCAATAGAGCACATCGCCATCCTGGAGATCGGTCTGATAGGCGACCTCTTCGGCGATCTTGACGGTGAAGCCGCCGTGCACATGGACAGCCCCCTTCGGCTTGCCCGTCGTGCCGGAGGTGTAGATGACCATGAACGGGTCCTCCGCGTCCGTCGACTCCGATGGGCGCTCCGTGGATTGGTTCTCCACGAGCTCATGCCACCACCGGTCGCGTCCCTCCGTCCAGGAAACGTCGTGGCCGGCGCGGCGCTGGACGACGACGTGCTCGACACCCGGCGACTGTTCGACGGCTTCATCAGCGACGTGTTTCATTCGGATCGGCTTGCCCTTACGGAAGAAGCCGTCGGCGGTGACGAGCGCCTTGGCTTCCGCGTCCCGGAGCCGGATGGCCACCGCTTCGGCGCCGAAGCCGGAGAAGATCGGCACGAGAATGGCTCCCACCTTCGCGATCGCCATGAACGCGGCGACGGCCTCCGGCAACATCGGCATGAACAGCCCGACCGTGTCGCCATGGCCAATGCCCAACTCGTCCAGGCCGTTCGCGAAGCGATTGGTCTCGTCGGCCAATTGGCGGTAGCTCCAGCGGACGATCGACTCGTCCTCGCCCTCCCAGATCAGCGCGGTCCGATCCCGACGAGCGCTGTCGGCGTGCTGATCCACGCAGGCGTGGGCGACGTTGATCCGGCCGCCGACGAACCATTCGGCCCATGGCTTGCCCTTGGAAGTATCGAGGACCCGATCGTAGGGTTCCAAAAACGGAATCGCCAAATCACGAACGACGGCGTCCCAGAACCATTCGACGTCGTCGGTCGAGCGTCGAATCAGGTCGTCGTAGTCGGGAATGCCGTGGCTGTCCATGAAGCGCTTGACGTTGCTCTGAGCTCTTAACTCTGGGGAGGGTCGCCAGACGATCTCGTCCGCCATCGCACCGACCTCGCTTTCGCGACAGAACTGTTAAAGACCTTGTATCAAACGCCGTCCCGCGTTGGCAACATCTTCGGAATGCGACGGTCTCCATGAGACCTGGAGATCGAGCAGGGCTAGCATGATATGGTTTGTAAGAGGGCTTACAGCTGAGTCCCTATCGACGTCCCTATCCTAGAGAGGCTCAACTCCCGTGCCTGAAGCCCCCACAATGCGAGGGGACGGTTTGCCCCGAGCCGTCCCCTCGCCCCCTCTCGATCCGGTTGTCGTCACGCCTCGGACGTGATTTCATGTTGTCGCAATCAACGCCGTGCCGTTGCCCACGGCCCGATTGCGGACCCCATAAGCTTCAGTAGGAGGAATCAGCCAGTGTCTGTCCGCGTTCAAGTCGTCTTCTATAGCATGTATGGCCACGTCTACCAGATGGCCGAAGCGATTGCCGAGGGCGCGCGTCACGTTGACGACGCCGACGTCGCGCTATATCAAGTGCCGGAACTGGTCCCCGATGATGTGCTCGAGAAATCCGGCGCGAAACAGGCCCGCGAGGCCTTCAGCCACATCCCGATGATCGAGCCGGCTCAATTGACCGAGGCGGACGCGTTGATCTTCGGCACGCCGACGCGCTTCGGCAACATGGCCGCCCAGATGCGCAACTTCTTCGATCAGACGGGATCCCAGTGGTTCGGCGGCGAGCTGATCGGCAAGGTCGCAAGTGTCTTCACGTCGACGGGGTCCCAACATGGCGGCCAGGAGACGACGATCACGAGCGTCCACACGACGCTGTTGCACCATGGCATGATCGTCCTCGGCGTGCCCTACTCCGAGCCCCGAATGACCACCATGGGTGAAATCACCGGTGGCACGCCCTACGGGGCCTCGACGCTGGCGGGTGACGGCTCGCGCCAGCCTTCGGAGAACGAGCTGGAGATCGCCCGCACCCAGGGCGAGCGGACGGCCCGCACCGCCGCCCAGCTTCGAGCGGGCCAAGGCTAACGCCGCAAGGCGACGGTCGGGCCGGCTCCGGCCCGACCGTCGTCGAGGGGTCGATTCAGTCGACGGCGGCGAACAAGTTGTTGAGCGACTCCGCCAGCGTGGGGTGAGCGTATGATCCGTCGCGGATCGCCGTGTAGGGCAAATCGCCCATCATGGCCGTCTGGATCACAGCCATCACCTCGCCACCCTCGATGCCGAGGATTGCGGCCCCCAAGATGCGGTCCGTGTCGCCGTCGACGACGGCCTTCATGAATCCGCGCGTCTCATCGGTCTCCAGCGCGCGGGCGACGTGTTCCATGGGGATCTTGGCAACTTTGGCATGGTATCCCTGCTCGCGGGCCTCCCATTCGCTAAGCCCAACTCGACCCAACTGCGGATCGATGAAGACGGTGTAGGGGACAATGCGACCGTCAACGCTCGCACTGCCGCCCTCCATGAGGTTCTCATTCAAGATCCGGAAGTCGTCGAAGGAGATATGGGTGAAGGCAGGGCCGTCCTTGATGTCGCCGAGGACGTAGACGCCCGGCGTGCTCGTCTCCAATCGATCGTTGACTTGAACGAAACCGCGCTCGTCGGTCTCGACACCGGCTTTGTCCAGATCGAGCATGTCAGTGTTGGGCTGGCGGCCGGCCGCGTTTAGGAAATGCGAGCCCTGGATCGTCTCGCTGCCGTCGGGGCCGCTCAGCGTGACTTCGACTCCGCCGTCATCGGCGGGACCAACTCGGTCCGCTTGCGTGTTCAGCCGGACGTCGATGCCCTCGCCTCGGAGAACGTCGGCGACCTCGTCGGAGACGTCGGCGTCCTCGCGCTTGAGCAGCCGCTCGCCACGGTCGAAGATCGTCACGTGGCTGCCGAAACGCCGGAACATCTGGCCGAACTCCAACCCGACGTAGCCGCCGCCCATGACGATGAGGTGCTCGGGCACCTCGCCGAGCTCCATGATGGACGCGTTGTCGAGCGGCTCGATCGCGTCGATGCCGTCGACGTTCGGGGTCGTCGGGCGCCGTCCCGTGTTGATGAAGATCTCGTCCGCGGTCAGCGTTCGCGTTCCGCCCTCGCTGAGCGCGACCTCGACCGTCTTTGCGTCCGTAAACCGAGCTTCGCCGTAGATGGGCTCGAGGTTCGCCGTGTTCTCCAGGCGGTGCTGGCTGCCGCCGGTGAAGTCGGCCACGATGTCACGCTTGCGTTGCCGGACCGTCGCCAAGTCGATCTGAACGGGGCCCGTCTGAACGCCGTAGTCTGCGGCCCGCTGAGCCAGATGGGCCACGCGGGCACTGGCGACCATCGTTTTGGTGGGCGTGCAGCCGACGTTGACGCAGCTGCCGCCGACGGGGCCGCGTTCGACCACGGCCACTTGGCGCCCCGCTCCGGCCCACGTCAGCGCCAGCGGGTAGCCGCCTTGCCCAGTCCCTATAACGATGGCGTCGTAGTGTTCGGTCGTCATTCCGATTCACTCCTTTGTGCTGTGGGCATTTGGGTTCAGATTGATTGGTCGGATTCCCCGTTACCGTGAACGCTGCGTCGCCGCGAAAGTCGACGGTCCAAGTCGTACGCGGCGCTGATCAGCGACAGGTGCGTGAACGCCTGCGGGAAGTTGCCCAAGTGTTCCCCGCTGTGGCCAAGCTCTTCGGCGTACAGCCCGAGGTGATTCGCGTAGCTGAGCATCTTCTCGAAGAGGAATCGGGCCTTGTCGACGTCCCCGCTGCGCGAGATGCACTCCACGAACCAGAACGAACAGATGCTGAACGTGCCTTCCTCGCCGCTCAGGCCGTCGGGAGCCGCGTCGCTGTCCGGGCGGTAGCGATAGACGAGCGAGTCCTCCACCAAGTCGTTCTCGAGGGCCGCCAGCGTCGACAGCCAGCGCGGGTCCGTCGGACTGATGAACTTCACCAAGGGCATCAGCAACGTTGCGGCATCGAGCGTCGTCGTGCCCTTGCGCTGCACGAACGCCTGACGCCGGGGATCCCAGAACGCCTGGAAAATGTCGTGATAGATGGCGTCGCGGGTCCGACGCCACGTCTCCAGCGGCGCGGGAAAGGAGCGCTTCTGGGCCAGGCGAATCGCCCGATCCACCGCCACCCAGCACATCAGTCGCGAGTGGAGGAACGCTTGGCGGCCACCGCGGACCTCCCAGATGCCCTCGTCCTCGAGATGCCAGTGTCGGCAGACCCAATCGACCATCAGTTTCAGGTTTTCCCAGAGATCATGATGGATCGGCTCGGCGTATTTGTTGAACAGATAGACCGAGTCCATGAGCTCGCCGTAGATGTCGAGCTGGAACTGGTCGTAGGCCCCGTTGCCGATCCTCACTGGGGAAGACCCCTTGTAGCCCTCCAGATGGGGCAACATCTCCTCGGTCAGCTCGGTGCGGCCGTCGAGGCCGTAGAGCACCTGCAGCGAGCCGTCCGAATTGACCCTGCTGCAGCATTCCTCCAGCCAGCGCATGAACGCCGACGCTTCCTCGGTGAAGCCCAGGCGAATGAGCCCGTAGAGCGTAAACGAGGCGTCGCGGATCCAGGTGTAGCGATAGTCCCAGTTCCGCTCCCCGCCCAGCTCCTCGGGGAGGCCGAACGTCGGCGCCGCCACGATCGAGCCATGGGGGGCCGACGTCAGGAGCTTGAGCGTCAAGGCGGAGCGATTGACCGTCTCGCGCCAACGGCCCTCGTAGGTCGACTGCGCAACCCAATCCCGCCAGAAGTTGGAGGTTTCTTTGAAGGCGTTGGCGACGTACGTTGTCAGATCAGGGGGCGCCTGACCGTCGGCGGCGGCATCCTCCAAGACGAACGCCGCCGTCTCGCCCGCACGGAGCGTGAACTCGGCCGTGGCGTCGCCCTCGTCCAGCTCAACGGGCACCGACGTCCGAAGGCGCAACGTCGTGGCGTCAGCACCGTCGGAGGTGAACACGACGCCGTCTTGGGTGCGCTCGACGCGATGGGTCGCCCGCGCGTAGTCGAACCGTGGCGCACAGCGCATGCGAAAGCGGACCTCGCCGCGGACCGTCTTGGCCCGACGCACCAGCGTGTGCGCGTGGCCGCTGCCCTCAACCGTCATGAAGTCGGAGATTTCCGCCACGCCGTCGTTCGCCAGGAACCGGGACAACAGGACGTTCGTCCCCGGAATGTAGATCTGTTTGTGGCGCGCGTCGTCGAGGATCGGGGTCACTTGGAAATATCCGCCCTTGTCGGCATCCAGAAGCGCCGCAAAGACCGAGGGCGAATCAAAGTGGGGAAAGCACATGTAGTCGATGGAGCCGTGGTCGCCGACGAGCGCGATCGTGTGGAGATCTCCGATAATTCCGTAGTCCTCGATGTTTTTGTAATTGCTCATGACGTGCCCCCGTCAAGGCCGATCGCCGCGCGATCCACCCACCAGACGAGCCTCCCGCGCGGATGCACTCGGGCGGCCGGATAGCGCATCACCGCCGCCTCGGGCGTCTCCAGAATTTCTCGAACAACGGGCTGTTTGGAGGCACCAGCCGTCATGACGAAGGCGGCGCGGGCGTGGTTGATGACCGGCAGCGTCAGCGTCACTCGATCTCGGACGTCCGCGTCTTCCGGGGCCTGGGAGGGAGTCACCCAGCGATCGCCCGCGTCCAGCGCCGGGCTGTCCGGAAACAGCGAGGCCGTGTGGCCGTCGCCGCCAATGCCGAGCAATACGAGGTCGAATCGGGGCCAACCCGATTGTATCGCCGTCGATTCGGTGAAGAACGCCCGGAGCTCGGCCTCATAGGCCGAGGCGATCGCGTCGGGCGACCCCGCCTGCACGGGCACAGCATGGATGTTCCCCGGGGGAAGATCGACGTGATCGATCAGCGTCTCGCGGGCCAGGCGGACGTTGCTCGCGTCGTGATCGGGCGGAACGCAGCGCTCGTCGCCCCAGAACGCGTGCACGTTTTCCCACGGAATCTCCTCGCTCTCATCGTGGGCGAGGATTTCGTAGAGCCGGCGCGGCGTGCTCCCGCCGGCCAGGGCGACCGCGCAACGCCCGAATTGCGCCGCGGCTTCGTTGATCACGCGGCGGACCTCCCGAGCCGCCTCGCGGCTCAGCCCCTCCAGATCGGGAAAGACGCGGACCTCGGGGCTTACGGGGTTCGCCATCGCCGACCCTCGCGTTCAAGCAACGCATCCGCCTCCGCTGGGCCCCACGTGCCGGGCTCGTAGGCCGCCACGTCCGTCCGATCCAGGAGCGGCGCGTAGCGCCGCCATGCCGCCTCGACCTCGTCCGAGCGCACGAACAGCGTCTGATCCCCCTGCAGGATGTCGACGAGCAGCGTCTCATAGGCGTCGGGCAGATCCTCAAAGACCTCGTTGTAGCGGAAGCGCAGCGTCTGCGGCGCGAGCTCCATGGACGTGGACGGGGTCTTGACCTGGAACCTAAGGTCAAAGCCCTCGTTCGGCTGCAGCGTGATGACGAGAACGTTGGGCTCCAGCTGACAGCGATCCTGGTCGTGAAAGAGGCAGACGGGCGGTTCGTGGAAGGTCACGGCGATCTGGCTCCGCTTGTCCGGCAGCCGCTTGCCCGTGCGCAGATAGAACGGCACGCCCTGCCAGCGCCAATTGTCGATCTCGAGCCGCAGTGCGGCAAACGTCTCGGCGGTCGAATCGTCGGGCACGCCGTCCAAATCCCGGTAAGCCGGGACGTCCTTGCCGTCCATCGTTCCGCCCTCATACTGGCCGCGCACCAGGTCGCCCGGGTCGGGTTGGTCGATCGCGTGCAGGACCCGGACTTTCTCGTTGCGAATCGCGTCCGCGTCGGTGGAGACGGGCGCCTCCATGGCGACGAGGGTCAGGATCTGCGTCAGGTGATTCTGGACCATGTCGCGCAGCGCGCCGACCCCATCGTAGTAGCCCGCGCGGCCCTCGACACCGATCGGTTCCGAGACCGTGATCTGGACGTTGTCGACGTAATGGCGGTTCCACAGCGACTCAAACACGGGGTTGGCAAAGCGGAACGCCAGCAGGTTTTGAACGGTCTCCTTGCCGAGAAAGTGGTCGATGCGAAAAACTTGGGACTCGTCGAAGTGCTCGTGGACGATGCGGTTGAGCTCTTGGGCCGACCTGAGGTCGTGGCCGAACGGCTTCTCGATCACCAACCGGACCGTCGAGCCGTCGCCGCCGTTGAGCCCCGCCCCGCCGAGGCCCCGGATTGCCGGCGCGAACGCGCCCGGCGGCGTGGCGAGGTAGAACGCGCGGTGCCCCTGCAGCCCATGGTGGGCTTCGATGGCCTCAATGCGCTTGCGCAGCTCATCGTAGTCCTTGGCGTCCCCAGCGCTGATGGGCTGATAGTAGACGCAGCGGTCGCACCAAGCGCCCTGGTCGGCTTCGGCAATGCCGCTTTCGGTCAGCGCCTCGCGCGCCAGTTCGCGGTAGTCGTCGTCGCCCATGTCCTCGCGTCGGCCGATGCCGAGGACCACCGTCCCCTCGCCAAGGCGATCCTCCATCGCCGCCCGACAGAGTGCCGGCAGCAGCTTGCGCCTGGCCAGATCGCCCGTGCCGCCGAAGACGGCGAAGACGTGGGGCTCAGGTCGAGCGCCATCGCTCATTCCTCGGCCTCCTTGATCGCGTGGCCGCCGAACTTGTTGCGCATCGCGGCCAGGATCTTGTCGCCGAAGTGGCCGTCAATGCGCGAGCGGAACCGCTCCTGCAATGCCGAGGTAATGACCGGCGCGGGCACGCGCTGCTCGATGGACTCGACGACCGTCCAGCGGCCCTCGCCCGAGTCCTCGACGTAAGCGGCGACCTCGTCGAGCTTGGGGCTCTCCGCGAACGCCTCCGAGGTCAAATCGAGCAGCCAGGAGCGAATGACGCTGCCGAAGCGCCAAATCTCGGCGACTTGGTGCATGTCGAGGTCGAATTCGGGCTTCGCTTCCATGATCGCGAAACCCTCGGCGTAGGCCTGCATGAGGCCGTACTCGATGCCGTTGTGGACCATTTTCACAAAATGCCCCGACCCTGGTGGACCGACGTGACCCCAGCCCTTGTCGGCATCGGGGGCGAGCGTCTTGAGGGCCGGCGTGAGCCGCTCGACGGCCTCGTTGTCGCCGCCGACCATCATGCTGTAGCCCTCTTTCAGGCCCCAGACGCCGCCGCTGGTGCCGACGTCAACGAAGTGGAGGTGGTTCTGTTCCACGCGCTCGGCGCGGGCCATGGTGTCGTTGTAGTTGGAGTTGCCCCCGTCGACGATGGTGTCTTCCGGGTCCAACAGCGCCAGCAGCGCATCGATCGTCTTGTCGACGGGGTCGCCGGCCGGGACCATGAGCCAGACCGTGCGCGGGAACTCCAGCTTGCCGACGAGATCTTGGAGCGAAGACGCGCCCTCGGCGCCTTTGTTGACGACGTCTTGGACGGCGCCTTCGTTCAGATCATAGGCGACGACCTCGTGGCCGTCGTTCATGAGCCGCTCGCTCATGGCCGCGCCCATCTTGCCCAGTCCAATCATGCCCAGTTTCATGTCGATTCCACCCCTTGAGATTTGGCTTCGTCCAGCTTCGTTTGCACAACGGTCAGCAGATCATCCGGGTCGTGGACGATCCAGCGCGGGTCGAGCGTCTCCAGCTTGGCCAATTCGTCCGCGGAGAACGGCGTCGCCACGGCGACCACGTGCATGTCGGCGTCGACCGCTGCCTGAACGCCGCTCGGTGAGTCCTCAACCACCAGACAGTCCTCCGGTGCCACGTCGAGCTCCTCCGCGACCAGTCGATAGATCTCCGGATCGGGCTTGCCATTGTCAACGTCGTCGCGGGTCGCCACGAAATCGAACGCGTCGCTCAGATCGAGAACCTCCAGGATCTGGTTGGCCCGCTCGCAATGCGACATGGTCGCCAGTGCGACCTGACGGCAGTCCTCACGGGCTTGTTCCAGCAGGTCGCGATTGTGCGGCCATTGGTTCTCGCGAAGGATCGTCGCGTCCGTGATCATGTCCTCGTAGATGTCGAGGCGAGCTTGAAGGAACGCCTGCCATGGCGCGTCCACGCCGTACTCGTCCATGCGGACGCGCGCGGCTTCGTGGAGGTTGAACCGCTCCATCAACGCCATGGCCACTTCGCGGCGCGAGCGCCCCACGACGTCCTTGAACGCCTCGAGCACCTCGGCCTCGGTGACCGTGCCGGGACAGAGCCATACGGCCGCCCGCGCGTAGGATTGGGCCTTCAACTTTTCCGTCTGCACGAGCGTGCCGTCCAGGTCGAAGATCATCGTCTCGATCATGTCGTCACGCTCCCGAGCATCAGAATCGCGATCAGGATAAACAGCACCCCGAGACCCGTCTCCAACATCTTCTGGGGAACCCGGTGGGCCGCGGCCGAGCCGAGCTGGCCCCCGATCAGCACCCCGGGAACCGTGAAGACCGTCAAATTGAGGGCCGTCTGGATCGCCTCCGGATCACCTTGAGCAAACTTGGCGACATGGCCCGCCGACCCTGCTAGCGCCGTGACCGCCACGACAAATACGCTCGTCGCCACCGCCACGGCGCTCGGCACGCGGCAGCGCTGCAGGAGATAATACCCATTCATCTCACCCAGGCCCGTGGAGATCATCCCCATGAACAGCGCCCCAACGCCGGCAATCGTCCGGCCTTCGGTGCGGTTGCAGACGGTGTAGCAGTGCTCCTTGCCCTCGGCGCTGACGAGGCACGTTTCCGGGTCCTCCCACATCTCGTCGATGGCCGCGTCCATGCGCTCGCGATCAGACGCCTCCGGGCTGCGCAGGAAGCTGAGCGCCACGGCAAACAACCCGACGGCCAGGATCGCCTTCAGGATGCCCGGCTCGACCTGCCCGCCGATCCAAGTGCCCAAGAACGCGGCCGGCACCGTGACGATCAAAAGCGCCATGCCGAGCCTGTAGTCGATGAGGCGTTTACGCACATACGCGAACAGCCCGCTGGCGAAGCCGAAGACCTCGGTGATCAGCCCCGTCCCGATGGCGACCTCGGTCGAGAGCCCCAGCCCCAAAATGAACAACGGCGCGAAGAACGTCGCGCCTTCGACGCCGGAAGCCATCGCGACGGTCGCGATCAGCGCGGCCACGGGCAACATGTACCAGAACTCGATCGTCATCCGAGCGCCTCCCGCAACTGCTCGAGATGGTCAAGCGGGTCCTGACCGAGGTTGATCCGTATCACACGACGATTCTGCTGGGCTAGCGCGTGATAGTCGCCGTCGGCCTGCGCACGGAGCAGTTTCTGGAACGAATAGTCCGTCTCCGGAACAGGCAGCGCGCTGCTCGGCTCGTCGACGAGCTGGAGGAACAGCCCCGTGTTCGGGCCGCCCTTGTGGAGCTGGCCCGTGGAGTGCAAGAACCGCGGCCCGTAGCCGAGCGTCGTCGCCCGTTGCGTTCGATCCCGCAGCTTGAGCCGGAGCTCATGCAGCGTCTCGTTGACCCGCGAGGTCGGCGCGATGAACGCTTGGATGGCGATATAATCACCGTCGGTCGTGTCGTCGAGCCACTGCTGCAGCCTCGCCGCGACGCTTGCAGCCGAGGCGGCTTCGAGCGCCTCGATGCCATCCTCTTGGGCGTCGCTCTCGTCGCGGCCCATGGCCTCTTTGGACAGCTTCTTGGCCAGCTCGACGTTGGGCTGGTTGAACGGATGGATGTTCAAAACGGCCCCCGCCGCGGCGATCGCCATCTCCCAGCGGAACATCTCTTGGCTCAGATCATAGCGCTCCGGAAGCTCGACCCGAACGACCGGATGGCCGGCCTGTTCGAGATCGGCGAGTCGTTGTTCTTGAACGGCGTCCTCCTCGTCTGCCAGCTTCAGATGGACGAACACGCGATCGTCGGTGTAGACCTCCGGCGGTCCGAGCGGCTCGCAGACGACGGGCACGATGCCGGTCTCGTCCTTGCCGGTGCTCTCGGCAATCAGTTGCTCAAGCCAGTCGGGAAACGCCACGAGCGACGGCGACGTCTCCAGGGTCAGCTTGTCCCGACCGCTCGCCGCCAGCTCGCCGAGCGCGGCCCCCAGTGTCAGCGCCGAGTTCTCGCTGGCGGGCACGCAGAACGCGCAGGCCTCGGCGAGCGTCCAGGCCCGGTCGAGAAGCTTGTGGACGTCCATGCCGATAAGCGCAGCCGGGACGAGGCCGAACGGCGTCAACGCCGCGTAGCGCCCGCCGACGTCGGCCGGTGCCTTGAACGTGGCGCGGAAGTCGCGGTCGCTCGCCAGATCCACCAACGGCGTGCCGGGGTCGGTAATGGCGACGAAGTGGTCGCCGGGTCGATCCGAGATGTCGCTCACCGCTGCCCAGAAGTAATGGAAAAACGACAGCGATTCGGTCGTCGTGCCCGACTTGCTCGCGACGACGAACAGCGTCTTCGTCAGATCGACCTCATTGTCGACACGGCGCACGGCATCGGGATGGGTGCTGTCGAGCACCCGCAGTTCGGGATAGCCCGCGGCGTTGCCGAAGACGCGCTGGAAGACCTCGGGCGCCAGGCTCGAGCCGCCCATGCCCAGCAGAATAACCGACTGGAAGCCCTCGTTGTGGACGTCGTCTGCCAGGCTTTCCAGTCGAGCCAACGCCTCGTGCATCGCCTCGGGCAGGTCGAGCCACCCCAAGCGATCGGTGATTTCGGGCGTGTCTTCGTCGGCCCACAGCGTGGGATCCTTGCGCCACAGCCGCTGGGCAAACGTCTGGTCATCCCAGGTCGAGAGCCGGCTATCCATGCGCTGACGATCCGCATCGCCGACCTGGAGGCTCAGGGGATTGACGCGCTTGGCTTGCAGATCGTGGCGCTTCTCGTCGAGGGCCGCCAGGAGCTCCTCGAACGGCTTGACGAACTTGTCGACGCCCTCTCGTTGCAGATCCTCCGTGATACGATCGAGGTCGATGTCGAGCTCGCCCAGCTGTTGGATATGTCGCTCGGCGGCTTCGACGTCCTCGCTGAGGGTGTCGCCCCGGACCTCGCCGTGATCGCGGAACGCGCCCAGCGTCGCCGGGGGCATCGTGTTGACTGTCCCCGATCCGATCAGCTCCTCGACGTAGATCGTTTCGCGATAGTCGGGGTTTTTCGTGCTGGTGCTCGCCCAGAGGACGCGCTGGGGCATGGCGCCCGCCTCGCGGAGCTCGGCGAACGGCTCGCCATGGAAGATCTCCCCGTAGCGACGATAGGCCAACTTGGCGTTGGCGACCGCGATCCGCCCCTTCAATCCCTCGGCCTTGTCGGTTCCGATCTCGCCCAACGTCGGGTCGATCTTGGCATCAACGCGACTGACAAAGAACGACGCCACCGAGGCCACCGTCGAGGGATCGTCCAGCTTATCCAATCCCTTGATGTAGGCGTTGGCGACGGCTTCATAGTGATCCAATGAAAACATCAGCGTCACGTTGACGTTGATCCCCTCGCCGATCAGCGTCTCGATGGCGGGAATGCCGGCCTCCGTGGCCGGCACCTTGATCATCAGATTCGGCCGATCGACGGCCTGCCAGAGCCGCCGGGCTTCCGCCAGCGTCCCGTCAGTGTCGTCTGCCAATTGAGGAGAGACCTCGAGGCTGACGTAGCCGTCCGCTCGATTGGTGTCGTCGTAGACGGGACGGAGCACGTCGGCGGCCAGCTGGATGTCGGCGATCGCGAGCTGCCAAAACAGCGATTCGGTAGAAATGTGCGGATCGTCGCGGATCGCTTGATCGATCTGGGCGTCGTACTCCTCGCTGCCGGCGATGGCCTTCTGGAAGATCGCCGGGTTGCTGGTCAGGCCCGTGAGGCTGTCCTCATTGACCAGGCGAGCCAGTTCGCCGCTGTCCATGAGGCTGCGGCGAATGTAGTCGAGCCAGATCGACTGTCCCCGGTGCGCCAGTTCGTTGAGCGGATTCATCGAATCTTCCTCCAAGCGTTCGTTCAAACAGTCATGTGCCTACGAGCTGTTTTGCGCGGGTGACGACGTTGTCGACGTTGAAGCCCAGGTTCTCATAGGCGACGTCGCTCGGAGCCGACGCCCCGAAGCGCTCCAAGCCAATGGCGTCGCCATCGTCGCCGACGTACTTGGACCATCCGAGCGTCGAGCCGGCCTCAATGGCCAGCTTGCGCCCATTGGGCGGGAGAACCTCTCGGCGGTACGCCGCGTCCTGCTCGTCGAACAGTTCCCAGGACGGCATGGAGACGACGCGCGTCGGGATGCCGTCGTTTTCCAGGGCTTGTTGGGCATCGAGCGCGAGGCTGACTTCCGAGCCCGTCCCGATCAGCACGAGCCGCGGCGATCCGTGGGAGGCGTCCGAGAGGACGTAGGCTCCCTTGCGGACGCCTTGGGCGATGGGGTATTCGGACGTGTCCAGAATGGGCAGCCCCTGGCGCGTCAGCGCCAAGCCGACCGGGCCCTTCCGTCGTTCGATGGCGACTCGCCACGCCGCGGCCGTCTCGTTGGCGTCGGCCGGGCGCAGGAGCGTGAAGCCGGGAATCGCCCGCAGCGACATCAGGTGCTCGATCGGCTGGTGCGTCGGGCCGTCCTCGCCGAGCGCGATGGAGTCGTGCGTCCAGACGTAGATCGTCGGCTGCTTCATCATGGACGCCAAGCGAAGGGTCGGCCGCATGTAGTCGCTGAAGATGAGAAACGTCGCGCCGTAGGGCCGCACGCCGCCGTGCAGCGCCATTCCGCTGACAGCCGCGCCCATGCCGTGCTCGCGCACGCCGAAGCGCAGGTTCCGTTCCGCATAACTGCCGGCTTGGAACTCGCCGCTGGCGTCGATGAGCGTCTTGGTCGACGGCGCGAGATCCGCCGAGCCGCCCATTAGCTCGGGCAGCGTGCCCGCGATCTCGTTGATGACTTTTCCGGATGCCTTGCGCGTCGCCTCCTTGCCATCTGCAGGATCGAAGGCGGGGAGGCTGCGGTGCCAGCCCTCGGGCAGCTCGTGGCGATGGATGCGGCTCCACTCCTCGGCCAGATCGGGGTTGGCCGCCTGCCACGCCTCGAACGTCTCCTGCCACGCCTGCTGGAGCTGCTGGCCGCGGGCCTTGGCCTCGCGGAAGTGCTCGATCACGTCGTCCGGGACGTAGAACGTCTCGTCCTCCGGCCAACCGTAGAAGCGTTTCGTCTCGCGAACCTCGTCCTCGCCGAGCGGGGCACCGTGGGCGTCGCTCGTGTCCTGCTTGTTGGGGGCCCCATACCCGATGTGCGTTCGGATCCGGATGAACGACGGACGCTCGGTCTCGGCTTGGGCGGCTTCAATGGCCTCCGAAAGCGCCTCGAGATCGTTGACGTCCTCGACGTCCTGGGTGTGCCAGCCGTAGGCATCGAAACGGGTCCGCACGTCCTCGCTCATCGCCAGATCCGTCGAGCCGCCGATGGTGATCCGGTTGTCGTCGAACATCCAGATCAGTTTCCCGAGTTTCAAGTGCCCGGCCAGCGCGGCCGCTTCGTGCGAGACGCCCTCCATCATGTCGCCGTCGCTGCTCAAAACGAAGGTATGATGGTCGACGATCGGGTGGTCGTCCGTATTGAAGCGAGCGGCCAAGTGTGCTTCAGCCATGGCCATGCCGACGGAGTTGCCGCAGCCTTGGCCCAATGGCCCGGTCGTCGTCTCCACGCCGGGCGTGTCCCCGTACTCGGGATGACCGGGCGTCATCGACGCCCACTGGCGAAACCTCTCCAATTCCTCGAACGGAATGCCGTATCCAGACAGATAGAGCGTGCTGTAAAGCAACATGGAGGCGTGGCCGTTGCTCAAGATGAACCGATCCCGATCAGGCCAGTTCGGATCGGTCGGGTTGTGCTTCAGATACCTGGTGTAGAGCAGGTAGGCGACGGGGGCCAGCGCCATCGGCGTCCCTGGATGGCCGGAGCTGGCCTTCTGCACGGCATCCATCGACAGCGTCCGGATCGTGTCAATGCTCTTTTGGTCGATGTCTTTGACGGTCACCATCGCGGTCATCTCCTTTGAGGTAGGGATTCGCGCTTATTGTGAAAAGTCGAATCAAGCCCGTGCAACAACGGATATGCTGACGCGCTCGGGCTCATCGATCTGTAAGCGGACTGACAAACGGGCAGAATGCGGG
>JBDGQO010000089.1:0-48280 GCA_042219045.1 Bipolaricaulia bacterium | reverse complement strand
TCGATCGTCACCGTGTAGAGGTAGACGCCGTTGGCCAGCGGCTGACCCGTGTTCGAACTCATGCGGACGCGCAGCTGGTCGGTCGTCGCGCGCTCGCTGATGACGTGGTCGCCCGAGAGGTTGAAGACGTCCACCTGCATGCCGGTGATGCCCTGGCCGATGGCACTAATGCCCAGCGTGCCGCCCGTCATCGTCGATTGGATGCGGTTGACGCTGAGCGGCTGGACGGTCGGCTGCTCCGCGTCCGAGGCTTCCACTCCGGCCGAACTGGCGCCCGAGTCGAGCGCGAGGCTGGAGATCTCAGCCACGTCGGCCGAGTCCAACTCCGGTGAGTTGCCGGTACAGGAGGGCACCGAGTCCACCGCGGCCCGCGGGTCCGCGACGTCGGCGATCCGCTTCTGCGTGTCGGTGAGATTGGCGCAGTCGTTGAGCAGCGCCTGGCCGAGCATGAGCGAGTCGTTGACGCTGACGTTGCCGTCGCGGTTGAGGTCGCCCGGCGGAACGATCTCCATGACGCCGGAGTCCGTGCCGACGTCATCGGTGATCGCCTGGTTGTCGGCGGTCTTAACCTCCTCAAAGGTCAGGTTCATCCGCGTGCTGTCGCCAGGCTTGCCCACGCCCTCGACTCGGATGAAGGCGACCGGGCCGTCCTGCTGCGGCAGCTCTTCCAGCGGCACGTCGGCACCGCTCATGTGCTTGTCCAGCGCTTCATCCGTGGCCTGGTTGAGTCGCACGGTAAAGCGCACCTCGCCGCGGCGGTTGTCCTTCTCCACGACGTCGACGACGTAGTCGTTGGTGTCGTCATTGTCCAGATCCACGCCGACGACGTCCTTGACGCGGACCACGCTCGGATCGTAGGAGAGGGTGTTGGAGCCGACTTGCAGGCCGCCGAAGCCCGGAAGCGGGAAGCCCTTGACCTTCAGCGGCACGCCGACCGTGGTGCGGTCGCCGTTGCTGCGCTCGGGAAGGAGGACGGCGTCGGCAATTTGCAAGACTCCCTTGCCGATCGCCGTGGGCTGGCTCGTCACCAGCTGAGGATCGACGCTCTGCGCGATGGGCCAGGAGACCGGCTCCTCCGTGCTGATCTGGTACTCGAACTGGATGACCTTGCCCTTGTACGCAAACGGCGAAACGTGCGCCTCGATCTCGAACGTGGTGCAGTGATCATCCTGGAGGTAGACGTTGGTGGGGATGGGCAGCGAGTCGCCCGCACCGCCGCGGTTCGCGGACACGTTCGGCGTCACGGAGCCGACTTGGGTGCGACCGCTGTTCTCCACGCGATAGAGCTTCAGGCTGGCGAAGTCGGAGAACAACGCCGTGCCGTCGTCGCCCTGCTTGATGAGCAGCTCGTCCATGACGAGGTTGTGCTCGTTGGAGTCCTTGTCGCAGACGGTGAAGCGGCTGACGACGCCCTGATTGCCAGGCATGAGAGACGAGGTTCCATAGGTCTCTTCACTGACGTCGTTGAGGCCGCCGTTGTAGATCGTCTCCGGCTTCGAGTCGGTCACTTCGGCGGTGAACGTCGAGTTGCGCGGCGGGCTGCCGACCTTCTCCTCGTACTTGGCCGTGACGCGCAGCCTCAACGAGTTGTTCTGGTCGTCGTCCTGCAGCGTGTTGGTGCCGGCGGTGCGCACGGCGATCTCGAACGTCTGCTTTTGGCCGTCCGGGATGACGTAGGAGTCGGTGTCACAGAACGCCTGGAACGTGATGTTCGGGTTGGAGTGACTGCTCGGCGTGCCCAGCGGCGCGATCGCGTTGCCGGCGCCGTCCAGGCACATGACCTCGACGATGTCTTTCTGATTGGCGGTGCCGAGGTTGTCGACCTGCAGCTCGGTGATCGTCACGTCGCTCGGATCGTCCGCCTGCGGGTCGATATCCTTGATGTCGAAGCGCATGACGGTAATGCCCGACCCGAGCGCGGCCGGATCGGTCGTCGTGTCCATCGGGATGCCTTCGCCGGGTTCCACCGCCTTGGCTTGGAACCCGTCGTCGGTCATCTCGACTTGGCCGTAGGCCGGAATCGTGAGCGTCAAAGCAAAGACAAGCGTCAATGCTGCGCTCAACGCTTTATGTCGATTGAGCATTTGCCAACCTCCTCTGCAATTGCCCTCGAGGGGTGTTTTCGCGAACGCGTCTTGGGTGTTGGAGATTTCACATTCACCGCTAGGCCCATGTTCCGAGGATTGCGGTCACCTCCTGATCGAATTTTTGGTTTTTGTGAGGATCGCTAAGACAGGTATAACCCAAGGATGAGACGAATTTCCGTAATGCACGTCACCAATCAGCGGAATATGTTTGTGGTATAGGTCACAAGTGTGGATATTCTGTGACGTTTGTCACACTCAGCCGCTCGACCGAAAGCGGTTCGGTCGGTTGTCAAGAGGGTCTGTCAACGGATAGGGAGCGGATAAGCGGACGGGTGGGTCAGCATTGCCGTTGACCGTTGATCCGATAACCCGTTCATTATCCGCTGTCCGTCGTGCGGTGGGCCCGACGGGAGTGCGTTCGGGTGAGTTTGCGAAGATGGGCTGGAGGAGCAGCCAGAATGAGATGAGGGGCCTTCCGGGATGGAAAGCCCCTCGACATGTTAGGTCGGGATGGATGGAGTCCTGAGCTTGTTAGGGAATGATGGCGTCACAGCCGGTCTCAGCGACGCCTCCGAGTCGGGCCGCGCGGAAGAGATTATTGCCCTGTGGATCGACGGCTTTGCGGTTGCCGTTGAGGATAACGGTACCCTGACGAATGTTCGCGTTATCCGCGTTCGTCTGATCTTGATTGATATTGGGATCGTTGCACTGGATGACGTCACGGCCACTGCCACGGGACAACACGATGGCCACGCTGCCCGTTGCGTTATTTTGTGTTCCATCACCCCGAGCTAGGTCCAAACGGACGGTATCGTCTTCATTGTCCTCGGTCATTCGGACCGTGAAGCTCGAGTTACTGTTGTTGGCCTGATTATCGCCAGTGTCTTGAAAAATAACGTCTTGACCCGGCCCGTCCTTTATCAAGGAACCGCCGCTGACCGTGTCAGTGTCTTGATTGCCACCCAAGATGCCTTCAATCAGGATGGTGTCATCGCCTCGACCCCCGTCAAACGTACCGGACAAGCTATTGTTGGTTTGATCGCCCGTGTTGATTCGGATGGTATCATTGCCGACTTCGGCAAATATGCTGGTGTTGGCAAGCTGATTATTTGTGCCCTGCCCAGCTGAGGTGCCGATCGTATCATTGCCCGGGCCAGCGAACACGCTTTTTGTCGCACCATCGTTGTTGCCGCCTTGATTACGGGCGAACCCCTCACTGACTGTGATGGTGTCGTCGCCGCCAAGGCCCTGAATTTCGGCTGTGTCTTGATCATCGAGGAACGTGTCGGCACCGTCAGTTCCGACGCAGTTGAACTGTCCCGTGCAGTCGATCGTAGCGCCATAGGCGGTCACAAAGACGAGTCCGATGATGGTTGTCACGCCGATCAGGCCAACCAAACGTCGCAGATCCAGATGGGTCATACGAGCTAACCTCCCTTGCGGAAAATCTTTTTGGGTCGTCTGAACACATGTCTCGATTCGTTTCATGGCGGTCTACCTCATGACCACGAGCTTGCGCACGCCGCTACGCTCGACCTGTCCGTCCGCGCCGCGGACCGTCACCTGATAGAGGTAGACGCCGTTGGCCAGCGGCTGCCCGGCGTCGGTCTGCAGACGCGCTTGCAGCGTTGAGCCGATTGAGCTCTTCTGAAAGACGCGGTGGCCGGACAGGTTGTACATGGCCAGCTCCGTGCGGGCGATGCCTTGGCCGTTGACCTGCACATCAAGCGTTTGGTTGAAGAGCGACGTCTGGATGCGGCTCACGCTGAGGGCCTCGACAGTCGGCTCGGTGTCCGCCCTATTGGAGCCGATGCCGGTAGCGGTGGTCGATCCGTCGATGGCGATGCGCGCAATCCGAGCGGCATCGGCGGAGGTCAGCGTGTCGCCACACACCGGGATTTCATCGGTCGAAGCTCGCGGTTCAGCCACGTCCGCGATCAGCTTCTGCTTGTCGCTCAGGTCCTCGCAGTCGTTGGTCAGTTGCCGGGCCAAAAACAGCGCGTCGTTGACGGCGACCGATCCGTCTTGATCGACGTCCCCGGGCGCGACGACTTCCACAAGGCCCGCATCGGTGCCGACGTCCTCCGTCAGGACTTGGTTGTGCGCATCCTTGAATTCGTCGAATTGGATCGTCATGCGGGTGCTCTGGCCCGGATCGCCGACGGTTTCGACGCGCACGTACGCGACCGGGCCGTTCTGCACAGGCCGTTCGTCGGGCTGGGCGGTTGAGTCGCCGACGCGATTGACCAGCGACTGTGTGGCGCGGACTGTGAACCGGGCTTCGCCCCGCTGATTGTCGATGTCGGTCGCTTCGACGACGTAGTCGTTGGTGCCGTCGCCGTCGATGTCCGCGCCGACGATGTCGGTGACCCGCAGGACGTCGGGGTTGAAAGAGACGGCGCCCTTGGGGCCAACTTGGAGGGCGCCGAAGCCCGGCAGCGGAATGCCCTGGACCTCGATCGGCAGCTCGGCCGTGGCCGTGCCGCCGCCGCTTCGCTGGGAGAGAATCACGGCGTCCGGGATCCGGACGAGGCCCTTGCCGATGGAGACGAGCTGACTGGAGACAAGCTCGCGGTCGACGCTTTCGTCGATGTCGAAGTTGACCGGTTCCTGGGCGCTCAGCTGATAGCTGAGCTGGATGACTTTCCCTTTGAACGCGAAAGGATTGATTTGGGCTTCGATTTCGAATGTAGTGCAGGTGTCATCCTGAATGAAGACGGAGGTCGGCAAGAGCAGGGCGTCGCTGGCGCCGCCTCGATTGGCACCGGCATCCGGGGTCAAGGTGCCGAGCTGCGTGCGACGGATGTTGTCGATGCGATAGATCTCGAGGCTGCTGATGTCGGTAAAGAGGGCGGTGCCGTCCTCGCCCTGCTTGATCCTCAGCTGGTCAAGGACGAGGTTATGCTCGTTAGAGTCGTCGTCGCAGACGGTGAATCGACTGACCACACCCTGCTCGCCGGGCATGAGCGAATCCACGCCGAAGCTTCCTTCCGAGACGTCGTTGATGCCGCCGTTGTAGATGTGCTCGGCGGCGCTGTCAGTCACTTCGGTCGTGAAGTCCGTGTCGGTCGGGGGGCTGCCGACCGTCTCGCTGTAGGTGGTCGTGACGCGGAGCCGGATCGTGTTGTTCTGGTCGTCGTCCTCGAGCTCGTTGGTTCCCACCGTCCGAACCGCGATCTCGAAGGTCTCCGATTCGCCGTCCGGAATCACAAAGCCATCCAGCTCACAGGTGGCGGAAAAGCCGACGTTGGCGTTCGGGCCGGGGTTGACCGAGGTCAGCAAGGGCGCGACGGCGTTGCCGTCCTCGTCAAGGCACATGATCTCGGCGATGTCAGTCTCGTCGGCGCTTCCCAGATTCTGGATGCGGAACTCGTCGATCTTGACGTCGCTCGGGTCGTCGGCTTGCGGATCGATGTCGGTCAACGTGAAGCGCATGACCGTGACGCCCGAGCCGAGCGCGGCCGGTCGGGGAACGTCGTCCATCGTCGTGGCATCGCCCGGCTCAATCGTCTTGGCCGAGTAGCCATGGTCCTCGGCCTCGACTTGGCCGAAGGCCGGGATGCTGAACGCAAGGGCACCGATGAGAACCAGGCCCCCTGCTAGGATTGGGTAACATCGAGACATACACCAACCTCCTCTGTTGGTCGCCACATGCTGGAGCGTGCCCGATCGTCAAGATTCTGGATGGGAGAACAAGCGGTAAACGACCGGCGTGCTGCACCTCCTGTGGGCGACATCACCTCCCGGTAATGGTCGCAAGCAATGCGATGATCGCCGCTGGGCTGTGACGTGCGTTACGCCCATAGCGTAGCGTTGCGCTCCGCTAGTGTAAGTGCTGGGCGTTACGTCAATCACAGACAGTAACAGGGGAGGGAAGCGCGAACTTTAGGTGAGCTGACAATCCGACGACGCAAAAAACCCGCTTCCGGCTCACCTACGCCCTGGGAGCCGGAAACGGGCGTTGATGCGTTTCTGGGCCGCTGTCGGAATGCGGGGCGGATGCGCTTGGCGTTAGCGCAGAATCACGACTTTACGGATCTCGCGATGGAGCGTGCCGTCCTCGCCGCGAACGCTGACCGCAGCGAGATAGACCCCGTTGGCGAGCTGACGGCCACGATCGGTCATCCCGGACCACGAGAGCCGGGATCCGTCATTCCAGCCGCTTTGGTAGGCGGTCTGGCCGTTCAAGTTGTAGACACCCAACCGCACGGCATCGATGCCGAGGCCGGTCGCGCGGACCGCGAGGCCGCCGTTGCGCTGGCTCAGGACGTTCAACGCCAACAGCTTCAGCGACTGGATCGAGCTTCCGTTCGAGGACTCGGCGGGGGCGCTCAGCGAGCGTCGGCCCACCGCGGCGTCGGCGATCCATTGGGCGTCCTTGAGCGTAATCTCGCCCTCGGGCGGGGCGACGTCGGCCAACCCGCGTTCCGACTCGCTGAGGCTCCGGTCGCCCAGGACGGCTTCGCAGACGATGCGAGCGTCCAGGATCGTGACGTCGCCGTCGCCGTCGAGGTCGCCCGGGTTGTCCCCGCTCGGTTCGCCATCGCCTTCGGTTTGGGCGGTAATGCGCACGCTGTCGGTCGACGTGGCGCCCTGCCCATCTTCGACGGTCAGCTCGACGACGTACTCGCCCGCCACGTCGGGCGTGAACGTGGGCTGGGCCGTGTTAGCCCCCGAGAGGCTGGCCGAGCTGTCCGACGGCCGGGACGTCAGGGTCCAGGCGAAGCTGAGTTCGCCCCCCTCGGGATCGCTCGATCCGGACCCGTCCAGTTGCACCTCGGTGCCGACGGTCACGGTCCGATCCGAGCCGGCGCTTGCGGTCGGGGCTCGGTTGGGCTGGATCATCGGACCGGCGCGCAGGAGATAGACGATGCCAGCGTCGGGGCCGTTGACTTGGGAGTCCACGCCGGGAGCGCCCATGAGGAGGACGCCCTCATTGCCGTTGGTGACCGCTCCGGCGTCCAACGACGCCCCGAGCGTGTCGCCTCCGTTGGCGCCATAGACGGCCAAGTCGGCCCCGGAGCTCAACCGAAGCTGGCTGGAAAATCCATTGTCGTTGCGGACGACGTAGACCGTGCCCGATTGGGCCCGTTCGCCGCCGGGGCCGCTGCCGCCGGGCGCCCCAATGATGAGGTCAAGTTGGCCGTCCTGGTCCAAGTCGGACAGGGCGAGGGATTCACCGGCGTTCTCCAGCGCTTGCGCGCCGTTGATCCGCACGTCTTGATCGCCCGCGTCCATATCATACAGCGATTGCAGGCTCTGAGATCCGTAAATGACGTGGACGGAGCCCGCGCCGCCCTGTTGGGTGTTGGGGCCTCCGGCCCCGGGGGCACCGACGGCGATGTCGGGCAGGCCGTCGCCGTTGAGGTCGCCGACGTCCAAGCTCGCGCCCAGCCGGTTCTGATTGCCGGCCCCGAAGATCGTCGCGTCGGGACTGGTTTGCCCCAAGTCGATGGTCCCGGGCAGGTCCGAGCGGCCGAGGACGACGAAGGCGCTGCCGCTGTCGGGGCGGTCGTTCTGGGCGGCGTCGGCTCGAGGAGCGCTGACGATCAGGTCTCCAATGCCGTCGCCGTTGACGTCGGCCCCGGCCAGCGATTGGCCCAAGCGATCGCCGGTGTCCGCTCCCTGGATCGTGACGTTGACGTCGTCCGGCCGGGCGATGTCCAATCGATCGGGCATGTCCTGATGGCCGTTGATCACGTAGGCCGCTCCCGTGCTGCCGCTGGCGGCCGGATCGCCGAGGACGAGGTCGGGGATGGCGTCGCCGTTCAGGTCGTTCGTGATCATGGAGGCGCCGAAGCTGCTCTGCTGGCGGTTGTTGTAGACGATCAGGTCGGGCGAGGTGTTGCCCAAGTCGATTTCGTCAGGCCAGGAGCTCTGCCCGTTGAGCACGACGACTTCGCCGACGTCGTCGCGGTTGTTGGCTGAGCCGTTGGCATTGGGGGCGCTGAGAATCACGTCGTCGATGCCGTCGCCATTGACGTCGCCGGCTGCGGTAGTGCTGCCGAGGCGGTCACCCAGATCCTGGCCGTAGATCACGACGTCGGGGCCGGGAATGCCGTCGACGTTGAACGAGGACGGCAGATCGGAGCGGCCGAAGATGATGTAGGCCTCGCCGATGTTCTGGCGGCGATCGTTCGGGCCGTCGCCGCCTGGCACGCCGAGGAGAAAGTCGGTCGTGCCGTCGTTATTGAAGTCACCCGTGGCGATGGTCTTGGCGCTTCCCAACCGATCGTCGCCGTCGCGAGCCACGACCTTAAAGTCCACGCTCTGGTTGGCCAAGTCGAGCGTCGACCCGGCCTGGGCCAGTCCGAGCCATGCCGGACCGCTGAGGATTAACGCGGCGACGAGTGCCACCCGCCAGCGATGTTGCACCTGTTGAACGTTCATGATCGGCCCCTCCAATTCACGGCCATGGTTCATCTGCACACCATGATTCTTGCTCCATCCGGACAGGGCCTCGGGTCGGACCCCGTCGTTGATCGATCTTGCGTCGATGCATGGTAGCCAATCAAATCACGGCGGGCCCAACCCGCAATTCTTTTCCACAGGTGACGGCTGTTCCGGTCGGACGTATCGGCTGTGCTTTTTCAACAATCCGCACATGGCCATGATGGAAGCGAGGTGAGCGCGGTGCATAACGTGATCCATTCCTTTGCCGCAAACTCAGCAACGCGGAGTTGGCGCGATATTTTTAATTTCAAGCAAATTTTCACCGCTTTCTTCGTGGTTGGAGTGATACTCCTAACGTTAACGCTCTCAGTAGAGGCCAACGTCGAAGTCGAAGAGGTATCTTTGAAAAAGGCAGGTGTATATGACACCTCTAGCGTTGTCGTAGAACCGTCGAATCCACCAATTACCAACGAATTCACCACGATTTTCCGGTTCAAGATTCGCGATACACTCGGCCGAAGAAATGACTCAAATGATGTGTCGATTTATTGTATCCGGCTTCAAAATTTAGGCTCTGCAACAAATCAAGATATCACCGATGTCCGGGTGACACGCCAGGGTGGCACTCCAATGACCACCAGCACCTCAAGTCCCGGACAACTGCCAGTGCCGGGTAGATCCACTTTTTGTCCGCCAAGTGCATCCGCCGGGGGGCCGGTTTCTTTTGAAGCTTTCCTTTATCGAGGAGGAGGCGGTCTTCAATCGTCGTCTGCTGAAATCAACCATGGCAACAGCGCAACCTATTCGGTTGCCGTGAAGACAGAGAAGAGCCGGTTTCTTAGAGACAACGCACGGAATCATTCCCTTCAACTTCAAGCGACGGTTCTCTATGAGGAACCTGCCGACACTGACCAGGATGGACGTATCAACGAAGACCTCGTGGACGACGATAACGATGGTTCATTTGACGAAGACCCCATTGATAACTTCGATAACGACGGGAAGAATGGCGTTGATGAAGATCCTCCAGATGCGGTTGATGACGATGGTGATGGAAAATTTGACGAGGACCCCGTTGATTTTCAGAACAATGATGGCGACAATAAAACCGATGAAGATCCGACAGGCGGCTTTGAGAACGACGATCCTAGGAACGATCAGGATAAAGATGAAGATCCCATTAATGGCCGAAATGACGACCCCAACAACGACAGTGAGATTGACGAAGACCCGCCCAATCCCTTCGATTCACTCGGCAACTCGAGGGTCAGCCTGACCGACAGTCAGATCGATCGCATCCAGAATCGGGGCATTAACTCCCTACATCGATCTGGGCAGTCCATATCCCGCAGCATCCCCATTCCTCCCCAAACTCAACCTCAAGAGCCGGAGGTGGCCAAGTTCTGGATTTGTGACGGAGGTCATTCTGATCCGACAGGAAAGGTGAAGTCCGTTGACGGCAATGGAAACTCGCTCAAGCTCAAGGAAGTTATTGTACGACAGGGGCCGTCCGGCACGGCGACGGCAAAGGATATCCGCAAGCTCAAGCTGATCGGATCAGGGGGGCAATTGACGAGTCCCACGCCGCTCCCTGCCAACAGTCTAGCGCGGAGTGGTGTCGGGGTCACCCTTACTGGCGGCCCGATTACGATAACGGATGACAAGTGTGAGCATTTCACACTCATCGCAATCGCGAGCCGTTCGGCTCTGCGTGGTCGGACGTTGCAGCCGAACATGACGGCAATCGTCGACGAATCGGGGCTAACATTCGATCAAAAGTTGGCCCCGCGATTTGAGGTTCGAAAGAGCTCCATCATCGGCAGCGGCATCATTCGCATCCAAAACCGACGGATTGCGGGAAGCGATATCGGCATCGAGGCTGTTCGTGTCCCAAACGTGGGTCTGAAGAAACTTCAGACCATGGAAGTCCAGTTCAACCCCGACGTGATCCAAGTTGAAGGAATATCGCCCAAGGACCCCTATCAGACGGAGTCGGTCGAGATTGACAACCGCTCAGGCAAAGTCCGGTTTAACCTCGTGACCAGCCAGCCAACGAAACCGATCGATCCCACCAATCCTGTGTTCACCCTCGCCAATCTGGAAATCACGCCTCGGGGAAAGCCGGGCACTAAGAGCACGTTGCTCTTGCAAGTTGGTCAGATCATCGATGGCAGTGGCTCGCCAATCGGGCAACAAGTGGTTCTCAATTCCGGGAGCGTGACCTTGCTGGCACCCGGCGATGTCACCATGGACAGCGCCATCACCATTAAGGACGTTTTGAACTTGGCCCAACAGCTCATCTCGGATTGCGACAAGCTGAACAAGGAACAACGCTTGGTGGCCGACGTGGCGGGCACGGTTAAGGCGGGCGATAAGGCACCGGATGGAAAAATCCCATCATGCACGAGCGATGAAGCGAGTGCTCAAGGCAATTCATCGACCAACATTTTCGAAATTGACGGCCAAATTGACTTGAACTCCGCGGACCTGCGCCGGATTGCCGAGCTTGCCATACTCCAAGAAGGCAACGTGTCCTCATCCACTCAGCCAAGTACTCGGGTCAAGAACACGTCTTCCGGATGGTGGAACTGGCTGATGCGGTCGCTTGGTCTGCAACAGCAGAACGAAGCAACGCTCAAGTGGGCCCCGAGTCCGCAGTATGCCGGAAGCTGGGAACTATCCGCTAGCGTGTCGGGGGCATCAATCGGCGGTTTCCAAGGGCGTATCCAGTACGATCCGGAAGAACTCAACGTGCAAAAGGTCCAAGAAATCAATGGATACGATGTGCTGGCTTCCCGCATTGACTCGCAACGAGGCGAAGTCCGTTTCTTGGCATTGGCCCCTCAAGACAGCCTCACGGGGAGCCACCGGATCCTTCGCCTCGTGACTGACAATAGCACGTTGACGGCGAGCCCCCAATTGCAATTGAGGCACCTCGTTGACGCCGATGGCCAGTCGATCGCATTCAAACTCCAGCAGGATGGGCCTGTCCGAGCATTGCAGGTTTCGGCTCTCGAGCTCCAACACCCGTCAGGCGATCGGTGGACCCTCAACGTCCGCGGCCAAGGCGTCCAGAACGTGGCCGTTCAAGGCTACGACCTCGGCGGTCGCCCGCGGTTCCACGAGCGATCCCAAGGGTCGCAACTCGAATGGCGCGCGCTGGACGAGCAGACGGGGCGTCCCTTGGCCAACGGCGTCTACCTCTATCGGGTGACCGTCGAAGGCGTCCATGGTGAGATTTGGCGCAGCGACGTGCGCAAGTTGCTTGTGCTGCGATAGGGCATCCTACCTTGATCCGCAGCAGCGCTTGTGCTTGCGCCCGCTGCCGCAGGGACAGGGATCGTTCCGGCCGACACGGCCCAATGGCTGGCGTTGGCGGAGCCCGATGCGCAAGCCGAAGGTCTCGGCCCAGTTGGGCCAGCTCAGCCCGAACGCGATCGCCAGCGGAAAGAGCCCTTTGCCGATCGGCCCGAACAGCACCGCCAGCCAGTTGACGGCGTAGGCCACATCGTTGGGGGTTGCGATCAGTCCCTGATTGATGAACTGGGCCTTCGTCTGGAGCGCAACGAAGCCGACGTGCGTGAGCGCCAACAGCCCGAGCGCGATTCCCAGACGAGGGGCTCGCCGTCGCCAGCCCCAGCCGGGCACGGCCAGCATCAGCGCCAGCAGCACGATCGTGTTGTAGAAGAGGCCGACGCGATCGAAGCGGAAGACGGGCTGCTCCGCCCCGTTGGCGAGCTGATAGACCGTCGGCACGCCCGAGACGTTCTCGGCGATGGTCACGCTGACGGTCGGGTCGAGGCCGAGCACGGCGGTACCCAACTGGAAGATCACGCCGCTGTAGACGGGCGCGAGAATGCCCCACGCGACGATCAGCGGCAGGAGCGAGGCCATCACCCGAAGCGCCACGCGTTCAATCGACGGCGTCGGTGAGAGGCTGACGCTAGCCATGGGTAGCCTTTCGGGCCCAGCCGAGCCAGAGGAATGCCGCGACCGCCAGCACCACGGAGCGCCAGACGAGCAGATGCGCAATGTCGAAGGCACTCGGCCAGTAGCCGCCGATGACGAGCAATGACACGATGCGGATCCAGTTGACGGCCAGGAGGCCGAAAATCCCGATCCCAACGCCGACGAGCTTATGGGACGAGCTCGCGGGATAGGCCACGACGGCCGCCAGGAAGATGGCTGTCGTGAACAGCCCCGTGCACGCGGGGATCACTTGGGCGGCGAAGCCGTTGATCGTCACCGTCGTGTTGTCCACGAGCACGGACGGATCGAACAAACTCAACACGGTCCCCGTCGATTGGGCCAAGAGCCGTTCGATCAGCTGTCGGAAGGGCCGGCTCGCCGGGCTGAGGAGGTAGGTGATCGCCAGCGCCAGCGAGCCCGTGAACAGCCCCGCAGACTGGATGAAGCCCCAGCGTAGCGCTTTCGCTTCAGCCATGCGCGGCGCTCCTCAATTGGCGTTCGAGGTTTGGGCGTGCCGCCAGAGTTCGCGGCCCATGAGAAAGAGCAGCCCCGCGCCGAGCAGACCGAGCCACGGCGGCGTCAGGCCCGGGACGCCTGTCGTCGGGGGACCGCCATCGGAAGGCGGCGGCCCGTCATCGCCGCCATCGGTGCCATCTCCGGGAGTCGGCGGCGCGGTTCCCACGCCGATGCCGACGGTGGCGGTGGCCGTGCCGCCCTGGCCGTCGCTGATCGTGTAGGTGAACGTGTCGGTGCCCTGGAAGCCGGCGGAGGGCGTGTATTTGATCGTCGCGGTCATGGTCGCGCTCGCCTGCCCGTTGGACGGGCTTGAGACGTTCTGGATGGTGAGCGGGTCGATGTCGGGGTCAAAGTCGTTGTCGAGGGCCCGCACGGTCACGGTTGATCCCACCGACGTCCGTTCGGTGTCGTCCTGCGCCACGGGGGACTGATTTTGGCCGCCGTCGTCGCCGCCGTCGGCGATGCGCCCCGTCTTCTCGCTCAGGGCATCGGGCACGTCTTGGAAACTGCTGATCTTGAAGTTCCGGGCCCCACAGCCCTGATTTTGGGAGCCGCACCCGTTAATTTGTTCCAAGAGACTGTTATCGGCGTTCGGGCCGATCCCGAGGGTCCAAATTTCAATGCCGGCGTTTTTGGCTGCGTTTGCGGCTTGACGGGTATCGGGCCCTGTCGTTGGCCGGCCGTCGGTGGAGAGGTCGATAACCTGCCGATCGGCGGTACTGTTGCTCAAGACGTCGACGCACTCCTGAATTGCGCCCCCCAGGTTCGTCAGGTCCCGGTCGGAGGAGTTGACGACGTCGTCATAGGCGTTCAGGATTTCGCTCCGGTTGACGCCGTTGATCTCCCGCAGCGGGAGAAACGTCTGGACGTTGGTGCTGAAGCCGACGATGCTGATGCCAATGCTGCGTCCCGCGTTAACCCCCGGAATCAGCACCGAATTGAGCGCCGCCTTGAAGCCATTGATTTCCCGTTGGAGTTGGCTATCATCGATGCTCCCCGAGGTATCGATCGCCTCGCAGATGTCAATGGATTGCGCCCCTTGAGCAGCGGCAAGGGCGACACTGCTAAACAGCAGTGCCGCCAGGCATACGGTGATTCGGACGATCATGCCAACCTCCTATGCTTTTGCAGTGGCGCACTCCTGCCCTTTCGGAGCGCTGACCACCGGAGCCATGCTTTGACTCAAGCGTGGAGGCGACATGGCCGTCCGGACCGTCATGTCCGTCACGTTCGTTGCGGGTAATCAACGCTACGGTTTGTCGTTTCAGGCCACAGCTCATTTCGGTCAGGGTCAAGCGCCGCACGGGCGTCCGAGCGGAGGGCGTTAGTCCAGCCGCTGTGCGCTAGGCGCTCGGCTGGCCGTCCTGCAAAACGGATGGGGATTCCTCGATACCCGGAAATGTCGGCGTTGATGGATATGCATGCGAACATTAGCATCGATTGGGTGGTTTGACATGCGGACCACGATCGAGATCAGCGACGACCATCGCGCGATCTTGCGCGCCATTGCGGCACGCCGCGGTTGGCAAGGCTACTCTCGCGTCGTTGAGGAAGCGATCGAGTTCTACCTTCGTCACCACCGAGCCACCGATGATGCCCGGCGGGCGATGGCCGATCGCAAGGGGGATTGGTCGGATAAGGAAGTGGATCAGGCCCGAGAAACGATCGCCGAGCTTCGCGAGCGATGGTCACCCCCGTCGTCGTAGACAGCGATACACTCATCGACTATTTTGGCGGATATTCGCCCTTGGCGGACGCCGTTGAGAGGCTAATCGAAAACGATCGTCTCGCGGTCACAACCGTTACCCTCTTTGAGCTCGCCAGCGGGGCGCAGTCCGAAGCCCAACGCACCGATGTCGAAACGCTTACCCTAGCGTCTCGATTATTGCCTCTCGACCTTCCCTCGGCCATGCGAGGCGGCCAGCTCTATCGGGATCTGCGGGCAACCGGAAACCTTCTCGAAACGGCAGATCTTCTGATAGCCGCTTGTTGTCTTTCTCGAGGATTGCCGCTCCTGACACGCAATCGACGACATTTCGAGCGAATTGCCGATCTGCGGCTGTTAAGCACTCGACAGGGCGTTGAATCCCGGATGGATGACGGCCAATGACCCGTCAGTCCAACCCCTGTGCCTTCTGCAGTTGCCCCGAGTCGTCGACGTAGACCGCCTGCCAGTCGGAGTGCTCGTCGATGACCAATTTCGTCACTCCGGTTGCGGTCCCACGCCTGTCAAGCCTACACTCTAGGCTGACCTACGTCCTGAATGGAGGGAATCCGATGGCGAGCATCACGCTGCCCCAAGATCTGGAAGAGATCCTGGAATATGTCGAGGGCGATACGTCGCGAAGCAAGGTGCTCAACCTGATCCAGAGCGATCTCAAAATGCGGCTTCGGGAATGCGATGACGAGATCTATCGCTATGAGGTCAAGTACGGCATGTCGTTCTCGCAGTTCACAGCGGCGTGGGAAGCGGGAACGGTGGACGATCGAGGCTCGCATCCCCTCGAGCGGGACTACATGGTATGGGAGGGTCTTGAAGCCGAAAAGTCGAGATATCTCACGTTGATCGCCCGTGTCAACCGACTCGATTGAGACGTTCCGTCGCCAAGTTGAGCAGCAGAGTCGACAACGCTTCCCGGATGCGCCGATTGAGTCACACGTCACCCGCCATGTTCGGATCAACCTCAGGGTTGAGTGTAACGAGGACACCTTCGTCGATATCTTCTACAACGCCCTGACGGATCGACAGGACTTTGCGTTGATCCATCGGTCAAGCCGCGTGTTCGGCATCGACAATCTCGGCGGATGGCATGTCCACCCGTTGGCCGACCCGTCTGAGCATCGCTCCTGCGATGACCCTGAGATCGACGAGGTCTTTCGGCAACTCCGCGAGGCCTATGACGCTCTGAACGGTTGACCGTGGTCGTCACTCGAGCCCCTGCGCCTTCTGCAGCTCGCCGGAGTAGTCGACGTAGACCGCCTGCCAGTCGGTGTATTCGTCGATGGCCGACTCGCCCGCTTCGCGGCCGCCGTTGCCCGTGCTCTTCACGCCGCCGAACGGCAGATGGACCTCCGAGCCGATGGTGCCGGAGTTGACGTAGGTGATCCCGGCCTCGATGTCCTCCAAAAATCGATGGGCCTGGAAGACGCTGTTCGTGTAGACCGAGGCCGAGAGGCCGTAGTCGGGGTCGTTGGCCAACGCCATCGCCTCGTCGTAGTCGCGCGCCTTCGTGACGGCCAGCACGGGGCCGAAGATCTCCTCGTGGAAGATGCGCATGTCGGGGGTGACGCCCGTGAAGATCGTCGGCCGATAGAACGTGCCGTTGGCGAGGTCCCCGTCCTCGGCGATCTCGCCGCCCGTGACGAGGTTCGCGCCCTCCTTGACGCCCAACTGGACGTAGTCGTGGATCCGCTTGAGCTGCCCCCGATTGACGACAGGGCCGACGTCGGTCGAGTCGTCGAGCCCGTCGCCGAGCGTCAGGTTCTCGGCTTCCGTGATGAGCTTGTCAACCAGCTCGTCGTGGACGTCCTCGTGGGCGATCAGCCGCGAGCAGGCCGTGCAGCGCTGGCCCGTCGTCCCGAACGCGCTCCAGGCGATCCCCTCGACGGCCAGGTCGACGTCGGCGTCGGCGAGCGCGACGACGGGGTTCTTGCCGCCCATCTCCAGATGGACTTTGTTGAGCTTCTCTGCGGCCACTTGATAGATCTGGCGGCCCACGTCGACCGAGCCCGTGAACGAGACCATGTCGATTTTGGGATGTTTGACCAGCGGCGCGCCGGCGTCCTCCCCATACCCGGTCACGAGGTTGAGCACGCCGTTCGGCAGTCCCGCTTCCTCGAAGATTTTGCAGAACTCCACGGCGACCCGAGGGCTGTCCTCGGAGGGCTTCCAGACGGCGGTGTTGCCGGCCACCAGCGCCGGGAAGAGCTTCCAGCTCGGGACCGCGATCGGAAAGTTCCAGGGCGTGACCATGGCGATGCGGCCGATGGGGCGCCGCTTCGCGTAGTTGAACTTGTTGGGCAGCTCGGAGGTCGTCGTGTAGCCGTGCAGGCGCCGGCCCTCGGCGGCGAGGTAATACCCCATGTCGATCGCTTCCTGGACGTCGCCGCGGGTCTCGTTGAGGACCTTGCCCATCTCGCGGGTCATGAGCTGGGCGAGCTCCTCCTGGCGCTCGTCCAGCAGTCGGGCCACCCTGAAGAGGATCTCGCCGCGCTCCGGCGCGGGCGTCTTGCGCCACGGCTGGAACGCCTCGTCGGCCGCCTCCACGGCCGCCTCAACGTCGTCTTGCGTGGACCTCGGAAAATCCCCGAGGCTGTCGTCGTTGTTCGCCGGGCTGATCGATTCGAACGTCTCCGCGCTGTGAGCGTCGACCCACGCGCCATTGATCCAGTTGTGATAGCTCACGCTATCCGTCCCCCTTTGCTGAGCTCGTCTGGATACACGATCGAATTATAGGCGCAAGCGAATCGCCCAATCAACGCCGACAACTCGGTTGACACGCCCACAACGAGCGTCTATAATCTTCGTCAGCCCACATCCGTTGCCGACATATGAGCGATCCATGCGTTCATTCGACATCGATCACCGCCGACCGTCGCCGCTCGCACGACGATCCAGATTCACCTGCGTGCCGCGTTCACGCGTGCCGCTGGTAAGCCCGTCGTTCCATCGGAGGATGAGGTGATCCCCCATGGCCAATCCCCTCCGCCGACGCGGTCAAGATCGGCCGACGAGCTACGCCGAGCGCTTTGAAACCAGCCAAGCGGCGCGCGGCATCAGCCGGCGCCGGCTGTTCTCGCGTGTCGGCTGGGGCGCGTTCCTGCTCAGCATCGGCGGCTTCTTCTCCAGCGTCGGCGCCTACGTCCTGCCCCAGCTCAACTTCGAGCCCTCGACGGTGTTCAGCATCGGCCGACCCGATGACTACGAGATCGGCGACATGCAGCTGTTGGACGCCCAAGGCGTCTTCGTCTTCCGCACCGACGAAGGCTTCCAAGTCGTGTCCAACATCTGCACGCACCTGGGCTGCGCCTATAAACCCTATGGCCCGCCCAATGAGCAATACCCCGTGGTGCACGCCAACTGCCCGTGCCACGGCAGCTACTATGCCCGCGACGGGCGCGTGCTCGGGGGACCGGCGCCGAGGCCGGTGCCCTTCTACCACATGCAGATGACCCCCGACGGGCGCATCGAAGTCGACAAGGCCACCTTCAAACCGAGCGAAGAGCTCGCGGCCGCTTCGGGCGAGGGGATCGGGCACAACCTCTACCTGGACCCGAACAGCGGCGAACTGGTCGAGGGCCCCTACCCCGACGGAAGCGACTGCCGCCCCTGCCAAGGGTGATCCCATGAACCGTCTCCTCTACGGCGCCCTCGACAAGCTCGTCTATCAGTTGCAGCGGCTGCGTCGCAGCTCCGTCTGGATCTCGATCTTCCGCCGCGAGCGCATGCCCCAGACCGAGGCCGATTACCTGGCGATGAACCGGCGCAACTTCTTCGTCCACGTGCTGCCGGCCTCCATCAACATCAAGTCCTTGCGCCTGACCTACAGCTGGTTCTGGATGGGCGTGGTCTCGTACTGGCTGTTCGTGCTGCTCGTCATTTCCGGCATCTACCTGATGTTCTACTACGTGCCGTCGGTAGAGCGGGCGTTCGACAGCGTCGTCTATCTGGTCAACGCCGTGCCCCTCGGCGGGTTCATGCGCAACTTCCACAAGTGGGCCGGCGAGCTGATGGTGCTGGCCGTCTTTTTCCACATGCTCGTGGTCTTCTACAAAGGGGCCTACCAGAAGCCGCGCGAGTTCAATTGGGTCATCGGCGTTCTGTTGTTGCTTTTGACCATTCTGTTCGCGTTCTCCGGCTACATTCTCCCATGGGATCAATTGGGCTACTACGCCGCCAAGATCGCCTGTAACATCGCCGAGAACACGCCGTTCCTCGGCGAGCAGATCCGCGAGGGGCTCTTGGGCGTGAGCAACTGCAACAACCTGAACCAGTTTTCGCTGTTGCGCTGGTACGTCATCCACGTGTTCGTGCTGCCCGTGTTCATGGTCTTGCTGATCTCCTTCCACTTTTGGCGCATCCGGAAGGACGAGTACACCGTCCCCCCCGAGGAGGACGAATAGTTGATCGCAGCAAACGCCGGGCGAGGGTCGCGAAGCGGCCCCCATTCGAGGTCCTAATCCTGAACGGGTGCGGTGATCCATAGATGGCGGTTGTCGGTGCGTTGAAGACGTTCAAGGGAGGCCACTACTTCGGGCGCTTCGAAGGGACGCCCGTCACGCCCTTCGAGGACGCCCCGCTCCCCGAGCGCGTCACCGTGCCGCTGCGCCAGGGGTTTCGCGACGAAGCCGCGCCGCAGGTGAACGAAGGGGACGCCGTCAAGACGGGCCAGATCGTCGGGCGCTCGGACGAGCTGATCTGCTCGCCCGTGCACGCGCCCGTCTCGGGCACGGTCGTCGGCATCCACGAGGCGCCGCATCCGGTGGACGGGGCGACGTCCACGCTCGTGGCGATCGAATCCGACGGCCTCGACGAGTGGCAACTCCTGGATCTACCCGAAGGGAGCCACGAAAAGTGGGGCGAGGAGCTCGGCCGCGTGCTGTACGAGTCGGGCGTGACCGCGCTCGGACAGGCCGGGTTCCCGACGGAATTCCAGTCCGCGCTCGTGGCACCCGACGCGATCGAGACGATCGTGATCAACGCGGTTGAGACCGAGCCCTATCTGGAAAGCGCCCACGCGCTGCTCTACGAGGAATTCGACAAGTTTATCAGCGGGCTGCGCGTCCTGCGCAACGCCATCGGCAACGTGGAGGTCCACGTCGGCTTGGGCCACGACCGCGGACGGCTCTTCGAGGAGCTCGTCCACCGGCTGGAGCACGACGACTGGATCTATCTCCATCCGCTGTTGCCCAAGTACCCCCAGGGCAACGACGACGTGCTCGTCAAGACGATCCTCGATCGCGAGGTGCCCGCCGGCGACCTGGCAACCTCCATCGGCGTGGTCGTCAGCGACGTCTATCAGGCCGTGGCTGCCTACGACGCGGTTCTGGAGGGCAAGCCCTACGTGGACCAAGCCATGACGATCGGCGGCTCGGCGTTCGGCCGCCCGGCCAACGCGCGCGTCCGGGTGGGCACGCCCGTGACCGAGCTGCTCGGTCCCCATGAGCACACGCCGCCTGCGCGGTTGATCCTGGGCGGGCCGATGCGGGGAAGCTCGGTGACCGAGACCGACGCGCCAGTTACCCGCGGCGCCGGAGCGCTCGTGGGCCTGCAAGAGCCGAAAAAGCGCTTGTTCGGGGGACTGCGCCCGCTGTGGCGCGCCGACAGCTACACCAACGTCGCCGCGCCGCTGCTCGACGGCGCCAAACGGGCGACGGCCGGGCTGAACGGGCAACCGCGCCCCTGCGTGAGCTGCGGCGACTGCGTCGACGTCTGCCCGCAGAACCTCTTTCCCATTCGCCTCGCCCAAGCCGCCGAGCGGGGCGAGCTCATGACCGCCCGCGACCTCGGCTTGGACGCCTGCATCGAGTGTGGCCTCTGTAGCTACGTCTGTCCCTCGAAGATTCCCCTGCTCGAACAGATCCGTCTCGGCCGCCAGATGACCCGCGAGGAGGAGCTGGCGACATGAACCGGGACCGTCCACGCTTGGGGCCCGCCGACGTCGTGACCGCGCTCTGGCACTCGGTCCTCTACGGGGGCAGCGATCGCGCCGTGACCGGCCCGCCCTACATTCGGGATGCCGGCAACGTGCAGCGCCTGTTCAACCCGCCGACGATCGCAGCCACGCTGGCGTTCCTGCTGTCCATTTATCTCTTCGGCCTGAAGGCGCTCACGGTCGGGGCGATCGCGCTGGCCGTTGGGGGCGCGACCTCGCTCGTCGTTGCCATGGTCCGCGGCCGCGAGCTGAGCGAGGGGACGGTGCTCATGCTCTTGGTCTACGCGCTGCTGCTGCCTCCCGGCGTGCCGCTGTGGCTGGTTGCCGTGGGCTCGGTGATTGTCGGCCTGGCCCGCGAGGGGCTGGGCGGCCTCGGTTGGACCCTCTTCCATCCGGCGCTGGTCGGCAAGGCGGTTCTCCTGGCGATTTTCCCCGGCATCATGGGCGCGAGCTGGCTCGAGCCGATCCGCGGGGGCGCCGGCGGGTTCGCCCAATGGACGTCGGCGACGAGCGCGACGCCCCCCTTGCTGGCCGTCCGTCAGGGCGCGGAGCTGGACCTGCTCGACCTCTTCCTGGGCACAGCGCCCGGAGCGCTCGGCACGACCTCGGGATTGTTGCTGCTTGTCGTGGGCGCCTGGCTGTTGTACACGCGCGCGATCGATCGGCGCATCGCCCTATCGATGATCGTCGCCGTGCTGTTGGGCCAGGCGCTGTTCAGCATGTTCTTCCCCGAGTACTACCTCGGCAGCCCGGGGGCGCATCTGTTGGCGGGCGGAACGCTCTTTACGGCGCTATTGGTGGCCACAGACCCCGTGACTAGCCCCATGACGCCGAACGGCAAGTGGATCTACGGGCTGGCCATCGGGATCTTGGTCGTGCTGCTGCGGGCCTACGCGCAGCTCCCCGAGGGCGTGACGTTCTCCGTGCTGGCGGTCAACCTCTTTGTGCCGTTGCTCAATCGCTGGACGACCCCGCGCCCCTTCGGGTATGCCACGGGTGAATCGGAATGACACCGGAAATTCAAGCGCATCGCCACGCCTGGGAAGATCAGTGCTATTACGGCCTCCGATTTGCCGTCCTCGCCGGCGTGCTCGGGATGGTCGGCGTGATCGCCAGCGCGGCCGCATGGCAGCTGAGCCTGCCGGAAGCGCTCGTCGACATGGTCGTCGGTGCGGGCCTCTGGCACGCCCTGACCCGCAGCGTCGAGCTCGCCCGCGACCACTGGCGCAAGGCCGACATCCCCGAGGTCTTGAAGGGTCAGCAGGCCCGTTATGCCACGCTGTTGGGCCTGATCGGGCTCATTCTCGTGGCCGGCCCGCACGTCCTGGAGATCCCCTCAATGCGGCCGTTGTTGGAGGTCGGCGGGTTCACCTACGTGATCGGGCTCTACGCCTGGCAAGCCCGTGAGCTGCGCCAGCCGCGCGCGTTCGTCCAGATCGACAACGACGGTCGCGTGTTGGAGGTCCCGCAGGGCGCTTCGTTGTTGGACGCGCTGGAGGGCGCGGGGTATCGGCTCATGGTGCAGTGCCCGCGCAAGGGCCAGTGCTCGTCCTGCCGCGTCCAGGTCACCCGAGGCGCGCGCGACTGGCCGGAGAAATACTACGGGAAGGTGCTGACCGCGCGGCAGCGGAACGAGGGCTGGCTCGTCTCCTGCCAAGTGGCGGTGCAGGGCGACATGGCCGTGGCGCTGTACAAGCCGCTGGTGCTGCGTTGGCCGGACCAGGATGCCATGCCGTCTCCGACCGCTCGCCGGATCCGACGGATCCTGCCGGGCTTCGACTGCGAGGCCTGCGGGTACGCGACGTGCGACGCGTATGCCCAAGCGATCGCCACGGGCCGGGCGCCCATCACCAAGTGCCTTCCGGGCGGCCAAGCCGTGAAGACGCAGTTGCAGCAGGTCGCGGGCGAGTTAAAATGGTCCGCGACGGAGGAATCCTCCTAACCACGGGAACGAACGGAGGATGTGAACCATGCCGACGCTAACGATTCTCGGCCAGAAGGACATCGAGCTCGAAGAGGGGATCAACCTCCTGACGTTTCTGCAGGACAACAAGTGGGACCAGAACCTCCCGGCGACCTGCGGGGGCCGCGGGACCTGCGCCACGTGCGCCGTCCGCGTCAACGAGGGCGGCGGCGAGCCGAACGCCGCGGAGAACGCCATGCTCAAGGACCGCATCGACAAAGGCTGGCGCCTCTCCTGCCAGATTGACATGGAGAGCGACCTCGTCATCGAGGTCCCCGGCTACGAGGTCCCCGACTCCCTCGAGATCGACCCGGAGATGCTCGAGGACGTTCTCGACTACTGCCTCGAGCACGTGCCGTTCGGCGATATCCCTTCCTCGGAGCGGATCGACCGGGGTCGCGTCCTCGACCTCCGTCGCCGGGCCGCCGCGCTCGTCGACGGCGGGGGCGACCCGATCGACTTGAAGGTGCTGAGCGACGTGCTGATCTATCTCGTCAAGAACGACCTGTTGCGCGAGATTCCCTCGCGCCATCCCTTCACGGCCAAGACGATCGACATGATGCTGCAGAACTTCGAGGGCCGAATTCCGGCGACGTCATTCGTATGACATCCGCGAGCACAACGCCTGATTGCCGTGCCAAGAGGAGGTTCTCATGGACGACGAAGAAGTCCTGATGTATCCGTACTATCTCTATGTCGTGGTCATCATTCTCTTTGTGCTGGTCGCCGGGCTGAGCATCTACGCGCTGTTCGTGGACGCCCCCCTGGAACAGGCGGCCACGCCCGACTTCACCCCGAACCCGGAGAAAGCCCCCTGGTACTTGCTCGGCATCCAGGAGCTGTTGGCCATCGCTCCCAACCTGGGCGGCTTCCTCAACTCCATCGCCCTGGGTGGCGTCATTGCGCCGGCCGTGTTCGTCGGCTTCTGGATAGCTTTGCCGTTCATCGAGCCCTACATTGAGGTCTTCAACAACGGCGAGAAGCCGGGTCGCCGCCTGCACAAGCGGCCCGTCTCGGTCACGCTGTTCACGCTGTCCATCGTGGTCTACATCGCGCTGATCATCATCGGCACGTACTTCCGGGGCCCCAACTGGGAGTTCGTGTTGCCCTGGAACTGATCATGGCCGCCTTCGGATCGATGGCCCGTCATCCCGACCGAGCATGGTTATCGCTTGGGCAATCCGCCGATGGTCCGATGGTTCCGCTCAGCCGTGGTCAGACGTGTCGTCGTCAGCGGATGACGACTCGATCGGCTCGATGACGATTCGGCGTTTCGGCCCTCGCCCCACGCTGTAGGTCTTGACGCCCGTGAAGTCGCTGAGCGCCTCGTGGATTGCCTTGCGCTCGAACGCCGCCATCGGGTCGAGCTCGACCTTGTGGCCGGTCTGTTGGGCTTCGTGGGCTCGCGCGCGGGCGGCGGAGCGCAACTCGGACAGCTGGGCCTTGCGCTGTCCGTTGACGTCGAGCTCAATGTGGGCGCGCTCGTCGTGCTGGCGACGGAGCGCGATCTCGGCGAGATAACCCAGCGAGCGCAGCGTCTGCGAGTCGGCATCGGCGAACGTCTGGACGCCCTGGAGGTTGAGGCCGAGCTCGCGATCGGTCTCGCGAAAGACCTCGATCTGGCCCGTCTCCCCAAGGATATCCAACAGCTCGTAGAAGTAGTTGCGTGCGGCGTCGACGGCTTCCGGCTTCATGAGGAGCGTTGATCCCGTTCGTCGTCGCTGTCCGGGTTCTCCGTCTCGGGCATATTTGGCGTCTGGTCCAGTCGCTCCGGATCGATGGCGGCTTCGGCTTCAGCCGCCTGGGACGGCTGGGCGGCCTCGCCCGAGGCGGCCTTTTTCGCCTTCTCCTGGTTCATCTCCCACTTGACCAGCACCTGTTGGGTCACTTGGACCACGTTGGTGAGGAAGTAATACATCCACAAGCCGGCCGGGAAGTTGTGCAGCGCGACGAGCATGAACCCGCCCATGAAGATCATCATGACGTTCTGCTGGCTGGCGCTCTGCGGCGACGAGGACTGCATCGGGTTGGTCTTGCTCTGCAGCAACAGGGTGCCGACGGTGAGAATCATGATGATCCAGGTCGGATCCTGGGTGGCAAGGTCCGGCATCCAGAGGAAGCCGGGGCTCAGATGGATCGCCTCGGCGTTCTCGATGATGGCCCGATAGAGCAGAATCAGGATGGGGATCTGGACCAACATGGGCAGACAGCCGCTGAGGGGGTTGACGCCCTCCTCGCGCATGAGCTCCATCTGCTTTTGCTGCATAGACTGGCGGTTCTCGCGATCGCGCTTGCGGAGGGCCTCCTCGCTCCAGTTCGGGTGGAGCTCCTTCAGCTTCTTGTAGTTGGGGTATTTTTCCTTCAGCTGCTGCAGCTTGGGGCTGAACTCCTGCATCTTGCTCATGTTGTGGAACTGCTTGCGCATGAGCGGAAAGAGCGCAATGCGCGTCACGAGCGTAAACAGGATGATCGCCCAGCCGTAGTTGCCCGTCCAGCTGAAAAACCAGTTGAGCATCTGGCCCACGTAGATGACGAACTGGCTGAGAAAGCCGGGCGGGGCAAGATCGCCCAACCCGAGCTGCTTGAGCAGGAGATGCTTCGCGCGGCCGCCAACCGCGTCGAGGTTGACGGTGTATCGTTCGCCGGGCTGGAGCGTCAGCGGCGCCAGGTGAGCCTGAAGCGTCCCGTTGGCCGTGCGGGCTCGCCAGCCTTCGGCCGCGTTCAAGCCTTTGACGAAGAACGTCAGGGCCTGGCCCTTGAAGCCGAGGCCTTGAATGCGATCGTTGTCGTCCACATCGTCCTGGATTTCGCCGTCGACGAGGAACCGGGTTTGCGCAGCGAAGTCGGGATTTTGGCCGACCCCCGGCCCGAGCGACAGCCGGAGCCCGTCGGCCATTTGGACGGGGGTCTCGCTCGTGTTCTCCAGCGTCAGCTCGGTGCGGAAGCGATAGGTCGGGTTGTTGGTGAAGCGGAACGTCTTCGTGATGCGGATGGCGTTCGTCTCGCCGGTCATGGTGACCGTCGTCGCATTGCTGCCGCGATCGACGTCGATTTCGTGGGACAGGTCGGCGGTCGATTTCCCATCCAGGATCAACTCGAAGGGGAAGCTCGGACTGAACGCCTGATTCAGAACGTCCTCCGCGGTCAGCGACGTCGACGCCAGCAGGTTGCCCAGCGTCCGGCCGGCGAGGTCGGCGAAGGCCTCGACGCCGTACTCTGTCCGGAGTTTGCGAACGGCTTCGGGGCCGAAGGCGTCCTTGAGCTGGGCCAGGGACCGTCCCAAGATCTGCGCGGCCTGTTCCAGCGTCAGGGCCTTCAACGCGTCGACGGACTCGAGGCCGACCTGGCTCAGGATGTCGTCCGTGCTGTTCGTGTAGTTGCGCTTGAGATCGCCGTTCTCCGAGCTGACGGTGGTCGTCGCCAGGACCTCCTGAGCGGGCCACGGTGATGGGAAAATAAACGTCCGCAGGGGCACAAAGTGGACGTAGGCGCTCTTCATCAGCCCGCCCTCGGCCGACAGGAGATAGTCGTTCAACGAGGTGCGAACGTTGACGGACGCCGTGCCTTGGTCTGAGCGGACTTCGGCCTCAGGCGCTTGAGCGGCTGCCGGGTGGCCGATCCCGATGAGCAGCGCAATGCCGAGAAGCGCCGGGACGAGATGGAGCGGGCGACGGAGACATGCCACGACAGGTCGAAAGGCCCTCCCGATCAGAATTCGTGCCTAGTCTAGTCCGGGAATGGCGGGAGTGCAACTGGCCGTGCTGATTTGAGTCATCGAAGCGTCGTCCCCCGTATGGTATGATTTGGGGAATGTTTACCGGCATTGTCCGACATTGCGGCCAGGTGCACAAGCGCCATGGAGATCGTCTGGCCCTCTATGCGCCGGCGTTGGTGGATCAATTGGCCCCGGGCGACAGCGCGGCCGTCAACGGCGCCTGCCTGACGGCGGTGGAGCTCGACACCGCCGAAGGGACGTTGGCCGTCGACTTGAGTCCGGAGACGCGGCGCCGCACGACGCTGGGCGCGCTCGAAGCGGGCGAGGCGGTGAACCTGGAGCTGCCGCTGGCGCCGTCGGATCGATTGGGGGGGCACTTCGTCCAGGGCCATGTCGACGCGGTCGGCGAGGTGACCGCGATCGAGATCCTGGACGACCACTGGGAGTTCACGTTCGCGGTGGACTCCCAGCACGATGCGTTGCTCATCGAGAAGGGATCGGTGGCCGTCGACGGGATCAGCCTGACGTGCTACGACGTCAGCCAAGGGCGATTCCGTGTGGCCGTCATCCCCCATACGCTGCGGGAGACGACCTTGCAGGGGCTGTCGCCAAGGGATAGAGTGAATGTCGAGTTTGACATGCTCGGAAAATACGTGCAGAAACAGCTGAGAACCACTGATTTGAGGGTGAACCCGGCGTCGCCGCGGGGCTGAGTTTCGCGGACGCTGACCTCATGGACGCGACAGGAGCAAGCAAAGCGAGGTGCACCTCCCCATGACCTTCGACCCCATCGACGACGCGATCGAGGCGTTGCGCCGGGGTGAGATGATCATCGCCGTCGACGACGAGGACCGCGAAAACGAGGGCGACCTGATCCTCGCCGCCGACCGGGCGACCCCCGAGGCGATCAACTTCATGGCGACCCACGCCCGCGGGATCATCTGTACGCCGATGGAGCCGGAGCGCCTGGACGAGCTCGAGATCCCGATGATGACGCCCAACGACCCGGATCACGACGGCTGTGCGTTCGCCGTGAGTGTCGACGCCCGCCACGAGACGAGCACGGGCACCTCGGCCTACGACCGCGCTGCCACGATTTCCCGTCTGCTCGACCCGAACGCCACGAACGCCGACTTCATCCAGCCGGGCCACGTCTTCCCCTTGCGCGCCAAGCCGGGCGGCGTGCTGCAACGGGCGGGCCACACCGAGGCGAGCGTCGACTTGGCGCGCCTGGGCAACCTCTCCCCGGCGGCCGTCATCTGCGAGATCATGAACGAGGACGGCTCCATGGCGCGGCTGCCCGACCTGCAGGCGTTCGCGCGCACCCATGGATTGAAGCTGATCAGCATCGCCGATCTGATTCGGTATCGCCATGCCCAGGAAGCCCTCGTCGATCGGGCCGCCGAGGCCAAGCTGCCCACGCGCCATGGCGACTTCCGCATCGTCGCGTATCGGAGCCGCATCGACGACAAGGAGCACATCGCGCTGGTCAAAGGCGACGTTCGCGATCGAGACGACGTGCTGGTGCGCATCCATTCGGAGTGCCTCACCGGCGACGTCTTCCACTCGCTCAAGTGCGACTGCGGCTCCCAAGTGGAGACGGCCCTGGCGCGCATCGCCGAGGAGGGCCGGGGGGCGTTCATCTACCTCCGCCAAGAGGGCCGCGGCATCGGCCTGGCCAACAAGATTCGCGCCTATCACCTCCAGGACCAGGGCCTGGACACCGTGGAGGCCAACGAGGAGCTCGGCTTCCACGAGGACCTGCGCGAGTACGGGATCGGCGCCCAGATCCTGCGCGACCTGGGGATGTCCACGCTGCGGGTTCTGACCAACAATCCGAAGAAGGTCGTCGGCCTCGAGAGCTACGGCCTGCGCATCACGGAACAGCTGCCGCTGGCCACCTCGCCCACCACGGCCAACTACGAGTACCTGAAGGCAAAGTACGAAAAGATGGGCCATGACCTCGCCCATCTCTTCACGGAGGCCCCCGTCGCCGATGGGAACGACGCTTAATGTCCGCCTGGACGGCCGCGGCCTGAGCGTCGCGATCGCCGTCTCCCGCTTCAACCCCTCGATCACCGACGCCTTGCAACAGGGCGCGCAGGATCGCCTGACGCGCCTCGGGGTCGACGCCGAGGCCATCGACGCCGTCTGGGTGCCCGGCTCGTTTGAACTGCCCCGGGCCGCGCAAGCGCTCGCGCACAGCGAACGCTACGACGGCGTCGTGGCGTTGGGCTGCGTCATCCGCGGTGACACGCCCCACTTCGACTACGTCTGTCGCTCCGTGACCGACGGCCTCACCAGAGTGGCGTTGGACGGGCCGGTGCCGCTCGCCAATGGCGTCTTGACCTGCGATACGCCAGAGCAAGCCCAAGCACGCGCCGGGCTCAAGTCGAACAAGGGAGCGGAAGCCGCGGAGAGCCTGATCGAGACGGTCCGGACGTTGAATGCGGTCCATGGCTCTCAGCCGGACTAGCCCGTTTCCATCGACGCCACGGGCGAGGCCGTCGCGGCGACGTTGCCGAGCCGAGAGCCAATCTGGCAAAAACCATGGCCTTCCGCGAACGGTTGGACGACCCCCAACGCCGGCTCTTGATCCACACCTTCGTGCCGCCGCCCCGAAGCGCCTCACGGACCGAGCTGGACGCGGTCGCGCAGTCGCTCGAGCGGCTGCGGCGCCAAGCGCGCCTCGACGCGGTTCACCTCCCCCAAGTTCGGCCTGATCCCCGCTCCCCGCGCCCCCGGTTCGTGCCCAAGCTTGCCCCGCGTGCCTTTGCGCGCGCCATGGACCGACGCCTGGACACCCCACCCGACTGGCTCCTCAATCGCGCAATCCGCGATTATCCCTGGGCCCAACATGCGACGTGGCTGCGACGCACGATCGAGGAGCAAGGCGACCCGTCATTGGTTCTGGCGGGTGGCGCCCCTGAACGGTCGCCCGTGCCCGGCCCATTCGTCACGGAGGCAACTCGCCGCATCCGCGCGGCCGACGGCGACCGCGTCCGTTTAGGGGGCATTGCGGTTCCTGATCGCCGAGACGAAAGCGAGCGCCTCCTGGCCAAGACGGAAGCCGGCATCGACTTCTTCATCACCCAGATCCTCGGCGAGGGCGACTCGACATGTCGGCTTATCGCGGATTATCATCGCCTTTGTCTTGAGAACGGCTGCCGACCGCGGCCGCTGATCTTGAGCGTGGCGCCCGTGTCGGGGCGCCGGGACGTGGCGTTTCTGGAAGCGTGGGGGGTCCAGTTCGATCCGAGGGGGCGCCGGGCCTTAATGGGAAGCTCGCTGGGCATCGGCTGGCGGTCGATCGACATGGCCATTCAGCTGCTCCATCGGGTGGCGGCGCGTTCCCAGGCGGAAACGCTGGGCGTTCCATTGGGGGCCAACGTCGAACACGTCCGGCCGCACAACCTGGAGCTGTCGGCCGAGCTCCTGAAGAGGGTGAGCGAGGAATGGAGTTGAGAGCCCGTCATGGACGAGTATGAAGTCGATCTGCGCGACTATCTGATCGTCATCTGGGAGCGGAAGTGGATCATCGTCGGCGTGTTGATCGCCGCGCTCGTCGCGGCGGCGGCTTACTCCTACACGCTGCCGAACGAATATCGGGCGAGCGCGTTGGTGGACTATCAGTCGTCTCCAGTTGTCAGTGCTGCGACCGGAGCAGAAAATTTTTCGCTCGGATTGCCGGATACCGCTGGATTTATCTCGGTCGTCGAGTCGATGGGCAGTGCCAGTGCCGAGAAGCTGAACGGTTCCGACCTGATTCGCCTGCAGGTGACCGGGACGTCGACGCCGAGCGATTTGGCAAATCAACTCCAAGAAACGATCGACTCCGTCCGAAGCTTTCTCCAGGATCAGATGGAGACCCACGTGACCGATCGTCTCAGCACGCTTGGCAGTGAGATCGAGTTCGTGAGGGACCAGCGGTCGTCGCTCGTGGAACGGATCCGTCAGCGCGAGACGGCACGCCTCGAGGCGCTCCAGGCCCAACGCGATCGGATCGTGGAACAGCTCGATCGGCTTATGAGCAACTCGTCCGACTCCGCATCCAACGAATCGTCGCTATCTCGACAGGCGACCCTGCTGGCGATGACGTCGCAACTCCAGGTCATCCAGGGCCAAATGGCTCGACTGAACTCGAGCGCGGATACCCCGCAGCCGGAGCCGGGATCGGCGTACGAGCAACGGCTGCTGGAATTGGAGACCCAGCTCCAGGAACTGGCGCTGATGAAGCGGCAGTACGAGCGCATCCGGGAGGCCGACTGGTCGCCGGTGTCGGTGGCCCAGGCCCCGCAGAGTTCGGATACGCCCGTCGGTCCCAATCGACGGCTCAACATCGCGATTGCGGGGGTTTTGGGGTTGTTCATCGGGCTGCTGTTGGCGTTCTTCGTCCATTATCTGCAGAGCGAGCCGCTCACCGCGCGACGGCAAACCGAGACCGAGCAAGAGACCGAGGCATGATCGACCTGGACGATCGAGCCGCCCTGGCCCGGATCGACCGCGCCGACATGCGAGCGCTGTTGAGGGCATTCCCGGATCAGATCGACGAGGCTGGGGAGTGGCAAGCCGACGTTCCGTCGCTGGACGCAATCGATCGGATTGTCGTCTGCGGCATGGGCGGGTCCGCCATCGGCGGCGATCTGCTGGCGACGCTATGGGGGCAGTGGGGCGTCGCCCGACCCGTGGTCACGGTGCGGGGTTACGCGCTGCCGCCCTGGGTGGACGACCGCACGCTCGCGATCATGGTCAGCTACAGCGGCAACACCGAGGAGACGTTGGCGTGTGCACGGCAAGCGCGGAAGCGCGGGTGTGCGATGCTGGCGATCACTTCCGGCGGGCAACTGGCCGAGCTCGCGCGATCGGCCGACGTCCCCTTGATATTGGTTCCGGGCGATCAGCCGCCGCGGGCGTCCTTGGGATATCTGCTCGCGCCCTTATTGCGCAGCCTAGCTCCCCATATCGACCGGGACGTCGCTGCCGACATCGATGCCGCATTGCCCCTCATCCGTTCGCTTGTTGCGGAGCTCGACGAATCGCCCCACGACGCGAACCGAGCCAAGCAGCTGGCCCGCGACCTGGAGGGCGCCATCCCCGTGTGCTACGGCAGCGCAGGACTGACGGAGCCCGTGGCCCGTCGCTGGAAGACGCAGCTGAATGAGAACGCCAAGTCGCCTGCTTATTGGGACGTCGTTCCCGAGCTCAACCACAACGAGCTCATGGGCTGGGAGGGCGACGACCTCGCAGATCGTGCCAGCTACGTGCTGTTGCGCGATGCCGACGAGGCCTCGTCGGTTGCGCGCCGATTGGAGATCACGGCGGACATGCTCCGAGACCGTGGGCTCCAGGTCCGCGAGGTCCAGCTGTCGGGCGAGACCCTGATGGCGCGAATGCTGGGGCTCATCGTCCTGGGCGACTGGGTGAGCTACTATCGGGCCATGCTGCGCGAGGTCGACCCCACGCCCGTGGCGCTGATCGAGCGGTTCAAAGCCAAGATGGCGGAGGCGTTTTGACATGAGCGCGTTCCATGCGGTGATCCTGGCCGGTGGCGGGGGCACGCGGTTCTGGCCCAAGAGCCGGCGCGAGCGCCCCAAGCAACTGTTGGACATTCTCGGCGATAAACCGCTCATTGCGCTGACGATCGATCGCCTGGAGGGGCTGGTCAAACGCGATCAGCTCTGGGTCGTCACCCATCAAGACCAAGTGGAGGGCGTCCGCCGTCACGTCGATCTCGACGCCGAGCGGGTCCTGACCGAGCCGGCCTCGCGCAATACCGCCCCGGCCGTGGGGTTGGCGGCGCTCCATCTCCAGCGTGTCTCGGGGGACGACGCCGTCTTCGCCATGCTGCCGGCGGATCACTACGTCGCCGACGTGGATGGATTTTTGAAAACGCTCATGATCGCCAAGGACGTCGCGGCCCAGGGCCATCTGGTCACGATCGGCATTCGGCCCCGCTATCCCGAGACCGGCTACGGCTACATCGACGTCGGCGAGCCGCTCGAAGAGCCGGATTATCCCGGCGTCCATCGGGTGTCACGGTTCGTGGAGAAGCCGGACCGGGCCACGGCCGAGGCCTACGTGGAATCCGGCAACTTTATGTGGAACGGGGGCCTGTTCATCTGGCGCGTCGGGACGCTCATGGCCGCGTTTCGCGAGCATTTGCCCGAGGTCCATGAGGGCTTGACGGAGATCGAGCGGGCCGACTTCGATCCCGAGGCGGTGCGCCGCGTCTACGAGGCGTTCCCCGACATCTCCATCGACTACGGCATCATGGAAAGCGCGGAGAACCGCGCGGTCGTGTTGGGCGACTTCGGCTGGAGCGACGTCGGCTCATGGTCGGCGCTGGGCGAGCTTATCGATGGTGACGACCGCGGCAACGTGACGCAGGGCGAGGTCGTGGCGCTCGATACGCACGACGCCGTGCTCGTGAGCGAGCGGGGGCTGCTGGCGACGGTGGGGATGCGTGACGTCGTGGTGGTGGCTACCGACGATGCCGTGCTCGTCTGCCCCAAGGAGCGAGCGCAGGAGGTCAAAGCGATTGTCGAGGCGCTCGAGGCCAGCGGCCAGGATGCCTACCTCTGAACCGCGTCGGTGCCCGTTGACATGCGAGCTTGGCCCGAGTAGCCTGCATTTGGAGGCGATCGTCCCATGGCCCAACGCGCTGACGTGCCGACGAAGCTCACCTACGCGGAGTTCCTCGAGTGGTGCGACGAGGACACCTGGGCCGAGTGGGTGGATGGTGAGGTGGCTTTGTTGACACCGGCTTCGGATCGGCATCAAGATCTGGCGCGATTCCTGACGGTGGTGATCAGTGCCTTTGTCGAGCGCCATGATGCAGGCACGCTACGACCGGCTCCCTTTCAGATGAAGCTCGGCCCTGAGCTGTCGGGACGCGAACCGGATCTCCTCTTTGTCGTCCGGGACCGCGAGCGCTTGCTCAACGAGACCTTTCTGGACGGCCCCGCCGATCTCGTCGTGGAGATCATCTCGCCCGAGAGCCGCCTGCGTGACCGCGGCGAAAAGTTTGCGGAGTACGAGATGGCCGGCGTCCGCGAGTATTGGCTCATCGATCCCGAACAGGAACGGGCCGACTTCTTCGTGCTGGGCAACGACGATCGCTACGAGCGCCAACGGCCGGACGACGAGGGCCTTTATCGCTCGACGGTTTTAGCGGGGTTCTGGATCGACGTCTCCTGGCTCTGGTCTGAGCCATTGCCACCGGTCATTGACACACTCCAACGATTGGGCCTCATCTAACATGGATCAAATGGAAAGCATCCACTTTGGCACCGACGGCTGGCGCGGCGTCATCGCGCGCGAGTTCACCTACGACAACGTGGCGCGCGTCGGCGAGGCCGTCGCTCGATACCTGAAAAGCCAAGAGCGCCAAGATCTCGATGCTTACAAGCGTTGGAACGCCACGCCGACGGACTGGCAGCAGGGCGTCGTCGTCGGCTATGACATGCGCTTCCAGGCGCGCGCGTTCGCAATTCATTTGGCCCGCGTGCTCAACCAACGGGGCATCCCGGCGTGGGTCACGCCCGACGCGGTCCCGACACCGGTGGTCGCCCACGGCGTCGTGCAGCGGAACGCCGCGCTCGGGCTCATGGTGACGGCCAGTCACAACCCGCCCGACTACCTTGGGGTCAAGATCAAGACCGAGCTGGGCGGGGCGGCCGGCCCGGAGATCACCGGCCTCGTGGAGCAGTTCTTGCCCAACGACGTCCCGGAAGTTGACGAGGCGGGGATGCCCGACGAGGTCGACGTCCGGACGCCCTACCTCCAACGCCTGGCGCAGCTGATCGACATCCGACTGTTGCAAAAGGCCCCCTTGCGCGTCGTCGTCGACGCGATGCACGGCTCGGCGCGCGGCTACGTCGCCGCGCTGTTGGAGGACCTGCAGATCCCCTACGTCCAGGTGCGTCACGAGCGGAATCCGGAGTTCGGCGGGACGCCGCCGGAGCCGGTCGAGCGCTACGTGACGCCGCTGAAGGCGGTCGTCGCGGCTGAGAAAGCCCGCCGTCGCGACAACCGGCTGCTGGTGGGGCTTGTCACCGACGGCGACGGCGATCGGGTCGCCGCGGCCGACGAGCACGGCCATTACGTCGACCCGCATCGTTGCTATGCGCTGCTGTTCCGCCATCTGCTCCAGAAGGGCTTGAGCGGTCGCGCCGTGAAGAGCTTCACGCTGACCGACATGGCGGCCAAGCTGGCGGCTGGGCACGACATGCCCATCGACGAGGTGCCCGTCGGCTTCAAGCACATCTCCGAGAAGCTCTTGACCGAGGACGTCCTGATCGGCGGCGAGGAGAGCGGCGGCATCGCGGTCAAGGGCCACATCCCCGAGCGCGACGGCGTGCTGATCGGGCTGTTGCTCTTGGAGGCCGTCGCGCGCGAGGGCAAGTTGGTCAGCCGGCTTGTCGATGCGCTCATGGCCGAGGTCGGGGCCCATCACTTCCAGCGTCACGATCTCCACCTGGAGGAACGCCTCGAGGCCGTGGAGCGCATCGCCGACGCCCGGCCGGAGACATTCGCGGGCCGCCCCGTGCGCGAGATCGAGACCCTTGATGGATTGAAACTGCGCTTCGACGACGGCTGGCTTCTCTTCCGGGCCTCGGGGACCGAGCCCGTGCTGCGCGTCTACTGCGAGATGGACGACCCGCAGAAGGTGACCGAGCTGATCAACGAGGGCGTCAAGGTGGCCCGCGGCGAGCGGGAGCTGTGGAGCTGATTGAGAAGGGTTGCCTCCTCAGCTAAGCTTGGAGCGACATGGGCACGGAAACGCAAGACCGGGAGCTGACCACGAAAGTTGCCCATCTCTTCCCGCGGCAGGGGGAATGGACCGAGCAGGCATTCTTCGCGCTCCCCGATAGCAACCACCACATGGAGCTGTCGGAAGGGGAGTTGATCATGCCGCCGCATCCGACAGATCGTCATCAAGTGACGGTTTTGGAGCTGGCCGTCCGTTTGAGGGAGTTTGTGCGCGAACGAGGCCTGGGCGAGGTCCGCGTTGCTCCGCTTCCCGTTCGTCTCTGGCCGGACAAGATCCGCGAGCCCGACGTCTTCTTCATCGCGAAAGAGCACGAAGATCGGATCGGCGAGCAGCAATGCGGCGTGCCGGATCTCGTCGTCGAGGTGCTCTCGGCGGGCACACGCGATACCGATCGCGGCGACAAGGTTGCCGAATACGCGCAAGCCGGCGTGCGCGAGTACTGGATCGTCGACCCTTATGGACCGACCGTCGAAGTCTATGGGCTCAAGGGACGGACGTTTGAGCCTCACGACAAGTTCGTGTCCGGCGACACGGTCGATTCGCCGCTCTTGCCTGAGTTCGAAGCGGCCGTCGATGAGCTGGTCTCGACCCCCTAGGAGCTGAACTTTCCCTTTGGCGCAACCCGTCGTCGTAATCGGCCTCGACTGTCTCACACCCCAACTGGCGTTTGAGCAGTACGCGGATGCCATGCCGACGCTCAACGGCCTCGCCCGCGAGGGAGCGTATGGACGTCTGCGCAGCGTCACCCCGCCGATCACCGTCCCCGCTTGGGCTTGCTCGGTCACGGGCAGGACGCCCGGGGAACTGGGCGTCTACGGCCTGCGGAATCGACGGGATTTCAGCTATCAGCCGCTCGGGATCACGACCTCGCTGGACGTCAAGGCCCCGACGGTCTGGGATCGCCTGAGCGAGGTGGGCGAACCGTCGATTGTGATTGGGGTGCCGCCGGGCTATCCGCCCAAGCCCTTCAACGGGCATTCGGTCTCCTGCTTTCTGACGCCCGGCACGGACAGTTCCTTCACGCATCCCGACTCGCTCGGCTCCGAAATCGAGGGGGCCGTCGGCGAGTATTGGTTCGACGTCCCCAACTTCCGGCAAGCGGACCGGCATGAGCTCTTGGATCGGATCCATCGCCTGACGGCCCAGCGCTTCCAGGTCGCGACCCATCTGATGACGACCAAGCCGTGGGAGTTTTTCATGACCGTCGACATGGGCCCGGATCGGCTCCATCACGCCTTCTGGCAGTACGCCGATCCCGATCACGTCCTGTATGAGCCGGGCAATTCCCTCGAGAACGCCATGCGCGGGTATTATCAATTCCTGGACGACCAACTGGCCGCGTTTCTCGATCGCGTCCCCGACGACGCGGCGGTGCTGATCGTCTCCGACCACGGCGCCAAGCGCATGGACGGTGGCATCGCCATCAACGAGTGGCTGCGCCACGAGGGATATCTCGCCCTCGAGCGCCATCCCGACGCGCCGGCCTCGCTGGCGGACGCGACGATCGACTGGCCCAACACGCTGGCCTGGGGCGAGGGCGGCTATTACGGGCGGATCTTTCTCAACGTCCAGGGCCGCGAGCCCCAAGGAACTGTCCCACCCGATGAAGCCGAGTCGCTCAAGGACGAGTTGATCAACAAACTGGAGACACTCGGCGACGAGGGGGGAAGCCCCATCGGCACGCGCGTCCATCGGCCCGAGGATCTCTACGGGGAGATCAACGGCATTCCGCCCGATCTGATTGCGCTGTTCGGCGATCTCCATTGGCGATCGGTGGGAAGCGTCGGCCACGACACGGTCTGGACCCGCCAGAACGACACGGGCCCCGACGGCGCGAACCATGCGCCCGACGGCGTGCTCGTGGCCGCCAACGTGCCCGATCTCCAGGGCCAACTGGGCCGGCCACGGCTGTCGCAGTTGGCCTCGACCTGTCTGCGGCTTCGAGACCAGCCGCTGCCCGAGGGCGTCGACGAGCCCTGGCGGAGTTAGCAGCGCCTGCCGGATCCGGGCACAATGGCTTGGGGTGACGTCATGAGGATCCAGGCCGTTGACGAACGCAAGCGCCAACTGAACGAGCCCTATCTGATTCGCGTGGGCGGCTGGACGCGCGAGCGCTATCTGCGCGAGGCGCCGGACAACCAAATGTGGGAGTTCGTCGGAGGAGAGGTAATTATGCACTCGCCGGCGACGGCTGAACATCAACGGGTCGTCGGATTTCTGTATCGGTTATTGGCTGAATATCTGGAGACACAGAACGGCGGAATGGTCCTGACCGGACCGACCGCTGTCGATCTGCTGCCCGAGGTCACCCGGGAGCCCGATCTCTTCGTCGTTGCCCCCGAGGACGCGGAGCGAGCGACCGGCACGCCGCTGGCGATCACGCCGTCGCTCGTCATTGAAGTCACCAGCCCCTCCACGCGCCGCATGGATCTGGCGGAGAAGGCCGAGGAGTACGCCCGGGCCGGCGTGCCCGAGTACTGGGCCGTCGATCTGCCCGAGGCCGCGTTGGTCGTCCATCGACGCGATCGCGAGCGATACGACACCGAGAGGCTGGCGAGCGATCCCGTCGAAAGCGACGCCGTGGCCGGCTTCTGGATCCACGCCGAATGGCTCTTCCAGTCGCCGCTGCCATCGGGACGGGATTGTCTCCAGTCGATCCTGAACGGCTGATCCCCCCTTTCTGGACCGCTGTGCCCCTGACTTGAGGTCATCCTTGGCCGTCGCTTATCATGGCGAGTTACTCTCCCATAATCGGAAAGGACGGCTGTATCCATGTCATCCGCTGAGCTCGTCGCCCCCCATGGCGGCGAACTGACCGAGCTGATCGTTGACGACGCGCGTGCGCGGGAGCTGGCCGCGGCGATCGTTGCGTTGCCCGACTGGGACCTGACCCAGCGGCAGGTCTGGGACCTGGAGCTGCTGCTCAATGGGGCTTTCTCCCCCTTGAGAGGGTTCATGACACGGGCGGATTACGCGTCCGTCTGCGAGCGCATGCGGCTGACCGACGACACGCTCTGGCCCGTCCCCATTGCGCTCGACGTCCCCGAGGCGTTTGCCGAGGGCGTGTCCGAAGGGGATCGGGTTGCGCTGCGCCATCCGGAAGGCATGCCGCTGGCGGTGCTGACGGTCGAGGATATCTGGCGCCCCGACCGCGAGGCCGAAGCCGAGGCCGTCTACGGCACCGACCGCGAGGATCACCCGGGCGTCTTCTACCTGCGGCATCAGACGCACCCGGTCTACCTGGGCGGGCCAGTCGAGGGGGTGGAACACCCGCCGCACCACACGTTCAAGTCGCTGCGCCACACCCCGTCGGAGCTGCGCGAGACGTTCCGCAAGCTGGGGTGGCGCCGCGTCGTGGGGTTCCAGACGCGCAACCCCATGCACCGGGCCCACGTCGAGCTCACCAAGCGCGCCGCGGCCCGCGCCGAAGCCAACTTGTTGATCCATCCCGCCGTCGGCCGGACGAGCCCGGGCGACCTCGACTACTTCGTGCGCGTGCGCTGCTACCAGCGCGTGCTGGAGCAGTTCCCGCCCCAGACGACGATGCTCAGCCTCCTCCCGCTGGCGATGCGCATGGCCGGGCCGCGGGAAGCGCTCTGGCACGCGATCATTCGCAAAAACCACGGCTGCAGCCACTTTATCGTCGGGCGCGACCACGCCGGCCCCAAATCCCGGGACGGCGACGGGTTTTACGAGCCCGACGCCGCGCGCGAGCTCGTGGACGCCCACGCAACGGAGCTCGGCGTCGAGCCCGTGACGTTCACGGAGATCGCCTACGTTCAAGAACGGGCCCAATTCATGGAGCGCGACGAGATTCCGGAAGACGCCACGATCCTGAAGCTGTCGGGCACCGAGCTCCGGCGCCGGTTGCGCGAAGGCCTCGACGTGCCCGACTGGTTCTCCTACCCGGAAGTCATCCAGGAACTGCGCAAGGTCTATCCGCCGCGCTCACGCCAAGGCTTCACGGTCTTTTTCACGGGCCTGTCCGGCGCCGGCAAGTCGACGATCGCGCAGATCCTCATGGCGAAGCTGATGGAGGACGGCGGCCGCCCGGTGACGCTGCTGGACGGCGACCTCGTGCGAAAACATCTGTCGAGCGAGCTCGGCTTCTCCAAGCACGACCGCGATATCAACATCAAGCGGATCGGCTTCGTGGCGAGCGAGATCACCAAGAACCGCGGCGTGGCCATCTGCGCGCCCATCGCGCCCTATCGGGCGACGCGCCAGGAGGTGCACGAGATGATCGCCCAGTACGGCGGCTTCGTGCTCGTCCACGTGGCGACCCCGCTGGAGGTCTGCGAGGAACGCGACCGCAAGGGGCTCTACGCCAAGGCCCGCGCCGGGGTGATCACCGACTTCACCGGCATCGACGATCCCTACGAGACCCCGGAGAATCCAGACGTGACCGTCGACACCGGACAGCTGACCGCCGAGGAGGCTGCCCACCAAGTGCTCTTGCACCTGGAGAGCGAAGGGTTTATCAACAATCAGACGTCGCCCGTACAGTGATCGCGTCCGATCGTTGAATCCTGCCTCAGATCTCGCCTAAGGGCAGTGGGACGACAGGGGCCGGTGAGCCGGCAGTTTTGGCGGGCAGTACGACCTTGTGCCCTAGCGCGAGAACTGGGGCCGCTCGAGGGCGTCAATCTCGCGCATCTCAGGCTCGCTCAGCGCAAACCCGAACAGGTCGGCGTTGGCGTGGACGTGATCCGGACGGGTGCTGGAGGGGATCGGAACCAGCCCGCGCTGGAGGAGCCAGCGCAGCACGACCTGCGCCGTTGACACGGCATGACGCCCGGCGATCGTCCGGAGCGTCTCGTCATTCAGGAGCCCCGGCGCGGACAGCGGCGAGTGGGCCATCACCCGAATGCTTTGTTCATGCGCGAACTGGACCAGTTCCCGCTGCGGGAGATACGGGTGGCATTCGATCTGGATGACGGCCGGTGGGATCTCCGCGATGTCAATCACCTCGGCCAGTTGGGCTTGATCGACGTTGCAGATCCCGAGCGCCGCCGTCAGTCCCTCCTCGACGAGCCCCTCCATGGCGCCCCACGTCTCGGCGAGCGTGGCGCCGTCGTCGATCAGGATTTCCCCATTGGCATCGCTGGGGAACGTCAGCGGCTGTGCCTCCTCGTGCGAGAGTCGAGAAAGGTCACCCAGTGGGCCCTGATGCTGCCAGGCCTCGGGCCAGTGGAGCATGTAGACGTCGAACGTTTCGATCCCCAGTCGCGCCAACGAGGCCGTCGCAGCCGCCCGAAGGTGCTCGGGGCGATGGTTGGTGTTCCAGGCCTTGCCGACGACCACGAGCCGCTCGCGCGGGGGGCCGAGTTCCCCGTTGAGCCAGGCGCCCAGCTGTGCCTCCGTGCCGTAGAGCTCGGCCGTGTCGAAGAGTCGAACCCCGGCCGCGAGCGCGTCCCCCATCGTTGCGCGCAGGTCAACGTAGGTTGTGCCGCCGCGATACCGGGAGCAGCCGAAGCCGACCGGCGGCAACGCGATTCCTCGCGTCGGCTCCTCGTGCGTCGCGCCGTGACGCGCAGCGGCCGCGTATATCTCGTCGTTGCCTCGCGTGAGCGGATGGCGCGTCCGATGCCGCTCGCGAGTGCCCGTCCACGGCAGCAGCTCTGGGGCAGAGAACCCGAGATCGGGCACGTCCATGGGCTCGCCCGTCTCGGCACATGCCTCGATGGCGGCGAGCGCCGCGACGACGTGCGCGGCCTGACGGCCCGATGCCAAGGGTTCCCGGTCGTCCCGGGCCGCCTGAGCGACGTCGGCGATCGCGGAGGCGTAGGCCAGCGCCGTCGGCGCTCGGGGCAGCGGGAGCGGCCGATACGGGCGTCCCAGCCGGGCGACCTGTAGCGATGGCTCATCGGTCCGTCCATCGACGTTGCCGCAGTCCGGGAGATAGAGCGAGCCGGCGTCGCCGTGGACCTCCAGGCTGGCGAATTCGCGGGTGCGGTGCGGCACGTACATGCTGGCGGTCAGCTGCGCCAGCGGCCCGTGGGCGAATTCGAGCGTCGCCGCGACGTGGTCCGGCGTCTCCACCCGGAACGTCTGCCCGTCGTGCTCGTGCTCGGTCAACAGCTGAGCCGCGTCGGCGCAGCGGACGCGGGCCACGGGCCCGAAGATCGCGGTCAGCACGCTCAGGTGATAGACGGCGCCGTCGTAGAGCGGGCCGACTCGCAGGAACGGCTCCGGGTTGGGGTTCCATTCCGTGACGCGGCCGAAGTTGCCCGTGGCGTCGACCATCCGCACGTCCCCGATATGCCCCTCGCGCAACAGCCGCGCGGCGTATTGTTGCGCGTCGGCCCAGGGACTGATGGGGGCGCAGCCGAGCGCGAGGCCCTTCGCGTCGGCGATGTCGACGAGGGCTTCGGCCGCCGAGCGATCGAGCGCCAACGGCTTCTCGCTCAGCACATGGCGACCCACCTCCAGACACGCTCGGGTCACCTGGGCATGCGCCTCGTGCAGCGTCAGGTTGACGACGAGCTCGGCGTCGGAGCTTTCCAACAGCGCGTCGACGTTGTCATGGGCTGAAGCCCCGAAGGGGGCAGCCAGAGCCTCGGCGCGGTCGATATCCAGATCGGCCGCAGCGACGAGCGACAGCTCCGGGTAGGCGCGCAGCCCCGCGGCGTACGGCGCGGCGATATGGCCGCAGCCGACGATGGCGATCTCCATGATCGGCCAGCCTAGCGACCCGCTCCCCGACGGGCCAAGGATCGTCGATATGGACTAGGCCCGCGAATCTCCATCGTCAATGAGAGCGTCGATGTCGTCCCGGATGGCACGAGCCGTGCTGCCCTTGCGCAAAAAGAGATACGGCGGAAACGCGTGCTCCAGACAAACCCGATTGGCCGCATCCACGAGCGCCTCGACGAGAGGCGCAAGCTCGGCTTGACTCCTCGATGGATAATCCGACCAAGCGCTGTGCCCGTCCACGTCCAGCAGCTTCGTCTCTCGCGGACGGAGGCCGCGCATGAGCGGCTGGAGGAACGCCGGATCCGGCAGCGTCAGATGGGCGTAGTCGATATGAGGATGGCTCCGTTCGATCTCGCGGCTCGCAGCGTCGGTGTCCCCCCCGCATGCCAGCAGCGCGTGCGAGAGGTCAAAGCAGATCCCGACGCGTCCCGCGCAGCGCTCGACCACCTCGACCTCGTTGGCGAGCGCGCTGCCGAAACGACGCTTGCGCGAGCGCCGATGGACGAGGTCGTTCTCCAAGAGCACGCGGACGTTGCAGGCCTCGCTCGCGTCGAGAATTCCCTCCATGAGCCGCGCGAAGAAGTCGATCGCCGGGCGGCGGTCGCGCTCGCGAATCCAGTAGCCGGGATGGATGACGAGATACGCGGGGCGGTCGTCAGTAGCCAACTCGCGCGCCAGCTCGATCTGGGTGCGCAACAGCGCCGTCTTGTGCGAGGTATGGCGGGGCTCGCACCAGTTGACCCGATATCGCTCGCGGAACGGATGTGAGTCGAACAGCCCATGGAACGTCGACACCGAGCCGAAGCGCTCCGCTTGGATGGCTCGCTTTGTGCGGTCGACCGACCGGGGATTGGCCTCGGGCGGCCGGAGCCGGGCCCCCATGGGGAACCAGAGCTCGCAGCCGTCGATGCGGGCCAACAACGCGGCCGCGCCGCGATGGCCGAGGCGTTGCGCAAGCCGCAACATGCGGAAGGTGAGCTCGCTCAGGACGATCGGCTTGTGCGTGCTGGCATCGCGGCCCATCCCGCCATCCTAGCCGAGCGACGCCGGCGTCGCATGATCGGGGCTCGTGGTGCATCAAGATCGCCCGAGGTGAGCGTCTAAGATGATCTTGGTAAGATAGGGGGATGTCGACAACGGGATTGCCACCTGCGCTCAAACGGAGTTGGTGGACGACGGTGTGGCTCTTCGGAGCCGCCTCAACGTTGGCCTATGGGCTTGTCGGAATCGCCTGGTCCTCGCCGCAGGCAGGCCGCTGGGGCATCCTGACCGCGCTCGCGTTGGTTTACGTGCTCGCGCTGACGCGGGTCAACTTGCGGCTCAACCGCCGGCCGGCCCAGTCGGCCATCCGAGCTCGCCTCGGCGCGGCCAACGCCGTCACGCTGACCCGCGGGCTCCTGACCGGCCTGCTTGCGGGGTTCGTCGTGGCCCCGGATCTCGTCGGCGTGTGGGCGCTTGCGCCGGGGGCGCTCATGACGACCGTGTCCGTCATGGACCTGGCCGACGGGTGGCTCGCGCGCCGCAAGCGCGAAACGACCGATCTTGGTGCCAAGCTGGACGTGGAAGTGGACTCGCTGGCGTTGCTCGTCGCCTACATCCTGGCGGTCAAGCTGGGCCAGTTGCCGCTGCCGTTCATGGCCATGGGCGGGCTCTACTACGCCTATCAAGCGTCGCTGGCCTGGCGCCGGCATCGCGGCCATCCCGTCCATCCCATCCCGACGGACCGGCGGCGCCCCGTCATCGCGGGGGTCCAAATGGCCGGGCTCTGCGCGATCCTCTGGCCCGTCCTCGGCCCGCCCCTGACGATCGGGCTCGGGGGCGCAACGTCCGTGTTGGTGGGGCTCAGCTTCGGGCGCGATTGGCTTGCCGCCACCGGGCGTATATCCCGGCTGGCCCGGACCTCGTGATGTGGGATCGACCCCGCCAACGCGACGAATCGGCCCTTGGCGCCGCCGGAGCCGTGCAATGGAGACGCGCGGCCCGTACAATGGCTGTTGCTTATCAGTCACAGAGTTGGAGGCCATAATCGACATGCCCCCACAGAGCGTAACGCAGACGGCGTCGGCGCGCATTCCGACGACTGACGTGGAGTTCCGGTTGGTGCTTTACGAGAACGACGGGGACGACAAGGACCATCTGGCGCTCGTCTACGGCGACATCAGCGACACGGACGTCCTGGTCCGCATCCATTCCGAGTGCTTCACCGGCGACGTGCTCGGATCGCTGCGCTGCGACTGCGGCGAGCAGCTGGAGGCCTCCATGCGCATGATCGCCGAGCACGGCGCCGGGGTGTTGCTCTACCTGCGCCAAGAGGGCCGCGGCATCGGCCTGCTGGACAAGCTGCGCGCCTACAATCTCCAGGACGACGGCTACGACACCGTCGACGCCAACCTTGCGCTCGGCCATGGGGCCGACGAGCGCGACTACACCGTCGCCGCGCTGATCCTGAACGACCTAGGGGTACGCGCCGTCCGATTGATCACCAACAATCCGGACAAGATCGACAGCCTCAAGGGCTACGACATCGACGTGAGCGAACGGGTCCCCGTGCCCTCGCAACCGAACCGACACAACGGCGACTACCTCCGGGCCAAGGTCGACCGCATGCGCCACATGCTCGAGTTGGGCAGCTCGCCCACGCCGTTCCCGCCCGAACTGGACGGCGCCCTCGTCGACCTCGAGGACCGCATGGCGGCCCACCGCAAGCAGACGGGACGTCCGTTCGTGACGCTCAGCTACGCGCAGAGCCTGGACGGGTCGATCGCCGCCCGACCGCGCGAGCCGCTGGCGATCAGCGGCCCCGACGCCATGGCGCTGACCCACCGCCTGCGGGCGACCCACGACGCCATCCTCGTCGGGATCGACACGCTGATCGCCGACGACCCGCAGCTGACCGTCCGCAAGGCCGACGGCGACGACCCCATCCCCGTCGTGCTCGACTCCCAGCTGCGGTTCCCCCCGAGTGCTCAGCTCCTCGATCCATCCGGCCCGTGCCCATGGATCGCCACGGGCCACGACGCCGATCCCGCTCGCGCCGCGGCGCTCGAAGCGCGCGGGGCGTGTCTGCTCAAACTGCCGACCGATGCGAACGGGCAGATCTCGTTGCCGGCACTGTTGGCCCAGCTCGGCGAGCAGGGCATGCGCAGCCTCATGGTTGAGGGCGGGTCCCAGGTGCTCAGCAGCTTCCTGCGCCGGCACCTGGCGGATCACGTCATCGTCACCGTCGCCCCCATGTTCGTGGGCGGGGTGCCGGGGATCCGCGAGATCCAGCCCGAGGGGCTCAACGGCCACGCCCGCTTCCCCCGCCTCACCGACGTCAGCCATCACGCCCTCGGCGACGACCTGGTGCTGTCCGGAACGCCCGACTGGGAGCCCCGCTGAGCCATGCCGCGCGAGTCGCTCTATTTCACCGCGCCCGAGACCGTCGAGGTCCGCGAGGAGCCGATCCCCGAGCCGGCATCCCACGAAGTCCGCGTCCGGGCGACGTACTCGGCGATCAGTCCCGGCACCGAAGGCCTCGTCTACCGCGGCGAGTGGGCCGCGGACGACACCGACGACGCAGAGCTCGATCCCATTTCCGCCCATCTGGCGTATCCCGTCCGCTACGGCTACAGCCTCGTCGGCGTCGTGGAGGCGATGGGTCCCGAGGTGACCGACGCTTGGCAGGGCCAGCGTGTCTTCGCCCTGGCCCCGCATAGCAGCCATTATTGCTGCGATCCCGCCGAGCTCATCGTGCTGCCCGACGACATTGACGACCGGGACGCGGCCTTCCTCGCCAACATGGAGACGGCGGTCAACGTCGTTCTGGACGCCCAGCCGAAGATGGGCGAGCGGGCGCTCGTGCTCGGCCAGGGCGTGGTCGGGCTGTTGCTGACGGGCTGCCTGGCCCAGTTCCCCTTGGAAGCGCTCGTCACGGCCGAGCTCGATCCACAACGACGCGAGATGTCGGCGCAGCTGGGCGCGCACGCCTCGCTCGATCCGCGCGACCCCGAGCACGAGCGCCGACTGTCCCAGATGACAGGCAGCGACTCGAGGGCAGTGTCCGAACCGAGCGGGGCGGATCTGATCGTCGAGCTGACCGGAAATCCCGACGCGCTCAACCGGGCGCTTGCGCACGCGGGCTACGAGACCCGGATCGTCGTCGGCTCGTGGTACGGGGCCAAGTCCGCTGAGCTGGCGTTGGGCGGGGCGTTCCACCGCCAGCGCGTCCGGATGACCTCGAGCCAGGTCAGCACCCTGGCGCCGGCGCTGCGCGGGCGCTGGACCCACGCGCGCCGCATGGCCGTCGCGCTGGAGGCGCTGCGCACGGTGCGCCCGTCCCGGCTGGTTACCGACGTGTTGCCCTTGCGGGAAGCCGAACGGGCGTATCGGCGGCTCGTGGCCCCCCCGGAAGGCGTGCTCCAAATGCTTTTCAGCTACAATGACATCCCGACTTGAGCGAGCGTGATCGAGATGTATCAACTGATGGTCCGCCGCGACTTCGTCGCCCAGCATTACCTGACCGTGCCCGACTGCGGGCCGGAGAACGCGTGGCACTCGCACCACTTCCACGTCGACGTCCATCTGGAGGGGGCGTCGCTCGACGAGAACGGCTACCTCGTCGACATCGTGGAGCTCAATGACGCGCTGGAGGCCGTCATGTCTCGTTATCGCGACCGGACGCTCAACGACCTGCCGGAGTTCGCGGATCAGAACCCGAGCATCGAGCGCTTTGCGGGCTTCCTGGCCGAACGGCTGACGGGCCATTTGGACGCGACCAACCTGGACGCGCTCACGGTCAAGCTCTGGGAGGACGCCACCGCCTGGGCCTCCTACCGGACCGAGCTGCCGCCTGAGTGATCAACGCGATCATGCGCGTGGGGCTGGTGATCTACGGATCGCTGGATGGGCGCTCGGGCGGGTATCTCTACGACGCCCAGCTCGTGCAGCATCTTCGCGAGGCGGGCGACGAGGTGCGCGTCTTCGCCCAACCGGAAGCGAGCTATGCGCGTCGCCTCATCCAGAATTTCCATCGGGGCTTCTGGCGCGAGCTGGCCCACGCCGACCTGGACGTGCTGCTGCAGGACGAGCTGAACCATCCCTCCTTGCTGCTCGGCAACCGCTGGCTGCGCCGGCGCGTCGCCTATCCCATCGTCGGCATCGTCCACCACCTCTACGCCGACGAGTGGCCCGAGGGCCCGCGACGGCGCCCCATTGAGCGCCTGGAGCGGGCCTTCCTCGCCACGGCCGACGCCTGGATCGCCAACAGCCACGCGACGCTCGAGCGAGTCCGCGAGCTGGGCGGGGCGCAACCGTCGGTCGTCGCCTATCCGGGCGGCGACCGGTTCCCTGATCTTCCCACGGGGCCCGAGGTCGAACGCCGGGCGCAGCAGCCGGGGCCGCTGCGGGTGCTCGTCCTCGGCCACGTCATTCCCCGCAAGCGCCTGGAGTTGGTCCTGGCGGCCGTCGCCGCGACGTCACCCCAAACTTGCACGCTCAGCGTCGCCGGCGGCCTGGACGCCGACCCCGACTACGCCGCGCGCATGCAACGCCGGGCCGAGGAGCTGGGCCTCGCCGAGCGGGTCCGTTTCCACGGCCGAGTTGACGATGAGGAACTGACGGAGCTGCTGCGCAGCCACCACGTGATGGCGCTGCCCTCGCAACACGAGGGCTTCGGCATGGCCTATCTGGAATCCCTCGGCTTCGGGCTGGCCGTCTGCGCGCCCGCCAGCTCCCCCGCCGCGGAGCTGATCGAGCACGGCGCGAGCGGCTATCTCCTCGGCAACGCCCCGTCCAAGGAGCTGGCGACGATCTTCGCGACGCTGCATGGGCAGCGCGATCTGTTGGCTCGGATTGGCTGCCATGGGCGCCGCGCCTTCGACGCCCATCCCACCTGGGCCGAGACGGGGGCCACCGTTCGAGATTTCCTGGTCAAGGTAACGGGCGATTCCGATGCCTGAGCCGGCGCGCTACGACGAGCAACGCTATCTCGCCGCCAAGCGGGCGATCGACGCCCGCTCGCGGGACGCGCGCGTCTGGGCCCGCTTCCGCGACGAGCTCGAGGAGCGCGCCCGAGCGAAGCCATCTGACAAACCGCTCCGGATCCTGGAGTTAGGCGGCGGGCTGGGGCATTTGGCCACCGAGGTCATGGCCCAGCTCGACGCCTCCGCGCTCGACTACACGCTCGTCGACCTCTCGCCGGCCAACCTCGAGGGGGCTCGGGCGACCGTGGACGCCTGGGCATTGGAACGGGGGATGACGGTCGAGCACGGAACCGCTGACCTCCATCTAAAGAGCGAGATGGCCGCGTGGCACGTGGGGTTCGCACGCCGGGAAGCGCTCGCTTACCTGGCGGACTCGCCCACGGACGCGCCCTGGGACGTCATCATCGCCCAGGCGTTTCTCGATCTGGTAAACCTTCCGGCGTTTCTCGATCGGCTCTTCGCGCGTCTCGCCCCCGGCGCGCTCGGGTACTTCCCCATCAACTTCGACGGGCTGACCGCCTTCGAGCCGCCCGTTGACCCCGAGCTCGAC
>JBDGQO010000088.1:0-2283 GCA_042219045.1 Bipolaricaulia bacterium | reverse complement strand
GCCGACCAGCAGATCGAGATCGACCTCGACGACGGGGTGCAGAACAACTATCCGACGTTCGGGGACGCGGTGGCGGAGCTGTAAAGGCGGTCCGTCTTGAGAGCCGGTTCTTCAACAGGGAACGCAGTCGGGGGAATCTATCTTCAACACAGACGTTGAAATACTGCGCAATCAACACGACGAGTGACTCGCATGGATTCAGCGTCCCTGGCGTTTACCGAAGAGGGTGTCCTTCCGCCGGGCGACCACGTGCTCACGTTTGCGGAGCTTCGGGCGTCGGTTCTCGTGGTGGGACCGGAGTCGGCGTCTCCCTGGAGCGAGCCGTGGGACGGGGAGTGGAGGGAGCACCTTGCCCGTCAGGCAGAGACGATGTGCGAACAGCTCTGGGAGGTGGGCATCGAGGACATTTACCTCGACGGATCGTTCACCGAGGCAAAGGCCCATCCGAACGACATAGACGGCTACTTCGAGTGTGACGCCCGGCGCGTGGCCACTGGCGACTTGCAGCGGGCGCTGAACCAGATTGATCCCAAGAAATGCTGGACGTGGGACCCCGGTGAGCGGCGTGCCTACCGTGGATACGCCAAGAAGCAGCTTCCCATGTGGCACGCCTACCGCGTCGAACTGTATCCGCACTACGACCAATTTACAGGCATTACCGACGAGTACGGACATCCCCTGACCTTTCCGGCAGCCTTCCGGAAACGGCGCCGAGATGACGAACCAAAGGGCATCGTGAAGGTCGTCCCCGAACCGTGATTGGTCTGATCGGCGCCTCCCGGTCGCCTGCCCCTCGACTTCGCAGCGTCTACCGCTCCCTCACAGACCCTGACCGACATGATCCGCACCAACGCCGAATACGAGAAGGCGCAGAAAAAGCTCACGCAAGAACAGAACACCCTCCAGCGGCAGCGAGAGCAGCTCGAAGAGATGGACCTCTCGGACGAGGAGGTCGAACGGGCGCTCCAGCCGATGATTTCGTTTCGGGACCAACTCCAAGAGGAGATTGAGACGTATGAACGGATGCGTCGGGGCGACCTCTCGGCCCTGCATGACCTGCGCAGCATCGGGCGGTGGCTCATTGGGGCTCGCATTGCAAAGGGCTGGTCGCTGAGCGACCTGGCCGATGCCTTGGACGTATCCGTCCAACAGGTGTCCCGCGACGAGCAAAACGAGTACGAGGGCGTGACCGCTCGGCGGGCACAGCGCATTCTCGACGCGCTCGGCGTCCAGTTTCGGTTGGAGGTGGAAGCGCCCGTTTTGGAAGACCGTCCCGAAGGAGCAAGCGACCGAGACGCCGTTGCCGCGTAGCCGCCGTCTCTTCGCCTCCGCCTTCCACGAGGTGGCGACACAGCGACGGGTCTACCGGGAAGACGTGCTCGAATATAAAGCCCGTCAGCGAGAGGAGTCCGAAGAGGCCATGCAGAACCTCACCGATCAGGCCCAGGAGCTCGGCCTCGGCTACTGATAGATTAGGGAACATGATGGGCATGTGACACTGTAAGCTGTGTCAGTTGTCTACAAGCCTTACCATTCACTGCCCATGCCGACCTCCACCGCCTCGATCACGGCGACGGACGACGACCTTCGGGTCACGAACGACACCGATGCGGACGACCAGATCCGGGACGGGTACCCCATTGATGTGGCCGTTCGACTACAAGAGGTGCTGGGCCTCTCCGACGAGAGGATGGCCGAGATTCTCGGTCGTTCCCGCCGCACGTACCGTCGCTACCGCAACGCCGACAAGCGCCTCGGCCTCTCCGAATCCGAGCGGCTCTTTCGGTACCTGCGCCTCCTCTCCCGAGCGGAAGAAGTGTTTGGGTCGCAGGAGAAGGCCGCGTGGTGGATGAACGAGCCCAACGCCGCCCTCGACGGTCGCGAGCCGGTCGAGGTGGCGCTGACGACGCCCGGGGCGGTGGTGGTCGAAGACCTGCTCGGCGGCCTCGAACACGGATTTCCTCTGTAGGCCGTGGCCGACCGACGGACGATCTACCGGATTACGCATGAACGATACTCGGGCGAGCCCTTCTCGGGAAAAGGCGGCCTGCACTACCGGAGCCGATGGGCTTCGAAGGGGAGGCTTGTCAGCTACGCCTCGGACCACCTCGCCACGGCCACCCTCGAAAAAATCGCCGGGGTGGGGCGCGCCGATCTCCTCACGGAAATGATCTACGTGAAGGCGGAGGTTGCCCCGGAGCTCGTAGGCGAGCTTCCAGAAGAGGACTTGCCCGAGGACTGGGACGCGCTCCCCCCAACCGACGCCACTCGCCAGGTCGGCGA
>JBDGQO010000087.1:0-9295 GCA_042219045.1 Bipolaricaulia bacterium | reverse complement strand
CATGAAGCGTTCCTCAAGCTCGGCTCTGCGCTCGCGTTATTCACCCGGGTCCAAGAGTTTTGTTAGACGCTCGATAACAGTTCAGTAATGGATCGGGAACCCGCAGATGGAGACCGTCGGGCCTATTCGCGACGCCAGCAAGATCGGCGTGATCAAACGGATGCGGCGGGGATCGAACCTGGCGACTACGCCCTGTTCACCTTTGGGATCAATTCCGGCCTGCGCGTCGGCCACCTCCCAGCCTCACCCTCGGCGACGTGCTGGACGATCAAGGCAACGTCGAGGGCACGCTCAAGGTCCGGGAGAACAAGACGGGCCACGCCGCCACCGTCAAGCTCAACCAAGCCACTCGGGACGCCCCGGCGCGTACCTGGCGACTCGCGCCCTCACCGACTGCGCCATGCCGACAAACCGCTGCACAGGGTCAGTGTCCACCGACCCATCAGCCGCACCAGAATAGATGTCCCCTGGATCCCGCGATGGCGCTCCACGCATCGCATCGGCTTAGAAGAATCGGTTGTCGGACAGGCTGGATGAGGGCGTGTTGACGCTGGGTGACATGATCGACCATGCTCTCCCAAGCATCGATGGCTCGTCCGGAAAGGAGTGCCCATGATCTTCGCTGATCAGCAAGGGTCGAAAGCGAAAGCACGTACTTCTCGAACCGTCCTTATCTTGTCCGTCCTTGCTCCACTTATACTGATCACGGGCTGTGCCGTGTCTCCCGTTAGCGTCACCTCCGATGGTCAGCTAGCCATCATCCTCGATGAACAAGGGCGCTTGCCCACGTTCGACCTGGCGTGCGGGCAGGTCGAGACCGAGCGCCCACTCAAGAACTGCCAAGCCTATCTCTTCAATCCCTCAACGCAAGAGCTCGTCCAGGTCAGCCAGGGCGAGGGCCCGCTCATCACCGAAGTTCAACCCATTCCCGATTCTGATCGCTTGCTCAGCGTCCGGGATGGCGACCTTTATGTGGAAGGGGCCCAACGGGATGCAGCCGAGCGCCTGCTGAACCTCGACGGGCAGATCCGCACGCCGCGCGTGTCGCCCAACGGCCAATGGATGGCGCTGTCCCATCTCAAGATCGAAGGCGGCTTCCAGATTCTGTCCGACCCGGACAAGGCCGCGATCAAGGATTGGTCATTGCAGGTTCGCCGCCTTGCGGGCTCTCAAGAAGTTGGGGATGAGCCGTTCTCCCTCGCTGACGTGGTCGCTTACGAGTGGGCGAACTCGACGCTGTGGGCGCTGACGCTTAGAGGTCGCGACCGCGATCAGCTGGGCGAGATCAAAAACGAAGGCGACATCCGACTGGCGCTGCAACGCGTGACGTGCGCTGAAAGATGTGACAGTCAGGTCCATTGGCAGACCGCCATCCCCGCCGAAAGCGTGGAGCTCTATGCCGGCATCCCGGTCAAGTTGGCCCCGCAAAGCTTCTTCGCCCTCAACGCCGCCAAGGGCGAGGCATGGGTCGTCGCCATGGCGGCCCCGCCCAGCGACGACGAGATCAAGCCGCATCGTCGACGCCTGTCCAAACTGGTGCGGGTGGAGTTGTCGTCGAGCGACACCTCGGGCGAGCTCGTCCGCTGGAACGCGTTCCATCCGAGCGTGGGTCCGGACAACACGCTCGCGTACTGGGCTCCCTCGGGGTTCGTGGCCGAGTCCGGACCTCGCTCACGACCCCGGACATCGTGCCTGACAGCGCAAAGCGACAGCCTCACCGACGAACTTCGCTGCCTGGTGTTGGGCACGGCGATCTATCAGCGCCTAGGCGAGGGGACTGAGAAGCGACTGACGCCCACGCTGGATCCGGGCCATCTGCTGCTCAGCCAGACGTTTTGGGTGGACGGCCATCGGCTCGGCTACGTGGAGTTTGAAACGGAACGGAGCGAGGCGTCGGGCTCCTCGGAGGTCACCATCACCGGGAACCGTCTCTTGACGATTGACACTCGGACGGGCGAAACGACGAACCTGAGCCGGACGATTCAGTCCATCCTTGACGCACGCTAAGGATGAGCAAGCTGGCTCGTCTGCACCGGAAGCCCTCAGCTCGCGTCATGACCTTGCCCGTTCGTCAATCGCGCCTTAGTGGACAGCAACTGTGGGGATGGAGATTGTCCGAGCGACATGGGGTTTCGACCAACGCCCAGAGTTGCGCACCGGCAATCAACGGATATCCGTGATGACCATGTAACGGTCGTTATTACTTGTCGGTCCTCGGCATTTTCAGGGTTTGTGAGGTCAATGGGTAGCTGAGCCACCTCGAACAAAACTCCGGCAAGAAGTCCCGCAATGAGTGATGCCAAAATCACGCTGATAAAGATCTACACGCCATGGACCGGCCTCGGGACTCGTGCCTCGCTTTTCAATTCTTGCGATTCAGAATCTTGCTGATCCATCGTCTCACCTCCCATTGGTGGATAATGAAACCACACGTCGTTCTCCCAATGCAATGGGAATAGCTGTCGTGATGGACAAGAGTATTTTTTTGGTTCCTTGCGCGTCAACTGATCACCCCGATCAGGAGAACTGGCTTGTAGGGGGCTGTGAGTTAAGGCGTCGCTCTCCTTCCTGTCGGTGAGTCTGTCTCCTGACGAGGCAACGGCTTGAGGAACGGAGATCAAGGGCAAGTCGAATTCGAATCGGCAAGATGGGGTTGACGAGTACCTTTATGGTCATAGAAATAATCGAAATAAATCACATGTAACTTCCCGCTCCCAAGGAATCAAGAGTTCTCGGTGTCGCCCTCAAGGCGAACGGCTATCGTAATGTCTAGCTTGACTCGGTCCGGTCGTTGCCTCATCCGATTGCGCCATCGCCGTTGCGACATCGGGTGACGACGCGCCGCGTCAAGTCGGCGTAGTAGAGCGGCTCGGGAAGCTCGTCAAACCAGCTGGCCGCCTGGATGGGCTCGTCGTCCATTCCGAGACGCTTGGCCGTCTCGAGGGTCCGCGGGCGTGCGGTGAACAGCACGAATCGGAGCGTTGCCCGCTCCGGGCCGTGCCGGATGGTCGATTCGACCAGAGCCTGCGGCCGGTCGGGGGCGACCCGGACGCCCGTCTCCTCATGGACCTCGCGGACCACGGCCTCGCGAAGGAACTCGCCCGGCTGGACGGTGCCGCCCGGCGTGAGCCACCCGTCGTCGGGATGGTGGATGAGCAGGACGCGGCCGCGAACGTCGAGGGTCAAGGCGCCGACGACCCATCCCGATCGGAACGCCTCAGAGTCGCGATGACGCCGGAATGCATTTGCATTCAGCGGATGCTCCTCTCGCTCGACGATCAGGTCCTCTTCGTGTTCGCGCGGATCGACGACGTTAGCCATTGGGTCGTTGATTCAGGAGGCCGCCCCGCCGCCGGGACCGGGCAACACCGAGAACAGCAGCGCCAGGATCACCGCCTGGATCGCCCAGCCGATGGCGACCACGCCGACCGCGCGCGGGGTGCTCTCAAAGTCCAAGGCCTGTCTCACGGCCACGACCATCGCCACCAGCATCCACAGGCCGCCCACCACGTAGGCCAGCTGCGCGAGGGCCGGCACGATTCCCACGATTCGAATGACGCCGGGCGAGCTGGAGAAGCCGATGGTGCGCAGCATCTGCCCGGGATCGGCATGGGTCTCCGACTCGGGCAGAACCCGGGTCCCGATCCAGTAGGTCAGATAAGCCCAGATGAACCAGCTGATCAGGGCGCCGATCGCTCCAATGACCAGGCCGAGCAGGCCGCCTTGCGCGGCGGTGCCGATTCCGGCGGCGACGCTGGCGATCACGACCACCGCGATCGCCTGGCCGAACGCCTGCTCGTTCGCTTCGACCTCCTCGTACAGATGGCGATCCAGCCGGGCCGCGCGGATCATCCGCTGGATCAAGACGTTCAGGTCCATGTCGGGTTGCCTCCTAGGGGCTGACTCGCTCCTGTTCAGCGTTCAAAGTCCGAAGTGCGAAGTTCAAAGTTACGTCAACGGCCAACCTTGAAGGTTCAACTTTGAACCTTGAACTTTGAACTCACTATGGCGGCGTCTCCGAGCCGCCAAACTTGCGCTGGGCTGATCGGTGGCGCTATGCGCCTTCCTGCTCGAGATATTCTAAGATCGCCTGCACCGCGAGATAGTTGACCGACCGATCCTTCGCCTCCGCCAACTTCTTCAGCCGCCCGATGACGTCTTTTTCCTGGTGCTTCTGCGGGACGTAGATCGTGATCGCGTTGCGTTCGGCCATTATCCGTCCCCCGTGTAGCGCTCCGCCAGCGTCGGCGTCCGCAAGGGCGACAGGACCACGTAGCCCGATTTGGTCACGATGGCCGACCGGCGTTTGCGCCCGCGCGTCAGGTCGACGAGCTGGTTCTGTTCATCAGAGGCGTTGACCAGCTGCTTGATCGGCAGCGAGTCCGGCCGCGCGAGCGCCACGACCTCGTCCTTGGACACCAGGTTGTCCAGGCCGACGTTCAACATGCCGTCGCTCATAGACCCTCCCCTATCCTCGATTCTCGGTCTGTTCCTCGCGCTCGACGAACGCCGCGAGCGCCTGGCACACCAGGTAGTTGACCGAGCGATCCCATTCCGTCGCCGTTTGTTCCAGCCGACCCAGCGGCTTCTGATCCCGCTTCGATGGGGGCACGTCGGCGCTCAGCCTGTCCACTTCCGTTTCCCTCCATGCGCAAAGACGTGTTGAGTCAGGCTAAGTTATCGGGCTTAGCTGGGCAAGGGTTCACGCTAGAAAACAGATGCAGGTATCTTGAGTAGTTGGTCCGCGTCGCCCCTTCCGGCAGCCGTTGATCCGAGGCCCGCGAGGGGACAGAGGCCGGGATGGTCGCGGGTGTTGAGATAGCCTATCCTCGCAGTGGCAGGGGAGAATGAGGGCCAGGGCCGTCGCGATCATCCCTCTCACCATGGCAGGGCCTGGCCCCATCTCTTCCTCGTTGAATATTCATGGTAACACACATTCGCCATGTCAAGGGCAAATGCGAGCCTTGGATTGAGGTCATCTCCACGGCTAGGGAATAACGGCTTCCAGCTTGCCAGCTGGGCCGACCTATCGGGATGTCTCAGGCGTCGGCAGAGCGGCTTGGCAGACGGGGTCGATCTGGCGAATCGAACGGTCTTCCCGCTACCCGTCGATTAACTGGACAGGCGCTCACCCGCGCACCGAACCTCGATTCCTGATCTTGGGTCAATTCGCTTTTCCCTGGGTTGACGTCAGTCATGATAGGAGGCGTTGCATTAAGACATAAGGCCTGGATCTCCTTAGGATGAGGCTTCGGCTGTAGTGCCGGGCAAATACGTGCAGCCAGTGTGTAATGCGGCGATGGCTGATTTGCCATTGCGGAAACGCTTCCTCCGGACTCGAATATGGCCTTCTAAAGATTCATTAAGCTCGAACTGATAGCTTGCTGATAAGCAGTTGAGTCTCCTACATGCGCCGTCAAACCCGGTCGCTGGCCGACCGAACCGCGGGCAGCGTACCTGTCGATCACAACATTCCATTCGCGAGCATCCGAGAGATCGCTCTCCCAGCTCGAGGTCGGCATGAGGCAGTGATAAAGTTGGCCGGGCCAGGCGAGGTAACCGAATAGACTATAAGCCGGAAGCATGAGTATCTGAGTCGTCGACAACGCCAATCCGCGATGCCAGTTGACCGCGGCAATTCCGAGTGTGCCAGTGAGATGGTATCCAAGCAGCAATTGACTGCTCAACAACGGTTCCGTCAATATGCCGAGCGTCAATAGCGCCCCGAGTCCGATTCGCAGGACGCCTTCCTCGAGGCTCAGCCACCATGCCGCCCGTGTCGGCCTGAGATGGCGAATGGCATAGCAGACTTCGGGAAGGATGCTCTTCGTCCAGCGAGACTGTTGATGAATGTAGTGGCCGAGTCGGTTCGGTACCCGTGTGATTCCCGCAGCGCTTTCCTGATACACCACCCAGCCATAGCGGAGCGCGTAGTTGGTGCATCGGCGATCGTCGCCGTGCTCGATCCGGGCTCCGCGAAACCGTTGATGGACGTAGTCGTCCAGGTTGTCCGCCAGAACATGCCGACGCCATAGGCTAAGCATGCCGGTGGCGCTGAGCACACTTCCGGACAATGTGTAAGCCGCCCACCGAAGGGTAAAGACCTGGGCGAATTGGAGATCGGTGAGCCAGGTCAAGAGGTTTCGGGACGAGGCCGCTCGCAGGCGACCGCAGACGCCTTGGACACGCTTGTCGTGGAACGGCTTGAGGCCCTCCTCCAAGGCGTTGACGTCGAGGATCGTATCGCTGTCAACGGTCAGGAGAATGTCGGCGTCGGTTTGGTTCACCGCCCAGGCTTGGGCTCGTCGCTTGCCGCGATTGTCGGGAAAAGCGTACGAGGTGACGTGCGGATGGTCCTGGGCAAACGCGTCGGCAACTTGCTGACAGGCTGACGAATCGGAGCCATCGTCAATGAGGTAGACCTCGTCGATCGAACGCGTTTGACGTAGCAGGCCGATGATACACAGTCGGAACAGCTCAGGATCCTCGTTGCAGACGGGGACGATGGCGGCAACCTTCGCCCGTTGTGAGTTGATGGAGTCTGGCGGGCGGACAACAGGCCGATAGCGACCGGAAAGGACAAACGTAGTGAGCAGGAACGCCGCAATCGCCAGCTCAGCCGCGATGATCAACGTATCCATGCCTGCGACGCGTTACGGAACCATGTCGGTCATGATTCAGTCAGCGGTTTCGCTTCTCCTCATGCTCTCGATATACGCTAAGATCGCCTGGACAGCGAGGTCGTTGACCGAGCGATCCCATTCCGTTGCCAGTTGCTCCAGCCAGTCCAGCGGCTTCTGATCCCGCTTGGATGGGGGCACGTCGGTGCTCAGCTTGTCCACTTGATGCTCACTCCAGGCTCAAAGCCGTGTTGAGTCAGGCTAAGTTATCGGGCTTAGCTGGACAAGGGTGCGCGCTAGAAAACGGATGCCGGTATCTTGAGTGGCGGGTCCGCGTCGCCCCTTCCGACAGCCGTTGATTCAAAGCCCACGAGGGGACAGAGGCCGGGATGGTCGCGGGTGTTGAGATGGCTTAACCTCGCAATGGCAGGGAAGAATGAGGGCCAGGGCCGTTGCGATCATCCCTCTCACCATGGCAGGGCCTGGCCCCATCTCTTCCTCGTTCGAGACGGATTGTAACATACGTTCGGCACGCCATGGGTCAAGGGGAGCCTTGGATTGAGGTCATCCCCACGGCGAGGGAAAACGGCTTGCAGCTCGACAGCTGGGCCGATCGATCGGGGTGACTCGGGCGTCGGCAGAGCGGCCTGGCCAACGAGGCCTATCTGCCTCCTTGGACCAATACAATGCCTCGTGGTTCCTTCAAGCCCGTGACGAGATCGGTCACATTGGAACCATCGAGGCTTGAGCGCTGCAACTTACCCGTCTCCCAATCGACCCAATACAGCTGGTCATGGGCCGCGTCGATTGCCAAGCTGCTCGGGCCGTTGAGGCCTTCATCAACGGGCGTCTCAACATTTGAGCCGTCGAGGTCGGCTCGCTTGATCGTGTCCGCGCCCCACTCGCTCCAATAGATGTGGTCGTTGTCGAGGTCCAAGGCCACGCCGAGAGGATGGTTCAGATCAGCAATAAGCGTTTCGGCATTTGAGCCGTCAAGGTTGGCGCGGCGCAGCTCGCCCCGCTTCCAGTCGACCCAGTACAGCTTCCCTTCGTTTTGATCCAGGGCGAGGTCGCCGGGACTTCCTAGGCCGTCGATCAGCGTCTCCACGTTGGCCCCGTCGAGGTTGGCCCGTTGAATGTTCCCGACAGCGAAGTCGCTCCAGTACACCTTCTCGTTGGCTGAGTCGAGCGCAATGCCCGTGGGGCTGTTCAGACCGGAGACGATCGTCTCGCTCTCGGAACTCGCCATCTTCGATCGCCTAATGCTGCCCAGACCCCAGTCGCCCCAATAGAGCATCCGGCTGTTCGAGTCCAACGCGATTCCGCGGGGACTGCCCTTGACGGTGGTCGCCCGCAGTTGCTCCGACGTCCCGTCCAAATCCGTCCGATGCAGCGTCCCGCCCCACCAGTCGCTCCAGTAGAGGGTGCCGGCCTCGGGGTTGAGCGTAAGGCCGCTCTGTTGGTGAGGCCTGACGTCGGCAACGGTCTCCGCATTGGCCCCGTTCAAATTGGCTCGCCGGATCACTCCCTGCTTAATTGCCCAATAGAGCTTTCCATTCGCAGTATCGATCGTCACGGCCCGAGGGCTGCCTTGGTCCGTAGCCAAGGTCTCGACGTTCGATCCGTCCAGATCGGCCCGCTGGATCTCCCCGGACCCAGCCGTGGACCAATAGACTTTCCGATTGGGCCGATCCAGCGCAACGCCGCGGGGGTTGTTCAAGCCCGTCACGAGGTCTTCCACGTTGGAGCCGTCAAGGTTGGCCCGCTGCAGCTTACCGGTCTCCCAGTCGACCCAGTACAGCTTGCCCGCCTCGCGATCCAGCGCAAGACTGCTTGGACTACTAAGTCCGGATGCGAGCGTTTCGGTATTGGATCCGTCGAGGCTGGCCCGCTTGATGGCGTCCTCGGCCCAGTCGGACCAGTAGATCTGTCGATTCTCTCGATGGAGCGCGATCCCGAGCGGATCGCCGAGCCCGTCGACGACCGTCTCGGCGTTCGAGCCGTCCAAGTTGGCCCGTCGAATTTCGTTAGCCCGCCAAGCGGCCCAGTACATCTTGTCGTTGTCCAGATCGAGGGCGATGTCGCCGGGGCTTCCGGGGCCGGTGGAGGTGAGCAGTTCTCGGGCATTGAAACCATCACGTTCAGCCTGATTGATCTGCCCGGAAGCGGCTTCGGTCCAGATGACGCTACCTTTGCGATCGCCAGACGCTTCGACGGCGGTGAAGCTGAACCGTTTCGGATCGCTTTCTATGCCCTCGGTGTCGATTAGTGTGACCTCGAGGGTCACGTCTTGCGGCGTCGTGGTGGCGATTCGGAACTCGAAGGAGCCACTGGATAGCCCTTGCAGTAGGCCAGCTAAATCTATAGTGAAGTCTGTGAAGTCGGTTGCTTCAACAACTTCGAAATTGGCCTGTTCAATATCCGCGTTGGACGCGGTGAATTCTAAGATCCCAGATACAGGTTCACCGTTTGCAACTATCTCCACAGGAAAGTCAATTGAGGTTATGATCGGCTTGTTCTGCGACATGACGGTTTGTATATTGATGGACATACCGGCTATTGCCACCAATATTCCGACAATAATGGTCTTTAAAATCGGCTCATGACGTTTCATAGTGAATACCTCGAATCATCGGGGCTCACCTACGGCTGTACCGCCACTGTCGATGTCGTAG
>JBDGQO010000086.1:15955-17203 GCA_042219045.1 Bipolaricaulia bacterium | reverse complement strand
CGACCTGATTAAGCCGCCCACGGCGATGCGCCCCTTGGCTGAAGCCATTCCGAACGCTCAGTTCGTAACCGTGCCCGGCGCGGGCCACGCGCTCCACATCGAGCGGCCAGCTGAATTTCTCACGGCCTGTCTCGGATTCCTCGCTCAACAGGGGGCGCCGTGAGCTACGCCATCGGCCAGACCGCCGAGATCACCCGAGCCGTGACGGCTGACGATGTCGCCCAATTCGCCGCCATTGTCGGCGATCATAACCCGCTCCACCTGGACGAGGACGTCGCCCGCGAGGGCCCTTTCGGCGCGCGCATCGCCCACGGTTCGCTGACCGCCGCGCTCGTGTCCTCGGTGCTCGGCACGGAACTTCCGGGACCGGGGACGATCTTCCTTGAACAACAAGCCCGCTTTAGCGCGCCCGTCTACGTCGGCGATACGGTCACGGCCCGTGTCGAGGTTGTCGATTGGGATGAGGAGAAACGCCGGATGCGGCTGAAGACCGTCTGCGAGAACGGCTCGGGCGAGACGGTGCTGACGGGCGAGGCCCTCGTGATCGCACCGGCGGCATCGACCGACGAGGACGAATGACGCTGGGGAGGACGTGGATGACAATCGGGATTGAACGGACCGGAGGAGAAGAGCGAGTCGAGGGCCGCTAGATATGGACATTCTCCCGCAACTGATCGCCAGCGGCCTCGCCGCTGGGAGCCTGTACGCGCTCATGGCGCTCGGCTTCGTCTTGATCTTCAAGACGACCGACGTCGTCAACTTCGCCCACGGCGACATGGCGATGCTGTCGGCGTTCACCGCGCACATGGCGCTGACGAGCTGGGGCTGGCCCTACGCGGCGAGCCTGGCGTTGGCCGTGGCCGTCGGGTTCGGCCTTGGGGCGCTGGCCGATCTGTTGTTGCGCCCGGCGCGAATGCGCGGCGCGCCGATCCTGACGCTGTTGATCGCCACGCTCGGCATTTCCTTTATGTTCAACGCGCTCGGCGGGCGGTTCTTCGGGTATCAGTCCGTCCGCATGCCCTACGCGATTGCGGGCGCACCGCTGGATCTGGCCGGCCTCATCGTCACCCGACACAATCTCTTGATCTTCATCGTGGCCGGCGTGTTGGCATTGTCGCTGTTCATGCTGCTCAAATACACGCGACTGGGCACGGCGATGCGGGCCATGGCGCAGAACAGCCAAGCCGCCCAGCTCATGGGCGTGAGCGTGCGCAACGTCTCCATGCTCTCCTGGGGCATCGGCGCCTC
>JBDGQO010000086.1:9854-15855 GCA_042219045.1 Bipolaricaulia bacterium | reverse complement strand
CCGCGCGGGCTGTTCGGCGCGCCGGTGGCGGGAGGTCGAGCCTGATGGGGACCCGACGCCTCTGGCTCGCGATCAGCATAGCGGCGCTCGTCGTGCTGCCGTTCGTACTGAAAAACTATCAGGTCACCATCGCCGCGTTCGTGCTGATCAACGCCACGGCCGCGCTCGGCCTCAACGTGTTGACGGGCTACGCGGGCCAGATCTCGCTGGGCCATGCGGCATTCGTCGCCCTCGGCGGCTACGGCGCCGCGCTCCTGCAGACCCAGTTCGGGATGCCCATTTGGATCAGCCTGCCCGTCGCCGGGATCCTCACGAGCCTGTTCGGGCTCATCCTGGTCATTCCCGCATTGCGATTGACCGAGATCTACCTGGCCATCGCCACGCTCGGCTTCGGCGTGGCGGTCCAGGAAGTGATCCCGCAATGGGACCTGCTCGGCGGATCACAGGGACTGAGCATCAGCCGCGCGACGGCTTTCGACGCTTGGCTCGACGTCGAGTCAGCGCTGGGGCCGCTGACGCTCACGCCACGGATCAAGCTCTACTTTGTCGTCGTCGTCGTGGGAGCGGTTCTCTGGTGGCTGACGCGCAACGCGCTCCGATCGGGCCTGGGACGCATGTTCGTTGCCGTGCGCGACCGCGAGCTGGCCGCGGAATCGCTGGGGGTCAGCCTGGCCCGCACCAAGGCCTACGCATTCCTCCTGAGCGCGTTTCTCACGGGCGTCGCCGGGGCACTGCACGCCAACCTCGTCGGCTACATCAACGCGAGCAACTTCGGCTTGGCGCTGTCGATCGAGTTTCTGGCCATGATCGCCATCGGCGGGATTGCGTCCATGCCCGGCGCGCTGCTGGGCGCAGCGTTTATCACGCTGTTGAACAGACTCGACATCATTCAATGGCTACAGCAGCTCTTCGACTGGATTCAGCAGTTCATTCAAGGCGCGGATTCCTTCCGCTTCGTCTTAGGTCCCTGGTTGATCGGCTTCATCGAAGGTGCCGCGTTGCTCGCCGCTATTCTCTTCATGCCCTACGGGCTCTGGGGCGCGCTGCTGCGGCTGCGCGGGCGTAGCCGGAAATGGATGACGTCGGTCCGCGAGTTGTTGGGAGGGGCGTCTCGTGCTTGAGATCGAGAATCTGACGGTGAAATTCGGCGGCGTTAAGGCGCTTGCCGAGGCGAGCATCCGCGTCGATCAAGGCCAGATTTTTGGCCTAATCGGCCCCAACGGGGCGGGCAAGACGACGGTCTTCAACGTCATCAGCCGATTCGTCGATCCCGCTTCGGGGGCGGTGCGCCTCGAAGGGGAGGACCTGCTGCGGCATTCGCCACACGACGTCATCGGGTGCGGCATCGCGCGCACGTTCCAGAACCTCGGACTATTTCCCCTAATGACGGTCACGGACAACTTGCTTCTGGGGCTCCAGTATCGGAGCACGACCCCGCCCTGGGCGCAACTGGTGCGCGCCCCGGAGAACCAACTCGAGGAACAGCAGATGCGCGAGCAGGTCGTGACGCAGCTGGAACAGCTTGAGATGGGCCATCTGAAGGACGTCTTCGTACGCGCCCTGCCCTACGGCACGCAGAAGTTCGTCGAGGTCGCCCGCGCGTTGGTGTCCGAGCCGAAGCTCGTGTTGCTGGATGAGCCGACGGCCGGGTTGACCAGCGCCGAGGGCGAGCGCATGCGCGAGCTGATCATGCGCGCCCGCGACGAATTCGGCACCACGGCACTGCTGATCGAACACGACATGGGGCTGGTCATGCGCACCTGCGATCGCATTGCCGCGCTGGACTTCGGCGAGGTCATCGCAGAAGGGGCCCCCGCCGAGATCCAGAACGACCAACGGGTCATCGAGGCCTATCTCGGGGCGGTGGAGGAGGAAGAGACCGACCATGCTGGAGCTTGAGGACGTCCGCACCCATTACGGCCCGATCGAAGCGCTGAAGGGGGTCTCGCTCTCGCTCGATGAGGGCCAGATCGTGTCCGTGCTCGGCGCCAACGGCGCGGGCAAGACGACGCTCATCAACACGATCTCCGGGGTGATCCATCCGAGTTCCGGCGAGATTCGCTTGCGGGATCGCCCGATCCACAACGCCCGTCCAGAGTCGATCGTGCGCCAGGGCATCGTCCAGGTGCCGGAGGGACGCCAGCTCTTCACCGAGCTGACGGTCGCGGAGAACCTTCGGATGGGGGGCTATGCGCGCCGTGACCGCCAAGCCCTCAAGCAAGATCGGGCGTACGTGCTTGACCTGTTTCCCAGACTGAAGGAACGCCTCGATCAGCCGGCCGGCACGCTCTCCGGCGGGGAGCAGCAGATGCTGGCGATCGGTCGAGCGCTCATGGCCAAGCCCCGCATCTTGCTGTTGGACGAGCCCTCGCTCGGCCTGGCCCCCGTGCTGGTCCGCCAGGTCTATGGGACGCTGCAGCAGTTGAACGAGGAAGGGATTCCGCTCTTGTTGGCCGAACAGAACGCCAACATGGCGCTCAAAGTGGCCGACTACGCCTACGTGCTCACCCTTGGGCGGATTACGCTCGACGGACCGGCCGAGAAGCTTCGCGAAGACGACAACGTCCGGAAGCTCTATCTCGGCGAGACCGAATCGTTCTTGCAAGAAGGGGGTGATGACACAGCCGACAACGACAATGCGGACGCGACGTCAACTCAATCTCCATAGAACCAAGCTCAAAACCTGAGGAGGGAGTCTCTCTCTATGTTGCGACACACACGTTGGTTGGTTATGGCCGTCGCCTTGGTCGGCCTCTTGATTGGGGGGGCCGGTCAAGCCCAGCAAGATAATGGCACGCCCGGCGTCACCGAAGACACCATCAAGCTCGGCTCGTTCATCGCCCAATCCGGGCCGGTATCCAGCATCGGCATCCCGTTCAGTCGCGGAGCCCGGGCTTGGTACAATTGGGTCAACGACCATGGCGGCGTCAACGGCCGACAGATCGATTTCACGATCTGCGACGACAGCTTTGTGCCATCGAACACGGTCTCCTGTGTGGAGCGATTGCTCCAAGAGGAGAACGTCTTCGCCATCGCGAACCCGCTCGGAACCGCCCCGATCAAGGCCGTGATCGACACGCTGGTCGAACAGAACGTGCCGATGGTCTCGCCTGGTGCCAACGCGACGTTCCTCGCCGAGCCGACCAAGCCGAACGTATTCGCGCTGCAGCCGACGAACAAGCGGTTCGGCACCTTTGCGGCCAGCTACCCCGTGGATGAACTCGGCATGAAAAACGTGGCGGCCGTCTTCGTCGACAACGCTTTCGGCAATGAGCTGGTCAAATCCTTCAAGGCGACGCTAGCGGAGAAAGGGCTCGAACCGGCACGCACCATTGGCCACAGCGCCGATACCACGGATTTCAGCAACATCGTGCTCCAGCTCCAGCAGGCCAATCCTGACGCCGTGGCGCTGCTTGAGGACTCGGTCGAATCGGCCGCGGCGATCATGCGTGAAGCGGAGAACCTCGGCTTCGACACCCAATTCATCGGGCTCAACACCACGACCGACCCGAAGCTCTTCGAGTTGGCGGGCGCAAGCGCCGTCGAGGGCATGATCGCGCCTGGCTTCGCCGAGTTCCCCACGACGGACTTGCCGAGCGCTCAGCTGTATCGCCACGTCCTGCAGGATCCGGAGACGGGCTTTCCGGACGAGCCCGCAGGCGGCTTCAGCGAGATCGCCTACGTCGGTGCCCAGCTCGTCACGCACGCTTTGGCCAAAACGATGAACACCCACGATTCACTGACGCGAGAGAACTTCATCGACACGCTCGAGTCGATCGACAACTGGTCCAACGGGCTGACGCCGCCGATCTCCTACAGCCCGGACAATCACGCCGGCATCCAAGAGCTTTTCGTCGTCAAGGTACAGGACGGCGAATTCACCAACATCGGCTCCTTCTAGCTCCATTCGTCCCAGATCAACCAACAGTAACGAGAAGGCCCCGAAGTCCAACCGACTTTCGGGGCCTTCCTCATCGAGGAGTTCGGATCGCGGGATGAAATACCTATCGTCGAATGGCTAAAGGTCGACGACGCACTCAACCTCGGAACCCCGTTCCGTCTGCTCGCAGCGGAGTTCGGAATACGTTGCGGCTTTGACGTCGACTTTCGGGTCGTGCCGCCCGGGATCCAACGGCTCGCCCCAAGCGATTGCAGTCAGTCGATAGTCGTCGGGATTGGTCTGCTGGACATCCAGCGATTCGAACTCGCCATAGACCAACCCGTCGACATCTTTACGGACGATCAGCGCGTTGAGCCAGGCCACGAACAGCGTGTCCAGGCGATCGGACCGAACGTCGATTCGCGTCGACTCGCTCGACTGGACGCGCTCGACATCAACCATCAGTTGGAAGAGCGCCTTGGCCCCCTCGGCGAACGCTTCCTCCAGCGTCTCGCCGATGCCGACGAGCCACGCCTCGCCCGTGTGCTCCTTGTATTCAAAGGGCATCGCAATCGTCGCAGCTAGCGCTCCCCCAGCGGGATCTGCAAAACGGGACGGTATTCCGGGCCCTGCGGGCCGAGTTGGCTCTGCATGAGCGTCAACTGGCTGATCTGGAGGTCATACCGGAACGGCTCGTGGTTCTCGATGGCCTCGGTCAGCTCCCGCGTGCCCTGCGTGCGACCGCGTTCCTTGACGCGTCCCAGCGTCACGTGCGTCGTGAACGGCCGATCTTCGGGTTCAAAGCCCAACGGCTCAAGGGCGGATTCCAGCGATCTCGCCAAACGCTTGACGGGCTGAGGGTCGTTCGTGCAACCCGCCCAGACGACGCGCGGCTTGTGGACGTTCGGGAACGCGCCGAGTCGATCGAGCGTCACGTCGATCGGGCCATCTAGGCCCGTCTCTTCCAGGGCCTGTTGAGCGGTGGCCTCCAGGTCGGGGACGAGCTCGTGGTCGACGTCGCCGAGGAAGACCATCGTGATGTGCATGTTTTCCGGCGGCACCCATTTGACGTTCACAGGGAGTCGTTTCAAGGGATGGATCTGTTCGTTGAGCTGTCCCTTCGTCTCGTCGTCGAGGTCGAGACAGAAGAACGCCCGCATTACAGGATCAACTCCGCACGGTCGGCTTGGACGAGCTCCTCGCAGTAGTGGCAGCGATACTCGGCGATGGGGGCGGTCTGTTCCAGCGCGAAGTGGCTCGGCACGCCCTCGGGCGCATTGCTGACGCAGTGACGATTGGGACACTTCAAGACGCCGCGCAACACCTCCGGCAGGGAGACTTCGTATTTCTCGACAATCTGGAAATCGTCGATGACGTTCATGGTGGCCTGCGGCGCAATGGTCGCGATCATCTGGAGCATGTCCTCGGTCAGCATGACGTCCTCGAGTTTGACGATGTCCTTGTGGCCGAGCACCTCGCTCTTGACGTTCATGGCGACGACCGCCACGCTCGCAAAGCCGGCGTCGATGCCGAGGATGCGCAGCACCGCCGGGGCCATGCCGGCCTTGATGTGATCGACGACCGTTCCCCGGCGTATCTTGGAGACTTTCAGTTCGCCCGCCTCGCGCGCCATCAATTCTGGCCTCCGTCCGGGCCTCTGAGCAACAGCTTCAGCAGCGCCATGCGGACCGGGACGCCGCCGCGGGCCTGCTCGAAGTACTTGGCTTGCGGCTTGTCGTCGACGGTCGGCTCGATTTCGTCAACGCGCGGCAGCGGATGGAGAATGATGGCGTCCTCGCGCATCGAGTCGGCGGTCTCGGGCGTGACGACGTAGGTGCCTTGGACCTTGTCGTACTCTTCCACATCCGGGAAGCGCTCCCTCTGGATGCGGGTCACGTAGACGACGTCCAAGTCCTCGACCGCGAGGTCGTCGATCTCTTCAAACGCCAACTCCCCGTCCAGCTCGCGACGAACGCCATCCGGGATCTGCAGCGTCGGCGGCGACATGAGTCGCAGGGAAACGTCGTCGAAGCGGGTCAGCGCTTGGGCGAGCGAGTGGACCGTGCGCCCATAGCGCAGGTCGCCGACCATGCCGATCTTGAGTCCGTCAATGCGCCCCAG
>JBDGQO010000086.1:0-9754 GCA_042219045.1 Bipolaricaulia bacterium | reverse complement strand
ACAAACGGCCGCGCCCGACCCCGTCGTTGTGGGTCGGACGCGGCTTTTGATGGTCGGTCGTGGCTGACGTTGGCTCACTTGACCTCGATCTCGATCGGCTTGTCGTCCTCGGTGATGGAGGAGCTGAGCGGGACGAAGACGCGGAGAATGCCGTTTTCGTAGCGGGCCTCGATGGACTTGGGATCCTCGACCTCCTGCGGCAGCGGGAAACTGCGCTGGAAGCGACCGACGCTGCGGCCCATGCGGACGTAGTTCTCCTCGCGGACGTCGGTCTCGCGCTTGGTCTCGCCGGAGACGACGAGCTGACCGCCCTCGACTTTGATCTGGAGGTCGTCGCGTTGGACACCGGGCAGTTCTGTCTCGTAGACGAGATGGCCGTTCTCCTCGTAGATATCGGTCCGTCCGACACTCGCGCCCTCGAAGGGCCATTCATGCCAGTTGCGGAAGACGTCGTTGACCATGCGATCGAGGTCGCGACCCAGGCCCATCGGGCTGCGCCATACGTTCGGAAGTCGTGCCATGTTGACCCTCCTTTGCGGATCGAGACCATCGACGGTCCGGTGTTTAGCAGTCCAATTTTTTGACTGCTAACTCAAGCGTATCGCGACGCTCTGCGCTTGTCAAGCTTCCGCCCCCATCGCCCTGCAAACCCCACTTGTGCAGTGAGCTCTCGGGTAGTTCACGTCGATGTTACTGATCATCGGGAAAGTTCGGTCAAGTCGGTTGCCGTCAGCGGGCCAACGTTGCGACCGTCGGTTGACGCTCATTCTGCGGTGGTCAGTAGAGCGCATTGGTGGCGCAAACCTCCGATGGCTGGCCGACATCGGGCAAGCTCGGCCGGTTGATGTGCGCATAGAGCAGTAAGGCCCACGTTAGCTGGGGCAAGTTGACCCGTTGACAGACGTTGACGATTCAGTCTAAACTGACCCACCACATACCTGATCCACGTCGTGGGAAGGGGGTGATGCGCCCAAACACGCCCCGTCAGTGGATAGCGCCGAGACCAGGCGAAAACTAATTTAAGCAGCTCAACAAGGAGGAATACATGCGGCGTTCCACCATTTTCCGACTTACGCTCATCGTCTTCGCGTTGGGCGCGTTCAGCTTCATGGGCGTCTTTGCCCAAGGGGGGCAGACGCTTGTCATCGGGACCACGGACACGGTCGGCAGCGGCGGCCTTGAGCCCGCCGAGGCGTTCAACTTCTACGCGAACCACCTGCTTTATCAAAAGTCGCAGCGGCTCTGCGCGGTTGAGCCCGGCACGGGCGAGATCGTCGGCGAGCTGGCCAAGAGCTGTCAGCCCGAGGACGTCGTCTCCAACGACGGGCTGACCTACACGTTCAACCTCCGAGAGGGCGTGACGTTCACCGACGGCACCGAGCTGACCGCGGCCAACGTCGCGTTCACGTTCAACCGGAACTTGGCGCTCGGCGGCACGCCGACGTTCCTGATCTCCGGCATCAAAGAGGTCGAGGTCGTCGACGAGCTGACCGTACGCATCACGCTCAAGAGCCGAGACGCCAACTTCCTGCAGAAGATCGCCGGCACCAACGCCGCGATGATCCTGAGCTTCAACTCCATCACCAAGAACGCCCAGGGCGAGGACGTCCCGGTCAACAAGGAGACGGGCGAGCTCATGGGCAAGCCCGACCTGGAAGCCACCATTCAGGCGACTAGCACCAATCCCCAGGGCGTCATCGGCACGGGCCCGTACAAGCTGACGCAGTACGTCCCGGGCCAGCTGGCGGTCTTTGAGACGTATGAGAACTACTGGGGCTGCAACCGGGATCCGCAGTTCCAGTGCCCCAAGGTCGACCGGGTGATCGAGCGCCACTTCAGCACGTCCTCGTCGCTGCGGGCGAGCCTGCAGGACGGCTCCATTGACGTCGCCTGGCGCAGCCTCAACCCGACCGACGTCAACGACCTGCGCGGCAGCGAGGGCCTCAAGTTCTTCCAGCCCGAGAGTGCTTCGTCCGTCCGTTACGCCAACTTCAACGTCACGAACGCGCCGTTCAACGATCTGCGGGTGCGCAAGGCGATCAGCTTTGCCGTCGATCGCCAGGCAATCGTCGACCGCGTCTTCAGCGGCGTCAACTCCCCGATCTTTACCATGCCGCCGTCCCAGTTCCCCGGCTCGACCGACGTGTTCCCCAAGCGGAACCTCGACCGCGCGAGCCAGTTGCTGCAGGACGCCGGCTTTACGGCCGATAATCCCGCAAAGGTCAACCTGTGGTTCGAGACGTCGGGCCACTACGGCACAACCGAGCCGGACGTCGCGGCCGTGTTGCAGGAAAGCCTCAACGAGGTGCCCGAGCTCAACGTCCAGCTCCAGCCCATCGACTTCCCCGGCTTGATCGAGGCGGCCACCGACAAGCAGACGGCCAACTTCTACCTGCTCGGTTGGTTCCCCGACTTCGTCGGCACGATCAACTTCCTCAACCCCTGGATCAACTCCACGTCGCTCGGCATCTTCTTCGACCAGCTGACGAACAAGGGCCTCTCGGCCATGCCCGAGGACGCCCGCACACGGCAGCTGTTGGAGGAGCGCGGCATGGAGTTCAATGCCGACAACATCGTGAAGCTCAAGAACCAGCTGATCTCCACGGCGCAGACGACCCTCGACCAGGAGAAGCGCATCGACGCGCTCAAGAAGCTGCAGCACATTGAGGCCGACACCGTGCCGACGATCCCGCTGTGGTCCAACCTGTCCCGCTTTATCGTCGCGACGCAGGACAACATCGGTGGCATCGTCTTCGACGCCAGCCTCGAACTGCGGGACTGGCTCATCACGAAGCAGTAACGCACCCGTGTCAAGGGTCCGTCATCACGGACGTGCCCTTGATAAAGTCTGACGAAAGGCCCCGAGGGCACCTCGGGGCCTTTTCCATTCTCCACCCCTTGGTCGCGGGTCTGTGCAGCGTCGTCCAGACAGGGACGAAAGCGCCCGATTGAGCCACGGACAGAGGCCGACTCAACGTCGGGCCCTGCTCTCGTCGCGGTTCGTCGCGATCCCGCGGATAGGGTGGCTTGCTAACTGGGCGTGAGCAGGATTAGCTCCGACTACGCCGTGGGTTGAGCCAGTCGCTGATGCCCTCGCCGAGCATGCCGAACCCGAGCGAGATGAGGATGATCATCAGGCCGGGGAAGGTCACGAGCCACCAGTGGCCCGACAGCAGAAAGTCCTGGCCGTTGGAGATGTCGAAGCCCCAGTCGGGGGTGGGCGGCTGGATGCCGAAGCCGAGGAAGCTCAGGCCGGCCTCGATGAGGATGGCATCGGCCAAGTTGAACGGCACGATGACGAGCATGGAGCTCAGCGTGTTGGGGGCGATGTGGCGCAAGAGCGTCCGGATCCAGCGATAGCCGAGCGCCCGGGCGGCCTCGACGTACTCCATCTCGCGGATCTGGAAGACCTGGCCGCGCACCACGCGGAAGTAGGTCGGAATGTAGATGACGGTCACGGCCATGACCATGGGCAGCACGCCGCGGCCAAAGACGCTGATGAGCGCCAGCGCCAAGATCAGCCCCGGGAACGAGTAGAGTGCATCCATCAGCAGTGCCATGATCCGATCGACGAGCCCGCCGGCGAAACCGGAGATCCAGCCGAGCATGGAGCCGGCCGTCAAGGCAAGCAGCACGGAAAGAACGGCCACCTGGAGTGGAACCTTGCCGCCATGAATGACGCGACTGAACAGATCCCGCTGGAGCTGATCCGTCCCCATGGGATGCTCCAGACTGGGACTGGCAAGCCGTTCTTGGGTTTGCGCGATCGGGCTGTACGGCGACAGCCATGGGGCAAAGATCGTCATAGCCACCATGAACACGATCAGGGCGATACCGACCAGCATCAGGCGGTTCTGGCGGAATGGCGTGCTGATCGCGCTCAAGGTCGAGCGCGAGCGCTGGCGCAGCGTCGGCTTGGCCTGCCGAGAGGTGGCGGGCGCGTTCATCAGTACTTCACCCGGGGATCGATCAACGCGTAGGTGACGTCGATCAGGAAGTTCACGATGGAGACGAACAGCGCGATGAACATCACCGCGCCCTGGATGGCGGGATAGTCACGCGCCGTGATCGACTGGACGATGAACGTGCCGAAGCCGTTCCAGTTGAACACCGACTCGGTCAGCACCGCGCCCCCAAGCAGGATGGCAAACAGCAACCCTTGCACGGTCATGATGGGAATCAGGGCATTTCGCAGGGCGTGCTTAAAGACGAGAGGCAGCTCCGAGACGCCTTTGGCACGGGCCGAGCGGATGTAGTCCTGGCCCATCACCTCGATCATGTTGATCCGCGTCATTCGACCCATAAAGCCGGACAGCACGAGACCAATGCTGAGCGCCGGCAGCGTCAGATGGCGGGTGGCGTCCCAGAAAACGGACCAGTTGCCCTTAAGGAGGCTATCAACCGTATAGAGGCCGGTAATGTTGGCCGAAAACGTGGCCTGGTTCAAAATCGACAGGCGCCCGTCGGGCGAGGGCAGCCATCCGAGCAAGACGTTGAACACGAGAATGAGCATCAGGCCGAGCCAGAAGATCGGCGTCCCGAACAGGCCGATGTTGAGGAATCGAATGACGTGGTCCAACGTGCCGTCGACAAACCGGGCCGCGATGATGCCGGCGGCGAGCCCAAAGATGCTGAACAACAGGACGGCAAAGATCGTCAACTCCAATGTGGCGGTAAGTCGACGGCCAATGACGCTCAATACGGCCTCGCCAGTTCGCCACGACCGCCCGAGATCTCCTTGGACGGCGCCCCAAATGTAGTCGACGAACTGGATGTGCAAGGGGTCATCCAGGCCGAGCCGCTCCCGACGCTGTTCGACCTGTTCTTGTGGCACGTTGCGCCCTCCCAATAGCGCTTGGACGGGATCGCCGGGAAGGACGCGCAGCATCAGGAAGATGATCGTGAGCAGGACGAGAATGGTTACCGGCGTCAACATCAGCCGCATCCCGATATATTGCCAAATTCCCCGCATGGCTGATCACCATCAGGCAGCTCAGAGGATAGTCACCATTATAGGAGCTAGGTTTGAGAACGCCAAGGCTGGCTCAAATCGAAGCAAACGCTTCGCTCACGAGCCGTCCTCGTACAGCAGCGTGTCAGGATGGAACGACAACCAGGCGAACCAATAGGCGGTGACGACGGGAAGCTCGCGCTGTTGGCCGTCCTTTGAGACGGATGCTTGAATTCGCCCTTGTTCATCCTGGCGGATCGTGATCGTCCGCCCTGCCACTTGCAGTTGCAGCGATTGCCCCGGGCTCAGGCGAGACTGAGGCACGGCCGCGCTGGCCTCGTTCAGCTCGATGCCGATGACCTCGGCCTTGGGGCGCAACCGTGAGTCGTCGAAGTCCCCGCCGCGCGCACTCGGGTCGGCGGCATAGCTCGCATACGGGTCGGTCCTGTAGTCAAACAGGAATGAGCCGGAGCTGCCGCTGGGGCGCCCGCGGGCCATGCCCGTGGGCACGGTGGGTCGGGTGTAGCTCTCCTGGCCGCCGAGCGCATCGCCGTCCGTCGGGCGGGCCAGAACGCGCCCATCAGGATACTGCGCCCGCCAGTCTGCCCACTTCATGACATCAAGCGGCCGACGCCTCAGCGTCAAGCCGCTGCCGACCAACGGGCCGACGATCGGACGGGCCTGGAGTTGGGACCAGTACGTGCCCGTTTGGCGATCGTAGAGAATCAAGTTGTCCTGGTAGAGTCGCCCCGCTACGCCGAACTCCAGTAGCTTCGAACCGTGCGTCGGCCGAGCGAAGACGAGGGCCGACCGACACAAGGGACAGTACGTCACAGCGATCGGGGTGCCGTCGATCTGATCGTTGACGACCTCGTGATAGTTCAGAATCCCGAAGGGATACGCGCGGGCCGACTCCCCGTCCGTGACCGAGATCACCCGATGGCCGTCGCCCAGCCACGACTCGGCCTCGGCGACCGAGACGAACGACGGCTTGTCGATGGAGAGGATGCAGTCCTTGGCCGCGCAGCCGGGGCTGAACGCGTCGCGATCCAAGCCTGTCCAGTAGCGGACGTTGCTCGGATCGACGCGGTCGGCCAACTCGAGATCGGCCAGTTCACGCTCGTTGAAGTAGACGGATTCCAGGTTGCCCGTCTGGAACGAGGGCTCCTCGTCGGGCGTCGGGGAGGGGGCAGCGAACGGCCAGAATGTGGACGGATTGACCCCGCTGGCAACGAAGGCCACCCCGCCAAGGGCCAGGACGCCAACCACGACGCCAAATCGTTCCGCCTGTCGCTTCATGCCTTGGTCACCTCAACATCGTCTCAGTTGTCCGCTCCGGATCGGCTATCGGGGCACCACGGCCCATGCTAGCGACCGGTCGACCGAGGTGTTGTAAGCGCCCTTACAGCTCGCCTGGGACGCTCGGTATAGCCTAGTGGATGTGATGGAGGTCGACGCCGCAATGGCGCGCGCATTGACAGGCCCCGATCCAGTATCTATAATTCGGAACCAACTCGCACTCCGACAAAAAAGGAGGGACGTGTCGCCATGGCAGGTGAGCGTCTTTGTCCGGGCTCGAACTGAGCATGCTGCCGTTTTAAGCCGCATCCCGCCCGCCCGCACCCGCCCGATTCTGTGCCATTCTGACGCGATCTGTCGCGCTTTTTCCTGTTTTTGCCCCTGTATGAAGGGGCGGCGCCAGCCCGTGATCTGATCTGGCGTCTGGCCCCTGTTCCAAGCCGCACGCATCGTTCGCTGCCCGTTGCCAGTGGGAGACGGTGTCCGCTGGACGCTGAACGCGAACATCGCACCTGAACCGATTTCAGTCCGCCGAAGGAGGAAGCATGACAGATCGCTCACTCGAGCACGAGGCCTTGAGGATCTCCGCGCCGAGCGATCGGGGATGGAGTCGACGCCGATTTCTCGGCACGCTCGGCAAATCCGCCGTCGGCCTCGGCCTGATGGGCCCGTTCCCCGCGCAGGTCGGGCGCAGTCAGGCCCCGTTGCGGCTCGGCTTCATCCCCGTCTATCCCATGATGCAGTACTTCGTGGCCCGCGAGCAGGGCTGGTACGAGGAGGCCGGCATCCCCATTGAAGCGTCCCGGTTCTCCTCCGGCCCGCCGATCGTGCAGGCGTTGGCGGCCGGCGAGCTGGACCTCGCCTACATCGGCATCTCGCCCGCGGCCGTCTCCATCGCCCGCGGCGTCCCCGCTCAAGTGGTGGCCGCCAATGTGAAGGAGCCGAACGTCATCCTGGCCAACGAGCGTCTCCGCTCGCTCTGGGAGCAATATGGGGCCGAGGCCTTCGCCCGCTTCCGGGAAGCGGAAGGCCGCCGGGCCAAGATCGTCACGCTCCCCGAGGGGAGCACGCCCGATATTCTCCTGCGCTTCTGGATCATCGAACGTCTGGGGCTCGATCTGGAGGCATCGATCGAGATTGTGCCCGTCGGCGCACCCCAAGTGCTGCAGTCGATCGCGCGCGGCGACGTCGACGGGGCGAGCGTCATCGAGCCCTCCCCGACGCTGATCGCCGAGCGCGGCTTCCCGTTCGAGCCGATCGCGTTCGCGGACGAGATCCTGCCCGGTCAGCCCGGCGCCGTCGTGGAGGTCACGCAAGGGCTGCTGAACGATCAGCCCGAGCGGGTCGAGGCGCTGACCGAGATCCATCTCGAGGCGACGAAGTTCGTCCAGGACAATCCCGACCAGACCGCCGAGTTCGCCAGCGCGGTGATCGGGCCGCAGGCGCTGCCGGTGGAGATCGCCCGCGAGGCGCTCGACTCCCGGGCGACCTGCTTCATCTCCGACCCGCACGCGATCACCGACGGGACGCTCGTCTACAACGACCTGCAGAACCGCCTCGGCATCGTCGATCGGCAGTTGGAAGTCCCCGACGTCTTCGACTTCTCGTTCTACGACCGAATGGTGGACGAGCGGCCCGAGCTCGACATCGAAGACTGCGCATGACGGCACAGCACACATCAGGGGCCGGGCAAGGCGCGACGTGGCCTGGCCCCGTCGGTCCAAGTTCAGCAGCATGGAGGCACGGACGATGAGCACCCCGGCAACGACCCCTGAGCGACAACGATCCAGATCCCGGCAGTCCGGTCGGCTGACCGCATCCGGCCGTCGCGCGATTCAGGTCGCCTCGGTGCTCGGATTTTTCCTCGTCTGGCACTTGGTTGTTGCGATCGGCCAATTTCCCGATTACCTGCTGCCGGCACCACTGGCGATCGCCGAAGCGCTCGCCAGCGAGCTCCGGTCGGGCCAGCTCCTCGCCCTGGCCGCCGACAGCCTGACGCACTACGGCCTCGGCCTCGCGGTCGGCACGGCGCTCGGCATGGCCGTGGGCGTGCTCGTCGCCTGGCATCGACGCCTGGAGACGGTCGTTGAGCCAATATTGAGACTCCTGCGCCCGATTCCGCCGTTGGCGTGGATCCCCTTCGCGATCATCTGGATGGGCATCTCGCAGGCGGCGGCCGCCTTCGTCATCGCCATCGTGGCGTTCTGGATCAACTACTACAACAGCTACGCCGGCGTGAAGGGCGTCGATCCCCAGCGTCTCGACGCCGCCCGCTCGCTCGGCGTCCGCTCGCCATGGCGGCTGATTCGCAAGGTCGTCTTGCCGGACGCGACCCCGGCGATGCTGACGGGGGTGCGCACGGCCATCGGCCAGGGCTGGATGGCGGTCGTGGCGGCGGAGCTGTTCGGCGTGCGCGGCCTCGGGCTCCAGATGGTCGAGGCGTCCGGTTATCTGGCCATGGACGTCGTCATGGCGTATATGCTCGTGCTCGGCGTGCTCTTTTCCGTCTTCGACGGCGGCTTCCGCATGCTTGAGCGGTTCCTGCTCCGATGGAGGGCGACATGACCCACGTTCGCGTCGATCGGTTAACCAAGGAGTTCCCCTTCGACGACGGCGCCCGGCTGCGGGCGCTCGAGGACCTGTCGTTCGAGATCGACGATGGGGAGTTTATCGGGGTGCTGGGCCGCTCCGGCTGCGGCAAAAGCACGCTGTTGCGGATCTTGGCCGGGCTCGACAGCGCAACCCGCGGCGCCGTCGAGATCCGGGCCGATGATTCGGGCCGCGGGCGTCAGCCGACCGCCATGGTCTTCCAGGAGCACGTGCTGTTCCCATGGCGGACCGTGCTCGGCAACGTGACGTTCGGCCTGGAGGAACAGCGCGTGCCGCGGGCCGAGCGGGAAGCGCGCGCCCACGAGCTGATCCGACTGGTCGGTTTGGCGGGCCACGAGCGCCATTACCCCAAGTCGCTCAGCAGCGGGATGCGCCAACGCGTCGGCATCGCCCGGGCACTGGCCGTCGACCCGGACGTGCTGTTGATGGACGAGCCGACGGCCAGCCTGGACGCGCAGACGAAGATGGAACTGCAGGACGAGCTCGTCCGCATCTGGGCCGAGACGGGCAAGACAGTCGTCTACGTCACCCATGACGTCGACGAGGCGGTCTATCTGGCCGACCGCGTCCTGATGCTCAGCCCGCATCCCGGCCGGCTCCAGACGACACTGCCGATTGAGCTGCCGCGCCCGCGCGACCGGGTGAGCCCCGAATTTACGGAATTGAAGGGCGAGCTGCTGCACCGATTGACGGATCGCGCGGCGCACGACGAGCTCGGAACGACCCGCGACGGCGCAGAGCCCGATCGGCGCCTAATTTCCACAGGAGGGTCCGCATGACGACGATGACGCCGAATCCCGTTGACAACCCGACGGCCGCACGATCCTGGGCTGAGGACGTGGGTGACACGCCGCTGCTGCGCTTGGATGGCATCAATCGCGACGTGCCGCACGT
>JBDGQO010000085.1:0-5229 GCA_042219045.1 Bipolaricaulia bacterium | reverse complement strand
GCGCCTTCTCCGGCAAGGACCCCACCAAGGTCGACCGCTCCGCGACCTACATGGCACGCCACGTCGCCAAGAACCTCGTCGCGGCCGAGCTGGCCGACCGAGTTGAGGTCAAGCTGGCCTACGCCATCGGCCGGGCCCAGCCCGTCGCCGTCGACGTCCGGACCCCCGACGGCCGCGTGAGCGCCGGCGAGCTGCGCGCCCGCGTCCGGGACGCCTTCGACCTGCGGCCCGCGGCGGTCATCGATCACTTGGGGCTGGCCCGCCCCCTCTATGCGCCATTGTCCGCGTACGGCCACTTCGGGCGCTCCATGGACACAGCGCCGTGGGAGGCGTGCGAGCACGCGGCCGAGCTGGGCCGCGCTCCGCTTCGAGTCCACTGACAATGGGCCTGCCAGGAACAGAAAGGGGCAACCCCAAGGGTTGCCCCTACGCCCAAACCTTACGACCGCAGGGGCGATCCTCGTGATTCCTTGATCGCTCGGCATCGGCCTCCCCACGCGTCACATGGCATCATCGCGACCGGCCTCGGCCGGCACTTCGGCCACGAACGTCAGGAATTCGCGCACGGCCGTTTCGGGATCGTCACTTAGGTGGCTCGCTTCGACGTCGCCGTCCGCCTCGGAGCCGTTGGGGAAGTGCTTGGGGAACGTGGTGAGGGAGAACCAGACGTCGATGAAACTGCCTTCTTCCAGAACGATGCGCAGCGGCAGGCCCCCGTGCCTGCCCGTCGTTGACGTGGAACGATTCAAACGGGCCACCCCGGGGGCCTAGCGATCGTCGTCGGCCCGGAAGCCGGGCCGCTCGCGCGTCTCCATCATCGACGCCGCGTCGAGGCGTTCAGCATGCTGGCGCTGCTCGGTCAGGCGCTCGGCCGCCTCGCGGTAGTGCCGGACGGTCGGCTCACCGCCCTCGAACGCCGCCGCGTAACGGGCCGAGATGACCACCTCCTGCAGGTACGCAAAGCTCAGCCCATCGGTGCGCCGGACGATCTCCGCCAACGCCGTCGCGTCCAGCTCGGTCCGATCGCGCAGGTAACGACGGCGCAGCGCGGCGTCCGGCGGGCGGAAGACGAAAACGCGGTCGAAGCGGCTCGGCCGCTCGAGCACCGCGGCGTCGAGCTGCTCGGGGTGGTTGGTCGTGCCGACGACGAGCAGCGCGCCACCCTCGGGCACGGCGCCCAGCGCCCCATCGAGCGCGTTGAGGAACGCGCTCCGCTCGTCGGGCGGGGCCATGAACGCCTCGATCTCCTCGAGGACGATCAGGCAACGATCCCCACGGCGCAGCCGCTCCATGGCGTCGTCCATGAGGCAGTCGAGGCTGTGGCCGAGCAGGCCGCGCTCGCTGCGCGTCAGGTAGAAGACGGCGGCCTCGCGGTAGTGCGCGATGAGCGCCCGGATGAAGTGCGTCTTGCCGTTGCCCGGCGGGCCGACGAGCAGCAGCCCACGGCGGCGCGGCAGGCCGAGCTCGGGCAAGAGATCCGACTCGTAGACGAGATCGACGGCGCCGCGCAGCTCGCGCTCCAGCGACTCGTCGAGATAGAGCTCATGGAAGCCAACCTCGGGGACCGCCTCGCGCTCGCCCTCGGCCCGCATCCAGTCGCCACCCCCGTAGACGCGCACGCGCGAGCGCCCGAGCGACCAGGCCGACAACTCGCGGGCGAGATCGGCAACGGCCTCGGACGGCCCGCAGACGTAGGCGCGACCCGTCTGGAGGATCGCCGGCTCGCTGTAATACACCTGCAGCTCCGGGCCGTTCCAGCGAAACCGCACGGCGTAGTGGCGTTCCAGCTTGAGCCGCTCGGCGGCCGCGCCGTCGAGCTCGACGCACGCCGTCTGCGGAAGCCGACAGGCGATGCGCTCATGGCTCAGTCCATGCGCGGCCAGGAACGCCGGCAGTCGCCGCCAGGGCCCGCCCACGAACGCGTGGACCGCCTCCGGCTCGAAGGCGCTCAGGTGCGGCTCCAGATGTCGGTAGAGCGGCCACAGGTCGTGCGAACGTCTCATCTCGTCCATGGCATCATCCATTCGTATTGACTCCGGCCCAAGTACGCTGAGCAAGTATCCGTAGACTGAGCGAGAACTTCGTTCCGTTCATCACGCTTCATTCACAGTGGTCGGAAAACCCGCGTCCCGCCCTCACAGGGTCGATCGTCGCCTTCGGCACATGGTGGTACTCGGTGCGCGATGCGCCTTGCCCGTGTGCCCGTTGCCCGGTGCGCCGTGATCGGGTGGCGGCTCCGTCGGCCGCTGCCGTTCTAGGCAAGGGGTGACGAACGCCTCGCGGCGTCCGGCCGGTGATCGCACCACCGGCGGGGAGGTGCCCTCAAAGACGACGCTCGCTGCCTGCTACGCCGAATTTTGGACATGTAGGGGCGACGCATGCGTCGCCCCTACGCCGTGCACACGGATCCGTTTGCGTCGCCAATACTCGTGTTATAGGGGCTAGCGGCCGGTCGCCCCTACAGAACGTTCAGTCGACCTCGGCCTCCCAGTTGACCGCCTGGATCTCGGCGTCCAGCTCGCGGTACCGCTTGGCCGTCGCGTCGGCCTCGGCCTGGATCTCGCTCACGTCGACCGCCGGGACAAACCGGATCTCGTTTCGGGTCAGCGGGCTCGGGGTCGGCGTCGCCGCCTCCACGAGGTCGTCCAACACGCTCCGCCGGAGCTGGAGCATGTCCCGCTCCGCGATCGCCTCCATGAGCGAACGGCCGTCGCTCAACTCGGCGGTCATGTTCGTCCGGTTGATCTCGACGATGTGACGCTCCAGCTCGGCGACCTTGTCATCGATGGCGCCGAGCAGCTCCGTCGGATCTTCCACGGGCGCGTCGCCCTCCTGGACCTTGGCCGCCCGGCGGAGGCGTCCGCGCAGGTCCTTGATCTCGTCCTTGAGCGCCTTCCGCTCGATCAGCGCTTCGGCCAGCTTCACGTCGATCACCTCCCACACCAATAGACCAATTGAAAAGCGTGACCCTTCGGGCTCAGTCGCAACGTCCCCTAGTCGGAAATTGACGGCGATGAACGGCTACGCGTGACGGTAGCCGGAGGGACGGCATGACGTTATGACGCTGCGGTTGCGCCACATGAAGATACTGACAGCTTGAAACGACGGCGTCATGATCGCCCCTCCCGATGGAAAAGTAGCTCGTAATGTAACGTCGGGCGGCCGGGTTGTCAAGCCTGCCCAGCCGCTCGATGACGAGGGCGACCCCAGTCCATCAACGAACGGGAATGCCGGGGTGTTTTGCGAATCGCCCCGACCAATCATCCTATGCCGGCACGGGCCTCAGACCGAGTCCGACCTGAGCGAAGTGTTGATCATTGGTCATGATCTCAGCAATCCGGAGTTCGTCCATCACGACCATCGAGGTCAGATCTGTGAAGGAGATCTGTGGCTTGTCCTGATAGCGACGTCGCCACGCCAGGGCCGTCCGGAAGCGATCCGGCGTGATGCGCTCCATTTGAAGATATCCCTGCTCGACAGCATCGTTTAGAGACATCATGGCCTCAAGCGCAGCGGAGGTGTTCAGGCGCTTGAATAGCAGGGTGAAGGTCTCATCCAAGACGTAATCCGTGGTGAGGATCTGCGATCCTTCGCTGCGATATTTCCGATACAAGGCTTGGACAGTCTCATGAGCGTCTTCGCGCTGATCGCGAAGGCTGAGCCATCCCCAAGTGTCGACAAAGACCCTCATGCGTCATAGAGTTCATCGTCGATGCCCTGCGCAAGCCGGCCGTGAGACGACCCGCCGATGAACTCGAGCAGCGGATCGCCCCCAGCGTCGGACTTCGGTTGTTGGTCCGATGTCGTCGACTCCGCGTGGAGGAATTCCACAAAGTCTAAGACCTCGCGCAATTGAGCTTCAGGAAGGTCCTTGAGCTCCTGCCACAGTCGGTCCCGGATCGACTCCGTCGCCATCATGCCTCACCTCAACAGTCGACAATCTAGCGATCCCTTATGGGGCTGACCGTCCTGCTTACACCTTTCCTCCGGTCGAAAGCCCGAACCCAGCCTATCCCCGTCATTGCCGATCCACAACCGCCGGGGCAGACCTACGTGCATGGCCCGCCCGTTGGTCATCGCCACCTTGGACGGGTATCCCGACATCCAGAGGATCAGGACGATCCGTCGAACGATGCCATGAAATCCTCAAGCTGAGATCGGATCTCCTCGAAACGAACGCCCATGTCCTCAACGAGCGGCTCAATAAGCTCCCAACGAAGCTCAAACCCGTAAAGGTTGCGAAACAGATGGCGGAAGCGAAGATACTCCTCGAGATGCCGCATCTCGTCGTCCGACAGGATTGGCGGCCGAACGCCATCGATCCGCGTGGCCATCCGTTGGAGGAGTTGGAGATGCCAGTCGGATCCCGCGGGCAGGTCTTGATCCACCTTGAGCGCGATCCGTTGGAACATCTTCGCCAGTCCGGTGTAGAAGTCGTGCAGCAGACTCCCCGCCGCCCGAACGTCAAACTCTGTCGGCTCGGGTGAACGGAGCTGAGCCCGTAGCTCGTGCATGGAATGGACCAGCCGAGTCAAGTTCTCCATCTCCCGTCGGATATCAGCCTTCAGCCCTGCGAACGGACTCATGGCAACAACGGAATACCATCGCGAAGTGCCCGCTCTCGCAGCATGGGGTGGGCATACTCCAGCGGAATCAGATCGAGCTCCAGTCCGTCGGGCAATTCCCGCCAGAGATCGGCCAGTGCGCGGAAGTAGCAAGACGGTCGGAGCCCCGCGACCACTAGGTCGATGTCAGACCCGGCATGAACATCAACGCCTTCGCGATCCGCCACCGATCCGATGAGATAGACCTGCTTGATGCCGTAGGCGATGTGCAAATGACGCGCGCACGATTGAGCCGCCCCATACGCGCGATACCAGAGCTGGCGTCGGTCTCGGTCTGGCGTCGTCGTCCGTCGATCCGCAATCATCTTCACGATTCACCACCGTCAACAGTCTATCATCGCCGCGGACCGAATGCTCCGCAGTTGATGCTTCGTCCCTTCTCCCGCGGCGGGAGACCGTCAGGATGAGGGGGAAACCGTTCGGCATCATCCTCACTTCGATTCTCTCCCAGCGAGGAAGCGAAAGCATAAGGCCCGGGGCAACCACACGGCTTGCCCCTCACCGCGAAACCCGCAGCCGTCGGGGCCGACCTGCGTATCTGCCCTAAACCGAGATGCTGACGATGGGCGCACACACAGGTGCGCAATGGCGGCCAGATTCTCGA
>JBDGQO010000084.1:0-10779 GCA_042219045.1 Bipolaricaulia bacterium | reverse complement strand
AGTCGACCGGGCAAACCTCCACGCAGTCGGTGTACTTGCAGTTGATGCAGGGCTCGGTGACGACGTACGGCATAGGCAAGCAAATAAGTAGAAATGCAGCGACAGTGCGAGCGTGGAAGGGGACTTACCCAAAGTCTTCGGCCCGATAAAACCAGATGATCCAGTCTTCCCCTTCCCCCTTTTCGATCCAGTGGCTCCATCCTTTTGCCCCGAGTACTCCAAAGAGCGGCGTCGGCTTGAACGTCGCCCGAAGCCGAAGTACGTGCCCCTCCGGCACCTCCTGGAGCGTGCTCATGATCTTCCCGAACGGCTCGCCCCCGTCCTGCAAGATCGGGCGCACGCCCAGGTCGACGAGTTCCTCCTCCGAAACAGGCTCCAGAAGGTCGGGCCGATCAGTGGTTGTCGAGTCTGTCATGCGTTTGGGTTAGGTGTATTGGGAAGCATACTGCGGGGGTTGTCGGAAGCCGCGGCGCCGCACGTCCGGATCCATCATCTGCGGCGACCACGACGGCTCCCACACGATGTCGATGTGGACCCGATCAATTTGCTTGACCTGATCGATCACGTGCCGGATGTTGCGCTTGATGTAGTCGCTGAGCGGACACGCCGGGGTCGTCATCGTGAGCTTGATCGCCAGGTCGCCGTCGTCAAAGTGGAGGTCGTAGACGAGCCCAAGATCGACGATGTTGATCCCCAGTTCCGGGTCGTCGACGTGCCGGAGAATGTCAGCAATTTGCTTGCGGATCGGTTTGGGCATGGGCCTGGGAAGATCGGTGTCTGTAAAACGTTTGCTCTTCGTCACCCTTCGGCCGGGGGTTCGGCGGCCGCGGCCTGTTCCAGCTCTTTTTCCTTCTGCACCTGTACTCGCCACACCTTCGGGCCCTCCTCCAGATACTCGAAGGAGAAGGTCTCCGGCCCGTGCTCGGCCTCAAGGGTGTAGTACATGTACTTCGGGTCGTGATCGACCACGAGTTCGAGCGTCTCGCCCGGCGCGAGCTCGTGGTAGGCGTCCATAATCTGCTCGAAGCGATGCTTGGGCTCAATAGAGAGAACGTCGAGTCGGGTGTCGACCGCGTCGTCGGAGGAAGAGGGCATGGCGTTAGAGCAGTATATTTGAGCTTGATTCGTGTGATGACTCTCCTTTTCGTTTGCAATGGCACCGCGTCTGCCTCTTGTCTTCCCCCTCCCCTGCTGTTTCCATCAAGACGCTGCTGCTTTCCGGGCATCCTTTTTCTTGGCGGCCGTGTTGCATCCCCATCCCCGCTCTTCGAAAAGCCACTCTCGCCAGTCCGATGTTGACCCGTTTGCGGAGGGAGCGAGGGCAACGGTCCCGGAATACCCCTGCAGGGCCAGTTCCTTGAGCACCGTCCCCGTCCCCAGGCGGTCCGACCCAGCAGATTGCGCTTCGGGGCCCGCCCCCAGCAACCGGACGTGGGCCAGCGTGGGCGCCGTCGCCTCCAGCACATCGGCAAACTGCTCCGGCGTCCGCTGCCCGAGCTCGACGGTCCAACACGTGTTTGCGTCGTGCATCCGGGCCCAGGCGACTGCCCGCTGCGCCTCCTGGAGATCCGTTCCGTGCACCAGGGCGAGCGGTAGGCCCATGGGCGATTCCAGAACGGCCACTCGAAGAAGAAGCCCAGCATCCAGGAGAGAAGCCTGCCGCCCCCAGTACAACATGTCCGTCACGGAAGGCGCCCCGCTTGTCAGAAGCCACTGCACAGGAGGTGCACCTGCCTGCGGCGGAACGGCGTCCGTCGTGGCCCGTCCCCCCGGCTTACTGGGCGTTCCGATGCCGTGGCCGTGCCCCGCCCCGAGCACGAGCTCCAACGCCTTCAAGTCTCGGCGCCGCGCCGCGCTGCGAAGGGTATCCATCGACGCATCGGGCACGGCGGCGCTGCTGAGAGCAAGCTGCATAAAAACCTCCTGGGTTACGTGTCACAGTGTGTTTTGGAATCCCCTCCCTTCTATCATACGCTTCCTCACCATCATACAAAAGTTATATTAGCCTAATAACGTTTTAATTCAGTAAAGCTTCTCTCTATGCCGGACAACAACGGTGGGCTTTCCAGCGAGCAGCCTCACCCCATAGGCTTCGCCTCCACCTCGTAGGTGCAGGCCGAATGGCCTTCGGGGATGTGGGAGACCCGTTCGAGGTCCGTCTCGAAGATCTCCTCGTAAAACTCCTCCTCCAATCGACACGGAATGCGCGTCTCCTTCACCGACTCCGGAAACGGACAATTACACTCACGAATCGTCACCTGATTGTCTTCACGAGTGATCTTCGGCATAAACCCTTCCTCCTCCAGAATTTCCCGGAGGGTTTCTACCTTATCGTCGATGTCGTCCGAAGCAACCTGCCGAAGTTTTCGCTTAACGGCCTCCGTTCGGTCGTCCCAGTAGGCCTCGAAAAAGGTTTGCACCAGCGCTTCCGCTCCCTGCTCCTTCAGAAACCGAACGAGTCGGCCCATCAGCTCCCCATCCCGCGAGGGAAAGAGCACCTTGGCCCGGCGGGTCATCTCGTAGCGATGACTCGGGCGCCCTCGACCCTCTCGTTCTTCGGTCCGGGTGAGAAGCCCCTTCTCTTTTAGCTGGAGGAGATGCTCCCGGACGGTGGTCCGTGCCATGTCGAGGGCCTCCATGGCCTCCGTGACCGAAAGGCTACCGCGACGCTTAATAATTTGAAGGAGTTCACGTCGGGTATCCGACGACACGAGATCGAGCGCAGAGGACATAATGAGGGCGAGCTTTGGTCAGCAGTTAGCGGGCCTGAGACTCTTCGGGGGACGGCTCTTCCTGAACGGGACTCTCCTGGGGAGTCGTGAGTGTCGGCACGGGTCCGCCCTCCCCGTCCCCCGAGAGACCGGCCGCCAGATCGTGACCGAGGAGGTCGTCGATCTGATGATAGGCGTACGGCCCTCGTGTTACGACGGGCGTGCGCCGGTAGTTGTGTTCCAGCGGCGGGGTGGGCACTGCTCGCCATTCGAGCGTCGCCGCGCCCCAGGGGTTCACGTCCGCTCGTTCTCCCCGAAGGAGGGAGTGTACAAAGTACCCGAGAATGAGGATGAGACCCGCGGCCAGTACCCAGGAGCCGTAGGTCGAAAGCGCGTTGAGCGACTCAAACCGTTCTGGGTAATCGTAGTATCGGCGGGGCATCCCCCGCGATCCCAGCACGAGTTGGGGGAAGAAGGTCAGGTTGAATCCCACAAACAGAAGCCCGGCGGCGATTTTGGCGGCGGTTTCGTTGTACATCTGTCCAAACATCTTCGGCCACCAGTAATGAAGCCCGCCGAGGAACGCCATAAACATGCCCCCCACCATCACATAGTGGAAATGGCCGACCACGTAGTAGGTGTCATGCAGGTGCACGTCAACCGACAGCACGGCCACCATGATGCCGGTAAAGCCCCCGATCGGGAAGAGCACGAGAAAGATCAGGGCATAGAGCATCGGGCTCTGCAACCAGATCGACCCCTTGTACAGAGTCGCCACCCAGTTGAAGATCTTCACCCCGGAGGGTACCCCGATCATGTAGCTCAAGAGCGAGAAAACGATGGAGGCGATCACCGACTGCCCGGATACGAACATGTGATGCCCCCACACCAGGAATCCCAGGAGCGCAATCGCCACCGAGGAGAGCGCGATCATCCGGTAGCCGAAGATGCGCTTCCGCGAGAACGTCGCGATCAGCTCCGAGATAATCCCGAAGCCCGGCAGGATCATGATGTAGACCGCCGGGTGGCTGTAAAACCAGAAGAAGTGCTGGAAGAGCACCGGGTCGCCCCCGAGGGCCGGGTCAAAGATCCCAATTTGCAGCACGCGCTCCGCGATGAGCAGGAGCAGCGTGATGCCCAGGACCGGGGTCGCGAGCACCTGCACGAGGCTTGTGGCGTAGAGGCTCCAGACGAAGAGGGGCAGCCGGTTCCACGTGAGCCCCGGGGCACGCATCTTGTGAATGGTGACGATGAAGTTCAGGCCCGTAAAGATAGAGGAGAACCCGATAATGAAGATACCGGTCACGACGGGAATCACCGCGCTCGTGCTCTCCGTCGAGAGCGGGGCGTAGAACGTCCAGCCCGTGTCGAGGCCCTGCGTGAGGATCCCCCCGACCATCACCGCCGCCCCGACGACGAAGAGGTACCAGCTCGCCAGGTTGAGCCGGGGGAAGGCTACGTCCTTGCAGCCCAGTTGGAGCGGTAGGACGAAGTTACCCAGGACCGCCGGGGCGGCCGGGATCAAAAAGAGAAAGATCATGATGGCCCCGTGCAGCGTGAAGAGCTGGTTGTACGTGTCGGCCGAGACAATCGTCGGGCCGGTGCTCATCAGCTCCAGGCGCACGCTGAGGGCAAGAAGGCCGCCGACCGCGAAGAACACCGTAATCGTCCCGAGAAAGAGCAGACCGATCCGCTTGTGGTCCCGCGTCAACAGCCACGAGGAAAGCGTGTGGGGGCCGTCCAGGTATGACTCCGCCTCCCCCTGCTCAGCCACTGGGGCCTCTTTGGCGCTGGAAACGTCGGTGTGTGTGCTCATCGGGCAATGGGTGGCTTTCTCAGGTGGACCTCATTTATGAGCGCCGAGACGACTTCGGGACCGCTTCAGTCTTATGACTGCTCCTCGACCTTCGAAATCTTGACGCGCCATTCCTTCGGCCCTTCTTCCAGGTACTCCCACTCCATCTGCCCCGGGCGCTCGGCCTGAAACTGGTGGTAGAGGGGCTTCGGGTCGTGGTCGTTTACGAGCACGAAATGGTCCCCCGCCTCCAGCTCATCAAACGTCTCGAAGATGGTCGGATGCTTCTGACGAGGCGGAATCGGGCGGACGTCGAGTGTTTTTTGGTCGGTGGTTTCCATATCCGAAATAGATTAGTTCTAGAGGATGTACCGAACAGCAGAGGGCAGCCCCGAGGAGATTCCTCCGGAGCCGGGGCCTTCTGCATGACCAGGATACGAGGACACAACTCACATCGCAAGTTAAATTTCGTTAATAACGTTTTTATTAGCTACTCGGATGTTCCTCCCGCAGGAGTCTGCAGGAGAAGCCAACCCGTTTATCCGTGTCCCCGCCCCTGTAAAGCGCGCACCCGTGGCCACAGCACCCAAATGACCAGCAGGCCGGCGACAATCTCGCTCCCGCGCCCGACGACCAGCAGTTCCAACCAGGTCCCCCAGCGGGCGAGGCCTACGAGGACGATGCCCCCGTTTAGCGCTGCCCACGCGCCCCAAAGCCGCCGGTCCGCCGACACCCGGTCCGAAAAGGGTAGAATCCACACGGCGACCCCGAGCGCCAGCTGGCACACCCACCCCAGCAGCATCCCTTCGACGTGGAGTGCCCGCAGCAGGGCCGGGGCCTCCAGGCCCATCCCGCCGGAGACAGCCAGCCGCCACGCCCCGACGGTGGCCCCCAGCGCAAAATGCAGGAGCGACGCCCGCACAAACCAAACGCTAATTCGGGCCATTGGCCTGGTTGATTGTTTCGACCTACTTCGTCCGCACGCGACGCCAAAAGTGCCCCACAAAAAGCAGGCTCGCCCCCCACTGGAGCGCGGCCGACGCCACCAGCCCCCAGTCGCTCAGTCCGTCGGGCAGTCCCCGCGGCTCACAGACCAGCCGCAGGACCAGGCCCGCGTTCAGTGCTCCGTACGCGGCCCACACGACCCGACTCGAAGCCTGCCCCCCGTCCGGATTTGGAAACAGCCAGGAGGCCACGCCGAAGATGAGTTGTGTGAGCCATCCGACGGTGAGGAAGTGGAGCTGGGGCAGCCAGAGGGCCGTGGCCCTTCCCGGCAGCACCCCCGCCGCCTGGACGGCCCGTACGAGCCCGATCGTCAGGGCGGCTGCGAGGTATCCCAACGCGGTCTTAATGAGCCAGCGGGACTGGGTGGGCATGAGCGGATCTCAACGGCGGGAAACGGGCACCAGCGAGCGGAGGGCGAGACGGCCTATAAGAGCCTCCGCGCCCGCGGGAAGAGAATGCTGTTTTCCTTGTGGACGTGCCGGTGCGTGTCCGCTTCCAACTGCTCCAGCCCACTCATGAGAGAACGGAAACTGTTGCACCCCCACTTCGGCGTCGTAAAGTTGTGCGAGAGCGTGCGCATGCGCTTCAGCGCCTGCCCGGTCTCGTCGTGCTCCTCCTCCATGAGAGCAATGGGGTCGCCGTCGAGTCCGTCCGGCTCAGATGCCGGCCCCTCTTCTACGAGGCGGCGAATGAAGGGAAAAACGATCTCTTCCTCCTTCCGGATGTGCGCCTCCATGCTGGGCTTGAGGTCAGCGAAGACCTCCTTTACGGAGCCGACCCACGGCGCGTCGGTGCCGTGCACGTGGGCCACCTTTTCCAGGAGCTCCTCCAGGCGGGGCAACTCGCTTCGCAGGTAGGCGTGATGTGTCGACTCGATGTGGTCGATGAGGTCGCCGAGAGGGGCTTCTGTCCAGTCTCGCGTCTCGGACCCGTTTTCTGTGTGCGCGTCCGGGTCGAGTTCCGCGTCGATCATCTGAAGAACGGTGGCAGCGTCGAGGCCTTCTTTGGCGCAGGCCCTGCGAAGGGGCTCCTCCCCGCCGCAGCAGTAGTCGACGCCCAAACGCTCGAAGATCCGGGCCGAGGCTGGACGCTCGGCAACGACGCGGCCGATGGGGGTTTCAGGATCTATGGTAGACATCGGTCTCTCGAATTTTGAAATGAAGGAATCGAATTCTCGGGACCGCCCCCATCTCGGGAGGGCATTTGTCTGTGTCGCCGGGATCACGGCGCGAGCTGGTTGCCCTCTTCATCGTAGGCAAACAGGGCGTCGACCGGACACACCGCGCAGGCTTCCACCATCCGCTCCCGCTCTACGGCGTGGGCGTCGTCGCGGAACGTCACGATCTGGTCCGAGCCCAGCTCAAAGACCTCCGGGGCCACGTTTACGCAGTTGCCGCTGCCGATGCAGCGAGTCCGGTCGATGCGGATGCGAAGCCCCTCGAAGGTCTGCTCCTCATACTCGTTGTCCATGGGACTTGTCGGATTGATGCATAGGGGTCGGCGATTCGGCGTCCTCCTCAAAAATGAGTCGCGCGCTCCGCTCGTAGGTAAAGTAGTTGTAGATCCAGTCCAGCATCACGACCAGCCGATTGCGGAAGCCGATCAGCTCCCAGATGTGCAGCACGGCCCACAGAATCCAGGCGACCCATCCGGTCGCCGTGAATCCACCCGGGCGCTCCACGACGGCCGCCTTCCGACCGATCACGGCCATCATGCCGGGGTCATCGTACGTGAACGGCTCGGTATCCTGCCCGTCGTGTCGTCGTTGAATCTGACGCGCCGCGTGCCGCCCCTGCTGCACGGCGACCGGGGCGAGCTGGGGATGGGGATGGCCGTCCGGACCGGTGGCCGCCGCCATGTCGCCTACGACGAACGTGTCGGAGGCCTCCGGGAGGCTCAGGTCAGAGGCGACGCGAACGCGCCCGCCGCGGGTCTGCTCGGCCCCGAGCGAATCGGCAAGGGGACGGGCACGGACGCCCGCCGCCCAGATGAGCGTGCCCGTCGGGAGGATGCGCCCGCTTTCGAGGTGCACGGCCTGCGCGGCGACCCGCTCGACGGCGTCGCCCAAGACCACCTCTACGCCCCGCTCCCGAAGCGTGTCGAGAGCGTAGTCCCGGAGCGAGGCGTCGTAGCCACCGAGCAGATGCGGCGCCATCTCTACCAGTGACACCTGGGCCCGCGAGGTGTCCACCTCGGGAAAGTCGGCGGCAAGAACGTTGTCGATGAGCTCGACCAGGGCTCCGGCCATCTCGACGCCGGTCGGCCCGCCCCCGACGATCACCACGTTCAGTCGACCCGCACTCGGCGCGGACCGCCGCTCGGCCGCCCGTTCAAACTGGCGGAGGAGGTGACTGCGAAGTCGTGTCGCATCGCCGAGCGTCTTCAGCGTGAAGGCGTGCTGCTCGGCGCCCTCCACCCCGAAGAATTCCGGCTCCGCCCCGGCCGCAAGAATCAGATAGTCATATCCAATTGTCTCCCCACTGTCGAGAGACAAGCGGTGGGCATCGGGGTCAACGGTCCGGACCGTCCCCAGTCGAAAGCGGAAGCGCGGATGGGTCTGAAAGATGCCCCGCACCGTGTGGGCGATTTCACCAGGCTCCAGCCCGGCGGTGGCCACCTGGTAAAGCAGCGGCTGGAACGTGTGATAATTGGTCCGGTCGATCATGAGCACCTCCACCGGCGCCTCCCGCAGGGCCCGTACCGCTTCGAGGCCCGCAAAGCCGCCCCCGACAATCACGACGCGGGGGCGCTTCCTTCCCGTCCCCCGCTGGGAGGAGCGTCTCACCCGAAGAGCAGGTACACCAGACCGGTTGAGACCAGCATCACCAGAAGAAGCACTCCCAGGGTGGACCAATACGGAAGAATCTCCGGTTTCGGATCGTGCCAAGACATAATCGTTCGAGCGAGGCTCTTTCATGGACGCGCGAGCTCTGGTTCAGGGAGCGCGGTTTGGCTCCACCTGGATCCATTCCGCGTAGGTATGTAAGCCGATGTTTGACGACCGTTCGGACTTCGAGAGGCGAAAAGCGCCTCTTCTCCGATAATTAAAACGTTATCTGGCTAATTTAACCAACTAAGCACGTCCGGTTGAGTGTTCAATTCACCACCATTCGGACTTAGGGCCCGGAATCGGTTGGGGCTCTCTCGTTTCCCATTCCGTTCATTTCAGCCACCCCATTTATGCCCGACGAATCACGAACGGCCTTCCTTTACGGCGCCCTCGGTGTTCTCTCTGTGTCGGTCTTTGCACTCGACTGGGTTCTCCCCGCAGGGCTGACGGTCGAGCTACTTCAGGTGCCGGTCATTCTGCTCACGCTGTTTCTTCCCGGTGAGCGGACTCCGTGGGTGTTCGGGGGCCTGACCACGCTCTTCGTTGCGCTCGGATACACGACCCACATGGGCGCCGGCGAGCAGGTTGGACTCCTTCTCAACCGTGGCCTCGTACTCGCGGGACTTTGGCTCGCCGTGGCGGTGGTCCTCCGGTACAAGCGCGTGCGCCGGGCGCAGCGTAAGAGCGAAGCCCGCGCCGAAGCCATTTTGGAGACCGCCGCCGACGGCATCATGACCCTCGCGGCGGACGGAACTATTGCGTCGTTCAATCCGGCGGCCGAAGACATCTTTGGGTACCGGGCCGAGGAGATTGTTGGAGAACACGTCGAGCGTCTCGTGGCCCCGCCGCACCGGAAAGTCGTGAAGAAGCGCCTGGAAGACTCCAGCGCCCTGGACCGGGCCGGGTGGCTGGGTGCGGATCGCGAAATGACCGGACAACGGAAGGACGGGTCCACCTTCCCCATGGAGATGTCAATCCACGAGGTCGACCGGGCGGACCGAACGGTCTACACGGGCATCGCCCGCGACGTCAGCGAACGGCGGCGCCTCGAACAGGAAATTCTGGACGCAAGTGAAGAAGAGCGGCGCCGAATCGGGCAGGACCTCCACGACGGCCTCGGGCAGATGCTCACCGGCATAGGTCTGCTCTGCCAGGAACTGGCTCGTCAGCTGGACGAGGAGGGCCACGCGCGGGCCGACGACATGGCCGAGATTACCGAACACGTGAAGAAGGCCGACCAGCGGGCCCGAACCCTCTCACACGGCCTTGTGCCCGTAGACGTCGAACCGAACGGGCTCGTCGAGGCCCTCCGGCGCCTGGCCGCCGAGGTCGAACAGGCATTTGACGTCGAGTGCAGCTTTCAAGAGGTCGGGACCGTTCGCCTCCGAGACAGCACCGTCGCCACGCACCTGTACCGCATCGCGCAGGAGTCGCTCAACAACGCCACCCGCCACGCCGAGCCCGACCGCATCCAGATCACGCTTGCCTCCGAAGCGGAATCGCTGCGCCTCGAAATCGAGGACGACGGCGTTGGATTCGAGGCCGAGACGCCCGGCGACGAAGGAATGGGACTCCGGACCATGCAGTACCGGGCGCGCCTCATCGAGGGGACTCTCGACATCGACAGCCGACCTGGGGACGGAACGGCCGTGATCTGTACGGTCCCCCATCCCTCCCCGTGAGCGCACCTACTGGAGGCCCTCGCCGGTGACGCCCTGGCCTTTCCCGAATTGTACCGATTGCACAACTGGATCTCCGCTATCCCCTCACTACCCTCTCCTTCACAATGTCAGACATTATTCTTATCGACGACCACCCCCTGCTGCGAAAGGGCCTCGCGCGCACCCTCGAAGGAGAAGGCGACCTTCGCGTCGTTGGGCAGATGGACCGCGCCGAGGACGCGCTCGACGCCCTGGATGATCTCGATCCGGACCTCGCCGTCGTCGACATCTCGTTGCCGGGAATGAGCGGAATCGAGTTCTTAAAGCACCTTCAGTCCCGGGCCCCGGAGGTGCGTGCACTCGTGGTGTCGCGGCACGACGAGGGCCTATACGCCGAGCGCTGCCTCCGGGCGGGGGCCAAAGGCTACGTCATGAAGCAGGACGCCGGCGACGGCATCGTGGACGCCGTCCGGGCGGTCCTCGACGGCCGGGTCTTCGTGAGCGACGAGATCAACGATCGGCTGCTACAAAGCATGTCGGAGGGCGGGCGGGAACGGATGATGCAGTCTCCACTGGACCTGCTCAGCGACCGCGAGCTTGAAGTCTTCGAACTCATCGGCAATGGACTTTCCACCCGTGAGGTCGCCGAGCGGCTCCACCTGTCGGTCAAAACCATCGAGTCGTACCGGTCTCGCGTCAAGGACAAGCTTCACTTCGATTCGTCCAATGAGCTGATGAAGCATGCCGTGCAGTGGGTGGAGAGCGAGGACTCGCTCT
>JBDGQO010000083.1:0-4577 GCA_042219045.1 Bipolaricaulia bacterium | reverse complement strand
GGGCTCGGGGCCTGGATTCTGCGCGGCCTGGCGGCCGTCGTGGGAGGCGTGGGGCTCTACCTCTACGCCCGGCGGCAGAACCAGTGCTCCATCGACCCGTCCCGCAAGCGGAAAAACCTGATCCTGGCCGCCGTGCTGATCGCTACGCTCGGCACGGGCCTCTACTTCACGTTTGAGGCGGCGACCGGCTGGTACTTCGACGAGTACATCGTCCCGGCCCAGCAGGCGGAGTACGAGGCGCGCTCCGGAGGGTAGCTCTTCGGCCCGCTTCTTTTGCGAGTCCGTCATAGCGTACGGGCGGCTGCGCCAGTCTCATCCTTGCACGTGTTCCTTCCTCACAATCGTCACCGATCTCATGAGCGACGCCCTGTTTCCCGAAGCGACCCGTGAAATGTCCAACCGCCGCGCCGCACTGGCGCCCGACACGACCGAGGCGTTTCGCGACTTTAGCTCCGCCGTCTTCGAAGACCGGGCCCTGCCCCGCAAGACGAAGGAGCTGATTGCGGTGGCCGTGGCCCACGTGACGCAGTGTCCGTACTGCATTCGGGGCCACACCAAGCGCGCCCGGTCCCAGGGGGCCGAGAAAGAGGAAGTGATGGAGGCCATCTGGGTGGCAGGGGCGATGCGGGCCGACGGGGCCTACGCCCACGCCGAGCGGGCCTTCGGGGACCAACCTGAGACCGACCGGGCCGACCTTGCGCCGGAGGTGACCGAGGCGTTTCAGGACTTTAGCGAGGAGGCCTTCCGGGAGGGCGCCCTCCCGGTGAAGACGAAGCAGCTATTGGCCGTGGCGGTCGCGCACACGACGCAGTGTGAGTACTGCATTCCGGTCCGGGCCGAGCGGGCTCGGGACGCCGGCGCCAGTGACGCGGAGATCATGGAGGCGATCTGGGTAGCCGCCGAGATGCGAACCGGCGGGGCCTACGCTCACGCCGCCCTCGCCCTCGACGTGATGGCGGACGGAGACGAGTAGCGGGAGGCCGGAGAAACGTCAGCCATGTTTTTCGAACCAACGCGCACCATGTTATGAAACCCCGTATTGACTACCAGTCGGTCGCTCCGGGGGCCGCCGATGCGATGATGGGCCTCGAAGAATACGTGGCCGACGCTGACCTCGAGCCCGGCCTACTGCACCTCGTGAAGGTACGCGTCTCGCAGATGAACGGCTGTGCCTTCTGCATCGACATGCACACGAAGGAGGCCCGCGCCGACGGCGAGACCGAGCAGCGCCTCTACGCGCTGGACGCGTGGCGCGAGACGCCGTTTTACTCAGGCCGCGAGCGCGCCGCCCTCGCCTGGGCGGAGGCCGTGACGAACGTGGGCGAGAGCCGGGTGCCCGACACTGTCTACGAGACGGCCCGCGAGCACTTCGACGAGGAAGAACTCGTGGCGCTGAACGTGGCGGTCGTTGCCATTAACGGATGGAACCGATTTGCCGTCCCGTTCCGCACCGAGTCGGGCACGTACGAGCCGGAGAAAGCTGCCCTCTGACGCGTTCCGGACGCCGATTCGTCCAAGTGCCCCAGGCCTATGATCCAGTGCAAACGCGTCTACAATGAGGCCTCGCCGGAGGACGGGACCCGCGTGCTGGTCGACCGCCTCTGGCCGCGCGGGGTGAGCAAGGAGGAGGCGGCCCTGGACGACTGGATGAAGAACGTCGCGCCCAGCGACGCGCTTCGCCGGTGGTTCGACCACGACCCCGAGAAGTGGGAGGCGTTCCGGGTGCGCTACACCCAGGAACTGAACGAAAAGGAGGAACTCGTGCAAGAGCTTCGCTCCGTCGCGGAATCCGGGACGCTCACCCTCATCTACGCAGCCAAAGACCGCGAGCACAACCACGCGGTCGTGCTTAAGGACTTTCTCCAGCGAGACCATGATTGAGACCGACGCTCCCGACATTGTGCTTCCCCCGGACGTTGAGCGGGAATCGCCGTCCGAAGACCGAGACACGCCGACCGGTCGGCTGGTGCTCGTCGACAACGAGGACGTCACCGACCCGCACCTGAACCTCGCCCTCGAAGAATGGGTCCTCCGGACGATGGATCCGCAGTATCGGTACCTTCTCTTCTACGTCAACGAGCCCTCGATCATCATCGGGCGCAACCAGAACACGCTCGAAGAGATCAACCGCACCTACGTGAAGGAAGAGGGCGTGCAGGTCGTGCGCCGGCTCTCCGGCGGCGGGGCCGTGTACCACGACGAAGGGAACCTCAACTTCAGCTTTATCACCGACTACCAGCCCGACCGGCTCCACGACTTCGACCGGTTTACGCGGCCGGTGCGGCGCGTGCTCAGTCGGATGGGCGTGGAGGCCGATCTCAAGGGCCGCAACGACCTGGAGGTCGGCGGGCGGAAGATTTCCGGCAACGCCCAGTTCTCGACGCCGCGCCGGATGTATAGCCACGGCACGCTGATGTTTGACAGCGACCTGCGGGATTTGACCCGGGCGTTCGACGTCACGCCCGACAAGATCGAATCGAAGGCGCACAAGTCCGTCCGCAAACGGGTCGCCAACATCTCCGAGGTCGGCGACCGGGTCTACGACGTCCCCACGTTCAAAAAGCGCCTCGTCGAAGGCATTTTCCGGGGCGACGACGTCCCGACCTATCAGCTCAGCCGGGAGGAGTGGAACGACGTGCGCGCCCTGGCCGAGCGCCGCTACGAGCGGTGGGAGTGGAATGTGGGCGCGTCCCCGCCCTTCGACGTGCGGCGCCGCAAGCGATTTGACGACGGGGAGGTCGACGTGCGATTGACAGTTGAAGAGGGCCGAATCGATCGCGTGCAGATCTATGGCGACTTCCTCGGCACGTGGGGCACGACCGCCCCCCTGGAGCAGCACCTCCAGGGGACGCCCTACAACCCGGAAGCGCTCCGCGAGGCGCTGGAGGCCGTCGACGTCTCGACGTTCCTCGGCGGCGTGTCCATCGAGCAGTTTCTCGACGTGTTCTATGCGCAGTAAGGCCGGTCGTGGGCCTTTATGTGTCTTGCATCCAACCCTGACGACAGCATAGCCCAAATCGCACTTTGAATGGAACCCAACTGATGGAGGATCTTGGGCGCATCGCGGCGTTTTTGGAACGGGACCACGACGAGGTCGACGACCTCTTCGAAAAATACCGGGACGCCAAAGACAGAGGGGGCAGGGCATCCGAGGCGGCGTTTCGTGAGTTTGACGTCCGATTGCGACGACACATCGACTGGGAGGAAGAAGTCCTCTTTCCCGTGTTCGAGCAGCGCACAGAGGGACAAATGCAAAGGCGCCCCACGATCCTCATGCGGCACGAACACGAACAGATCAGGATGTATCTCGACCTCATCGCCGACGCCTTGATGTCCGGCAGCTCCCCACGGACGTACGAAAACGCCCTCCTCACGACGCTTCAAGAACACAACGAGAAAGAGGAGGGCATTCTGTATCCCTGGTTTGACCGCGAACTGAGCGAGGAGGAGACCGAGGACGTTCTTCGCACGTTAAAAAAACGCGCGGGGGCTGAGGGGAGCCGCGCATAACACGTGCCGTGCCACCCGACGAGAACACATACTACACGGTAGACCCAGAACGGACGAAGGAGTGATATCAATGATGCGAGCAGCAATCAACGGACTGAGGCGTATTGGGCGGGCGGCCCTCAAAATCATTCTCGACACACCGGAGAATGAGTGGGGCTACGCCAACCAACTCATTCGCGAGGCCCTGGAGATGATACAGACGCCCCAAGAAACGTGACGGGTGGGGAATGAATCCCTTGAGGTCGTGGTCAAACGTGTAGTCTCGCAGTGGGACCAGTAATCAATTTATCCTAACCCCGTATTGTATGTCGACCGCTTCCACACCAACAGAATCCCCAGCAACAGACAAAGCCGCCCGCTACGAAGACACGCGCCGTCGAATCGACGCGCTCCTCGACGAGCAAACAGACTGGATTGCGGCGATGGCGACGGTTGCCTGCGAGCTACACCACTCCTTTGACCACTACGACTGGACGGGGTTTTACCGGCCCGTCGGCGACCGGACCTTGCTCGTAGGGCCGTACCAGGGACCGCACGGCTGCCTCCAGATCGATTTCGACCGGGGGGTATGCGGCGCGGCGGCTCGCGCCCGCGAGACGCAGGTGGTTCCGGACGTCGAGAAGGCGTCCGACTACATCGCCTGCCAGTCGTCGACCCGCTCGGAGATCGTCGTACCCGTCCTTACGCCCGAGAAGGAGCTTCTGGCTGTGCTCGACGTCGACTCCGACTCCCTCAGGGTGTTTGACTCGACTGATCAAGAGCACCTGGAGGCGCTGTGCAGGGGGCTGGGCGAACGATTTGGGAAGAATGGGGCGGGGTCCGATCGGTAGATCTGTTCATCGGCAGTGATCAAGCTATGGACGTGACCGCCGAGATCAAACGCTTCAATCCCGAGACCGATGACGAACCGCATTGGGAATCCTATGAGGTGGAGGCCGAGCCTCTTGACAGTGCCCTCAGCGTGCTACTCGACATCAAGTGGCACATCGACGGGACGCTCAGTTTTCGGAAAAGCTGCGCGCACGGCATCTGCGGTTCCGACGCGATGCAGATCAACGGCGAGAACA
>JBDGQO010000082.1:0-3434 GCA_042219045.1 Bipolaricaulia bacterium | reverse complement strand
CATCAACTTCGACGGGCTGACCGCCTTCGAGCCGCCCGTTGACCCCGAGCTCGACCAAGCCATCGTCGACGCCTATCATGCTTCGATGGATGCGCGCGCCGCGCCCGAGGGGCCGTCGGCGGGGAGCCGGGCTGGGCGCGAGCTGCTCCTGGCGCTGCGCGAGCGCTGCCAAGTGCTGGCGGTGGGGGGTTCGGACTGGATCGTCATGGCCGGCCCCGAAGGCTTCACCGGCGACGAGGCCTATTTCCTCCATCACATCCTCCACTTCGTCGAGACCTCCGTGGCCGAATCTCCCAACGTCTCCGCCGAAGCCCTGGACGATTGGCTCGGTGTTCGCCGCCGCCAGATCGAGACGGGGGAGCTCGTCTTCGTGGCGCATCAGGTGGATGTGGTGGCCAAATTGAGGGCAAACGTATTATAGGGTTCGGGAGTTAGCGTCGTAGTGCCAAGGCGTGATCGTGCTATCGGATCCTCATTGTCCCTCGAGGAGGGGGACAATAAAATCTTGTCGTGATCCGTTAATCCGTTCGCTATCCGTTGACCATTTCGACCGTGAACAAGGTATCCCGTGACATCTAGCCTCATGGCACGAATCGGCCAGCGAATGCGGCACCTTCGCAGGCGTCGTGGCGTGGGCGTTCTCCTTCCAAGGGCTCCGACTGAGACAGGCTCAAAAGGGAGGACTGGCACACGCACGCTGTTTGACGTTGGGTCGAGCGTTGACGGTGAGCGATAGGGGCTTCAGACTGTCTTTGGGAGGCGATGTCGGATGATCTCGGAGTACGTCGAGGCGGCGATGGAGCAAGCAACGTATGAGATGATCGATGACGAGGAGCCCTTCTATGCGGATATTCCGCAACTCCCCGGCGTCTGGGCGACGGGAACGACGCTGGAGGGATGTCGGCGGACACTCCGCGAGGTCCTTGAAGGATGGATCATCGTGCGGCTCCGCAAAGGGTTAGCTATCCCGCCGATCGATGACTGGACCATTGAGCCCCCTCGGGAGCTGGAGGTCCGTGGCTAGGCTGACGCCGGTCTCGTGGCGAGATCTGGTCAAGGGATTGCGGGCGTTCGGATTTGACGGTCCGTACCAAGGCGGTAAGCATCCTTACATGATCAAAGATGACCTGGTGCTAACGCTGCCTAACCCGCACCGCCGGGAGATCGGCGTCGACTTGCTCAAGCGGATCCTGAATCAGGCCGGCATCTCAAGAGACGCTTGGCTCGATGAGACCTAACCTCTCGAGAGTCGACCGTTGCTACACATCCCGCTTGACATGAGAATTCAGACCCGCAATGATTGGGCAATGTCCTGATGGAGAGGTGAATACACGTCGTGAACATCGGCGTCATCGGCGGCGCGGGCTATGTCGGGCTGGTGACGGGCCTCGGCTTTGCCGAGCTGGGCCATCATGTGACGAGCGTCGACGTCAACGAGGAACGGATCAAGCGGCTGCAGTCGGGACAGACGCCTATCCACGAGGAGGGGCTTCTGCCTGTCCTGGAGCGCAATCTGGGCGACGGAAACATCGAATTCAGCACGAGTTTCCCGGACGCGGTCGAGGGCCAAGACGTCGTCTTCATTGCCGTGGGCACCCCGGCCCAAGACGACGGCCAGGCCGATCTGTCCCAAGTGATCGAGGTGGCGGAACGGCTCGTCGATCTGATGGAGTCCTACACGGTCGTCGTCATCAAGAGCACGGTCCCCGTCGGCACCGTGGAGCTCGTGCAGAGCATTCTCAATCGGGAGAAGGCCGAGGGCATGGATTTCGACATCGTCTCCAATCCCGAGTTCCTGCGCGAGGGCAAGGGGATGATCGACTTCTTCTACCCCGATCGGATTGTCGTGGGCACGCGCTCCGAGCGAGCGCGCGAGGCCATGCACGAGCTCTATCGCCCGTTGATAGCGGGCAACATCGCTGAAACGACCGGTCGGGCGCCCTTGCCCGCGGACATCGCGCCCGAGGAGCGCCCCGTGCCGTTGGTGGAGACCGACCTCGCCTCGGCCCAGATGATCAAATACGCCTCCAACGCGTTCCTGGCGACGCGCATTTCGTTCATCAACGAGATCGCGAGGCTGTGCGAGGAAGTGGACGCCAACATCAACGAGGTCGCCCGCGGCATGGGCTACGATCCCCGCATCGGCTCGAGCTATCTCGATGCGGGCTTAGGGTTTGGCGGGCCCTGTTTGGAAAAGGATCTGAAAGCGCTGATCAAAATCGCCGAGGCGAATGACTACGAGCCGCGGCTGCTGCGAGAAGTCCTGGGACGCAACGACCAACAGGTCCGCGAAGTGATCGGCAAGGTCAAAGAACTGACGGGGTATCTCTTGTACAAGAAGATCGTCGCCGTCTGGGGGCTGGCGTTCAAGTCTGGCACCAACGACGTGCGGAACTCGCTGGCGTTTCGGGTTGTTGAGGCCCTGGAGCGCGAGGGCGCCGAAGTGCAGGCCCACGATCCCATGGCTCTTGACGAAGCCCGCGCGCTCCACCCGAACATTCACTACTTCGACGATCCCTACGAGGCGGCCGCGAACGCCGACGCCGTCGTCCTGGCGACCGACTGGCCCCAATACGCCGAGCTGGACTTCGACGAGGTCAAGCGACGGATGGCGCGGCCGGCGATCGTGGACGGGCGGAACCTGCTCGACCGTGATATGCTGATGACAGAGGGCTTTCGGTATCTGAGTATGGGACGAGCCTGATGAAAGGACGGCTCTTATGTCTCAAGCAAACATCGAGATCACGGCCGAGCTCATCGAAGAGGAAGTTGGCGGGTTCACCGTCTATTGTCCCGAATTGGATATCTATACGCAAGGCGAGGACGTCGACGACGCGCTGGCCAACTTGCGAGAAGCCGCTGAGCTCCATATTGCCGAAGTGGGGTTCGACAATTTGCAACTGAAGCGCGTCGAGCACCGCAAGCTCCAAGTGCATGGCTAAGCTCCCTCAGGTCACGGGTAACGAGCTGGTGAAAGCCCTGCAGAAGGAAGGTTTCGAGATCGTCCGCCAACGAGGCAGCCATGTGCAGATGCGGAAGCACGTCGACGGTGAGAAGGTGACCTTCCCGGTTCCGGTCCATCAAGGCCAAGATCTCAAACCCGGTACACTTCGCGGAATTCTCCGATTGGCTGGAATGTCGGCCGAAAGACTCCGGGAACTTCTATAGCATGACCGGGATGGAACCTGAATCGTCAAGTCCCATCCTCGTCACCGGCGCCGCCGGCTTCATCGGCTGGAAGACGTCCCAATTGTTGCTCGATGCGGGCCATTCAGTCATTGGGGTGGACAACCTGAACGACGCCTACGATCCCCGATTGAAACGATGGCGCGTGGATCAACTGGAAGGCCGAGACGGGTTCCGGTTTCACAACCTCGACATCACGGATCGCGATACCCTGAATCAACTGTTTCGCGGATCTGCAGGGGCGCACG
>JBDGQO010000081.1:0-13846 GCA_042219045.1 Bipolaricaulia bacterium | reverse complement strand
CCTCCATCGTCGCCGAGATCTACTTCCAACTCGGGGAGACCGACAAAGGGTTTGAATGGCTCAACGTTGGCTACACCCGACACGACTGGACAATGGGCAGCATCAAGTGGGATCCGGCATTCGATCCCGTGCGCGACGACCCGCGCTTCCAAAAGTTGATCGAGAAAATGAACCTGACGAGTCAGCCGTTCTCCCCATCGGCATCCGAGTGAGGGACGACCTCATACAGGGTGTGCCCCTTCCCCTTCCCCGCTAGCCTCACGTCCGCATGGCGCTGCGTGGCGACACCGAGGGCCAGCCGACGCCAAGTCGGCGCCGATATCAGAATCGCGGCGTCCAGCTCCTTCGTCGCTTGCTCAATGCGACTGGCCGTGTTGACGGTGTCACCGATAGCCGTCATCGTCCGTTCCTCGCCTGCGCCGAGGGCGCCGACAATCGCCGGCCCGTAGTGAATGCCGATCCCCATGCGCAACTCGTGGTTGAAGAGCGACGTGACGTAGGGATTCAAGCCGCCCAATTTTGCCTGCATCGCCAGCGCGGCCGACACGGCCTGATCGCTCGCCTTGGCCGAGTCCGCCCATCCGAACACCGCCATGAACCCGTCACCCGTCAGCGACGCGATGCGCCCCTCATGTTGCCGGACGATCGGGCCCATCTCGTGGAGGAAGCGGTTCAGAAGGTGAATCACGTCGTAGGGCAACAGGGCCTCGGAGAACGAGGTGAACTCGCGCAGGTCAGCGAAGAGCACGGCGACCTCGCGCTCCTGACCCACGGCCTCGGGCGGGCTGGATGAGCTCATGTGATCGGCGAGCTCCGTGTCGATCGGGTCGAGCACGAGTCGCCGGACGGCGACGTCGCATGTGGGGCTCGTCTGACAGGCGAGTCGGACCTCGGGACCGAAGTTGAGCTGCTCGGCGATGGCGGCCTCGCGCTCGTTGCGCGGCGGGCAGCAGTCGAGCCCCTCCAAGACGAGCACGCGACACGTCGAGCAGCGGGCCCGGCCGCCGCAGACGTGGGTGTGCGGCACGCCTGCCCGCAACGACGCGTCAAGCATGGTTTCCTCGGCCGTCAGGTCGACCGCCGTCCCGTCCGGCTGAAGGTGGAGTTGGACCATCGGACAGAGCGCATGGTAGACCCCCGGGACGAAGCCGTCAATTTCGGGAGCGATGTCGGCATTGCCCCGTGGTTGACGGATCTGTTAGTCTTCTTTTGGAGGTGAGCCGCTCATGGCCACGACCTGGATTCCCGACCTTCCGGACAACGAGATGGACAAGGCGCTCCCGTACGCGCCCGGGACGGCCGAGCGTGAGGCGCTGCTGGAGCAGATCGGCGAATACAAAAAAGGGCCGGAAGAGATTCCGCTCGTCATTGGCGGCGAGCCCGTGGAGAGCGATGAGATTCGGGACGTCCGAAGCCCCCACGATCACAACCTCGTTTTGGGCCGATCCCACCAAGCGAACGAGGATCACATCCGCGACGCCATCGAGTCGGCATTGGCCGCCAAAGCGGCGTGGGAGGCAATGGATCCCTATGAGCGCGCGGCCGTGTTCTACCGAGCTGCGGACCTGGCCGCCGGTCCGCGACGGACGGAACTGATTGCCGCGTCAATGCTCAACCAGTCGAAAAATCCCTACGAGGCCGAGATCGACCTCGGCGAGCTCGTCGACTTCTGGCGCTTCAACGCCTACTACATGAAGCAGATCCTGGAGTCCCAGCCGAAGCACATCCCGAACGAGTTCAACCGCGTCGAGTGGCGACCTCTGGAGGGGTTCGTCTTCGCGGCGCCACCGTTCAACTTCCTCGCCATCGGGGCCAACGTGCCATCGGCGCCGGCCGTCGTCGGCAACGTCGCGCTCTGGAAGCCCTCCCCACAGGTGATTCACATCAACTACAAGGTCATGCAGGTGCTGCAAGAAGCCGGGCTTCCCGACGGCGTCATCAACTTTATCCCCTTCCCAGAGGACCGCAGCGATGTCGTCTTTGAACACCCGGACCTGGCCGGGCTCAGCTTCACCGGCAGCTACGACACGCTCGTCAAGCTCTGGCAGAAGATCTCCGACAACCTCCCCAAGTACAAGTCGTTCCCGCGCATCGTCGGCGAGGCCGGCGGCAAGGACTTTATCGTCGTCCATCCCTCCGCCAACCTCGACGAAGTCACCGCCAACGCGATTCGTGGCGCGTTCGGCTATCAGGGCCAGAAGTGCTCGGCCGCGTCGCGCATGTACGTCCCGGAGAGCCTCTGGGGTTCGATCCAGGAACGCCTCCAGACCGAATTGGACCGACTCCAGGTCGGCCCGACGGAGAACCTGGACAACTACATGGGCGCGGTCATCGATGGCGCCGCGTTCGAGAAGATCAGCGGCTACATCGAGCATGCGAAGAGCCACCCCGACACCTACGAATTCGTCCACGGCGGCGACTACGACGATTCCCAAGGATGGTTCATCCAGCCGACGGTGATCCGCTCGCACGACCCGAAAGCCAAGCTGATGGCCGAGGAGGACTTCGGGCCGCTGCTGACCGTCTACGTCTACCCGGACGACGAATACGAGGAAGCCCTCGAACTCTGCGACCAGACCTCGTCGTACAGCTTGACGGGGGCCGTGTTCGCCCGCGACCGCGGCGCGATCGTCAAGGCGGAAGGGAAACTGAAATACGCCGCCGGCAACTTCTACATCAACGACAAGCCGACCGGCTCCATTCCCGGCCGCCAACCGTTCGGCGGCGCCCGTCACTCGGGAACGAATGACAAGACGGGCTTCTGGACGCATCTGATTCGCTGGATGAACCCGCGCTCGATCAAGGAAACGCGCGTCCCGGCCCGCGACTGGCCGCATCCGTTCATGGGCGACCAGGCCTGACCGGCCTGACCGAGCGCGAGACGTCGGCCCATCTTTGCCGCACCTTCCGAATGGGCGGGGTCATCCACCGAGGTGACCCCGCTCATTGACATCGTTGATGTCGGCGGATTAGCATGCGGGTTAGACCATGGTGGGATATACTATCCCACCCGAGGACCGGGGGAGTCAATTGTCGGATCTTGGGCACCTGCCGACGGCTTATCAGATCGCCCACGCGCTCGACGGCCGGGCGCTCGGGCGCCGCACGATCGTCCACCAGACCGGCATCACGGAAAGCACCGTCCGGACGCATCTCAACAAGTTGCGCGAGGCAGGTTACGTCAAGATGGACAAAGCCGGGACGAGCCTCACGGCCGAGGGATGGGCGTTCTTCGGTCCCGTCGTGGAGCGCGTGTCACTCGTCCCGGACATCGCGCTTGATGGGCTTTCGTTGGGCGGCCACCAAGCGGCAGCTCTGGTAGACGGTGCAGAGGCCGACCTGCCCACAACCCTTCGGTTGCGCGATTCCGCCGTCCGCGAAGGCGCGCCTGGAGCGCTGCTGCTCGTCAAACGAGACGGGAAGTGGGCGCTCAATGACGACGACCGGCCCTTGGCGGAGCGCGATCCCGTCGACGCCGCGCACATCAACGAAATCGCCCGGGATCGTTCGGGGACCGGCCTTATTGTGACCTTTGGCGCGACGCCGCGGGTGGCCCGTCGCGCGCTCTGGCGCGTGATCGTGGAGCTCATTCCGCCGACGCATCCCCCATCCCTTACGAGGAGGAGCTGATCGTCATGATCCACCGTTCGTTCACCCGTTGGTTCGGCTTGGCCCTCGTCTTGGGGGCGCTCGCCTTGGGCGGGTTCGCCAACGACGGCGCCGCCGACACCAAGGTCGTCGTCGTCGACGACCGCGGCAAGGAGATCGTCATCGAGCAGACGCCGGAGCGCGTCGTCGTGGCCGGCACGCCGCTCTACACCGAGATCCTGGTCGATATCGGCGCGACCGACACGCTCGTCGGTGTCACAAAATCGCCCAACAATCCGCCGGAGGTCGAGGGCGTGGAGCGCATTGGCCCGTCCTTTCCCAGTCCCAACGTGGAGCGCATCGTCGAGCTGGAGCCCGACGTCGTCTTCGGGGCGATCCGCGACGTACGCGATCGGCTGGAGTCGGCAGGGCTGACCGTCGTGACGCCGCGCCAGTTTATCTCCAGTGTGCCCGCGATTTTCGACATGATCCGCACGATCGGGCTCGTCATGGACCGATCCGTGGAGGCCGAGTTGCTCGTGGGCGAGATCGGCGCGGAGATGGCCGAGATCGAGAGCCGCGTGTTGACCTTGGATCGTCCGCGGGCCGCGTTCCTATTCGCCTCATCCGACGGGCCGCCGTTCGCCGGCGGTTCAGATTCCATGCAAGGGAAGCTGCTCGCCCGGGCCGGAGCGAAGAACGTCTTTGCCGACGTGAGCGGCGTCTCCAAAGTGAGCTTGGAGACCGTCGTGGCCCGCGATCCGCAGGTGATCTTCACCGACCCGAGCCAGATCGAACAGCTCACGAACAACGAGCGCCTCTCCGACGTCTCGGCAATCGCCAATGACCGAGTCTATGGCATCCAGGCCAGCACCATCACGTCGACGCGCGTGGCCGACGCGTTGCGCCGGATCGCGATGAAGCTCCATCCGGACGCGTTCGGCCAATCGGACGAACAGGAGGATTGACCATCGCGGCGACGGGCCGACGCGCCGCCGCAACCGAATCCGAAGCCATCCAGCGACCGAAGGTCGGGACCGTGCTGCCCGTCCTGGCGCTGTTGACGCTGTCGATTCTGGTCGTTGCCGTCGCGATCGGCCCGGTGGCCATTCCGCTGCGTGACACGCTGGTGATCCTGCTCGACCAGCTCGGGCTGGTTGAGGCCAGCGAGGCGATCGCGACCCATGCCCGCATTGTGGGCGACCTCCGCTTGCCACGGGCAATCGCGGCCGGGCTCGTCGGCATGGCCCTGGCGGTCTCCGGCGGCGTCATGCAAGGAATCTTCCGCAACCCGCTCGCGAGCCCGTATCTGCTCGGTGTTGCGGGCGGCGCGAGCGCCGGGGCCGCGCTCGTCATCGTCTTGGGGCTTTACGACAAATTCGCCGGCATGGCGTTGCCCGTCGGATCGTTCGCCGGCGGCGCGTTGGCGGTCGTCACCGTCTACCAACTGGCCGCGCGGCGGGGCGCCTCGACCATGACGCTCATCTTGGCGGGTGTGGCCCTGTCCGCGCTCTTTTCCGCGTTCACGAGCTTCATGGTCGTGCTGAGCGGCCGACAGATGTCGGAGATCGTGTTCTGGATCATGGGCGGGCTCGGCCGCGCGCGCTGGGAGCACCTCGTCTGGCTCGTTCCCGTCGTGCTGGTGGGCTCGACGGCCGTCTGGGCGTTCGCGCGCGACCTGAACGTGCTGTCGCTCGGCGACGAGGGCGCGCGCCACCTGGGCATCTCGCCCGAGCGCCTCAAGCGCGGTTTGTTGATCGCCATCACCATCTTGACGGGAGCGGCCGTGGCGTCGGCCGGGACGATCGGCTTCGTCGGGCTGATCACGCCGCACGCGCTGCGGCTGATCGTCGGCCCCGACCATCGGATTCTATTGCCCGCCTCGGCGCTCGGGGGCGCGATCTTCCTCATGGTCGCCGACACCGCCGCCCGGACGGTCATGGCGCCGATGGAGCTTCCCGTCGGCATCCTGACCGCCGGCGTCGGCGCGCCGTTCTTCCTCTATCTGCTGTTGAGCCGCCGTGGAGGCGAGATGGGATGAGCGTCTCCATCGACCGCGTCAACTTTGCTTACGACGGAACCCCGACGTTGACCGACGTCGACCTCGAGGTCCATCCAGGGGAAATATTGACCGTGCTCGGCCCCAACGGAAGCGGCAAGTCGACGCTGCTCAAGACGGTCTCCGGCGTGCTCTCGCCCCAGCGCGGGGCCGTCTACGTCGACGGCGACGAGGTCGCCCGTCTGGCGCCCAACGACCTCGCCCGACGGATTGCCGCGCTGGAACAGGACCATGGCCTCGGCTTCGACTTCACCGTCCGCGAACTCGTCGAGTGGGGGCGCGTGCCCTATCGCGGCCGGCTGGCGCGCTGGCGCCGCTCGGACGAGGCGGCCGTCCAAGCGGCCCTGGACTCCACCTGCCTGGCCAACCTCGTCGACCGCTCGGTCCACGAGCTGAGCGGCGGCGAAGCGCAGCGGGCTTTCTTGGCGCTCGCCTTGGCCCAAGAGCCCGAGGTCCTGCTCCTGGACGAGCCGACGGCCCATCTCGACCTGCGCCATCAGATCGAGATTCTCGGCCTGGCCCGATCGCTGGCAAACGGCGGGCTGACCGTCGTTGTCGCCATCCACGATCTCAACCTGGCGCTGCGCTACGCCGATCGGGTCGCCGTGCTCCAGAACGGGCACCTCGTCGCCTCGGGCCCGTCACGACAGGTGTTGACCGAAGCGCTCATCGGCGAGGTCTGGGAGGTCGACGTGCGGATCCGGGACGAGCCGGAAGGCCTCTGGGTCCAGCCCTGCGGCCCGCGGGAGAACGTGATGGCGTCGTGAGCGAGCCCGTCGTGCTCCAATGGAGCGGCGGCAAGGACAGTGCCTTGGCCCTTGAGGCCCTCACCAGCGATCCCGGCGCCGACGTGGTCGGCCTGCTCGTCTCGCATAGCGATGCCGACGATCGCGTTACGATGCACGGCGTGCGTCGCGAACTCGTCGACGCCCAAGCCCAAGCTCTGGGCCAACCGCTCGTCCCCATGACCTTGCCAACCGGCGCTTCCAATGCCGGCTACGAGGCCCGCTTGCGCGAAGCCCTCTCCGACGTGATGGATCGCGGCATCTCGACCGTCGCCACGGGCGACGTCTTCTTGGACGACGTTCGCCAGTATCGCGAGGATCGACTCGGAGAGATCGGCATGGCGTTGTGGACGCCGCTGTGGGGCGAGGACTCGGCGACGTTGGTGGGGCGCTTCGCCGACGCCGGGTTCAAGGCCGTGACCGTCTGCGTAAGCGCCGAGCACCTGGACGCGAGGTTTCTCGGTCAACCCCTCGACCGGACGTTCCTTGATCGACTTCCACCGGGGATCGATCCCTGCGGCGAACACGGCGAGCACCACAGCTTCGTCTACGACGGCCCGCGCTTTGCCTGGCCGATCGACGTCCGGCTTGGCGAGATCGTCTCCAGCAACGGACACTGGTACCAAGACCTGATCCCGGGAGCGTGACTGTCATGAACATCGTGTCCTTATTGCCGAGCGCCACGGAGATCGTCTGCCAGCTCGGGTTGACCCAGCAACTGGTCGGAGTTTCCCACGACTGCGACTGGCCCCCCGAGGTCCAAGTGGACCGGGCGGTCCTGAGCGACGCGATCGTCACCGGCGACCAGCCGAGCGACGCCATCGACGAGATGGTCCGCGATCGGCTCCATCAAGGCCTGAGCGTGTATCATCTCGATGATGAACTTCTCGAACGGCTCGATCCCGACCTCATCCTGACCCAAGAGCTCTGTGAGGTCTGCGCGCCGTCGTTCGACGAGGTCCAACAGGCCGCGCGCCGGCTCCAGGGCGATGCCGAGCTCGTTTCGCTCGAGCCAACGTCGCTGGGAGATGTGCTCGATACGATCCGCGTGGTTGGCGAGGCGACGGGCCGCGTCGAACGCGCCGAGACCCTCATCCAAGCGTTGCAGGCGCGCATCGATCGCGTCCGGGAACGCGCGTTCACGACGCTGGACGTTCCCCGCACGCTGGCGATCGAGTGGCTCGATCCCTTGTTCGTCGGCGGGCATTGGGTTCCGGAGATGATCGAGGCCGCCGGCGGCGAGGCCATGAACGCCCCCGGCGATCGCTCTGAGGAGATCGACTTGGCCGACGTGGCGCGCTTCAATCCCGAGGTCATCGTCATCATGCCCTGCGGCTTTGCGCCCGAACGGACAGCAGACGAACTGGATTTGTTGCTCGGCCACGAGCTCTGGCCCGACCTCACGGCCGTCAAGTCGGGTCGCGTCCATGTCGTCCACGGCTCGTTCTACTTAAACCGGCCGGGGCCGCGCCTGGTGCACGGGCTCGAGATCCTCGCGTCGTTGATCCACCCGGACGACTTCGCGGACCTGGAGCTGGCGCGCGACGCGGTGTACCCTGTGGCCTCGCCATGGTGAGAATCTACACGCGCGGCGGCGACTCCGGCGAGACCGCCCTGTTCGGCGGGACTCGGGTCAGCAAGTCGGCCCCGCGCATCGACGCCTATGGCGCCGTGGACGAGCTGAACGCCCTGCTCGGCATGGCCCGAGCTCAAGCCACGGACAAGCCGCTGGTCGAGATGATCGCGCGCCGTCAGGACGAGCTCCACACCGTCTGCGCCGACCTCGCCAACGAGGACCTTGAAGCCGACACGCCGCGCGTCGACCCGATCCACGTGGAAGCAATCGAGCGGGCCTGTGACGAGATCGACGCCGAGCTCCCGCCGCTGACGCAGTTCATCTTACCCGGGGGCACGACGCTGGCCGCCTGGCTCCACTACGCGCGCACGGTCGCCCGCCGCGCCGAGCGCCGCGTCGTCGAGCTGGGCGCCCAAGAGCGGATCAACGCCGACGTCGTCAAGTATCTCAATCGGATTTCCGATCTGCTGTTTCTCATGGCTCGGATGGCCAACCACCGGGCCGAGGCCGCCGAAATTCATCCCCAGTACCGAGGCTGAGGCCATGCCGAGCGCCATCTACCCCGGCAGCTTCGATCCCATCACCTACGGCCACATCGACATCGTCCAGCGGGCGCGGCGGATCTTCGACGAGCTGACCGTGGCGGTGGTGACCAACCCGCACAAGTCGACGCTCTTTCCGCTGCAACAGCGCCAGTCGCTGTGCCGGGACGCGCTCGATGCGGAAGGGCTCGACGACGTGCCCGTGGTCATGTGGGAAGGCCTCGTCATCGACTGCGCCCAGCGCTACGACGTCGAGGCCATCATCCGCGGCCTGCGGGTCAACTCCGACTTCGAGCGTGAATTCCAGATGGCGCTGACCAACCGCGATCTCGACTCGGACATCGAAAGCGTCTTTTTCATGACCAGCGGCGAGTACTCGTTCCTCAGCTCGAGCGTCGTCCGCGAGATTAAAAGCTTCGACGGCGACGTCTCGCGCTTCGTGCCGCCGGTTGTCGAAACGGCATTGGAGCGGGCGCTCGCCCAACCTTGACACATCCGGTCTGCTTTTTATCATAACGGCGTCCGTTCCCGGACAGAATGGCTCCCCACCGGGGCGCTGGGAACGGCAGCAATGGCTCGCGAAAGGAGTGCACATGAGCTCAAACCAGGATTATGCCCGCCCGGACGTGCTGGTGAGCACGGACTGGGTCGCCGAGCACTTGGATGATCCGAACGTCCGCATTGCCGAATCCGACGAGGACTATCTGCTCTACGAACAGGGCCACATCCCGAACGCCGTCAAGGTCGACTGGTTTACGATCCTCCAGGATCCCGTGCAACGCGACTTCATCGGCAAGGCCGAGTTCGAAGAGCTCATGAGCAACCTCGGCATCGACAACGACACGACGATCGTGTTCTACGGCGACAAGAGCAACTGGTTCGCCTGTTACTCCTTCTGGCTCTTTGAGCTCTACGGCCACGCGAACAAAAAGATCATGGACGGGGGTCGCGCCAAGTGGATCGAGGAGGAGCGGCCGCTCACCAAGGACGTGCCGGAGTTCCCCTCGACCGACTACACGGCCGAAGACCCGAATCTGGACATTCGGGCGTTCCGTGACGACGTCTTCCGCCACCTCGAGCAGAACTTGCCCTTGGTGGACGTCCGCTCGCCCCAGGAGTATCGGGGCGAACTCCTCCACATGCCGGGGTATCCCCAAGAGGGCGCCATGCGCGGCGGCCACATCCCCGGCGCCGCCAACATCCCGTGGTCCCAGGCCACTAACGACGACGGCACGTTCAAGCCGGCCGACGAACTCCAGCGCCTGTACGAGGAGCAGGGGGTCACGGGGGACAACGACATCATCGCCTACTGCCGCATCGGCGAGCGCTCCAGCCACACGTGGTTCGTCCTCAAGTATCTGCTCGGCTACGACAACGTCAAAAACTACGACGGCTCCTGGACCGAGTGGGGCAACCTGGTCGGGGCCCCGATCGAGAAGCCGGAGGGATAACAAACCATGCTGGACCGACAGGCCCAAATCGAATACTTGCTGGATCGCTTCGAGAGCCCGCACCACAAGCGAGCCCTGCCGGACGCCGACGTCTCCGCCGAGGGCGGCAACCCGGGCTGCGGCGACATCGTCCACCTGCACCTCAAGTTCGACGGGGACCAGTTGAGCGACGCGTCGTTCGAGGGCGAAGGCTGCACGATCAGCCAGGCCTCCGCCGACATCCTCTTGGACGAGATTCAAGACATGACGGTCGAGCAGCTCGAAAACGTCACGCACGAAGAGCTGATGGAAATCCTCGGCAAGGAGATCGTCCAGAACCGGACGAAGTGCGCCGTGCTCTCGTTGGATACCCTCAAGCAAGCGCTGCGGAAGCGTCACGAGGACCAAGTTCGGCAGTCGCTCCACGAGTCGACAGCCGATTGACGAACGCGCCGACCGAGGTTCTCAGCTGATTGGTATCGGAGCGGGCTGTCGTTCCCAGGCCGGTCAGGTTCCCGCGTTGAATCCCCAGGCTGCCCCCGCGCCGCTGGCAAGCGGCATGATCCCGGCATACGCCAACAGAAAATAGAGTTCGCCCGGATCGTCCAGCAGAGCGCCCACGCCCCGTACCGCCAAGAGGCCACCGGCTTCGCCGCCGAGCGCGCCCAGAATGCTCAACCACGTGTTCCCCTCGACATCCCCGATTGACGCTGCAATGCGGACGCCGGCGGCTGCGCCGAGCGGCAGGGCAACGGCATAGCCCCCCATTCCGTAAATGATGCAATACAAGGCCGGTCCGTCCTCGGCGAGCTCGTCGCAGACGGCGTGGACCCCGAGATACGTTCCGACTCCGGCGATGGCGCTTCCGACCGTCCCTGCTGCCACTTGGGCCCGAACGGTGTGCTGCGACGGAGGCTGGGCGATTGCGTCACCCAGGGGCCCGATGGCAACCGCGATGGCGCAAATCATCAGCGTTGATCGACGGATCATGGTGCGACGTCTCCATTCGAGGCACGACGGACAAAGGCGAGACAGGCCGTGATCAACACGAACGCGATCAGCGCCAATGAGGGAATCGTCACAAAGCCCAGCCAGTTGATATATTCCGCGTCACACGGCACACCGCCGCCCCGACAGATCGAAGCCGCACCGATGCCGGGCACCTTCTGTTCCAGATAGTGGAAAAGCGCAATCAGTCCGCCAATGACGGTCAGCGGCAGCGCGTATATCGCGAACGGGCGATCTTGGCGGAAACTGGCCATGCCGAGGACGATCGCCAGCGGATACATGAAGATGCGCTGGAGCCAGCAGAGTTTGCATGGGACAAAGCCGACGACCTCGCTCAAATAGAGGCTGCCGCCCGTAGCCACGATCGCGACGAGCCAACCGAGATAGAGGCCGTAGCGCCCCAGGAATGTCGTCATTCAGAGCCGCTACCCAGCTCCTCATCAATGGCCGACGAAATGGTTGAGTAGGAGAAGTCCGACATCTGGCGCCCATTGACGAAGATGGCCGGGGTTCCGGGGATATTGGCGGTACGGCCCATACTGCGGTCTCGTTCGACCTCGTCGCGGTATTCCTGGTTGTTGATGCACTGCCGGAGGCCGTCCGTGTCGATCTCGGTCTCGGTGTAGTCCTGGGCCAGTTGCACCAAGAGATCAGTCGTCACCCATGATTCGCTCTCTGGTCCTTGGTTGGTATAAACGCCATTGTAATAGCCCCAGAAGGCCTTGTTGCCAGCCTGATGATAGACACATTCGGCACCGTCCGCCGCCGTCCAGGAGCCCTCACCAATCGGAAGCGGGAAGTTGAGGAACGCGAACTGGATCTGGCCGGTATCGACGTAGTTGCTTTTCAACTGTGGGTAGACCCGCTCGTGGAACGCTTTGCAGGCCGGGCACATGAAGTCGCCGAACTCGATGACCTCAACGGGAGCATCGGAGGGGCCGAGCGTCGGTTGGCCGTCAATGCTCAACGGGACGTTCTCGCTGCCGCCTCCAGTGGAGTTCTGGTTGCTGAAGACGTAGATGCCGATAAAGGCAACAACGAGCGCGACGACGACGATACCCGTGTAGCTCGTGATCTTTTGCATTTGCGCGTCGCGGTCGGTCTGCTTCTGTTGGCGTTCGGATTGGTTCGACGATTGCTGTTTCTTCTTTTGCTGTTTGCCCATGTCAACGCCTCCGTCCTGAGGGGCTTATCCGGGTTGCTAGCTGAGTATACCTGCTGTGTCAGACCGCGTCCAAGGGGATGCTGCACGCGCGTGACCTCCAAGACTCACGGTCAGACGCGTCACCTGCTAAGATATTGGTGAGGTCATGAGCCAAACGAAGGCTGGAAACATGCCCCGCAGGGAAACGGACTTGACCATGCAGGTGCGATTTGAGCCCTCATTCATGATGACGGCAGGATTGGCAACCCGCACTCCATCTTGAAAGAGTCGAATCGACTGACCGACGGCGAGCGGGCGATCATGGAGATCCACCCCGATATCGGCGCGGATCCCGTCGAGGGGTTGGAGATGGACACCCACGTTGTCGATATCGTGCGTCACGAACACGAGCATTGGCATGGCCGAGGCTATCCGCACGGACTTGAAGGCGATCAAATCCCTATGGGAGCCCGAATCATCACTATAGCCGACGCCTACCATGCCCTGACAACCGATCGCCCTTATCGTAGCGCTTACCCGCGCGAACAAGCCATGGACATCCTCAAGGCCGAACGTGGCACGCACTCCGACCCCAACGTCGTCGACGCCTTCCAACAGTTTGTGAACGAAGATCGGGGTCGTTACAGCGAAAGCGACTCGGCGTCCGCCTCGGACGCTTCCTCCTCGTCTCACTAACATGCTGCTGCTTTGGGCCGTGCCGATCGGGCTTTTGATCGGATATCTGCGGGGCGGGCGGCTTGCGTCGCTTGGCCAGATCCAATTTCGCGCCACGTGGTTGGTGTTCCTGGCACTGGTGTTGCAGGTTCTGATCTTTCCGTTGCCCGGTCTTGACGGGCCGATACTGGCAAGCGGCACGTCCACGATTCACTTGGCGTCCTATGCCGTGCTCGTCCTCTTTGCGCTCGCCAACTGGCGGGAATGGGGCATCGTCGTGATGGGCGGCGGCATGGCGCTGAACGCGATCGTCATTGCGCTGAATGGCGGCTTCATGCCGACCACGCCAGCTAAGTTACGCCAGGCAGGCCTGGAAAGCTCAGCGAAGGCACTCGAAGCGTGTGTAACCGTTCACCAGGGAAGATGCACGCATGCGAATAGCGTCCGAATGGATGGAGAGACGACGCTCGGGTGGCTCGGGGACGTCTTCGCCACGCCGGAATGGATTCCGCTCGCAAACGTCTTCAGCGTCGGTGACGCGGTCTTGATGATCGGGCTCGTGGCCTACTTGCAAGCGAAGATGGTTGCGGGCAAACGTCCGTCCGTTGAACCTTAAGCTCCGTTCTGGCCGTCACTGCTGGCGTTCTCCGCCTTCTGGACGGCCAGCGCCCGGTGGAGATCCTTTTCCGAGATCAACTCGTCTTCCAGGAGCATTTCGCCCAACCGCCGATGGTCCTCCGCTTGATGCTGCTTCTTGATGAGATCATCCAGCTGCTCACCGGACAGTTTGCCCATGTCGACGAGGATCTCCCCGAGTCGCTTCTCCCCTTCGAAGTAGCGCTCCAGGACGGTCAGGATGACCGCGCTTCGGCTTTTCCGCTCACGATAGGCCATCTCATCGATCTTGTCGATCAGATACTCGTCGGCCTTCGTGTAATAGATCGTCATTTGCATACCCTTCACCTCCCGATCAATCCATGCCTTTCTCACTTATCCTGAGCATCCTAACCATATCATCCACCCAGAACCGCTTCAATGG
>JBDGQO010000080.1:12561-17337 GCA_042219045.1 Bipolaricaulia bacterium | reverse complement strand
CACTGCCTGCGGCGACCGTCGGGACTACTGGACGTCGATCTCCACGCCCGTGTTCGTCACCGACTCACTGAGCGGCAGGCTCACCTTGAGGATGCCGTCCTCGAACACCGCCTCGATCCGCTCCGTGTCCTGAACGACCTGCTCAGGCAGCGGGAACGTCTTCTGGAACTTGCCGCTCGGACGACCGCTGTAGAGGACGTTCTCTTCCGGGATGTGTTGCTCTCGCGTGTAGGAACCCCGGATGATGAGCTGGTTGTCCTCCAGGCGGACCTGAATGTCCTCGCGGCGCACGCCCGGCAGCGCGGTCTCGACCCAGAGCGTGCCGTCCAGCTCATAGATGTCGGTGTGGCCAAGGTCGAGGCGGCTGGTCGGCCAGCTGCTGTTGAAAAAGTCGTTGAACAGGTCATCCACCATGCTGTGGATGCGGTTGCCGACCATCGGCTCGCCGTTGCTCAGTGGGGTCATGAGTCGCGTCACAGACAACACCTCCGAAGTGAGATGGTATCTATGTCGCTAGGCTGGCGAAGTCCAGCCCTATCTGACCTATATCATGGAACCCGGACGCTGTCAAGGGGGTCCAGCGAGACGATGCGGATCCGCCATCGTCGGCGGTCCTAGCCGGATATGTCGGCAAATCCGTCGAGGATGCGCGCGACGTGTTGGCTCGCCTTGAGAAAGTCATTCAGGCGGACGTGCTCGTTGGGCGCGTGAACACGATTGTCCCAGTAGCCGACACCACAGGTCACGACGGGGATGTCGAGCGGTCGGGCGAAGGCGTAGACGGGGCTGCTCCCGCCGTTGAGCGGCACGAGGCGCGCCTTCTTGCCGTAGACGGCATGGCCGGCTTGCGCCGTCAATTCGACAAACGGGTCGTCCGGCGAGGCTCGCTCCGGCCACATGGCGCCGAGCCAGGTCGCTTCCACGTCGCCAAATCCCTGTTTATCCAGGTGCGAGCGCAGCTTTTCGAAAACGGCTTCCGGGTCTTGATCCGGAACCAGTCGGAAGTCCAGTTTGGCCGTCGCCGCCGAGGGAATGACGGTTTTGAAGCCCTCACCCTGATAGCCCGTGGTCACGCCCTGGATGTTGCAGGTCGGCTCGAAGACGTTCCGCAGGAGCTCGACGCCCGTGGCGCCCCGCAGGAAACGATCAATGCCGAATTGATCGCGGTAGATCGGCTCGACGTCGGGAAGCTGCTCAAACAGCTCGTGATCCCGCTCACTCGCCGCGCGGGCGTCGTCGTAGAAGCCGTCGATCCGTATCCGCTCGTCGGCATCCTTGAGCGTCGCGAGCGCGCGCGTCAGTCGCCAGGCGGCGTTGGGCAGGATGTGCGCGCCGCCCGAATGGGCGTCTTGGCTCATGGTCCGCACGTTCAACTCGACCGCCAGGACGCCGCGCTTGCCGAGCTGGATCTCCGGGTGGCTTTCCACGTCGATCCCGCCCTCTTCCCAGATCGCCCCGTGGCACGCCAAGAGCTCTCGATGATCCTGGACGAACGGGGCGATGTGCGGGCTGCCGATCTCCTCCTCGCCCTCGATGACAACCTTGACGCCGCACGGGGGCGTCCCGCCATGGGCCTTGCGAACGGCATCGACGGCCGCCAGGCGCGCGATCAACTCGCCCTTGTCGTCCTTGGCACCGCGGGCGTACAGCGCCCCGTCGCGCACGGTCGGTTGGAAAGGCGGCGTCTCCCACAGCTCCAGCGGCTCGGGCGGCTGGACGTCGTAGTGGTTGTAGAAGAGCAATGTCCGCTCCGAGGCGCCCGCCATCGTGCCCACGAGGATCGGGTTGCCGGGCGTCTCGAACCGCTCAACCTGGAAGCCATGCGCCTCCAGAATCTCGCCAACCAGTCCCGCACACTCGTGAGTGCCTTCGCTCCGGGCCGAGACGCTCGGCTGCGCGCAGAGGCGGCTCGTCTCGTCGATGTAGTCGTCGAGCTTCCCTTCGAGATAGTTGTCCAACGTCGCGTCCGCCATTCGGAATCCTCCTTGATCGCCTCTGTCCGATGGTTGGCCAGGCCGGCCTACGTGGTCAATTCCTCCAGCCGATCCACGAAGCCGGACAGCACCTCAAACGCCTGCTCGATCGGGTCGGGCGTGGCCATGTCCACGCCGGCGGTGTTGAACAGATCCATGGTGTCTTGCGAGCTGCCCGCGCGCAGAAACGTCAGATAGTTATCCACATCGGTCGATGAGCCATGGAGCACGTTCTGGGCCAGGGCGTTGGCGGCGCTGATGCCGACGGCGTACTGGAAGGAGTAGAACGGGATATACAGATGGATGAACTGGGCCCACGTCACGGCGGTGCGCTCCGGGTCGTCGCTCATCGTCTCCCCGTAGCCTTCGGCGAAGCAATCGCCCATGATCTCGTTGAGCGACGCGGCGGTGAGCGGTTGCCCGTCTTGAGCGCGCGTGTGGACCGCCTGCTCGAAGCGGGCCAGCGTGGGCATGATGAAGAAGTAGCGGTGGAAGTTGAACATCGCCTCGTCGACAAGTGCCAACTGGAAGCGCTCGTCGTCGCCGCGCTCCGCAAGCAGATGGGCGCGCAACAGCGCCTGATGGAGATTGGAGGCCGTCTCGGTCACGGTGCTGGAGAGTTTCCCCGCCAAGCCGTTGTAGATCTCCGGCTGATTCTGATCGATGAGGTAGGCGTGCATGGAGTGGCCCAGCTCGTGCGTCAGAATGCTCGCGCCTTGGAGCGTGTCGTCGTAGCCGATGACGATGTAGGGCGGGTTGCCGTGGCAAGGGCTCGAATGGGCCCCCTGGACCTTGCCCTCGTTCGGGGCGTAGTCGACCCAGCCCTCCTCCAAGCAACCTTTCCGGAGGGTTGACGCGTAGTCGTCGCCGAGCGGCGCCACGCTGTCCGCAATCATGTCAATGGCGTCATCGAACGGAATGGTTGGGGGATGGTCGGTCAGCGGAGCCCAGATGTCGTAGGGATGGAGCTCATCCAGGCCGAGCGCCCGGCGCTTGACGTCCCAATAGCGATGCCAGACCGATAGGTTCCGTTGGAACGTGTCCATGAGGTTATGGAAGACGTCGGTCGGGACGTTGAACGGCTCCAACCGCGAGTGCAAAACAGAATCATATCCGCGAACGCGCGTCTGGAACACCGCCTGCTTGACGCGCGTGAGGTAGTTGCTGGCGAAGGTGTTCTCCATCTGCCGGTAGCCGTCGCAGAAGCTTTCCCAAGCCGTCCGGCGGCGCTGGCGGTCGGGGCTCTGGATGCCGCGGGGCGGCAGCGTCGCTTGACCGACCGGGTGTCGTTGGCCCGAGCTGTCCACGGCGTCGTCGAACTGGAGATCGGAGGTCGATAGCTGCTGGAACGTCTGCAGCGGCCCGCCGAAGGGGTCACCCAGCATGCCGAGCACCTCCTCGACATCCGCGGAGCGCATGTGGCCTTGGCGTCGCAGCAAGTCACGGAAATAGTGCCGATAGTCGCCCAGACGGGGCTCGGCGTCGGCCCACTCCAGCAGCGTGTCGCCAAGCTCGAGCATCTCCGGTTCGGCGAACGCGACCGCCGCCGCAAACTGACTGGAGACATCCGAGACGCGGCTCAGCTTGCCCTGGGCGGTGTCGTCGTGGCTGTCGACGTCGCTGGCGATGCGGGCATAGACCATCAGGCGTCCCAATCGACGGCGCTGATCGGTCATCTGCTCTAGCCAATCGGCAAGAACTGTGGGGCCTTCGCTCAAGCGGCATTCGTAGCTTTGCAGCTCGGGCAACGCCTCGGAAACCGCATTGAGCCCGGCTTCCCACTCCTCCCAGGACGCGTAGACGCGCTCCGGGCTCCAGGCCTGCTCGGATGGAACGTCGGCTCGCTTCAGCGGGGCATCGGCGTTCACAGCTGACTGCCTCCTTGGATCGGGACTAACCCATTGTCGTGCAACGTCGGGGCCGACGTCGAGCCAGCAGCCGCCTGGCGTCACTCACCAACCTCAGCCACGCTCGTCGAGATAGGCCTGCACGGTCGACACCTCAACCTGCCAGGTCTTGAGCGACTTGTAGGGCTTGAACCCCAGTTTTCGGTTGATCGCCAGCATCGCCTCGTTGACGTCGGCGTTGCCGGTACGAACTCGCTTCACTTGCGGCTTGTCGTTCAGAACCTTCTCCAGCATCGCGGCCTTGAGCCACTTCCCGAGCCCGTGGCCGCGGTACTCGGGAAAGACGCCGGTGTTGCCCTGGTGAAGCAGCTCGGGTTGCTCCGGGATCCAGTACGTCTCCGTGTAGCCGGCGAACTGGCCCGTGGGTCGGTGGCGGGCGTACATCGTCCAGCGCTCGATTCCCTGCTGCTCGAGCGAGGCCTCCGTCTGCCGGAGTTGCTCCGACGTCCACTCGAAGTCCTCCACGTCGAGGTCGCCGCGCGGCGCGGTGTTCATCACCTGATTGAGCTCGGCAATGGCGGCCAGTTCCTCCTCGGGATACGGCCCGTCCCAGAGCCCGATCTCGAAGTCCGCGGCCCGCTCGCGAGCCTGCTCCTGCCATTCGCGAAGTTGGTCGGGATCGACGTCGGCGATCTCCAGCTGGGAGGAGCTGAAGGTCAAGGCCACTTGAGCACCGATCCGCTCCAGGAATGCCTCACCGGCGGGGATCTTCGAGTCGGTGTTCGTGATCAAGAGCGTCCGGCCCCGCTCGTGGGCGACGTCCGTGATGGCCCGGAGCAGCCGCCGGGCGAGACCCCGGCGGCGATGCTCCGCACGCACCTCGATGTCAAACTGGAGCAGATGGCGGTTCTCGTCGGTCTTGAGCAGGACCGCAGAGGCCCACGCGGCCATCCGAT
>JBDGQO010000080.1:10360-12461 GCA_042219045.1 Bipolaricaulia bacterium | reverse complement strand
TCCGTCTGGGATTACCCGCGTCCGCCGCGGGTGGAGCCCTTCGAAGGTCGCATCCAGGTCGTCTTCAACGGGCAGACGATTTTGGACACCGACCGGGCGTATCGTGTCCTGGAGACGAGCCATCCGCCGACGTTCTACATGCCGATGGCCGACGTTGCCGAGGGCGTCCTCGTGGCGAGCTCGCGAACCTCGCGATGCGAATGGAAGGGCCGGGCCGAGTACTTCCACGTCCGCGTTGGCACCCGGGAAGCCGAGGACGCGGCGTGGACGTATCCGAACCCGACGCCGGACTTCGCGCCAATCCAGGATCATCTGACGTTCTATCCCGATCCCATGGACGCCTGCTTCGTCGACGGCGAGCGCGTCACGCCCCAGCCGGGACGCTTCTACGGCGGCTGGATCACGTCCAAGGTCGTCGGTCCGTTCAAGGGCGAGCCGGGAACGCTCGGCTGGTAGGCCCTAAGATGACGACACCGAGGCCAAATCCGCCGCCAAGTCGAACAGCGCCCGCTCCTTCGCCTTGGCCTCCAGCATGATGTCGACGCCCGTCGTTGGGAGCGTCGCCATGAAGCGCCGGAACTCCTCGACGTCGACGCCGTCCGCATGGGCCCCGGCACGCGCCTCCGGGCGCTGGCTGGAAAAGTGCAGCTTCGGCCGCCCGTCTTTCTGATCGTCCCACGTCGCGAGGACGTCCACGAGCAGCGCGGGTGAGGGCGGCTCGCCCGCGTACGCCCGATGGTGGAGGTCGTCGAAGATCATGGGAATGCCCAGGGCCTCGCAGAGCTCCACGACGTCCTCAGCGCCGTAGCCCCGCTCGTCGTTCTCCAGCACGAGTCGTGCCTGTACGTTCTCGGGCAGATCGGCAAAGGCGTCGCGGAGCTGGCGTTTCGCGCGGGCCTTGTCGCCGTAGACCCCGCCGACGTGCAGGACGATCTTGCCGCTCGGCGGCAATCCCATCAATTCCATGAGGTCGGCGTGGTAGCCGAGCTCCGCAATCGCGCTCGCCACGACCTTGGGCTTGGGCGAGTTGAGCACGGTGTACTGGCCCGGGTGCATGGACAGCCGCAGCCCGTGGTCATGGGCATCGCGGCCGACCTGGCGCAGCTCGGCTTCCAGCGTCTCGCGCCACCCCCATTGCGCCTCCGGATGCGAGGCCAGGGGAATCAGATCCGAGGACATGCGGAACACGCGGACGTCGTGCTGCGCGTTCCATGCCAAGATCCGGCGCAGGCCGTCGAGGTTGGCCCGACTCAGTTCCTCCAGGCGCTCCGGCGTCGCGTTCGCCAGGCGGCAGGTCCGATCCGATCGTCCCGCCTCGCCGAGCGCGTGGTTGACGCAGGCGTAGCCGAGTCGAAGGCCGGGATAGATGGGGGGCTTTCCTTGATGGGTCTCGTCCGGTGTCAATGCTCACTCCCTCCAGCAACAACGGTTTGGGGGCGGAAGACGCGCACGTCGACGCCCGGCGAATAGCAGACGTGATCCGGTGCATCCGAAGGCATGGGAAGCCCGTCGAGTGCAAACAGCCGCGGATCGTAGGTTTCCACCTCCGCATCCTGGATCGCATAGGGCGCGTGGTGGATTTTGCCCGTTATCAGGCGATCGTTGCGATCGTCGTGGGCGAAGAGCCGATAGCGCTCCACGAGGAAAAATTCCAAGGAGCCGGGTTCAGCTTGCGTGCGAGCCCCCTTGGGAACGTAGGCGTAGTCGAGACGGACGTCCGTGCCGACGCGCTGGGAGCGATACGCGATCCGGCCATCGGCATCCACGGTCTCGTTGAGTCGAGCCACGCGATAGGGCAGATGGAAGAGCCGCTGCGCGAGCCAGACCGCGATTGGGTTTTCCGCGTCGAGCGAGTAGAACCAGACGCCCGGTCGGCCGCGGGCATCCACGACGTAGGTCCGCAAGTTGAGCTCGCGGAAGTCGGACAAGCCGGGCACGACGGGCAACCCGCGCGGCCGGACGCCTTCCATGGCGAAGGGGACGATGCCGACGTAGGCGCTTCCCTGGAAACCGTCGACGTTCAAGCCGTCGGGAAGCGTCGCTCCAATGACCTCGGGATCCCAAGCCCAATGGAGAAAGAGCAGCCGCCGCCAGCGTTGAT
>JBDGQO010000080.1:0-10260 GCA_042219045.1 Bipolaricaulia bacterium | reverse complement strand
CCGTCGCCGTTGAGCAGGAGCCAACGGCCGTCGACGGGCAACGCGTCCAAGGCAAAGTAGAAACAGGTCGTGGCATGGCTCGCGCATGGCTGTGTTTGGCCGAGCAACTGGCCCGTGGTCGGTTGATCGGTGGCCACAACAACAGCCTGGGCATCGTGGGTACGCCCATCGGCCAACCGGATGCGACCATTTTCGACGTCCTGGACGGGCGTGGCCAACTCGATGCGGTCGGGATCGAGCGATGCGGCCAGCTGCTCGGGAATCGCCTGCATGCAGCGCCGGGGCAACGCCGCCGTGCCTTGCGCGAACATCTTGTAGACGAAGAGGAACTGCCGACTCGAGGTCGTCAGCTCCCGCTCCAGAAAGATCCCGCCGAAAAACGGCCGAAAGAAGCCTTCGATCATGCGCTGGGAGAACCCGAAATCCTTCAGCCACTCCGCCGTGCTCGTTTCCGGGCTGGCCCAAATCCCATCGAGCGAGGTGCGCCACACATAGGAACTCAAGCGAGCGACGAGCCAGCGATCGCGCAACGTCGCCATGGGCGCCCGGAGCGTCGGTAGCGCTTGGCTGGGCACGCGGAGCGGGTCGGCGAGGCGATGGAACTGTCCACGTTGGTGGATTTGCGCGCCAGGCAGGAAGCGCGACAGTTGCAATTCGTCAAGGTCGATCCAGCCTCGCAGCGCGGGATAGGCGGTCAAGAGCACCTGGAAGCCGTGGTCAAGCCGGAAGCCGTGGAGTTCGTCGGTCTTGACGCGGCCGCCGAGGCGATCGCTCGCCTCCGTGAGTGCCCAATCGACGCCATGGCGATCCAGCTCCCGCGCACAGCTCAGGCCCGCCATCCCGCCGCCGACGATGAGGACATCCATGGAATCCCCACTCTACTGCCCGTCAGACTCGGCTCACCAGGCAAGCTGGGCCCAAATCCCGAGAACCACGAGGCCGCGCAGGCTCCACAATGCCGTGCGAACCCAGTTGGAGCGGACGAGCACCCCGTGGGCCTCGACGCTGAAGCCCGCGCTCAGGCGTCGGTGCAGCGGAACTTGGACAAGGCCGGTCGTGACCCAAATAGCGACCACGAGGACTGCACCCACGGCGGGCCAGATCAGGGGCACATCCGCGGGCGGGTCGAGCAGCATCCATGCAGCCGTGAACAGTTCGACGAGCATGACCGGCGCCACGACGTAGCCCGTGCGGCGCGTGTGCTCGGCTTCGTAGTTGGGGAAAGCCTCGCGACCGACGTGTGCGAGGAGCGGGTAGTGGACGACCTGGACGAACCAGATGAGGCCGACCATGAAGCCCGTCGCCAGCGTCTGCGCGAGCAGCGCGATCAAGGCCATCGAGTGGATAACCCATTATTCGGTGTTTCGCGGGTCAGAGAGCGGGAACCGGGCCGGCGTCGTTCAGGCGCGCATTGGCGGGCGTACCGTCGCCAGGCCGCCGTCGACACCGAAGGTCTGGCCCGTGACCCAGGCGTTGTTGTCGTGGAGCAGCCACTCGATCATGGCAGCGACCTCGTCGGGACGGCCGAGCCGACCGAGGGCATGCATGCGCTCAGAGGCCTCGCGCGAGGTGTCATTGGCGGTCAGCGCCTCCGTCGCGGGCGTCTCCGTCAGGCCGGGCGCGACGCAGTTGACGCGGATCCCGCGCAGGGCGTAGGTGGCCGCGGCTGACAGTGTCAGCCCCATGACGCCGCCCTTGGCGGCGGCGATGGCCTCGTGGTTGGGCAGTCCGACGCGGGCTGCGGCGGAGGAGACCAGCACGATGGAGCCGCCCTCGCGCCGCATCGCCTGAGCGGCAGCTCTGACGACCGCAAACGCCGAGTCCAGGTTGATCGTCACCGTTTCGCGGTACTCGTCGTCGCTTGTGCGATGGGCCGGCTTGACGAGGACGCTGCCGATGCAGTTGGCGACACTGTCAACGCGCTCAAACTCAGATCCGGCCCGGTCGATCGCTGCCTTGATTGAATCCGGGTCGGCCGCGTCGACCTCGACCGTCGACGTTTCCGTGTCCAGTTCATCGGCTAGCGCAGACAAGTCTGCCCCACTGCGTCCAGCTAACACTAGGGGCTGGTCTCGCTCGGCCAGTCGCCGGCATAGCGCGGATCCCACGCCGCCGGTCGCGCCGTAGATCACTGTGCTCATGGCCACCCTTCCTTTCGATGTCGAAGTGAGTCGACAAGGGCGATACGTCCCGGTCCGGGACAGGACCCGCGCGTGGCGGTTCTCTCCGCAGACCGGGACGTTCACCTGTCAGGGATTGGTCGCCTGGCAGGGGCTCAGGAGGCGGCGTTGGCGGTCTGCACGCCCCAGCGACGCTGGATCGACTGGAGGCCGATCGCCTGGTAGACGGCCGCCAAGCCGACGACGGTGTAGATGATCTTGCTGAGAATCGCCGTCTCGCCGCCGAAAATCGCCGCCACGAGGTCGAATCCGAAGACGCCGACGAGGCCCCAGTTGAGGCCTCCAATGACGAGCAAAACCGCCGCGACAATGTCTAGGATCTTCATCTTGAGCTCCTTCCGCAGGTCCTGTGCTGTCCTGCCTTTAAGTTGTTGACTAAGAGTAACACGCCCCCGGGCTATTGTCAAGCATGGTACATAAAATCACTGGCGATTGTCGATGCCATTCAACATCGACTGCCGCGAATCGGCCGCCCGGACCCGTCAAAGCGCCGACGGTCCGACACGGCTAGGCGGCAGCCGCCTGGCTAATTCGCTCGCTCAGCTTGGAGAAGATGCGGCGATGGATCGGGTAGAGCACGTACCAGTACGCCAGTCCGGATAGCCCCCGAGGCGCGAAGTAGGCGTTCTGTTGCAACACGCTCGTTCCGTCGTCCTCGCTTGACTCGATGTGGAACTCCAGCCACGCGTGGCCGGGCACTTTCATCTCCGCGCGCAGGCGCAGCAGCCGGCCCGGGTCGATCGCCTCGACGCGCCAGAAGTCGACGGCATCTCCGACGCGCAGCTCCTCGGGGTCACGCCGCCCGCGGCGGAAGCCGACGCCGCCAACCAGACGATCGAGCACGCCGCGCAGTCGCCAGAGCAGGTCGGCATAGAGCCAACCCCGCTGTCCGCCCAAGCTCGAGACCACGCGGAAGAGCGCCTCCGGCGACGCGTCGACGACGCAGCGACGGCGCTCGACGATCATCCCCTCGCGGAAGTCGAGGTGGGCGGTCGGTTGGTCGCCTTGGCTGCTGGCGAGGGCATCGCTCCACGAGGTCGCCACCTCGCCGGCGTCGAGCTTGGCCAATGTCCGTTGCACGGCCTCGTCGTAGCCGATCGGTTGGATGTCGGGAAAACACTGCTCGGCGGTCCGGTCGCGGACGACGACTTCGTTCTTGAGCCCTTCGATGAGCGGACGCGCGATGCTGGTCGGAATGGGCGTGACCAAGTGAACCCAGTACGACGACAGCCGCGGCGACAGCACCGGCACGGGCACGAGCCAGCGCCGGAGCCCGCGCGCCCGCGCGTAGCCGAGCATGATCTCTCCGTAGGTCATCACGTCGCGGCCGCCGATCTCGATGATTTGCCCCTGGCAGTCGTCCAGTTGGAGCGTGCTCACCAAGTAACGCAGCACGTCGGAAATGCCGATGGGCTGGATCCGGGTAAACACCCAGCGCGGGCAGATCATCACGGGGACGCGCTCGGCCAGGTTGCGGATCATCTCGAACGACGCGCTGCCGGAGCCGACGATGACGGCCGCGCGCAATTCGGTCACGGTTGGACCGTGCTCGCGCAGCACGTCGCCCGTCTCGTGCCGCGAGCGCAGGTGGTCCGACAGCTCCTCACGCTCGGGGTCGCCGAGCCCGCCGAGGTAGATGACGTGGGCCACGCCGCAGTTCTTGGCAGCAGCGGCGAAGTTCTTCGCGGCAAGCTTGTCGCGCTCCTCAAAGTCGGCGGCCCCGCTCATGCTGTGGATGAGATAGTAGGCCGCGTGAACGCCCGCCATGGCCGCCGTCAACGTTTCGGGGACGAAGACGTCGCCCGTGACGACCTCCACTTGATCCGCCCAGGCGCGCCCCTGGAGCCGCTCCGGGTCGCGCACCATGACGCGGACGGGGTAGCCCGATTCCAGCAGCCGAGGGACGAGCCGGCCGCCGATGTAGCCCGTGGCGCCGGTGACAAGAACGGGTTCGGTCACGTGCATTCCTTACCAACCATCGACCCCATTGTCTCAAATCGGGGGCTGCTCTGCGATGTCCGATTGGCCCTCGGCGCTCGCGCGCCCGTTGGGGACCGAAGCGTCATGCGGCCATGGGCCCACGATGGCTGCCATGGGCCCGGTTGCCCCGCGTCCGGTGGTCGCTCAGGCGAGGCACTTGGTCATCGCGTGGCACTGCGCGGCATCAGGCGCTGCCGCGTGCCTGTTGCAGTCCGTCGATGACGTCGTCCAATTGCTCGACGTCGAAGGCGATGCCCTTGCGAGTCGGCCGCCACTCGATCTCCATCTCGTCCTCGGCGTCGGCGGCGAAGAAGGTACGCACGTCGACGAGATCGTGGCCTTTGAACTCCTTGCGCTGCACGACGATGACCTGGTCGGGGCTCTTCTCGATGACGGCGTGCACCTCGCCGTCGGTCTGCACATTGTGGTCAGTCGACATTCCAATTCCCTCCTGCGGATCGCTTGATCTCGACTTACTCGTTCATCCTCGCAGACGGGCCATCCGTCCGCAACGAGCCCCTGAGTTGCCAGTCAGGATCGCCGCGAGGGAACTCAGTCAGACGCGTCCAGACCGACCTCATGGACGTGGAGCCATTTGACCCCGTTCGGAGCGTCCTCGACATCTCGGAAGATCACGGAGCTGAGACGGCCGGTGGGCGCCCCCTGGCTATGTTGTTGCCATTCCTCGTACGTGAGCAGACAGAGGGGCGACAGCACGTGGCGTACGTCGATGTTGCGGATCTCAATGTCGAACGCGTCGTCAGAGTGCGCGCCATGGGCGGATCGCACTTGTTGCAAGAGCTCGGGCTTGTCAACGCGCCGGCCATCGGGGGTGATGATCTGGAACCCTTCGGCCAGGGCCTCATCGAGCCGAGAAAACTCGGAATCCCCATTGGGGAGCTGCCCGGTGAACCAGGCCTCGAAGAAGCGATGGAGTTCTCGAATCTCCCGCTGGCAACGCTCGTCCATGGCGCGCACGTTTGCCGACGATCGTCTGTTGCTCTCAGTCGCTTACTCGGCCTCGCGGGCTAAGCGTTCCAGCACGGCCTGGGCGGCGTTGCTTGCGGTGCCCAGCTCGAACTGGTTGCTCGTCTCCACGCGGGTGAAGCCGCGGATCTCGCCCGTACGCGGATCGACGACGGGCACGATCGCGGCCGTGCCGGCGGTGACGATGCCGACGACCTGACCGCGCGAGTTGATCAGCGGCCCGCCGCTGTTGCCGCCATTGGATTGGGCTTCAAACTGGATCGTCGCCTCGCCCGGCGCGAGCCCGGGGCCCGTGGCGACGAAGCCGCGCGTGACGTTCAGGATCGGTTGGCCGCGCGGGTAGCCGAGGGAGAAGATCTCCTCGCCGGCGCTAACGTCACTGGAGTCGCCCCAGTAGAGCTGATTTCCGACGGATCCGATGTCGAGTTGTGCCACGTCCAGGCCGGTCGGCTCGCCATCCCTTTGGAAGAACGGCCAAGGGGGCGACCCGCGCACGAACGTCGCCTCCCGCGGATTTTCGAGATCCAACTGGAAGCCGCGCTCCGCCTCGGGCAAGAAGACGCGGATGGAACGCTTCTGCTCATACGTACCATCCGTGAGCTCGAGCGCCGGTTGGATGACGTGGAAGTTCGTCACCACGTAGGGCTCGCCATCCTGTTTAACAATGAAGCCGCTACCCGTGGCTTGATTTCCCCCCGGCCCGTCGGCGGCAATGGCTACCACACCCGGTTTCACCATGTCTAGCATATTGGAGAAGTCGGGACTCGCTTTGGCTTGCGGGGGCGCGAGGCCGACCAAGCCGAGCCCAAGCGCACCAAGCAGTATTGCAAACGCGGCAAGTCGCAGTCGGACGAACATCGAAATCCCTCCAGGGAAAGTTTGCGCTTCAGTTGATTCATCTAGCTTAACAGCCGAACGCCGACCGTGCCGTAAGGGGACTTACAACACCAGGGTCGACATATCGACTTGCGCTTGGCTTTGTCGACTTGGGCGCTCCTGTTTTCGCAATGAGTTGCTTCAAGCGGGGAACATGGCCATCTCCTCTTGACACCGGAGGGTCGCCGTGTTATATATAGTTTCGAAACTTCTAAATCAAGAAACTGACTGCCCGACTAGCGGGAGGCGAGGCCCTTGTACCGACGCTACCTGGAAACCGTTGTGAACCGGCCCAAAACCGTCCTGATCGTCATCGCCGTCATTACGCTCCTCTTCGCGGCGGGACTGCCGCAGATGACCACCGATACCGATCCCGAGCACATGCTCCGTGCCGACGCCCCGGTGCGCGTCTACAACGACCAGGTCGAAGCGTGGTTCGACCTGCAGGAGATGATCGTGATCGGCGTGGCGAACAACCAGCACGAGGACGGCGTGCTGAACGCCGATACGCTCGGCCGTATTTACAAGGCCACCCGACGGATCGTGGAGGTCGACGGCGTCGTGCGCCGCAACGTGCGCAGCTTTCCTACGACCAACTACATTCGCGCCACCAGTGCCTCGCTCCAACAACAGCGACTGTTGCAGAGTTCCCAGCCGAACGACACTGACATTGCCAACCTCAACGAGGCGCTCAGCGGGAACCCGCTGTTTGAGAACATCCTCGTCTCGCCCGACCGCACCACGGCTGCCATCCACGTCCCCGTCAAGGAGAGCGTCGACGCCGCGCCCATCACCGACCGCATTCGCGAGATCCTCGAATCGAAGGAGGGCCCCGAAAGCTACTACATCGGCGGCGAGCGCGTGGCCGAAGACGTCTTCGGCACCCGCATGTTCCAGCAGATGATCACGCTCTCTCCCCTTGTGGCGCTGGCCATCCTAATCGGTCTGTTCTTGATGTTCCGGCACCTGCGCTTCGGCTTCGTCTTCAGTCCCTTGTTGATCGCGTTGGTAACGGTCATTTGGACGATGGGCCTGATGATCTGGCTCGGCATCCCGATCCACATCATGAGCTCCATGGCCCCCGTGTTTCTCATGAGCATCGGCGTGGTCGATGGCATCCACATCCTGAGCGAGTACGTTGACCAGTTCCCCAAGAGCCGCAACCGCCGAGGGGCGATGCTCGACACCCTGATTGCCCTCAAACGCCCGCTGCTGTACACCTCATTGACGACCGCTACGGGCTTCGCCTCGCTGTATCTGACGCCGATCCCGCCAGTGAAGATCTTCGGCGTGTTCGTGGCGTTCGGCATCCTCGTCGCCTGGGCGCTCACGATCACGATGGTCCCGGCGCTGGTCATGACCCTGAAGGAACGCGACGCGGGCGCGGAGGCCCCCGAGGACAACGCCTTCTCCCGCGGGCTGCGCAAACTGGGCGCGTTCAGCATCAGCCGCACGCGGCCCGTTGTGGTCGGCATGGTCGTGGCGCTGTTGGTGGCGGGGAGCGGGCTGACCCAGATCCAGATCAACGACAGCCCCGTCTGGTGGTTCAAGCAGGGCGAGGACGTCCGCGAGGCGACCGAGTTCCTCAACGACAAGCTCGGCGGCACCTCCATGCTCTACGTCGTCGCCGAGGGCAACGAGAACGTCATGAAGGAGCCGCGGACGCTGGAGTTCCTCGAAGGCCTGCAGAACCACTTGGAAGCCCAGCCAGACGTGGGCAAGACGACGTCGCTGGCCGATCTCGTCAAGCGCATCAACGAGGCCTGGCACAACGGCGACCCCGAATATTTTCAAATCCCCGACTCCCGAGCGGCCATTGCTCAATTCCTGATGTTGTATCTGTCCTCGGGGCGCCCGAGCGACCTCCAGGACTTCGTCACGCATGGATCCGGGTACGACAAGGCCAACGTCATCGTCCAGCTCAAGAACAACGGCTCAACCGCCATGGAGGACGTCGTCAGCAGTGCCCGGACCTACCTGGAGTCGAACTCGCTGGAGGGTGTCTCGTTCAACTTCGCCGGCCCCGGCTATTTCAATATGCGCTGGAACCAGGAGATGTTCGAGGGCATGATGCTGGCGCTTGGCAGCGCCGCATTGGCCGTTCTCTTGCTGTTGACGCTCAACTTCCGCTCGTTCAAGTGGGGTCTGGTCGGCTTCATCCCGCTCGGGTTCACCGTGCTCGTCACCTACGGCGTGCTGGCGCTGCTCGGCGTCGAGTTCACCATGCCCATCGAGGTGATCTCCGCGCTGACGCTGGGGATGGCCGTCGACTTCGCCATCCACTTCGTGCAGCGCTTTCGCGAGCGCTACGACCAGACCCAAGAGCTGAACGACTCGATCCTGTGGACGCTGGGCGGCTCCGGCGTGGCGATCCTGCGCAACGCTGTGATTCTATTTGTCGGCTTCCTGGTGCTGCTCTTTGCCCCGCTGACGCCCTATATCTACGTCGGCGTCTTCATCGCCATCATCATGGCGCTCAGCTCCATGGCGACGCTGTTCCTGTTGCCCGCGATCATTCGGACGTTCGCGCCGGCGCTGCTCGGCGACTTCGAAGAGGAGAATCAATCTACCCAACCACTGGAGGAGGTCCAACCATGACCCGACTCAAGCTCGCCACAACCGGACTGGCGGCGCTGCTTCTCCTCGCCGGCCTGCTCGTCTCCCCGATGGCCGTGCAGGGCCAGAACCCCTCGGCCGAGGAGATCATGACCCAGGCGAAGAACCGCTGGCAGGGCGAGGACTTTGCATCGCCTGTCAAGCTGACGACCGTGGAATCGGGCGGCGGCAAGACAGTGCTCGACGTGGCGTTCCGCTCCAAGCTCGCCGAAGCCAGCCGCGAGTCCGAGCAGTATCGCTACAACGTCTACGCCCGCGTCACCGCCCCGGATGACTCGGAGGGCCTGACTCTGCTCGTCCACGAGAAAGCCTTTCCGACCCGCGACGACATCTGGCTCCATCTGCCGGCGCTCGACTCCACCAAGAGCATCGTCCCCGAGGACTTCCGCAACCCACTGTTCGGCAGCGAGTTCGTCTTCGAGGACGTCGTCGGCCGCGAGCCGAGCATCGACACGCACGAACTGCAAGGCTCCGAGACCCTCACCGTCGGCGACGAGGAGCGCCAGGCCTGGGTGGTCAAGAGCATGCCCAACAACCCCGACTTGGCTGGCTTCGCCTACCGCATCTCCTACATCGGCAAGGACTCCTCCATCCAACTCGGGATGGATCTGTTCAACGAGGCCGACGAGCTCATCAAGCGCTACCGGGCACAGAACGTTGATGTCATCCAAGACATCCCGACCTGGACCGTCGCCACCGCCGAAAACATGAAGACGGGTCGTAAGACGACGTTCGAGTTCGCCGATCCGAAGTACAACACGGGCGTCTCGGACAAGCTCTTCGACCCCAAGGAACTGGGCAGCAACTGAGAAAGGACGATCATGGAGCTCAATCGATGGCTGCGACTGTTCGCCGGCACGTTCGTGCTTGCCAGCGTGGCGCTCGCCCAACTCCACTCCGCGTGGTGGCTCGTGCTCACGGCGCTTGTGGGGCTGAACCAGATCCAGTCCGCGTTTACGGGCTGGTGCCCCATGATGAGCCTGCTGCGGGCGCTCGGCGTCCCGGAGCTCCGTGAACGGAACATGGCCCCAGGGCCTGACCCCCAAGCCGGGGAGATCGGGGCCTCCGATATACACCCTCTCACCCCCTGGGCCCCGATCTCCTCGCCTCCTTGGTCGCCACACGATACGGTGGAGGCGCGATGACCATGCCGGACCTGAACGAGGATTACCGCAAGATCTACGAGCTACACGCGCGCATCTGCGGGCTGATGGCCAACCCGAAGCGGCTGGAGATCATCGACCAGCTCAGCCGAGGCGAGTCCTCCGTGAATGAACTGGCCGAGGCCATGGGGATCTCCAAGGCCAACGTCAGCCAACACCTGTCGCTGTTGCGCGACGGGCAGCTGGTCACGAGTCGCAAGGACGGCCAGCACGTCTACTATTCCCTCGCCGGGCCGAAAGTGTTTGAAGCCTGGTCGGTGATGCGGGATCTGACCGTCGAACAGCTTGCGGCGATGGACGAATTGCGCGAGACCCTTCAACAGAGCGCCAACAACGCCGACGTCGAAGAGATCACGCTGCCCGAGCTGCTGGAGCGACGCAGCCGCGGCGAGGTGGTGCTCGTCGATGTCCGGCCTGCGGACGAATACGCCCGTGGCCACATTGAAGGCGCCCATTCG
>JBDGQO010000008.1:4029-5598 GCA_042219045.1 Bipolaricaulia bacterium | reverse complement strand
GAATCACGTATCCGGCCATCAAAATGAGGTCGCCGACGTAGCCGGGATTGCGGCTAACGGCGAACGGGCCCTCCGTTACCAATTCTGCCTCCAGTCCCAAGCAGCCCCGCAGCCCGAGGTAGCCCATCGCGTAGCTCGCTATTGTCGTGCCCCACATAAACAGCGTGCTGCCGATGATGAGCGTGCCCGCCTCGCCCAGCCACTGGTTCAGCCCGAGGCTCCCCGCATCAAGCCCGCCCACGACGAGGAAGCCGGCGCAGGCCCCGCCGAAGAGCGTCCAGGTGAGCCGGTACTGCCAGGTGTCCCGGCCCGGCGGGGGCCAGACCTGAACGTCCGGCAGGACAAGCGTGGCCAGAAGGGTTGCGTCCAGTCCCACTACGGCAACAGCCGTTCCCAAAAACGCAAGATCAGTAAGCGACACGTTGGAGTTTATTTATGTATGAGCATTTGTTCATCTAAACCAAATGACTCGACTCGGGCGTGTTTCAAACCCGGTGGTCTCAGCGGCTTCCGGAGGAGGGAGTCTCCTTGTTACTGTTCCACCTGAACGCCCATGGGGGCGAGCACGCCCCGAAGATAAATCCCCTCCGCGATGGTCATAAGAAGGGGCATGCCGATGCCTACCGCGGCAAAGATGATGTGGAAGGCCAGCGACACGGCCATCTGGAGCCGCGCGAATATGAAATCCGTCATGGCAAGTTGCTACACACCGTCGGAATACCAAATGCAGCCGGGGCGTTGGGAACGAGGAACTGGACGAAACTTCGTCACGGAGGCAGTCTGTGTCGGGATGTTCCACTCCTGCACCGGTCCGGTCAGGATCCCTTCGTGAGCCGACCGACCGCCTGCAAGATGTCCTCCGGTCGCCAGTCGTTGCCGCGCCAGAGGCGCCGCACCTTTCCCTTCGGACCGATCAAGGCCGTCGTGAGGTTGTGCGTGATCTCGTCGCTGTCTTTCTTCTGGGTGAACACGCCAAACAGCTGGGTCGCGCGCTGGATCTGCGTCGTGTCCCCGGTGGCAAAGGTCCAGTTGTCGAGCCGATCGGTGTAGCGGGACGCGTACTCCCGGAGCACCTTCGGCGTATCGTAGGCCGGGTCGAAGCTGATCGAAAGCAGCTGCACCTCCTGGCCATACTGGTTCCGGAGCTTCGGCTGCAACGCGGCGAACTGCTTTGACATCCGGATGCAATACGTTGGCAGGGGGCACCGGGTGTAGATGAACGTCAGGACGAGCACCTGTCCTCGGTAGTCGCCGACCCGGAGCGTCTTCCCGGCCTGGCTGGTAAGGGTGAGATCCGCGGGCACCCGATCCCCCCTCTGGAGCATCTGAGAATCGCCGGAGCTTGCGGATTTGATCGGAGTGGTCGTCCGGGCCGGGTTTCGGGCCACCGCCGTGTCCGGAATCTCTTTGATCCCCACAATGCTCGCGCTATCCTCGGCGACGGCGAGCCGAAACCGGATCGCCTCTCCCTTTTCCAGGGACGCGGTCATGCTCGTGTCCGCGACCGGAATCGGCATGATCATCGCCGGCATGTAGCCCGGGATTTTCTCGTGCTCGACCACGAGGGTG
>JBDGQO010000008.1:0-3929 GCA_042219045.1 Bipolaricaulia bacterium | reverse complement strand
CTCTAGAAATCATAGGAGACCTCCATGAAGAAGATGCGCCCCGGCTCCGGAATGGGCGTGCCGAAGTATGGATTCTTTGCGTTCAGGTGGTTGACGTAGCCGGTGTCGGTGAGGTTGGTCACTCCGCCTTCGAGCGACACGCCGCGCCCCACCTCGATGCCGCCCTTGAGGTCCAGGGTGACGTAGCCCTCCGTCGGCGTCTCGCCCAGCACTCTCGCCACCCGGTCCTGCTCGGCGGCGGCGCTCAGGGTGGTTTCGACGTAGAAGCGTCCCTCGGGCGGCTCCCAGCGAAGCCCCAGATCGCCCCGCAGCGGCGCCACGCCCAGCGCCAGCTGGTCGGTTTCCAGGTTCTTCCCCCAGAGGTAGCTTCCGCTGACGCTCGCGGTGAGCGACGGTCCCACCGCGACCGACGCCGACGCCTCGCCACCGTAGTAGGTTGCCGTTCCGTTGGTGTAGCGGAACGGGCCGCCCGCAAAGATTGGGAGCGGCAGCATCGGCTCCGCGTCAGGCGCCTCTTCGAGCGTGATGTAGTTCGAAAGACGTCGTGCAAAGGCACTTATCTTGACGGAGGCACGGTCGTAGTGCGCCTTCAGCTCAAGATCCGCTTGCCAGGAGCGCTCCGGCTCCAGGCGCGGGTTGCCGATGAACTCGGCGCTGGTCTGCGCCTTGTTCGAGGGAAAGCGGTCGGAATAGCGCTCCAGCGCGCTGGCGGTCCGCACGGCCGTCCCCCCGCCGATCGAGAGCGACCACGCCTCCGAGAGCGGGGCCGTGAGCATCAATGCGCCGCTCACGTTGAACTCCTGCTGGTCGAGGGCGTCCGGGTCGAGCGAGCCGTCGCCCGGTTTGGCGATGTCGAGGTACACGTCGGTGACCTGGCTCTCATCGGCCCCTGCCCAGACGACGTCGGCCCGGGTCGTGGCGGTCACCTCGACGGTGCCGAACAGGCGCGTGGCCTGGGCAAAGACGCCCGCGTCGGCAATGGTGACACCCGGCCAGATCTGATCGCTCTTGTAAAAGCCGGGCACCTTCGGTTCCCCGTTCATGACAACCTTGAAGGGCCGCTCGGCGTCGCGGTAGGCGCGGTACCCGTCGGCCCCCACCTTGAGGCGCAACGTCGGCGAGGGCGCCAGTTCGGTGGCCACCCGTCCCCCGAACGTCATGATGTCGGAGGTCACGGAGACCCGCAGCGGGGGGCCAGGAAAGTTTTCAGAGGCGAAGGTGACCTTGCCTTCGTTGTTCATCGTGTGGAGGGTCTGATAGCCGTACGCCTTCGCCTTCACCGAGCGCACGAGGCCCTGCCCCGAGGCGTACTCGTAACCGAGGCGCCCGCGTCCACTCTTGAAGAATTCGGCGTTGAGCAGGCGACCCGGGTAGCGTACGTCGTCCTGCTGCTGGTAGCCCCCGCCGGCGGTCAGGCGCTGATTCTCGCCGAGCTTGTAGCCGATTTTTGCGCGAAGCTCGCGGTTCAGAAAGTCCGCTGGGACCACCGTTCCGTCGCCGGACTGGTAGGCATTGCCGCGCCGGTAGGCCCCATCGATGCGGTAGGCAAACGCACCGCTCCGTCCGTTGGCGGTACCGGTCAGCTCGTAAGAGTCGATGTTGGAGTCGTAGCCGGTCTTCATGTGCCCGTTCAGCAGGGTGCCCCGCGGCACACCGAAGAGGTTCTTCGTCTCCACGCGGATGGCGCTGAGCTGCCCACCGCCCCAGGTGAGCGCGTAGGGGCCCTTGGCCACCTCGATGCTCTGCATGGTCGAGGGGCCGGTGTGGCTCAGCGGCGAATCCATGCGCGCCGGGCCGGCGGGGAAAGTGCGCATCCCGTCGACGTAGACGCCGACCTGCTTGGCGCGCAGGCCGCGCACGACCGGGTCGAGGCCGATGGGACCGCGCCGCACCGCACTGGTGCCGCTCATGTTGCGCAGGAGTTCCCCCGCGTCCCGCGGGTTGGCCTCTTGAATCTCGGCCTGCTGGATTTTCTCGGCCGCCTCGCGGGCCCGGCGGCGGGCCGTGACCTCGACGGCCTCCATGCCGACGGTGCGCGGCGAAAGTGCAAAGGCTACGCGCGCCGTGTCGCCGGCGGAGATGTCAACCTCGCGCGAGCGCGGTGTGTATCCGACGTAGCGGGCCTGAATGGTGTGCGTACCGGTGGGAAGCGGCCCCAGCGTAAAGCGGCCCTGCGGTCCGGTGCTCGTGCCGCGCGGGCTTCCGTCGTCGGTGCCTTCGACGATAACGTTGACGCCGGGGAGGGGGCGGCCCGTCTCCGCATCGGTGACGCGGCCCGTCACGGTGCCGGTGGACTGGGCGGTCGCAGAACTGGGAGCGGCCAGGAAAGCGACGAAAAAGACAGCAAAGATATAGATCGGGGGAGTAAATCGAGCCATAGGGTTCTCCACGGGTTGGATCGTGACCTACACGGGTCCCGGGAGGCGTGTAGGTCGTTCGGTCTAAGGGGCAGTACAGGCCCGTCGGGACCGACCGGGCAGTTATGCCGCCCGCTGCCGTGGAGGTCGAAAGATGTCCTCCCCAATCCGCTGAGAAGAAAGCCCTAGATAGAGGAGGCGACGATCGAAGACGTGAAGAGCGGGCCCGAGAAGACGAGGGCGATCGGCAGTTAGGTCAGGCGCCCATTTCGACAGGAAAATTGGACGCAAATTGCCCCGGTGCTGTCCCCCATTGCACGATTCCAGGACAGGCCCGTCGGCGTCAGAGGTTGTAGAGGGTGGGGAGTCGGGGGTCGGAGCGTGGGGGTGGTCACACGAACAGGGCCCATCTGGGTTTTTCGGGCAGAACCCCCGCTGCTCGCACATGCACTGTTGGCCTTGCCGAGCGATCTGTAATCCCACTTGGAGGGGGCCAGCCTGGAATAGAAAAAGTCCTGCAAGCGCCAGGGCCAGCACCCGTGCCCCCCGCGAAATGCAATTTGGGCGAACAAGTCGGAGCATCGGACCACTTGAATTTTAACTGCCAGTCCTCAAAACGCACTGGGGGAGCGAATGATTGGTTGCTCCTTCCAAGTCTCGATCAAGGTTCGGGGAGCGTTGAACCGCCGCCTCGGTCCTGCGCCACGACTGAGGATCGCTTTGTGCAGAAAACCCAACAGATCTCCGGGCTTCCAGGAAATGCCGTCGCGACTACAGGCACGACCGCCAATGAGGACCAGCCGACAGTGCCTCTGCCGACCGGCCCTCTACGGAGCGGGGTCAGCTTTTTACAATCATTGTCCCCTGCATGGTGGCCCAGTGGCCCGGATAGGTGCAAACGTACCCGTAATCGCCCGTCTCTTCGGGGGTCTTGAAGGTAACCGACACGGTCTCACCGGGCTTCGAGATCGGCGTGTGGGCAAGGATCAGGTCGCTCATGTCTGTCGGTACGTAGTCGTTAGAGGACCCGGCTTGCATACCGGCCTGCCCGACTTTCCGAAAAAACTTCTGCTTCGGGGGCTTGGTGAGCACAACGACGTTGTGCTGCATCGACGGGCTCGTGGCTGTGTTCTCAAAAACAACCTTCACCTTCTTGCCCGCCGGGACGGTAAACTCCGTCTCCTTGTACTTCATCTGGTTGCCCTTCGGGTGAAGCGTCACCGTCTTGGCCACGCTCCCGCCCCCGTTGGACGATTGGCTTCCGGCCGCAGCCGACGTTTGGGAGGAGGAACGAGAGCCGCCCCCATCCTCGCTGGATCCTCCGCCACATCCGACGAGAAGGGACCCGGCTCCTATACTTGCGGCCCCAAACAGGCTGAGACGCTGCAAAAAGTCGCGACGAGAAACATTGGGCTCTTCTTGCATAGCTTGAAATCGTTGGTATTCGAGATTCTGCTCAAGGTGGTCGGGGCCCCGTCTAGAGCACCCTGTGTTCAGATCTAGTCGTCGAGATGCACGCCCATGAGGGCGAGCACACCCCGGAGCTCGGCCTTCTGGATCCGCTCCCGGTCG
>JBDGQO010000079.1:0-16829 GCA_042219045.1 Bipolaricaulia bacterium | reverse complement strand
TCCCATGTTTGCAGACGAGAATGGCACGCAAGACTCGATGCCCGGAGGCTCGGTGGCCAGACCGGAGCTGAGCGGTCAGGCCGAGGGGCATGATTCGCATTGACGGTCATACGGTGGATCCGTCGCCGCAAATGCCTCGCGATCTTGGGCCTAACGGGCCTGCTGCTCGTGGCCGCCGTGATCTTCCACCAGCCACTGCTCATGTCCGTCGGCGGCTATTTGTCCGTCTCGCAGCCGCCCACGAACGCGGATGCAATTCGCGTCATGGGCGGCCATCCGGAGCGGTATCGCTACGCCGTGGACCTCTTCCAGCGGGGCTACGGCTCCCGCTTGATCCTCAGCCTGCAAGAGCGGTGGAATCCCCTCTTGCAGCGGACCAACGTGGAGATCGTCCGAGACTTCGCCGAAGCGGAAGGCGTTCCTGAGCAGGCCATCACGATCGCGTCCACCGCAAGCACCTATGAAGAGGCCGTGTTCACCGCTCGGCGCATCGACGAGGCCGGGCTTGAGTCCGTGCTGGTGGTCAGTTCCCCCTTCCACATGCGCCGCGTGGCGACGACCTTCCGTCACGTCATCGGGGATCGGGCAGAGCTGACGTTCGTGGCGGTGCCGTTTGAGCGCAGCGCCTACCAGCGAGCGTGGTGGCGGGACGAGGACTCGATCAGGGCTGTGGTCCGCGAGTACGTCTCCCTCGTCTACTACGCCGTCAACTACTTTTGGTAGACGTCCTCGATCCCCGAACGCCGTCCACTTCAATCGGCCCGACCTAACGGACGGTCATGCCCAATCCATCCCCTGACACCGATACGGGCGCACGCCGCGCCACTAATGGTTTTACTTTGTTTCACCCCACTTGCACCTCCTTTCCATTCGAATTCGACCTCAGCCCAGATAAGATCCATCTCAGCCAAGGAAAGGAGAGGATAGATCATGAAGAGAATCGTTGCTCCTTTGGCGGTCGTCGTGTTGCTATCGACAGCCCTCTACGGGTGCGCGACGACGGAGACGGACACGCCCGAGACCTCGGGTGTTCGAGGGCTTGGCGTTGACGAGGACGCCTGGACCGTCGTGGAAGCCGAGACCGACAACGACCTCTACGACGCCGAATCCACCGCAAACGGTCAATTCGCGGTCGGGGGCAACGGCGTCATCCTCGATCGGGAACTCGTCGACGGTGAGGTGGTCTGGAAGAAGGTCGTCGACGGCGGCCCCTCGGGCAACGGCAAGAACCTCTACGGGGCTGACGTCACCAACGAAGGCGAGGCCCTCTGGTTCGTCGGCTCCAGTGGAGCCGTCGGCGAATACGCCGTCGCTGGCGGAGTCCTTGACGACCACAGCGGCCCCGGCGACAGTGGCGACAACATGAACGCCGTGGCCGTCACCGGCCCCATCGACAAGGCGAACGTGTACGCGGCCTGTGACTCCGGTCACATCCACTACAGCTTCGAGGACGGCGAGTCCGGCACCTGGAACTACGTCACCCCTGGCAGCGGCTCAAGCCTGCAGGCGATCGACTTCCACGATGAACGTGCCGGTCATGTTGTGGATACCAACGGCAAGGTCTTCGCCACCGACGACGGCGAGACCTGGAATGCCATCGGGATCCCCGACGCCAACGTGAACTTCTACGGCGTGGACAGCAACGGAGCGGACGACGTGTGGGTCGCCGGCGGCAACGGGATGGTCTTCCACTGGGACGGCGCCGAATGGACTCGAACCGACCTCGGCGACGCCAACTTGAAGGCCATCGAGATCGACAGTGGGCAAGGATACGCTGTCGGCAACAGCGGCCAGGTCTTCCGCTATGAGAACGGAACCTGGTCCGCCGAGGACACGCCCACGGGCCAGAACCTGAAGGACATCGTGCGGAACAATCCGACGACTGCCGTCGGGGCGAGCGGGACCGTCATCGAACGTTAAGCCCGAAACGACGGTCAGCGAAAGCCACCCAGTTGCTCATCGTGCGGCGCTCCGGGTCCCGCGTCGGATCCGGAGCGCCGCAGCCTTATTTGGTGGAGAGCTTGTTCGATGGTTGGGCCAACACGCCTCCCGACAGCGCGCGCTAACGGTGTCCCTTGCGACATGTCATGCCGATCGACTGGGGCGCGGTCGGTTGGAAGCCGAACTGCGCGTAGAGGTGTTTCGCCTCGCCGTCGGCGATCAGGCTGAGGCTCGCCGACTCCGGCGCATGGGCCTCGAAGTGACGCATGAGGGCGGACATGATCCGCTTGCCCAGCCCTTGGCCTTGGTGCTCCGGGAGCACGGCGATGTCCACGACCTTGAAGAAGCAGCCGCCGTCGCCGACGATCCGCCCCATGCCGACGGCTTCGCCATCGTGCTCGATCCGGACGCCGACCCACGTGTTCGGCAATCCGGCCTCCGCGGCCTCGCGGGTCCGTTCGCTCAAGCCGGCACGCTTGCGGAGCGCACGATAGTCCTCCACGGACGGAGGCACTTCAATGAGCGCGTAGTCCGGCATCAGCGCGGTCGTCAGCCAGAGTCGGTAAACCGCTCAGCCAACGTCGGTGTCCGCAGAGGCGACAGGATCACATAGCCCGACTTGGTCACGATCACCGACCGGCGCTTGCGCCCCCGGGTCAAGTCGATCAGCTTATTCTGTTCGTCCGAGGCGTTCACCAGCTGTTTGATCGGCAGCGAGTCGGGACGGGCAATGGCGACAACCTCGTCCGTGCTCACCATGTTGTCCAAGCCGATGTTCAACATTTCACCGCTCATAAGAATCACCTGATTCCAAAAATAGCGCATGTTTGGCATGCATATCAAGCCTGATGCGGGGTCAACAGATCGTCACTCCGTCTCAGTCGACGAACACATTGCGAAGCTCGGGATGGGATTCTGCCTGTGTTCGTGGGGATCGGATTCATCATGGGCGGACTCAGCTTGCTCCTCGATAGCGAGGAATATCGCGTGGTAAAACCCCTCGTTCTCCCCGATGATGCCACCATGGCCGACGAAATATCCAGGACCGTCGCGCCGTTCGTCCTAGGGGGCACGGCCGCTAGGCTAGAAGAGAGGATCCTGTCGGGTTGCCGGCTTGACGCACTCCGCCACGTCGTTGTCGGGATTGTTGACGATCGTGGAGACCGGATGTGCCGCCATCTCATCATCCGGGAAGGGCTGCAAGGCGCGTCCAAGCTCGGCGGTGTCGTGGATCTCCGGATCGAGCCACAGGTCCTCGAGGTCCTTCCGCACGATGACGGGCATGCGGTCGTGGATCGACATCATCAGCTCGTTGGGCTCGGTGGTCACGATCGAGCAGGTGTGCAACTCACCTTGCGCCCCTTCCCAATGTTCCCAAATTCCGGCGAATCCGAAGGGCCGCCCCGACTTGAGCCGGACGTAGTAAGGCTGTTTTTTGCCGTTGGTCCGCTTCCACTCGTAGAACCCGTCCGCGAGCACGAGGCAGCGCCGGCGCATCGCGGCCGCCCGAAAGGCGGGTTTCTCGAAGAGAGTCTCGGCCCGCGCGTTGATCATGCGGTTGCCGATCTCGGGGTCCTTGGCCCAATGGGGCACAAGCCCCCAGCGGAACTCGTCCACGCGCCGCCCTCCATCGGCCCGAAGCGCGACGACGGGCTGGGACGGAGCGATGTTGTAGCGGGCGGGAACATCGAAGGGAACGCGGACGTTCCACTGCTCAGCAATGTCGCGGTCACCGACCGTCAAGGAGAATCGGCCACACATACGGTGGAAGTGTAACAAGCGAGGGGCTCCGCCTCCGTCGCCCCTCGCCCCGACCGCGAGAGCGAGCAATCGCCCTGCTGCCTCCCGCTCAAGCCCATCGGGCACGCTCGACACATGATCGGCACGATCTCGGTGTCCATTCCGGTCCGTTCTGCAAAGCGTCAGCTCGTTGTTGGGCGTCCCGTTCGCGCGGTACCAAGGGGCTTGGAGGTGCCCAAACTTGGTGCGAGCGGCCGCGTGCATGCCAGTCAACCTGACGGTCGGATGGGTGGGCCTTGTTGCGTTCTGCTTGTTGGCGACCCCTGCGGCGACGGCACAAAGCGCCGACGAACTCCCGGGCAACGCCGACACGCCCATCGTCTCGACACGAGGCCACTTCGACCCGGAGACCCGCAAGCTCAAGGAAGGGATCGGCCCGACGTCGTATCAGGTTTTGGGCCACGTGCCGGGCTTGATGGGAGGCCGCTGTCCACCGCGACTGATCACGTTCGTCCACGGCTATGACAAAGGTGAGACGAGTGCCATCGAAAGCTTCGACATCGCGGAGGCATCCTTCAGCGATCCCGTGGTAGGATTCAGTTGGGACTCGGAAACCGGATTCTGGCTTTCGCCCTTCAACTTTTGGGATGCCACTCAAATTGCCGATCGAAACGGGCAGAAGCTGGCCCGTTTTCTGGTTGACTACGCCGACCAATGTCCGAAAACGGGCCTCCACCTCGTCGGGCACTCGCTGGGCGCCAGAATCGTCTTGAGGACGGTCGAGGTCTTTTATCAACGTGGCGGGCCGAAGGTGGAGACGGTCCAACTGATCGGGGCCGCTGTCGAGGACGATATATTCGCGAAACTTGATCTTATCGAGCCGGTGGAAACCAAAGTTGATCGCATTGTCAATTATTTCAACCGGCGGGACGGTACGCTCCGTTGGGCGCTATTCGGGCTTTTCGACATGCCGCTCGGTCAACAGGGCATCGACGGGACCATGCCGGCCAATTACCGAGAGGTGGACGTCACTTGTTGCGTCGGTACGAACCACCGAACCCCATTTTACCTCGATGTGGCGGCCAAGCTCATGAACGATGTCATCCAAGGGGATTGGAACGATGCATCAACGGAAATTCGCAATGCGCCAAGGGTTCTTGGAAAGGCTCGGACTGGAACGGCAGCCAGGTAACGGATATCAGATGGTGTCGGGCCGGGCTCGTACCACCATTCATGGGCCTCCATCTGGCGATTGCTCATCGGCCTGCCCCAAGCCAGAATTGCGAATGTGATCGATGGTTTTATCACATTGCGAGGCTTTCAACGCGACGGGCGGTTGGGGCGGGACGTGGACGGCCCGGCCGTCGGGGTCGGCGAACATGAGATTCCGTCGGTCCGAGGGTTCGGAGACGTGGCCGAGTCCGAAGTTGTGCCCGAATTCATGGGCCATGGCCGTGACCACCCGTTTGGGAAGCATGATCGGGCCCGGTGAATTCGTTTCGGGAAGCACAGCATCCCAGCGCACGAAGGAGACTCGACCCATCACCGTCGTCAAGCCTCCGAACTGCTGTTCATCGTCAGGTTGGGCCACGAGCCGGGCACTGGAGGCAAAGACGGTCAGTTCATTCGCTCCCAGCGTGCTTTTCTGGGGCTCTAGCAATTCATCTATCCGATCATGGGCTTCCGACATGACGCGGAGAGGGTCGTTCGCCAGAGCGATCTCGGGGAGATGATCCCTTTGGACGAAGAGCTCCTCGGCCAACGATCCCTGTGATAAAGCAATCTGGCCGGGACGCACGATTTTGAAGGTTCCCAACCGGAACCCCACGCCACACTGGTCCCAAATGCGGGTAATCGCCGGCACGATCTGCTCTCGGACCGCCGCCTGCAGCCTTTCACGGGGCTGGCCAATCGCGGCGTCGGCGCTGGGAAAGCCGGCCCCATCCGAGAGCGAGTTGACCCCCTCATCGAGCACGAAGAGGTTCATCGTCACTCGATGATTGACGGGCCGAGTCTGGGCCTGTTCCTCATCGAAGTTGCCCCTCAACGGCGAGCCACATGTGAACGAAATGGGGGTGGGACGGCTCCGGTTCCCTTGTCGATCCACCAATTCGAGCTTGAGCGTTACGCGCTGGTCGGCCATGGAGCAGTCGAGCGGGAACGCCACCGTGGTTGCATCCCCGTCGGTTCCCCGACTCAGCTGGCGGCGATTCGGACTGTAAGAGACTTCAAACGGGTTGAACTTGCCATCGATGACGTGGAATTCAGCCTTCGTCACATCGGCCTGCGGATCCACAAATTGGACGGTCCCGTAGGCCGTTCGGGCGCCCGTTATGCGGTCCGGGACGATGGTTTGGAGAACTTGGGGACTGGTCGGCCGGGCCTTGACAGGAGCTGCCAAGCTGAACGAGACGAAGCCCAGCCCTCCGACAGCCAACAGCAATGCGATGCCATGGATGAAACGCTTTGTGGACATGCGACTATCCTAACGCCCGCGCATTGGATCTCAACAGACAGCCTTTGCCAAGCATCACATGAGGGAATCGGGATTCCTCCAGCGGATCTCTAACCGGCCGCAGAAGATTTACTGATCACCGCGAAAGTCCAGTCAAGTCAGTTGCTGTCAGCGGGGTCAACGCTGCGACCGTAGGTTGACTCGACTTGTGCGGTGGCCTGTAGGGCTGTCCTTATGAGTTGTCCACGTTTGCTGATGGCGTGACACCGGATGATGGCCATCGGGGGCTCGAGCCTCAGGGAAATCGGCCGAACAGATCATGGTCCGGCCAGCTGGAGACGTTGCGGACCGCTTCCCAGAGCGCACTGTCCATCTCCGCGTTGAACTTCTGCCAATTGTCAGGCCGACTGTTGAACAGCGCGGCCCAGGAGAGGTTTCGATTGCGCTGCCCCGTCCGCACCAGAATGCTCGAGGTGCCGGGAAGTGAACCGGTATGCCACCAGTTCTCCGATTGGGGGCGGACAGTCCACCCCATCGCATAGTAAAAGTCCTTCCCCTGCCAGTGGGGAACTTGGGGTCGAGCCGTCATGGTCCGCAGCGTTCCCTTCTCGAGGATATCCGCGATCGAAGCGCGACCGTCGACGTGCGTCATGAACCGCATCAGATCGATGGATGATGCGATCCAACCGCCATGGGCGTCCATCGCTTCCAAGTAGAAGCCGCCGTAAGGCCGAGACACGAGGCCGCCATTCGGAAAGACGGAATTGACCAAGTTGCCTCCGTGGTAGCGGACTTCGCCTTCGACCCGCTGGGACTTGCGCGTATGGCCGATCTGCATCCGAGAGATGCCCATGGGGGCGAGAACGCTTGCTTTCACATGGGTCTCATAGGACTGACCCGTAACCTCCTCGATGACCCGGCCCAGCACGCAGTAGCCGAAATTGGCATAGGCGTAATCCGTCCCCGGCGTAAAGTTGAGCCGTCGCTTCAGCATAAAGCGGATGATCGTGTCGGCATCGGCGGGCGGCTCGGTCCCTTCGGCCTCCGCAATGCGAGTCGACGCGAACATCGGGTCGTAGCCAAGCTCGTCAATGTCCCAACCACCAGCATGCTGCAGCAGCATGCGAACGGTGATATCGTTGACTCGTTCGTCTCGGACGCCGCCGGACGGCTTAAAGCGGTTGAGGATATCGAAGGCCTTGTCATCGAGGCTGAGCTGGCCGTTCTCAACCAATTGCAAGGTCGCCACCGACGTAATCGGTTTTGACACACTGGCAATGCGGAACAGCGCGTCCGGTTGGACGTCGGAACCCTGCGCTTGATCGGCCAGCCCGTAGCCACGGGCGAGCACCAATCGCTCGTCCTTCACGACAGCAACCGCTCCCCCCGGAACGTCCCACTTTCGCATTAAACTCGGGATGACACGATCGAAGCTCTGCATGCCCGGAACCGACGGACCCGTGATCGGCATGCCCTGTGCTGTTAGGCCGAGGACCGATGGGGAACCGAAGCCGGATCCCACGCTCAAGCCGATCACGCTTGCCCCGAAACGCCTCAGAAACGCCCGACGCGATTGATATCTTCGGCCGGTATCTGGGTCAGCCATGCCAGACTCTCCTAACGGTTGCCAAGATAGCTCCAAGCTTATCACGCCGCCGTTATCACTGCGTCAACGTTTCCAGAGCTGGACATAGCCCCTCAGCGCACGGGCCGTTGGCCCGGCATCCAGCAGTATGTCTCTGCGTTTGCCAGGGAATGGGTGCGGCAAGCTGGCGTTTCGAACAATACTCCACTCGGCAGTTCGAAACCGAATTTTAGTTTGGGGATGTGATCAGAATAGCGGTAACGGACAAATGACCAGCGCGGGTTGGAAACGTCTTAGATCAAGGCTCACAGTGTGCAGACACCACTTGCATGCATCAGAACAGGAACCCTCTACACGCCAACGATCCAGAGCACGAGGTAGATGGCGGTGATGGCGAGAATGGCGCTTGTGGACACGAGACTGGCCTGGCCGACAAGGATCGCACCGAGTTCAGCACGTTCGAGTTGGTGAAGCCAATCCGTCTTGACACCCGCATAAGCGGTCCCGGCAGCCGACGCCATTCCGACTAAGGCGAACAAGGGAACTTTCGCCACAATTCCCAGGACACCGAGAAACAAGCCAGTGGGAATGCCACCAATCATGAGATCGCGTTGATACCGCCACTTCGGCCAGCCAAACAATGCCGATCGTCGAGCGGATCCGTTTGCATAAGGCTCTCTGGACCGACCGGACGTCTCCGTCCCGGTTGTCCTTCCGCCAGCACCGCGGTCACGCTCGCGCCCACTGCCGTTTGGTTCCGCGCAACTGGCATTGGAGCCCTTTTTCGGGGCGCTGCTTTGATCATCTTGCTGTCCGGCATCGCTCTTGCGATCCGACGGATCTGAGCGAACTCGCTGGTACCACCGATCGTACTCGGCACGCCGCTCGGGATCCGACAGCACCTCGTAGGCTTCGTAAATATCCGTGATGCGCGATTGCGAGACTTCCAATCCCTTATCGGGATGGTAAATGTGGCAGAGCTTGCGATAGACGGTTCGGATCGTCTCGCGATCGGCGTCGGGGTTGACCCCGAGAATGGCGTAATAGTCTTTCATTGGGGAACCGGCAGCCGACGTTGGCCTCCGGACGGACACGATGAACGGCGTCGCTGAATCATGGATGAATCCCGTCTATTCTAAGCCTCTCCCGAGGCAAGAGCCAGTTGACACGCCGTGTCTCAACGCCTCTGGCCTCCAGGCCATTCCCGCAGCCCGAATTTGCAATGTCTCCGCATGAATTGCAAGTTGCATGGTATTGACCAAGCTGGTCAACAACGCCCTCGCTGGCGACTGCAACTGCCATCAGTTGGACCGTGGGCTGGCCCTGGAGGTCTTGACGAGACGGGTCCGCGGGCGGTTCGCACACGAGCGATCGTGGACAGCGAGCGGCCCATCTAGCTCCACCAGCCGGGACACACCTCTCTATTACTCCCGCATTGACGACTTCAGCTTTTATTTCTGAAATTTTGCTTGTGCTTCTCCTTCATGCGCTTGTAAACTTGGTCCTCTTTGGCCTTTGCATAGTATTGATAAAAGATATTGGCGGCTTGCGCCTTGCTTGAGCTCATTGCATCCGCCGCTTGCGGTCGGACGTCTCCCTCCTTCGTATACTTTTGCCCGCTAGGGTGATTTGCGTAGCGGCGTGCGCGAGTGTAGCCCATCTGTAGATATTTCCTTGCCATGTCCATACCGACAAACTCACCGTTGCGTTTGTATTCCTCAAATTTCGCAAAGATAGCTTCCGCGGACCTTTGCGCCTTTTCGGGAGTCTTGAATTCCCACAACGGCAAAAGCTCCGATTTGTACGGCTCGGCAATCAACACTCCCTGCTCTCCCCGACCGATAGGGTATTTTTCGGGATGCTCGCGAAAATCGATGCCACGGTAGCGATCAGCGTAGTCGGTCGACATGGAGCGACCCATCAAGTCATCGTTGGGATGGCGGTTGTTCCTTCAGTCTCCCACCACAAGCCGCGGGACAGTCCGCTCGGTTTCCTCGATATGGTGACGTTAACAGGACCCATATCGTCCCGCAACCTTTCATTGGGCCCCACCTATGCCGGCTCGTCCGAAACGCCTCAACCTACCACGTCGATGAGGCGCAGGCTCGGCTCAAACGCTTGTCGGCGCGGTCGCGTCCAAGCGTCTCAGCCACCTGATCGTTGCAACCGGACACCCAGCTCGGCATGATCGGTGGGGACCCGTCAAGCTACCACGGGTCGGCAAGGACGGACCCATGGGCAACAATACGCATCTGCCGGAAAAGACCTGCGTCCAGTGCGGGCGGCCCTTCCGCTGGCGCAAAAAATGGGCCCGAGATTGGGAGCAGGTGCGCTACTGCTCGAAGCGATGCCGCCAACGTGCCGATCAAGCGCGCCGGCAGGCCTCTCCATGACGCTGCCCGAGCCGACCCGCAAAGCGGGTCTGGATCGCCTGGCTTCGTTTCTGCCAAAGGCCGGAGCGATCTACGCTCATGAGCGCAACACCGATTACGGCCCGGACCGCGAGGACGGCGTATCCCATCTGAGCCCTTATCTGCGCCATCGCCTTGTGAGAGAGCGCGAGGTCATCGAGCGGACCTTGAGGCAATTCGGCTTGGACCAGGGACGCAAGTTCATCGACGAAGTCGTCTGGCGCGGCTACTTCAAGGGCTGGCTGGAACAGCGGCCCGCCATCTGGCGCGCCTATCGCGATCAGGTCGCGCAGGATACGCAGCGGCTGGCGGCCGATCCCAGCCTGCGAACGCGTTACGAGGAGGCCGTCGAAGGTCGGACTGGGATCGCGTGCTTCGACGCTTGGGCACGCGAACTGGCCGAGACCGGGTATCTGCACAACCACGCCCGCATGTGGACGGCCTCGATCTGGATCTTCACCCTGGAGTTGCCCTGGGCGCTCGGCGCCGATTGGTTCTTCCGGCTGCTCCTGGATGGCGATCCGGCGTCCAACACGCTCAGCTGGCGCTGGGTTGCGGGCCTGCACACGAAGGGCAAGACCTATCTGGCCAAGCCGGGGAACATCGAGAAGTTCACCAACGGCCGCTTCCGCCCCCGCGCCGACGAACTGGCAAGCGAGGCGCCGCCCCTGGAAGAGGGGCCGCTGCCCGAGCCCGTCGTGCCTAGCCCACCTAAGCCCCTGCCGACCGACGGCACGTCAGTGGGCCTCCTGCTCACCGAGGACGACGGGCATGCCGAGAGTTGGGCCCTCGGAGAGGCGCCCGTGGCGGCAGCGGCCGGGCTCGTCGCCACCGACCGACGTTCTCCGTTGCCGGTTACAGCCCAGGCACAACGCTTTGCTCAAGAGGCGGTTGCCGATGCGGTCGCCCGAGCCGGGCGGCACTACGAGGTGGAAGCGAGCATGCTGGACAGCACTGCTTGGGCCGAATCACTCGTCGAATGGGCCACACAAGTTGGCGTCACGCGGATCGTCACGGGATATGCGCCCCAGGGACCGGTGCGGGAGATCCTGGAGACCGCTCGCCCCCGCTTGGCCGAAGCGGGGCTTGATCTGTGCGAAGTCCGCCGGACCTATGACGCCGCCATCTGGCCGCACGCCACCGCCGGCTATTTCAAGGTGAAAAAGCAGATTCCGGCCATCCTGTCGCAGCTCGACCTCGTTTAAGCCACGCGCAACGGGGCGGGTGACGTGCCCAGAGTTGCGTTTGATCAACGATTTCCGTGCTCACCGTGCCGTCGTAACGTTACAGGCCACCGCACAAGTCGAGTCAACCGATGGTCGACATGTTGGCCCCACCGACAGCAACTGACTTGACCGGACTTTCGCGGTGATCAGTAAGACCCCGGATTGGCACGCTTGATCCCCCAGATCTGACGCAGGCTGTGGGCCCATAGCCCGCGTAGTGAGGCCAACGTCCCGACACAAGCGGTTGACGAGCCGTTGGAATCTCATCCAGTGGAGCGGCCTGTCGGCGTGGCGTCCGGGAAAGCGCGGGAGCGGATAGTCGATGAGGAGACGGGTCGCGAGGTCCTCGTCGAGGGCGTCCTGGGCGGGTGGTTGAGCTTGACGTGGCGACGCAGCCCGTCCCGCGCTAGTCATGGGTCGAGGCATCGTCCATTGGGTCGATGTCGGGAACTGATCATACGCGGATACCATGCACAATGCTAGACTCAAATACAGCGAGGTGATCCGCATTGACGAGGCTGAATGAACGCCGCCTGTGCCCATTCGCAATGGTCGCGACGCTTGTCCTGATCGTGCTGATGGCCAACTCGGTCGGCACCATGGGCCAGTCGTCAATCGACGTCGAGCTTGAGATCACTCCATCGTCACCGACGCCAAGCGACGCCTTACGGATCACGGTCCTTGGGACCTGGCGCAACGCCTGCGTGCCTCAGAATCCCCAGACCACGGTCGAGGGCAACGAGATCACCATTGCTACCTCTGTGGAACGCGCGCTGTGTGCCGAGGTCCTCACCGACTTCAGCTTCACCGTCGAGCTGGGAACGCTGGAGGCCGGTGCCTATCAAGTGACCGTCACGTATCGACAGGCCGACCGTGACCCGGAGGTCATTGCCCGTGGCGGCTTCGATGTGCAAGCGCCAAGCCGCGATCCCTGTAACTACGACACCAACGAGAACGGCGTTATCGACGACGCCGAGCTCATCGACGCCATCAACGACTGGGTTGCGGGCGTTGTCTCGGATCGCGTGCTCCGGCAACTGATCGACTGGTGGATCGCGGGAACGGCGGCATGCGCCGACTCGCCGTAGAGCGCGGTCATATCCGACTTTCAGGGCCTCTTCCGACGAAGGCAGAGCGTTCGCGAAAGCGGAACCCGATAACCCGGCGCGGGGATCGGGCCTCGCGCCGGGTTCCGGGGGAAGCGGGGGCAGGGGATGAGCCTGGAGGGATTGATGCTCATTCGGTCTCATCCCCGAAACCAGGGGGTGTCTTGCTCAACGTGTCGGGTGGCTATCGGGTGGCAACGGAATCGGGGGAGAACTTGGTGATTGCGTCCGTGTCCATTTGCGATCCCGGCTGAATGCCCATCTTGTCGAGCCAGCCGCGCCGGGCAGCCAACGCCCACCGATGCGCCTTGTCCACGTCGATTTCGTCCGTCTTTCTCGTTGCCTTTCGAATGCCGAGCACCTTACCGTCGCCGCCGATGACGGCCAGGCTGAGCGGTGCACGGAGGCCTTCGGTGCCATAGGTCTCGCCGTAGTCGGTCACCTCGTCATGGGCATAGAGGAGAAAGGTGGTCTCCAGCACCTCGGCGCCGACGTCGTTGAGCCCCTGCTCCCGACTGTCGTAGGTATCGGCAATCCGAACGGGCACAACGGCGTTCACGTTCCCGGCGGTGCTTATCTCGATCGTGCCCATCGACATCGTCGCCACGGATTCCGGCAGATGCGTGTCGGAGGCGTGCGCCAAGCTGGGCGCCACGATCTCCAAACCGACGAGATAGCCCAATCCGAGAAGCGCAACAGCTCCAACGAACAGCTTGCCGCGTCGCTTCCAGACCTGCAGCTTGGAGGGCTGCTGTGCCATGGGTCGTCACCTCTTGTCGGACGTCTCTTGGAACGCTCCCCCCAGATAAGAGAGGAGACGTGGACTCCATCAACTTCATAAGTGGCAGTGTGAGTCGTGTGAGGCGGGTCGGTGTTAAATGGGTGTCAGTTGGCGCCGACGTAGGCTCGTTGGGACGAGTTGAGAATCGATCATTATCGACACTCCTGCTAAATAGGTTAACAGGGATAGCCGGCCCTATGACGATATGGAAACTCTAGCTTCGTGAGCTTCTTCAGCGACCGACTTTTGCCCGTTTTGTCACGATCCGAGCGATCGATACTAGGGTGGCCATTAGGATGACGCGGACCGACAACGTCCGAGTGCGGCCGCAACTCGGGATCCGCATTGCTTTCCCGAATCAAGGAGGGATTCCATCGCTTCCGGGCAATCGACTCAACCGACAACGGGCGCGCTGGACGAGGCGACCATTCTCGACCATGTTCCCGACGAATTGATCGACGAGACGGTCCGCAGCCGTTTCGTCGACCTGGTCCAACAGCACGCGCAGGAGCTACTCGAGGAGAGCGATATCGATTCGCGGGCGAGCGGCTTCGAAGGCGATCTCGCTATGGTCCAGCGCCGGGTCGTCCGCGGGGCCTGCTACCGTGCGTTCCGTCAGCTCTGGTCGGAGCACAAGGACGGGACGCTGGCGTCGGCCGCGTCCTCGAACTCAGCAATCAGCCCTTAGGGCCGTCCAGATCGGCCGGACACCGCATAAGATTGATTTACTACGACAATATCTGGATATGGGTTTCGCCATTCATCAACCTGGGATGGGCCCTCAACGGCCGCGGACATTGGGCGTTGTCCCAATAGCGTGGGATCTCCGCGATTAGGGCCGGTTGCAGCTCCGACGAAAATGGGAGCGACACCAAGAACTCCCCGCGTCGGCCAGGCCACCTTCTCGCTGCGATGGCTGGGGCAACGGCCTAGCACGAGCGTGATCTCCTCGTTCGGGAACCACGCGCGCAGCTTCTCCAGAAAGAACTGGACGCACGCCGCGTCCAGCCGAGACAGGAAGCGAAAGCCCGCTTCGCCCGTCGCCGGCTCCGCCGCGGCATCGAGCCAGAGCCAGTCGTAGCGGTCCTCATGGATCCACGGCGGACGGACTCCCTGCGGGCACCAGCGCCGACGATGCCAGGCCTTCAATCCGAATCAGGCCTCATCCGGGGCGAAGACGTGCTCCGTCCCGATGGGCAGCCCACCAGCGTTCGAGTTGCCGCTGACCATACTCCAGCACCGGCGCCAGTTCGCGCCGGATGCGAGGCGCAGCATCTTGAGGCCGGTCGGCGGTCGGTCGACTCCGGTGGCGACGCTCCAGCTGCGAGACGGTTTCCGTGATCGCGTCACCGGTTAAACCCGGACTAGAGCACCGTGACTTTCCCCAAAGGGAGAACCTTCCCGCCGAAGCTGTTCGCCAGCACGGCCGTGACGCTGGCCAGCATGGCGATCATGGCGAAGATGGGATGCACCAGGCCCGTCGTGGCCGCCGGGACGCCGATCCCGTTGAATGCGAAGGCTATGCCCAAGTTCTGCTTCGTCTTGCGATACGAGTCCGTCCCGATGTGGAACGTGTCGATCACGGCGTCGAGGCGTTCGCCGATCAGGACGACGTCGCTGGACTCAATGGCAATGTCGGTGCCGGCGCCGATGGCAATCCCGACATCAGCTTGCATGAGTGCGGGTGCGTCGTTGATCCCGTCGCCGACCATGGCGACACGATGGCCATCCGCTTGCAGCTCTCGGACGGTTTCGGCCTTCCGGTCCGGCATCACTTCCGCGAGAATCTCGCCAATCCCCACGTCGTCGGCGACGGCGCGGGCTGTCCGTTCGTTGTCGCCGGTGAGCATCACGGGAGTGAGCCCGCCCCGCTCCATCCGCGCCACGGCCTCCGCGGCGTCGTCTTTCAGGGGATCGGCGATGGCAACCACGCCGATCAGCGTCGCATCGGCCGCCACCGCCACGACGGTGCTTCCGCTTGATTCGAGCGCTCGGATCTTCTCCTCGACGGGAGCAAGGTCAACGCCGCGCTCGCGCAGCCAGGCCGGCTTGCCGACCGAGACGTCCGAATTGCCGACGCGGGCTTGCACGCTCTGGCCGCTGAGGCTCTGAAAGGCTTGGCCCTCGCGCCAGCCGATCGCTTCCTCGTTGGCGGCGTCCACGATAGCCTGGGCTAAGGGGTGTTCGCTTCCGGCCTCGGCGCCCGCGGCCAGTCGCAGGACCTCATCGCGACTGCAGCCCTGAGCCGCCACGACCTCGACGACGCCGGGTTTTCCAATTGTGATCGTCCCCGTCTTGTCCAGCACGACATAGCGGACATTTTTGAACACTTGGAAGGCCTCGCCGGAGCGCATCAAGATGCCGCGGTCGGCGGCCATCCCGCCGCCCCGCACGAGAGCCAGCGGCGTCGCCATGCCGAGCGCGCACGGATACCCCAACACGAGCGCGGCCAGCGAGGCGAACGCGGCGCGTCCCCAGAGAACGTCGCCCCAGATCAGCCAGGCCCCGAGCGTCCAGAGCAGAAATGCCGCGCCGGCGACGATCAGCACACCGGGCACAAAGGAGCGCATGACGAGATCGGCCAGTTGCACGATCCCCGGCTTCAGTGCGCGGGCTTCGTCAATGTGCCGGGCGATCTGATTGAGGAATGCTTCTTCACCCACGCGGGACACCCGCACCTTGAGCACCCCCGTCCGGTTGACGCTGCCGCCGATCACCCCATCGCCCGGGGTCTTCGTCAGGGGCATCGGTTCCCCCGTCACCAGGCTCTCGTCCACATTCGATGCGCCGTCCGCCACATCGCCGTCTACGGGAATGCCCATGCCCGGCTTCACCCGCACGAGATCGCCGATCTTCACTTCGCTCAACGGGACTTCTTGCTCAGACCCGTCATCGCGGAGCACGACTGCCGTCTTCGGCTGCAGGGCCATCAGCTTCCGGACGCTCTCGCTCGCTCGGGCCCGCACCCGCAGACTCGCCCACTCGGAGAGCACGTGATAGCTCGTGACAAAGACGGCCACGGCGGCGAAGTGGACGATGGGAAACGTTTCGCCGAGGATCCGCGCCATGGTCGGGCTGAGGAGCGTGGAGGTGCCCAACAGTCCGCCGAGCAACCCGCCAAACGCGGCGAACTCCAAGAGCACGTGCTGATTGAGGATGCCGCGTCGCAGCGATTGGAATGCCTTCAGCTTGATGTAGCGGCCGGGGCCGAACATCGTCCCCACGGCCAATGCCAGGGTGGCCAAGGCCATCCCGAGCTGATCCGTGTCGGTAAAGTGGCCGTCGACGAAGATGCCCTTCTGGACCCACATCAGGGTCATGGACCCGAGAACGAGCAGGGTGAAGAAGCCCGAGGCGAGCAGTAGGCCTTTGGCCGTCTGCAGTTCTCGGCGCCGCTCCTCGAACGCCTTGACCTTGTCGGGAGCGCGGAGGGTGTAGCCCAATTGCCGAAGGGTATGTCGAATGGCCGTGGCGGAGACTCGATCCGGATCGTAGTCGACGAGCCCTTCCTCGTGGGCCAGGTTGACCGAGGCCTGCTCGACGCCGTCCATGCGGACGAGTGCTTTCTCCAGGGCGTTCACGCA
>JBDGQO010000078.1:0-12617 GCA_042219045.1 Bipolaricaulia bacterium | reverse complement strand
CCCGGCCTACACGGCCCTGGCGTCGACCCGCGCCCGAAACACGTTCGACCTGGACATCCCGTCCTGGACGGAGCAGCTGGCGGCCCTGCAGCACCGGGCACATGAGGCCGACGAGAACGGAATCCTCCATCCGTAGCAGGGCGAGACCGCAGACGGAATCCTCCATCCGTAGCGGGACGAGACCGCAGGTGGCCGGGGGGCAGCTCGATCCCGGTGCCCCGCAGCCGTCGCGCGGACGGAAACGAAAGTTTAAAGATTTGTGAGAAGGGGCCCCTCCTGGTTCGCGTTTCTACTCGATGCGAGTTATCAAGTAATCTTGTCAGGCTCGCCCCATTTCCCATTCCGGACATCTCCCCACCACTCCGTGTGACCCTCATCGTCTGGCTCATGTATTCTCGATGACGCAGCGTGTCGCTACGCTTCTGTGTGTCGTTCTGATCGGAACCGTGGCTCTCGCGCCCCAGGTCAGCTGGGGGCAGCAAGAGGAACTTCCGGAAGAAGTCCGCCGAGAACTCAAGAAGCGGGGAATGACCGTGGAAGAGGCCCGACAGCGGGCCCGCCAGTTGGGCATTGACCCCTCGAATCCGGAGCAGGCCAGGCGGGTAGCCCGCCAGCTCGGCATCCCGGAGGCGCGCATTCAGGCCCTTCTGCAGGCGGCGCGTGCGAGGCAAGACACCACCGGCGCCGACACCCTCCGGACCCAGGTGCCGGTCAATCCGCCGTTTCCGGTGTTGTCGGGCCGGCCCGACATCATTCCCGACAGCGTCTCGGTTGGGCAGCTGCCGGTAGACGTTGAGGTGCGCGTGCCTCTCCGCAGCCGAAACCAGATCCTGCGCGTTCAACCGGGATTTATGACTGCCGGGGGCGACTCCGTGCTGGCTCAGTCGGTCCAACGCATTCGGGGATCAGTCGTCAACGGGACGTGGCGGGGGCGCCTCACCATCCCAACCGACACGAGCGCCGGAACGTGGAACCTCTTCGTGCGGGCGTCGACCCGGGACACGACCGTCACGCTCGCCACGGGCCGCCGGCTCATGCTCTTTCCGAAGGGCAAGATGCCCCGGGACACGACCCGACGCCCAAGGGGGGACACGCTGGCCTACTTTGGGTACGACACGTTCAACACCATCCCGGACGCCTTCATGCCCCAGCCGACCGGCCCTGCCAGCGGCAACTACGTGGTGGGGCCGAAGGACGAACTGCGCCTCACGGTCTGGGGCGGGGCCGAGTTTACGTACGAACTGCCCGTCGATCAGGGCGGACGAGTCACGGTGCCGAACGTGGGGCAGTTTACCGTGTCGGGGAAGACGCTCAACGAGCTGCGCACGGAGATGAAGAAATGGCTCTCGCAGAGCTACTCGGGACTCACCAGCGATCCCCCCACGGTGTTCATGGACCTCACGCTCACGCGCGTGCGGCCCACCCAGGTGTTTGTGCTCGGGGAGGTGGCCCAGCCGGGGGGCTACGTGGTGAGCGGCTACTCGACCGTCTTCAACGCGCTCTACAGCGTGGGAGGACCCCTCCAGCGCGGGAGCCTCCGCAACATCCAGGTGGTCCGGGACGGGGAGGTCGTCGAGACGGTGGACATGTACAACTATCTCCTCCAGGGGTACAGCCCCGATCCGGTGCAGCTCCAGAGCAACGACTACGTCTTCGTTCCGCCGCGGGGGGAAACTGTCGCCATCACCGGGGCCGTGAAGCGGCCGGCCTATTACGAGATGAAGGAGGGGGAAACCGTCCAGGACCTCATCGAATACGCGGGCGGACTAAAGCCGACGGCGTACTCGAAACGCATTCAAATTTCCAGCATCACCCCGTTCGGGGAGCGGGAGAAGCCCTCCGTGGCCCGGGAGGTGACCGACGTCAGCCTAGCGCGCGTCCGGTCCGACACGTCGAGCGTCGAGCTGACCGACGGGGCCCACGTGAAGGTCTTCTCGATCACCGAGGCGCAGGATCCTGCCGTGGAGGCCCAGGTTGAGGCCGTAGAGGTTACGGGGGCGGTCTTCCAGCCGGGTCAGTACGAGCTTGGTGACGGGGTGCGAACGGTGAAGGACCTCATCGAGCGGGCCGATGGGCTCACGGGCGACGCCTACAGGGAGCAGGCGCAGCTCGTCCGCATTGAGGACGACTTCCAGGAGTCGACCCGGTCGCTCAACCTGAACGAGGTCATGAACGACCGGCCCCAGGCCAACGTCGTCCTGCAGCCGGGCGACAGCCTGCACGTGGCGTCCGTCCAGGCGATGCGCCCCAACCGCTTTGTCCGAATTAGCGGACAGGTCCGGAACCCCGGCCAGTACCGATACCGCCAGGGCATGACCGTCCGCGCCCTCCTCCTCAAAGGCGGGGGGCTGACGGACGACCAGTACCTGAAGGGGGTCTTCCTCGGGCGGGCCGATCTGTTCCGGCAATCCCCCGACGGAAGCAAACAGCGGGTGATCCCGTTTCACCTGGGCGATGCCCTCGATGGCAAGGGCATGGCCGACCGGACACTGCGGCCGGGGGACGAGCTCCGCGTGTACGAGGCGACGATGGAGCGGGTCGAGAAACGGCGTGTGCGAATCAGCGGGGCGGTGCAGGACACGGGCCGCTACGCGTACCGGGACAACATGACGCTCAAGGACCTCATTGTGCGTGCTGGCGGATTCACGGAGGGGGCGTCGCTCCGGCAGGTGGAGGTGACCCGCATGGTCGAGACGCCCAAGAGGAAGGGGCGTCGTGCGAAGACCATCCGCGTGCCCCTCACGGACACAGAGGGCGACCCGAAAAACGTAAACTTCTCCGTCCAGGACACGACGCAGGCCCTGAAGGCCGCCGCGACGTTTGATCTTCGGCATCGAGATCGGGTCTACGTCCGAACGGACCCGTCCTTCCAGCCACAGAAGACGGTAACCATTCGGGGGGAGGTGAGGTATCCCGGCACGTACACCCTCCTCTACGACAACGAACGCCTGTCCAGCGTCATTCAGCGGGCCGGGGGCGTGCTGCCCACCGGGTACCTAAAAGGGGGGCGGCTCCTGCGAGACTCCGTGAAGAAGGGGCGGCGCCTCCGGACCCGGAAGGACGAGCAGGTCATCGTCGAGATGGGGCGGGCCGTGCAGGGCGACCCGAGCGCGGACGTCATCTTGCAGCCGGGCGACGAGATCGTGATCCCAACCCGCCCCAACACCGTGGCGGTTCGCGGCAACGTGGCCAACGAGGGGCTCCTCAAGCATCGGCCGGGGCGGGACGTGGAGTACTACCTTGAGCGGGCGGGGGGCACGCGAGACAGCACAAGGGCCATCTACCTGACCCAGGCGTCCGGGGCGACGTTCCGCGTCAAAACTGGTTGGCTCCACGGTCCGCCCAGGGTCGACGAGGGGGCTGTCATTCGTGTGGCGCGGAAGCAGTCCGCCCCGAAAAAGAACGGAACGGACATCGCACAGATCATCACGGAGGTGACCGGCATTCTGTCGAGTGCCCTCACAGTCGTGGTGCTCGTCACGCGGGCCTTCAATTAGCGTGAACCATTGTGGGCCGGCTAGACGCGCCCACGAGCCCCTCCGCAGTTCTCTGCCGCCGGCGGTGGATTTGCTATGAGCAGTACTTCATTCGACTCGTCGCCTGCGGGCGGACAGCCGTCCGGGGCGTCGTCTGGAGAGACGACATCGGGGAAGACCCCTCGGCCCCGCCAGGACGACGTGTCCCTTCTGGACCTCCTGCTCATCCTGGCCCGTGGCCGATCGCTCATCCTGTGGACCATCGTTGTGTTCACGGGGGTGGGCCTGGCGTACTCACTGGTGGCGCCGGAGCAGTACACATCGAGCGCAGAGGTCGTCCGCGAGGCGGGAAAGGACGGTGCCAGCCTCCCCAGTGGCCTCGGTGGCCTTCCAACGGGCGCTCTTTCGGGACTCGGAATCGATCTGGGGGGTGCCTCCAGCGGCCTCACGCCGCAGGCCTTCCCGCAGGTTCTCCGGGGCCGGGAAGTGCAGATGGCGGTGGCGCGGGACACGTTTTCGTTTCCGGCTACGGATCGTCCGATGACATTTCTGGAGTACGTAAATCGTCCGCCCAGTCCCTTCGATCTCTTTCTGAGATATACCCTCTGGCTTCCGTTTACGGCCAAAAACGCGCTCTCCAATGCCATTTTTGAATCGCCCGCTCCGGCGGGCACAACGCGGACAGAGGTGCCGGCCGTGCCCACCAAGGAGGAGGAGCGAGCACTGGAAACCATCGACGACATGGTGTCCTCCTCCGTGGATCAAGAAAGTGGACTCATGACCATTTCCGTGACGGCGGGAGGGCCGCGGTTGGCCGCTTCCCTCGCGCAGAGCTTCGTCGACCACCTGAGGACTCGCGTGCGGGAGCTCCGGACGGAAAAGGTTCGGGAGCGGCTCAAGTTTGTGAAGCAGCGGTTTCAGGAGGCAAAAAAGGAGCTCGAAGCGGCAGAGGATCGACTGGCCCAGTTCCTGGACCGAAATCAAAACCCAACGACCGCCTCGCTCCAGTTTCAGCGGGATCGGCTGCAGCGACAAGTCCGCTTCAAAGAACAGCTCTACAGTGAGCTGCAGAGCAAGCTCACGCAAGCCCGCCTCGACTTGCAGCGCCAACAACCGGTGGTTACCGTTGTGGAAGAGCCCGTACCGCCCGCGGAGAAAAGTGCCCCGTACCGAACGCTTATCGTCCTCATGAGCATGATTCTCGGTGGAATCGTCGGCGTCGGGGTGGCATTCGGCCGTGCCCTTTTCGTGGGGCGCCTAGACGACCCCGAAGATCAGGAAAAGATTGAGGAAATCCGGGAGGCGTTCGTGCCGCAGAGGCTCGCAGAGACCATTCGAGGATGGACGGGGGGCCGTCAAGCCGAGAAGCAGACCGCAGGCCAGAACGATTAGCATAGTCCCTCGGAGAGAGGGGCTCGCGGCCTGCATCGGAGGAAGCCGGAAGAGAAAATTAGGGAAACCGCAGCGCTCCAGAAGAAGGATCGAATCCGGTGGCCAAAAACAAACAGCCGGACTCGTCGAACCAGGGAACAGACCTCGCTGGCGATCCGGAAGCACGCATTTGGTCCCGCCTCCAGGAGCTCTGGGCGCGGGTGCAGAAAGAAGGTCTCGTTCCCACGTTGGTCCGCGAGGCAGGAGGGGCGTTTATCGTGCGGGTGGTAGGGGCCGGCGCTGCCTTCGGGGCCCAGGTCCTCCTCGCGCGCTGGATGGGCGTCCGGAGCTACGGCGTATTCACCTTCGTATGGACGTGGATCACCGTACTCGTGTTGTTCGGTCGACTGGGGGTCGATAAGGCCCTCGTCCGGTACGTGCCCGGATATCGGGAAGACCAGCGGTGGGAAAAACTGCGGGGCCTCCTTCAGTTTGGAGGCCGTCTCGTCGTGGCGGTGTGTGTGAGCCTCGCCATCATGGGGGCCGCAGTGGCGTGGGGCTTCAGGGGCGGGATGCCCGACGGACAGCTCGTTACGTTCTGGGTGGCGTTCCTAATGCTCCCACTGCTGGGACTCATGCAGACAGGGAAAGGAGTGCTACAGGCGTTCAAAAGCGCGACACGGGCCTACATTCCGGACCTTGTGGTGCGGCATGTGGCCGTCGTCGTGGTGGGCGGACTTCTCTTTCTGAGCGTTCCGGGTCGGCTCTCGGCGCCACAGGGGATGGCCGCCATGCTGATCGCCGTGCTGTGTTGCCTCGTACTTACCGGATGGTGGCTCGCCCAAACTGCTCCCGCCGAAACATGGCGGGCGGACACGGTCTGGGACTCGAAAACGTGGATGTCATCGATGGTGCCCATGATGCTCATCGCTGGCATGCACCTGCTGCTAAAGCGGACGGACCTGATCATGCTGGGCCTACTCGTGGGGCCGGAGGCGGCGGGCACGTACGGGGCCGCGGCGCGCGTCTCCGAGCTGTCCTACTTCGGCCTGCAGTCGGCCAACGCGATCATGGCCCCGCTCATCGCGGAGCTCTATCATTCGGACCGGCATTCCGAGCTCCAGCAGATTGTGACCTGGACGGCACGTGGGAGCTTTGGGCTCTACCTGTTCGTTGCGACGGCCCTGGTGGGCGCAGGGACCTACGTGCTCGCTCTCTTCGGGGACGCGTTCGTCGCCGGGTACGGAGCACTTGTTCTGCTGCTGGGGGGCCAGTTTGCCAACACGGCCGCTGGGTCGGTCGGATTCTTGATGATGATGACGGGCCACGAAAAGGAGTCCGCCCAAATTCTTGCCGTCGCGGTGACCATAAACATCTTCCTGAACTACGGGCTCATTCCGGTCTACGGGCTCGAAGGGGCCGGAATCGCCACGGCATCGACCGCGCTTCTCTGGAATGCATGGATGGGATGGTATGTGTGGCGAACCGTCGGAATCAACGCAACCGTCTTCGCTGGAAGCAATGAGTAACCGCCGCCCAGACTTTTTCATCATCGGGGCCCCAAAGTGTGGGACGACCTCGCTGGCGAAGTGGCTGTCCGATCACCCGCAGGTGTACATGTCCCCCATCAAGGAACCACATTATTTTAACCGCGACCACGACTATAGAAATATTCCGGAGGAGGATGCGTACATGCGTCTCTTCGATGGAGTAGCCGACGCGCACCGGGCCGTCGGAGAGGCCTCCGTCTTCTATCTGTTTTCGGATGTCGCCGTCCCGGAAATTGAAGCGACCATGTCGGGGGCGCGATACATCGTCATGGTTCGTAACCCGGTCGAAATGGCCCGCTCGCTCCACGAGCAGCAACTCGTGGCCGGTAACGAGCACATTGAGGACTTCGAGACTGCCTGGGAGAAGTCTGATCGACGCCTGCAGGGGAAAGACGTGACGTTCTGGTGTCGGGAGCCGAAACTGCTCGCGTACACGGAGGTGTGCAAGCTCGGGAAGCAGATTGGGCGCCTCTACGACACCGTTCCGGAAGAGCGTGTCCACGTCATCGTTTTCGACGACCTCGAAGAGAACGCCTCTTGGGAGTACCAGAAAACACTCCAGTTCCTCAACCTCGACGAGCATATCCGTACGGATTTTTCGGCGCACAATACCGCCAAGGAGCGCACGTCTCAATGGCTACGACGTGTCGTAAAGGGGGTGAACGCCGTCAAGCAATCGCTAGGCCTGTATCGATTGGGAACCGGCATCATGGACCGGCTCGACGAACTGAACACGCACTACCGCTCGCGCCCGCCCCTTTCGCCGCGTGTCCGCCAGGCCGTCGCCCGCTATTTTGAGGATGACGTGCGCCGCCTCAGCGGGCTCCTCGACCGGGACCTGACGCACTGGGTCAACACGTAGGGGCCGTAGCACCGAAACGTATTCGTCGCCACGCTGTCCGGGCAAACGGTCACCGATCAACATGCTGGACCTCGCAATCATTGGAGCGCCGAGGGCCGGAACGAGCACCCTGTTCGCCTGGCTCAACGCACACCCAGCTGTTCGGGGAAGCACTCCGAAGGAGACCTACTTCTTCATGGACGCCGAGCATCCTCTCGCCGTGCGACAGGAGGAGCGAGGGGAGCCTACCGCACACACCGCGGGTCTCTCGGCGTTCGACACGTTCTTCGACGAACCAGCGGACGGGCTCAGGCTCGAAGCGACGACCCACCACTACTACCAGGGCACGGCGCAGGAGATGTTTTCCCGATTTGACCCGAAGCCGCACGTCCTTTTCGTGCTCCGCCAGCCGGCCCATCGGATTCGTTCGTCCTTCCTCTTCACGAAGCACAACCGGGGACGCGTCAATCCGGGCCTTACCTTCAATCGGTACGTCGACGTGCTCCTGAACGGAGACTCTTCGACGTTAGAACAGCACTATCATTCGGACAGCAGCCTGTACATTGCAAAGCGGGAGCTTACGCTCAGCACATATGTCGCCTGGCTCGAGCGCTGGGAGGAGTGCCTGGGCACGGAGCACGTCCATCCTCTCGTGTTCGAGCGCTTCGTGGAAGAAAGTCGCCGAGTGGTAATGCAGATTTGCCGAACCCTAGGGATCGACCCGTCCTTCTACGAAACGCGCTCGGTGTCCCCGGAAGGAGAAACCACCCTCGTCCGTAGCCCAACCCTTCAGCGGCTGGCCTACGAAGTGGGGACCCGGATCCCAGACGGACGGCTCAAGCAGGCCGTGAAGTCGCTCTATCGGTGGGTTCAGGTTCAGGACGCGTCTGCTTCGGACGCCTCCGATGCGGATCAGGGCGTCGAGCAGTTGAAGCAGTACTTTGAATCTCGGAACGAGCGGTTGGCGCAATACTCGGATTTGGACCTTTCCAGCTGGTGCCGCCCGTAGCGGCGTGCCCGATTGTATTCCCACGACGAACCTGCAACGCTCGTGAGCGCACATCCCTCTCACGTTTCACTCTTCTGGACCGGCCTGTGGGGCGGGGGGGCGGAACGCGTGATGCTCACCCTCGCCGAGGAGTTCCTGGAGCGAGGCGTTGAGACGGACATTGTGCTGACGACGACCGAGGGTGAGCTGGCGGACGAAGTCCCATCGGGGGCTCAGGTCGTCGATCTGGAGGCGTCGCGGATCCTCACGAGCCTTCCCGGCCTCATTCGGTACCTGCGTCGGCGCCGTCCTCCAGTGCTGCTGTCGGCGATGAGGACGACCAACTGCATCGCTCTCTGGGCACGTGCGCTGAGCGGAGTGTCTACCCGGATCGTTGTCTCTGAGCACAACGTGCTGTCGGCATCGACGAGCCAGTCAGAGTGGAAAAATCGGGTCCTCTTTTCCCTGATGCGATTTACGTATCCCTCCGCTGACCGAACGGTTGCTGTTTCCGAGGGAGTCGCGGAAGATCTGTGTCAGTCAATCGGGCTGCGCCGAGAGGCAATCACTACTGTTCATAACCCCATCCTCGACCCGGGTCTCGTGGAACAGGCGAGAGAGCACGTCGATCATCCCTGGTTTTCGGCGGGGAGTGATTCCGTGGTCCTTGGGGTGGGAGAGCTCTGCGAACAGAAGGATTTTTCAACCCTTCTCCGTGCGTTTGCCAGGGTGGGAGAGCGTCGTCCGGCATACCTCGCTATTCTCGGTGAGGGAGACAAGCGCCCGGCCCTCGAACGAGAGGCCCGGCGCCTTGGCATAAGCGACAGGCTCTGGATGCCAGGGTTCACGTCGAATCCTTTGAAATACATGGCGCAGGCTTCGGTCTTTGTCCTCTCGTCGAAGTGGGAAGGGCTTCCTACCGTCTTAATCGAGGCAATGGCGACCGGCACTCCGGTCGTCTCAACAAACTGTCGAAGTGGGCCCGCCGAGATTCTCAAGGATGGCGAGTACGGAAGGCTCGTGCCAGTTGGAGATCCCTCTGCCCTCGCCGTAGCAATTGAAGAAGCCCTCGAAGGCCGCGTACAGCCAGCCCCGCGCTCCGCCCTTGATCGGTTCCGGCGAGACACGGTCGCCGATCAGTACCTCGATATTCTGAGCACCGTCGTGTGAGGAACGCCTTGGCATCGGTTCAGGAAGAGAACTCAAACCCGTATGTGCAAATCACGGCCTCGCAGTGGGCCTTGGGGGGCGTGCTGCTTCTCGCGTACCTCCTCACGATTGGCACGCTGAACGTATCGAGCGAGAGTCCGAACGTCCATCTCGTCTACATTTCCTTCCTCGCGAAGACAGCCCTCCTGTTCGCCCCTTTCCTGGTTGCCCGCGTGAAGGGCTGGGGATGGTTTCATCCGCTTGTGTTCACGTCGCTCTGGCTGTTCGTGCGGCAAGTTCTGCCGAAAAGTGGCCTGTTTACAGACGGACTCTCGTATCACGAGGCCCTGCCGGGATACACGGAGGCCTCTCTCAACCTCTTAGTCGCGTACGGGCTTGGCCTGCAGGCCTTCGCCCTCGCCATCACGTACCTCGGATACACCACGGCACCGCGCCTCAAAGTTCCCTCACTGTCGCTTGCCAAGCCGAGCCGACCCCTGTTGAAGACGATTCTCATCGGAGGAATAGCCGGCCTGGCATTCTACCGAATCGTCTCTGCGGTAGGAGGAATTGGGCAATTGATCCTCCTGAGGGGAGCAGGGCTAGTCGGGCGTACAAAGGCATACGGGGGAGGACAGTGGATTGTCCTTGTCGAGCAGTTGATGAATGCCTGCGTGATCTGGTTCGCGACCGACGATCGCGCCGTGAAGCGACTGTCGTTCTGGGGCCTGTTCGTGCTCTCTCTAGCGCTCGTATTCGGAGCGACCGGCTCGCGGTCCGGAGTTCTGTTCCCGATTCTTTTCCTGCTTTTAATCTGGTCGATTCGGCACCACCGGATTCCGTTCAAGACCATCGGGGGGGCGGCAGTGGTAGGCGTTTTCCTCATCGGATTTCTGGGACAATTGAGAGGGGATCGTTCTCTCCTGACGCAACCCTTTTCCGGAAGCACTGCAGATGTCGCCGCCTCCCCCACTGAAGGCTTTTCGGAAGGCATTCGGGCTATTGCCGAGTACTCAGGATCAGCGGAGGGGATGTACCCGGTCCTAGCTCGTGTCCCGGATGAGGAAAGCCTGCTTCTCGGTAAATCCTATCTTTCGCTGTTGGCACTCCCAATCCCACGGGCAGTCTGGCTCAACAAACCAGAAGCAGCCGGCACGCTTGCAGGAAAAGTATTTTTTGACAGTCCCGGTCGTGGGGTCCCACCGGGCAGCGTGGGCGAGGCATACTGGAACTTCCACGTTTTGGGAATCATCGCCGTCTTTCTCGCTTGGGGGTGGTTCCTGAAATGGATCGGCCGGGTATATCTGGAGAATAGAGAGAGCGGGGCGGTCGTCGCGTTCTACGCGGTGACACTACTCATTGCGAGGCCCCACAGCCCGACCCTGTATGAGTGGATCCTGACGCTCCTTCCAATGGTCGTTCTGGCATACTTCATCCTCCAGAGAAAGGGTGACTGACGTGAAGAAGTACGCGTTTTTCTTTCCTGTTGACAGGGACTTGTCTCTGACGGGAGGGCCCCGCACCGTCGTGAACCTGCTGACCGGACTCCAGTCGGCTGGTCACGACGTGGTGCTCCTGTCTCAAAGAGAAAGTGCCCTTACGGAGGAGTTGAGAAGTCGAGGCGTTCCCGTAGAGGTCGTCACACTCCCGGATATCCTGGACGTTCACGATGAGCAAGCCATAGGTTACTCGCTCCCCAGAAAGGCAAAAAGCCTTTTCGAGCTGCTCAAGTACAATCAGCGAGTCGCGACCTACTGCCGAAAGCACGAAGTCGATGGCCTCTGGGCTCGTCAGATCAAAGGCATCTTGCTGGTCGGCGTTGCAGCCCAGTTCCTCGGAGTCCCGTTGATTTGGGACATTGGGTACGAGAAGCCCCCAAGTGGGCTGATGCGAGTGCTACACTGGATCGGACTGGGCCTTGCCACCCGCATCGTCACGCAATCCAAGCGACAGTTTCCGGAGACCTTCGGTGCGCAGATTGAGAGATTGGTGGGCTACAAGGTAGACCATATCTATCCGGGCATCAGCGAGGAGCGGCAGGCAGCCCTCCGGACCGCCGCTAGGGACGGGGCCGGGAGGTCACGAACGGTACTTACGATCGGCAACATTCACCCCCGGAAGAACCAGGCGATGACAATTCGGGCCCTCGCCTCCCTGCTTCGCTCCACGCCCAATCTGCAGTTGGCAATCGTCGGCGCTGTGCGGGACCGAGACTACTACGACGACCTGCTCGCCCTGGTGGACGATGAGAACCTCTCGGAAGCGGTTGACTTTCTTGGGTGGCGGGACGATGTCCCAGCGCTTCTGGGACGATGTGACCTCCTGGTTCTTTCGTCCCTTCGGGAAGGAATCCCGCACGTCATTCGGGAAGCCATGTTCGCGGAGGTTCCTGCGGTGGCCACCCGCGTGGGAGGGGTTCCCGAGTCGGTCCAACATGGGGAAACGGGGTATCTCGTCGATCCGCACGATCCCGAGGATCTGCGCGAGCGTGTAGAGCAGCTCCTGGACGACCCGAATCTGCGCGATGAGATGGGGGAAAATGCGTTCGAGTTGGCCAAGGAGCGGTTCTCGAAGTCGGCCTGGATCGAGGCGTACGCGAGTGTACTGGAGACCACGTGAGTCGCTAAAGGAAGAGTCCTGAATGACATCCGAGACCATCCCTCGTCAAACGCACCTTTTCCTGATGGCATCCTCGTCTACGGAGACAAAACTCCCGGATGCGCTCGTGATCGGGCCTATGCGGGCGGCCACGACATGGGTGCATCGGTACCTGAAACAGCGGGGCGATACGTGCTTGCCGACGGACGTCAAGGAGACATTCTTCTTTGATCGCCGATTTGAGAAGGGACTCGACTGGTACGCACAGCATTTCCAGAATTGCCAAAACAGGGAGTCCCGGATTGTGATGGAAGTGGGTTCCAGTTACTTTCACTCAGACGAGGCGCCAGAACGAATCCGCAACACCCTCGGAGGCAGCATCCCCTTGATCGTCATCTACCGAGATCCCGTCGAGAGAAGTTTCTCCCACTTCGCCCACCTCCGACGCTACGGCCTTACGAGTCTCCCGCTCCGGGAGGCCGCTGAGGAGTTTCCCGAGATCCTCGCGGCGAGCCGGTACGCCGAGCAGCTCAGGCGATGGGCTGACTACTTCGGAAGAGACTGCCTAACGATTCTTCGCCTGGAAACACTGAAGGACTCCTCGGTTCAGTTCGCCAGGACGCTCACACAGGCGTTGAATCTCC
>JBDGQO010000077.1:5617-8338 GCA_042219045.1 Bipolaricaulia bacterium | reverse complement strand
CAGACCATCACCGCCGACGACCTCTAAGGCTGGCTGCGCAACGCCCAACTTGACGGGCGATGGAGCGGGGCACAGCATTGCTGTGCCCCGCTTTGCTTTTGAAATGCGCAAGTTGTCATCCAGCTCGGGTCAGTGTCGGACGGAAGTGCTCAATTGTCGCTTGAAGGGCGGATGCGGATCTCGCCCAGCTCGACTCGGGCCGTCGGCGTGCCGTTGCCCATGCGGAGGCGATAGAAGTACGTTCCGGCCGGAAGCGGGTCGCCCGACCCGTTGGTGCCACGCCAGACCAGCCGATCCCGCGGGCCGCCCATCGCGGTAACGCGTTCGCCCGCGGCGTTGTAGACCGAAAACGTCAGCGAGCGCGCGTCGGGCACGGCGATCACGAGCGGCTCGCCGGCTCGGTAGCGCCCAATTGGCTCTCCTTCCAGATCGGTGATCTTGGCCGACCACCTCGTTTGGCCGTCTCGGATCGTCTTCCCGACTTGGCTCCAGAGGTCGCCCATCTGGCGCAGCAGCTCCACCAGCCGGGACGTCGCGGCTTCAACGTCGACGTCCGGTTTGCCGTTCAGGGCGGCTTTGAGCTTGTCGGCCTCGACGAGCGCCTCGTCCAATAGCGACGACGTCTCGCTCATCCGGCTGAAGTCGAACGCTGGCCGCGAAATGGAGGCGAGCTGCTCGCTGTTGGATTGGATGTTCTTGAACGCGTCCAACAGGGATTGGACTTGGGCCTGGGCTAACCCCGTCTTGGCGGTTTGGAAGTCCTCCGCCATCTTGCCGTAGAGCTCGACGACGTCCTCGCCTCGCGCCATCTGAGGCATCGTTTGGAACGGGGCAGGAGCGGGATCGACGATGGCGCGCATCGTCCGGACGCTCTGTTTGTAGGCGGTGCCGATGGTGTCGAACGCGGCCTCGAAGTTGCTGATCAGCTGGAACGTATCGGAGGTATGCTCCACCTGTAGGGCTTGCCCCGCTTCGTTGAGGCCGCTGGCCATGCTCTCCAACAGGGGCGCTGTGAACGAGCGGACGCTCCGGGGCTGCTGGACGGTCAGCGTGGTGCGCAGTTCGTTGTTGTCCTCGTCGGCCTCATCAACGCGGTCAAAGGGGTCGGCGCGCACGCGCACTCGATGCTCGCCCTCGGTCGGATTCTTCCAGGTCCCGGTGACCTCAATGGATTGATTCGACCGCAGCGGCCCTGATACGAGTTCAGTCTGAATGATTTCGGTCCCCACCCTGATGTCCACGTTGAACGCGCGCAACAGCGTGCTCCGACCCTTGTTGGCGATGGTCGCGACCAGCTCGGCCGGACGGCCCGTCTCAACCGGATCCGGCTCCACGGACAGATCGACCACTGCCAGATCCGGAAGGGACTGTGCAGATCCCACCGGCGCGATAAGCAGGCCAATCGCCAGAATTGCCAAGCTCGACCAAGATCCCCAACGATTCCCAGTTGACACGCGCTGCATCGTCGCCTCCTTGCAGCCAGCATGATAGAAGATGCCCGTTGGTTCGTCCAGATGTTGCCCGTCGTCGGTTTAAGGGGAGGCGCGATGATCGAGCTCGGCGAGAAACGTAACGATCTCCGACCGGACCCGCTCCGGTGCGTCTTCCATGACGAAGTGGCCGGCCTCGGGGATCGTCACGAGCGTGGCCTCCGGAATATCCGCCCGCAGTCGCTCGCCGTAGGCGAGGGGTTGCCACTCGTCGTTCTCGCCCCAAACGATCCGCACCGGCACCGTCAGGCGGGCGAGATCGTCCTCGATCGCCTCGGTGTAGCGCGAGTCGTAGTGTTGCACTTGATGGGCAAAGAAGGCCATCTTGCCGAGCTCCGTGCGGAACGGGGCCAGATACGCCTCAAGCGTGGCTCCGCTCATGCGGCCTTTGTCAAAGACGGTCATGCGCAACTGGCGCGTCATCATCGCGCGGAAGTCGTCCAGCGGCATGGCCTGATAGTCGTCCATACGGCGCTCGATGATCGCCTGCCAGGTCTCCGACGGCCAGGAGTCATAGCTGACGGTGTCGGCCAATAGCAGGCTCCGCACGCGCTCAGGATGCCGAACGGCGACGATCAGGCTCACGGCTCCGCCGAGGTCGTGCCCCACGAGATGCGCGCTCGGCACGTCCCAATGTTCCAGAAGCTCGTCGAGGAGCTCAGCCTGTGCTGCTACGGAGGTGTCGCGCTCGAACGCCGGCTTCTCCGAACGCCCAAAGCCGAGCAGGTCGAACGCGAACACCCGGTAGCCGGCGTCGCGGACGGCGGGCAGCACGTGCCGCCAGATGTAGCTGTGTGAGGGCGTACCATGGATCAGGACGACAGGCGGACCCTGGCCCTGCTCCGTGTAGGCGATGCGTTCGCCGTTGACGATGACGTCGCGATCGAGAATCGTCGGCAGCGGCGCCCGGGTCGTCATCGGTCGTCTTCAATGCCAGCAAACGATGCCATTAGGAGCGACGCGCAGCTGCTGCTTTCGGGCATCCAAGGGTACGATGGGACGAACGGACTTACGGCACGTTGGTATAGGCCTGCGCGTAGCGCAACGGGCCATCCCCCGAGCCGGAGACGGTAAACCGATAGCAGACGCCGTGCTCGTTGCAGGCCTGATCCATCAAGGTCTCGTCGGCATGGGCCCAGACGAGCACCTTGTTCTCGCACCCGACGTGGAGTCCGTTCTGGATTTCGTCCAGCGACAAGTCCTCGTGGACGGGCGTCATCGTCTCGTCGAA
>JBDGQO010000077.1:0-5517 GCA_042219045.1 Bipolaricaulia bacterium | reverse complement strand
ACACCCGGCCCCACGCCCATCCCCCGATCGACGTCGGCGGCGGTGGCGATGCCGGCGGCGGAAGCTGATTCTAACTCCGATGCGAGCGAAGGGTCGCTCGTCTGACCACTCACCTCTCAAACAGCTCGCCGTGGTCGGGGAAGGCGGCCACGAACGCCGTCGCAGTGCGCGTCCCCGACCGTCCGCTCTTATAGGTAATCGAGCGCCGCCATCTCGTCGCCGCAGTATTCGCGGAAGAGGTCCTGTTGTTCGGCGGTCAGTCGTTCCCGATGCCGCCCGACCGATTGGGGGCTGACGGTGCGAGTCTGGGCCAGTTTGTAATCGCCCCCTCTGCGCATCTGGAAGGGCTCGAAGGGCAAGAGCGATTCCGTCGGCAGCTCCAAGTAATCGAAGAGTTCGCCGATCACACGGTCCGGGTCACAGACGAGCGACTCGTATTTGACGAGGTGCCATTGGTCCGTGTGCTCGAAGTAGCGCCGGTAAATGCGCTTCCAGCGCCGCAGCAGGCCGACGTCGATGCCATGGACCTTGCGCCCGGGGGGCCACAGCAAATACGCGTATCCCGAGGAACGCGCGGAGAGGTAGCTGTCGCGCGGATCGCGCGCCAGCCAGATCCGCTTGTCGAAATGGGGTTCGAGGGTGGGCCGTCGGCGCAGGTAGACGACGTCCATCGGCTTGATGCAGACATGGTCGTCGAACTGTCGACCCGCCTTCAACTGGGCCAGCTTAGGGACGGAGCTCAAGTCGCTGTAGGAGTAAATCCGCGAGTGCTGGTCCAGAATGTGCTGTAGCAGGGTGCTGCCGCTTCGCATGGAATAGCCGATGAGAATGCGGGGCATCGCGTCACCTCGGCGCCGATCGAAGCGATCGGGGGTCCCCGACGTTCGTCATCGGCAAGTCTGCTGCCATGTGTAGCCCATGGAACGACAACGGTCAATCGGACCGCGTCGACCTAGCTGTATCAGCTAACTCGGACCAGCACCACAAAGACGGGACGCTCGGCATCAAGTGTCGAAAAACTCCAAGTCAACCAACCGCAGGCCCTGATTCAGGTACTGTTGGTCGAGCGAAATGAGCTCGGATTCGGACACCTGAGTGTGCCAGCGCTGCGCGCCTTGGCCCGTCCGCCACACGGCGGTGTATGAGTTGCCGACTCGCTCGACGTCCTGAAGGATCAACCCTTGCTGGAAATACCGATCGTCCTGAGCTTGGAACTCACTCAAGCTCATGTCCCGGTGGACCCACTGCGTGCCATTGCCCTCGCGCCAGATGGCGGTGTAGCGCGCGCCGTTGGGGCCAATGTCAATCTCGATGTCCACGAGACGCAAACCTTGGTCAAAGTATTGTGTGTCTTGGGCTTGGAACGCTTGCCAACTCAAGTCGGTCCGCCAATATTGGGCGCCCGATCCCGAGCGCCACACGGCAGTGTAGCAGTCGCCCGTGCGGTCAAGGTCCTGCAGTCGTAGCCCCTGTTGGAAGTAGTTGTTATCCAGGGAGGTCATCTTGCTCAGGGTCATGTTCGTGTGGACCCACTGGGCGCCAGTGCCCACGCGCCACGCTGCCATGAACGTGTCCGTTCCGAGCGGCTCGATGTCGTGTAGACGCAACCCTCGATTGACGAACTCCGTGTTGCGCGAGGCGAACTCGCGCTCGCTCAGCTTCAGGAACCAGCGCTGTTCGCCGCTTCCCTCGCGCCACACGCCCGTAAACGACTCGCCTCCACGCGGGTTATAACTGTAGCCGTTGCAGGCCGTCGAGGAAGTGGAGACTTGGCTCGTGGCCGTCCAACTGGGCCCAGTCGCGAGGGCGAGCAACCCTCCGAGAACGAGAAGTAGGCCGATCCGGTTGGTGGGCAAGCTAGCGTTGCGCATAGCGCGCATCCCCCTTTCGCGGTTCCAGTCCGATGGTGCCTTGATCGACCCGGCCGGGCAAGTCTCGGCATCGATCGGCCCCGCGTGTCAACCAACGGATCCACCCCGATCCGACAACACGGGCATGCCGTTCATTTGAAAGGAACGCGTTTCGCGACTCGATGCTTTGGTGGCTGTCAGGGGGCGTGTAAAGTGGAGGGGTTGAAGGTGGCCCTGGAGCCGGCGGCCGGACTCGAACCGGCGACCTTTCCCTTACGAGGGGAATGCTCTCCCGACTGAGCTACGCCGGCAATCGTGTCTCAGTCTACTCTGCTGCGTTCCCGTCGTCAAGCAGTTTGCCCCGCAGGTAGGCGCGCAACTCGTCTCTCAACGACCAAGAGACAGCCGGGCCCTCGGGAAGCCACAGACGGAGCGCTTGGAGCGCTTGGCCGATCAGCATCTCGAGCCCGTCGATGGGATCGGCGTTATGTGCTGCCGCATCCGCCAACAGTTGCGTCTCCAGGGGCCGATAGACGAGATCGTAAACGATCAGGTCCTCGTGCAACAGGGCCTCGGTTGGGTCCAAGGGGCTCGTGTCGTCGTGGGGATGCATCCCGACCGACGTGGCGTTGACGAGCAGCCGTGCTTGCCGAAGGCTCTCGGCCAGTGCCGGATCGTCTAGAGCATAAGCGTCCACACTCAGACTCGAATCCAGCGCATCGGTCAGCGTACGTGCCCGAGCCTCGGTGCGATTGGCAACGGTGATGTGGGCCGCGTCCAGCTTGCCAAGCCCGTGGACGACGGCCCGCGCCGCGCCCCCAGCGCCCAGGACGACCGCATGTTGGCCCACCAAACTCAAGTTGCGCTCGCGGAGCGGATTGAGGAATCCATCGAGGTCGGTGTTGTGCCCGACCATGCCCTTGCCGTCGGTATTGACCACGGTGTTGACGGCCCCAAGCCGTCGGGCATCCTCGGCTACGTCGTCCAGAAACGGGATGATCGACTCTTTGTGGGGGATTGTCACGTTGAAGCCGAGGAGCCCGCCCAGCCGGCTCGTGCGGACGAAGTCCTCGAGGCCGTCTGGCGAGACCCGGTACGGATCATAACGGCACTCCACCTGGAGCGATTTGAAGAGATAGTCGAACAGTTCGGGCGAGAGCGAGTGCTCGATGGGATCGCCGATCACGCCGAGCAGTTTCACGTTTGGGCCACCTGCTGCAGCGTATCAAAGAAGCTGGGGAACGACACGTCGGTCCAGTCGGCCCCGTCGATCGTCGTCGGCCCATCGGCGACGAGGCTCGCAATTGCGAACGCCATGGCGATCCGGTGATCGCGGAAGCTTGCCACGTGGGCGCCCCGCAAGCGTTGCGGGCCCTCGATGACGAGGCCGTCGTGCCGCTCATCCAAATCAGCGCCCATGTGGCGCAAGTTTTCGGCAACAGCGTGGATGCGGTCCGTCTCCTTGTGGCGCAGTTCGGCCGCATCGCGGATGACGGTGCAACCCGCGGCTTGGGTGGCCAGCACGGCCAAGAGCGGAATCTCGTCGATGAGGCGCGGAACCAAGGAGCCGTCGATCTCGGTGCCACGCAACGCGGAGGCCGAGTCAACTTGGAGGTCGGCAATTGGCTCGTGGCCCTGTTCGCGCTCGTTGAGAACCTCGATCGGAGCGCCCATCGACCGAAGCACGTCGAGGATGCCCGTCCGCGTCGGGTTGACGCCGATATGGCGAAGCGTCAGCTCGCCGTCGGGGACCACCGACGCGGCTGCCAGGAAGAACGCGGCCGAGGAGAGGTCGCCCGGCACCGACAGCTCCAGGGGATCGAGCTCCCGGCAGCCGCGAAGCGTCACAGCGTCGTCTTCATGACCGATGTCCGCGCCCATGGCCCGCAGCATTCGTTCGGTGTGGTCGCGGGTCGGCTCGGGCTCGACGACGGTCGTTGCGTCGTCCGCGTAGAGCCCGGCCAACAGCAGACACGACTTCACCTGCGCGCTCGCAACGGGCAGCTCGTAGCGCATGCCCTGGGGCTCGCCACCGTGAACGACAAGCGGTGCGCACCCATCGTTGCTGTGGACGCGGACGCCCATACGGTTTAAGGGATCGATGATCCGGCCCATCGGTCGGCGTCGGAGTGAGGCATCGCCCGTGATGGTGGCCTGGAACGGCTGGCCTGCCAACAGCCCGCTCAGCAGGCGCAGGGTCGTGCCCGAGTTGCCCGCGTCCAATTCGCGCTGGGGGGCTTGCAGGCCGGAGCGAGATCGGCCCTCGATGCGACAGGCGGTTTCAGACTGGGCGTCCATGGAGGCGCCCAATTCTCGCAGGCATCGGGCCGTGCTCGTTACGTCGGACGACGGGGCGAGCCCGTCGATCGAGCTCTCGCCGTGGGCGATGGACGCGAGCATCAAGGCCCGATGGGAGATCGACTTGTCGCCGGGAACGCGGATCTCGCCCCGGATCCGTCGGACGGGCCGGATCACGCGGCCCATGGCTCACAGCTGCACCGGCACGGTCGATTCGTCGGATGCGTCGAGCGTGCGGCCAACCGTTTGGGCCACGTCGCCGATCGCGCGCATCAGCTCGGCGTACATGTCAGGAGTGAGTGCCTGGTTGCCGTCGCTCACGGCCAGTTCCGGCGCGTCATGGATCTCCATGATCAGGCCATCGGCGCCGGCCGCGACGGCGGACAGCGCCAACGGCTTGACGTAGTCGCGCACGCCGGCGGCATGGCTCGGGTCGACAATGATCGGTAAATGGCTGCGCTCCTTGATGACGGGAATGGCGCCCACGTCGAGCGTGAAGCGCATGTGATCCAGGAACGTCCGGACGCCGCGCTCACACAGAATGACCCGATGGTTGCCCTCGCTCATGACGTACTCGGCCGCCATCAAGAACTCCTTCAGCTTGGCCGCCAGGCCGCGCTTGATCAGCACCGGCTGGTCGACCTGGCCGACCGAGCACAGCAGGTGATAGTTCTGCATGTTGCGCGCCCCGATCTGCAGGATGTCGGCATACGAGGCCACCAGCTCCGTCTGGGTTGGGTCCATCACCTCGGTGACCATCAACAGGCCGTGTTCGTCCGCTGCCTCGCGCATCCATTTCAGGCCTTGCTCGCCGAGGCCCTGGAAGCTGTAGGGCGACGTCCGTGGCTTGAACGCACCGCCGCGCAGCACTTTGGCGCCCTGCGCGGCGGAAGTCTCGGCGAGTCGATGGATTTGATCCTCGTCTTCGACCGAACAGGGCCCGGCCATGGCGATCAGTTCGCGACCGCCGATCTCGGTCCCGTTGAGCTCGATTGTCGTGTCCTCGTCCTTGAATTCCCGGCTGGCGAGCTTGTACGGCTCCGAGATCTCCACGACTTGTCTGACGCCCGGCATCGTCTCCAGCGGCGAGCGCTCCACGCCGCGCTTGTCGCCGATGGCCCCGAGCAGCGTCTGGTGGATGCCGTCGACCCGATGGACCTGGAACCCCAGCTCCTCGAGCCGATCCGAGGCGTGCTGGATATCCGCTTCCTCCGCGTCCGGCTTCATCACGATAACCATCGTTCCGACCTCCTTGTTGTCCGAATGTCGAACGGATTTTTGGGTTGAGGCGCGATGCGACACAGTCAGCTCAGCGGCGGTGTGGCGTAATTAGGACCCCTGAGGGGTCCAAAAGGGCGGAACGACAAAG
>JBDGQO010000076.1:41313-43798 GCA_042219045.1 Bipolaricaulia bacterium | reverse complement strand
GAGAAGCAGCTCATCCAGGACGCCGAGCGACGCGGCCTTGAGGTCGAGTTGATTGATAGCCGCGAGCTCATCATGGACCCGGGCGACGCCTACCGCTATGACGTCATATTGGAGCGCGACGTCTCGCATTCGCGGGCGCTCTACGCGCTCGGGCTCTTTGAGGGCGCGGGCGTGCCGACGGTCAACGCTTACGACGTTGCCCGCATCTGCGGCGACAAGATCGCCACGACGCAGGCGCTGGTCTCCCATGACGTGCCGACGCCGGCGACGCGGGTGGCGTTCACGCCGGAGAGCGCGCTGCAAGCCATCGAGGAGCTCGGCTACCCCGTGGTGTTGAAACCCGTGACGGGGTCCTGGGGGCGATTGATTGCGAAGGTGAATGATCGGGACGCCGCGGAGGCCGTGCTGGAGCACAAGGCCCAACTCGGCTCCTACGAGCATAAGATCTTCTACATCCAGAAATTCGTCGAGAAGCCCGATCGAGATATACGGGCGTTCGTGATCGGCGACGAGACGATCGCCGCGATCTATCGCCAATCGGCGCACTGGATCACCAACACCGCGCGCGGGGCCGAATCGACCAACTGCCCCGTCACGCCCGAACTGGACGCGGTCTGTCGTCGGGCCGCGCAGGCGGTCGGCGGCGGCGTGCTGGCGATCGACCTCATGGAGACCGGCAACGATGGGCTGCTCGTCAACGAGGTCAACTACACGGTGGAGTTCCGCAACAGCGTCGAGCCGACCGGCGTCGACATTCCCGGGAAGATCCTCGATTACGTCGAATCCGTGGCCGAGGGCGCGGCCGTGGGGGTGGCCTCGAGGCATGGCTGAACGGTTACGGGCGGCCGTCGTCGGCGGGTCGGGCTACGTCGGCGGCGAACTGATTCGGCTGCTGTTGAGGCATCCGCACGTCGAGCTGGCGGCGGTAACGTCGCGGCGTCATGCGGGACGGCCGCTGCCCAAGGCGCTGCCCCATTTGCGCGGGGCGACCGAGCTGAAGTTCACCGCGCCCGATGATCTCTCAACCTACGACGCCATGTTCCTGGCGCTGCCTCATGGCGAATCGATGAACGCCATCGACGACGTCGCGGCGCGCGCCGATTATCTGATTGACCTCAGCTCGGATTTCCGATTGCGGGATCCCGACCTCTTTGAGTCGTACTATGGGAACGCCCATCCGCGCCCCGAGCTATTGGAAGCGTTCGTGTACGGGTTGCCGGAGTTGCATCGCGAGGAATTGACAAGCGCGCAGCGCGTTGCCGTGCCCGGCTGCACGGCGACAGCGGCGATCCTTCCCTTGGCCCCGATCGTGGAGGCGTTTGACGTCCAACTGATCGTCGTCGACGCCAAGGTCGGCTCGTCGGCCTCGGGCGCGAGCGTCTCGGCGGCGTCGCACCATCCCGAGCGCACGGGGGTCGTGCGCCCCTTCAAGCCGACGGGTCATCGTCATACAGCCGAGATGATCCAGGAGCTCGATCACGAAGGGACGGCCTCGATCCACTTCTCGCCGCACGCGGTGGAGCTCGTCCGCGGCATCGCCAGCACGGCTCATGTCATTCTGGACGACGACGTGTCCGAAAAGGAGATTTGGACGACGTATCGGGCAACGTATGGCGACGAGCCGTTCGTGCGCTTCGTCAAGGAGCGCTCGGGGCTGTATCGCTACCCCGAGCCGAAGCTCGTCGAGGGGACGAACGTCTGTGACATCGGCTTCGAGCGGGACGAACGGACGGGGCGCCTGGTCGTCATGTCGGCGATCGACAATCTGACCAAGGGGGCGGCCGGCCAGGCGGTCCAATGTCTCAACCTGATGGCCGGCTTCGACGAGCGCGACGGCCTGGACGCGGTCGGCCTCTATCCCGTTTAGACCGACGCGTCGGAAGGAGGAAAGATACATGATTGTGGTCAAAGTCGGCGGCGGGTCCGAGATCGACCAAACTGCGTTCGTGCGCGATCTGGCGCAGCACGACGACTGGGTCCTGGTCCACGGCGGCGCGCACGAGCTGAACGCGCTTTCCGAAAAACTGGGCCACCCGCCAACGTTCGTGACCTCAGTCTCGGGTCACGAGAGCCGCTACACCGACCGCGAGACGCTCGAGATGTTCAACATGGTCTACGCGGGCAAGGTCAACAAGAACTACGTCGAAATGGTCCAGCAGGCCGGGGTCAACGCCGTCGGCCTGACGGGCCTCGACGGGCGACTCGTCGAGGGCAAGCGCAAGTCCTCGCTCAAGGTCATGGAGAACGGGCGCAAGCGCGTCCTGCGCGGCGACCACAGCGGCACGATCGAGACCGTCAACGTCGACCTGCTCCAGTTGCTGATCGAGGCCGGGTATGCGCCCGTTCTGACCCCGCCCGCGATCAGCCACGAGGGCGAGGCGATCAACGTCGACGGCGACCGGTTCGCGGCCAAGGTGGCCGAGGCGCTCGGCGCCGACGCGCTGCTGCTGCTCTCGGACGTGCCGGGCCTGATGCGCGACCTGGA
>JBDGQO010000076.1:38988-41213 GCA_042219045.1 Bipolaricaulia bacterium | reverse complement strand
TCCAGAGCGGGATGGGCCGGACGGGCCGCTGGTTCGCCTGCGAGCACGATGAGGTCACGCCCGACGCGCTCTGTTTGGCCAAGCCGCTCGGCGGCGGCGTCCCGTTGGGCGCGACGGTCTTTCGTGACGAGCTGGCGTTCGGGAAGGGGCAGCACGGTAGCACGTTTGGGGGCAACCCGCTGGCGTGTCGGGCCGGGCTGGCGTTCCTCGAGACGATCGAAAACGATGGGCTGATGTCGAATGTCGAAGACGTTGGTGCCTATCTCCGCGACGGTCTCGAAAAGATCGCCGCGGATCGCCCGGAGCAGTGCCGCGAGGCCCGCGGCCACGGGCTGATGCTGGCGTTGCAGTTGCGTGGGAAAGCCGGACCGTTGCTCAAGACGCTTCTGACCGATCATCGTCTTCTGGCGCTGTCGGCCGGCCCCACGACGATTCGGCTGCTGCCGCCCTACACGATCACTCGCGACCACGCCGATCAGGCCCTGAATGCCATCGCGGAGGCGCTCGGATGACGCTCGTCGAGCAATTGGTGCGCCACTACAGCCCCTCCGGCTGGGAGGACGAGGCCGCGGCGTGTCTCTTGGATGAGATGGCCGAGCGCGGCTTTCGGACTGAGCGCGACGCCGTCGGCAACGCCGTCGGAACCGTCGGATCCGGGCCGCGCCGCGTCGATCTCATCGGCCACATCGACACCGTGCCGGGCGAGCTGCCCGTCGAAAGCACGAACGGGACGTTGCACGGGCGCGGCAGCGTGGACGCCAAGGGGCCGCTGGCGGCGTTTGTGGCGGCTGCGAGCGCGTTCGTCGGCTCGACCGACCTGGCAATTCGCGTGATCGGCTGCGTCGGCGAGGAGGCCGACTCGCGCGGGGCGCGCCACGTCCTCGAGTCCTACGAACCGCCCGATGCCGTGGTCATTGGCGAGCCGAGCGGCACCGACGGGATCACCCTCGGCTACAAGGGGGCGATCGGGTTTCACTACGCGCTGGAGATTCCGCGGGCCCACCAAGGGGCGGAAATGCCGACGGCGGCCGAGGCCGCGGTAGCTTTTTACAGTGTGTTGCGGGCTGCCTATCCGGATGGCGGGACCGGGTTTGACGTTCCGTCGATCCGCCTCATTGGCATTGGATCTGGCAACGATCGCTCCTACGAGCAGGCCGAGTTGACGCTGGGCGTCCGCACGCCGCCGGCATTCGACATTGACGCGTTCAAGGCCGAAGCCGCTCGCCTCGCAAACGGCGCGCAACTGACGTGGGGCGAGTACACGCCGCCGGTGTTGGCCGCCAAGCGCACCCCGCTTGTCGGGGCACTGAGCGGGGCAATTCGCTCCGAGGGATTGACACCCAGATTCGTTCGCAAGACGGGTACCTCCGACATGAACCTTCTTCAATCCTGGAACGTCCCGATCGTCGCCTACGGACCGGGCGACTCGCGGCTCGACCACACGCCGGAGGAACACCTCATTCTGGAGGACTACGAGCGCGCGATTCGGATTCTTCAACGCGCGCTCGGATCGCTGCCCGCTCGCCTCGCGCGAGGTGAGCGCTCGTGACGGTGGAGCTGCTGGACACGACGCTCCGTGAGGGCGAGCAGACGCCGAACGTGACGATGACGATCGAGCAGAAGCTCGAGATCGCCGAGGCGTTGGACGAGTTCGGCGTGGAGTTCATCGAGCTGGGCCATCCGGTCGTCTCCCCCGACGTTCGCGAGGCCATCCATCGCTTGGCACAGCTCGACACGAACGCGGCCAAGATCGTCCACGCCCGAGCCCATCCGGATGACATCGAGGCGGCTCATGGCAGCGGCGCGCCCTGGGTCGGCATGTTCTTCGGCACCTCGCCGCTCAGCCTGGAGCACAAGTTCGGCGTGACCCAAGATGAGGCGCTGCGGAGAGTTCGGGATGCCGTCGCGCGGGCCAAGGACCATGATCTGAGCGTGCGGTTCACGGCCGAGGACGCCACGCGCACCGATCGCGACTTTCTTATCCAAGTCTCGCAGGCGGCCGAAGCGGCCGGCGCCGATCGGCTTAGTTTTCCGGACACCGTCGGCACGGCGACGCCGGCGTCGATCACGGACCTCGTCGAAGACGTTCGGAATGCCGTCGACGTCCCGATCCACGTCCACTGTCACAACGATCTTGGCCTGGCGACGGCGAACACGCTGGCCGGCCTGGAGGCCGGGGCGCAATTGGCCGACGTGACGGTCAACGGGTTGGGCGAACGGAGCGG
>JBDGQO010000076.1:28159-38888 GCA_042219045.1 Bipolaricaulia bacterium | reverse complement strand
TCAACGATGAGCAGTTGGCCGACATCCTGGAAGCCATCAAGGCCCGGCCGCAGAAGCGGGTCTTCGCCGACATCGATCTGTTGGAGATCGCCGACGAGGTGCTCGATCTGGAGTTGAAGGCGCGCGTGCCGCTGGAGCTCGAAGCCATCGTGCAGTTGGGCCTCGGCAGCGCGCTGCACACCACCCGCGTGACGCGCCGCCTGGCGGCGCTCGAGATGGTCAAGGAGGTGTACGAGATCACGGGTGAGGACGACGTCGTCGCGCACGTCGTGGCGCCGTCGATTGCCACGCTGAACGATTTTATTGAAGAACTGCGCGTCTCTGAGGGCGTGGCGCGGACGACGACGCATCTCATCCTGAAGGGCTATGGACCAGACAATCACTGAACGGATCTTTTCGGATCGACTGGGCCGAGAGGTCCACGCCGGCGAGACGGTGCTGGCCGAGGTCGACTGGATCATGTCGCACGACGCCACGACGCCGCTCGCGGTCGAGTCGTACAGCCAATTGGAGACCGACGCGTTCCACGCCGACAAAGCCATTATCGTCTTCGACCACCTCGTGCCCGCGCCGCACCCGAAGGGGGCGGCGATGCATCAGCGCGTCATGGCGTTCGCCCGCGAGCAGGGAATCGAGCGGATCCACTACGCCCAAGGCATCTCCCATCAAGTGCTGCCGGAGGCCGGCTACATCACGCCGGGCGCGCTCGTGATCGGCGCGGACAGCCACACATGCACTGCTGGCGCCTTTGGAGCATTTGCCACGGGGATGGGCTCGACCGACGTCGCCGTCGCCTGGGCCACCGGACAGACATGGTTCCGCGTGCCCGAGACGATCCGCTTCAACCTCTCGGGCCGACTCCCGGAATCAGCCACCGGCAAGGATCTCGGGCTGACGATCGTGGAGACCATCGGGACCTCGGGAGCTGTGTATCGGACGCTGGAGTACGGCGGCGACGGGCTGGCCTCGCTCGGGGTCCCGGAGCGCATGACGCTGTGCAACCTGGCGATCGAGATGGGCGGCAAGGCCGGCCTCGCCGAGGTCGACACCGTGACGCAACGATACCTGAGCGAGCGCGTCGACGGCCCCATCGACGAGCTGGCGCCCGACCCGGACGCGCGTTACGAGCGCGTCGTCGAGATCGACATGACCGACGTGCGCCCGAAGGTTGCTGTGCCGCACGGGTTGGAAGGGATCGTGGACGTCGACGAGGTGGCCGGGCTCTCGCTGGACCAGGTCTTCATCGGCACCTGCACCAACGGTCGATTTGAGGATTTCCAATTGGCGGCCGAGATCCTGGACGGTCGGTCCGTCAACCCGAGCACGCGCTTCATCTGCACGCCGGCGTCTCAAGACGTCTATCTGCGGATGGTCCAAGAGGGCGTGGCGGAGACGTTGATGCGGGCCGGGGCGATCATCACCAATCCGGGCTGCGGCCCGTGCATCGGGCGCCATCAGGGCGTTCTCGGCGACGGCGAGCGGTGTCTGTCGACCATGAACCGCAACTTCCAAGGGCGCATGGGTTCGCCCGAGGCCGAAATCTATGTCACGAGTCCGGCGGTCTGCGCGGCCTCGGCCGTGACGGGCGAGATCACGCCGCCCGATGATCTGGAATGACTTTGACTGAAGGGGGATCTTGAGACATGGGACGCGCCTGGACCTTCGGCGCCGACGTCAACACCGACGTCATCACGCCGGGTCGGTTCAACCTGACGACCGATCCATCCGAACTGGCCGAGATCTGCTTCTGCGAAGTTCGCCCGGATTTTTCGATCAACGTCCAGCAGGGCGACTTTGTTGTCGCCGGCGAACACTTCGGCTCCGGCTCTAGCCGCGAGACGGCGGCCGTGGCCCTGGCAGCGACCGGCATCGAGGCCGTCATTGCCCCGACGTTCGCGCGCATCTTCTATCGCAACGCGCTCAACGTCGGGCTGTTGGCGGTCATGGCGCCGACGGAGGGAATTGAAGATGGCGACGACCTCCAACTCGATGCCCCGAACGGTCGGCTGATCAACCGGACGCAAGGCACGGAGGTCGCCATCGATCCGCCGCCGCGCTTCGTCCGCGAGATCGTCGACGCGGGCGGGGTTGTCGCGTATCTGAACGCCCACGGCGGCGAATTGCCGGCCATGGATTGATCATTCCAACCCAGATCCCTAGCCGCACACCGCGCCGTCGGCTGCGGAGCCGACGAGCCGCGCGCATTTGCCAAGAACGTCGAGCGACGACACGGCCGGCGCCAGTCGCCATGGCGACGTTCCCCCTTGGACCGTCCTTGTCCGTGCCTCAGATCGCGGCGTTCCCGCAGCGGCCGTTGCCACATCGCGATGTGATGGCGAGCTCCGTTAGATCGTCTCCAGCGCCGGGTTCGGCGTGCGCAGGCTCGACGGCAGCGACGACTCGCCCCGGAGATGTTGATCGATCCCTCGGGCCATGTCCCGCCCGTCGGCGATCGCGGTGACCACCAATGACGCCCCGACGTGCGCGTCCCCGCCGACGAAGACCCCTTCCATGGACGTCATGAGGCGCCCGTCGGCGCGAACGGTCTCGTCGTCGCTCAGCGCCAGGCCGGCGGTCGGGGCCCAGTCGGCGTCGGGGCCGCGGAACCCGATCGCGATCAATGCCAGATCGCAGGGGATCCGCAGGTCGCGCTCGATGACGTCCTTGGCGACCCGTCGCCCACGAGCGTTGTAGCGCCACTTGACCCGCTCGGCGAGCAGCGCGTCCACGGAACCATCGTCGGACTCATCGACAAACGCCGTCGTGTCCACGCCGAATTCCTCAATGGCTCCCTCTTCTTGCGCATAGGTTTTGTGATAGGTCTTGGGCAGCTCCGGCCAGGGGTTGTCCCGGGGGCGTTCGTGGGGCGGCTGTTCCCGGATGCTGATCTGGACGACCTCGCGCGCGCCCTGGCGTAGCGCCGTGGCGACGCAGTCCGCGCCGGTGTCGCCGCCGCCGAGAACCACGACCCGTTTTCCGTCGGCGTCCAACGTCGGGTCGTCCATGATCCGTCGTTCGGCTCGGCGTCGGTTTGCCCGAACGAGATACGGCATGGCGTAGCGGATGCCGCCCAATGACGCTCCCGGCAGCGGCACCTCGCGCGGCCGTTGGGCGCCGACCGCCAACCCGACCGCGTCGAAGCGCGCCCGCAGCTCGTCCAGCGACACGTCGCGGCCCAGCTCGACGTTCGTCTCGAACGCAATACCCTCGTCCATCAACTGTTGGACGCGACGCTCGACGCGAGATTTAGAAAACTTGAAGTCGGGGATGCCGTAGGTCATCAAGCCGCCGAGCGCGTCGTCGCGCTCCAAGACCGTCACGCGATGGCCGACTCGACGGAGCTGCTGCGCGGCCGCCAAGCCGGCCGGGCCGCTGCCGACGACGGCAATTTGGAGCCCCGTCTCATGCGACGGCGGCTGCGGGCGAATCCAGCCCTCGGCCCAGCCGCGGTCGACGATCGCCCGCTCGATGTCCTTGATCGTGACCGGGTCGTCGTTGACGGCCAAGACACAGGCCGACTCGCACGGCGCCGGACAGGTGTAGCCGGTGAACTCGGGAAAGTTGTTGGTGGCGTGGAGCCGCTCAAGCGCCCGGCGCCAGTCGTCCTTGCTGACGAGGTCGTTCCAGTCGGGAATGAGGTTGCCCAGGGGACAGCCGGCCATGCAGGTCGGCGTGCCGCAGTCCATGCAGCGTTCGCCCTGGGTGCGCAGTTGGTCGTCATCCCAGTCGGGTTGCCAGATCTCGGCCCAGTCGTGGACGCGCTGATCGGCCGCCCGTTTGCCGACCGGCTGGCGACCGTGATGCAAGAAGCCCTGCGGATGGTTCTCGCTCGCCATCACTTGCCCCCGCCGACGAGGACACCGTCGCCGCTCGGTTCGATCGCCCGCGTGGGGAACGTGGGTCGAATGTCTCGGCCCTTCTGGCGCTCGGCTTCGACCACGTCCGCGTACGCCGTCGGCATGACCTTGACGAAACGCTCGGCCAGCTGCTCGAAGGTCAACAGGCGCGCGGCGGTCGAGCTCCCCGTGTACGCCCAATGGTTCTCCACCAGGCGATGGAGCAGTTGCCGGTCGCGGGGGTCATCAATCGCTTCCATGCGGACGCGTTCCCGGTTGACGCGGCGCTCCAGGTCGAGCGGGTCGTCGGGACAGAGGAGATAGGCCTCGCCGCCGCTCATCCCGGCCGCGAAGTTCTGGCCGACCGAGCCGAGGACCACGATGGCGCCGCCGGTCATGTATTCACAGCCGTGCTGGCCGAGCCCTTCCACGACCGCGAACGCGCCCGAGTTGCGCACGGCGAAGCGCTCGCCGGCCAAGCCCCGCGCGTAGAGCTCGCCCGACGTGGCGCCGTAGAGGGCGACGTTGCCCAGGATGACGCTGGTCTCGGGGCGATAGCCGGCGTCGGTCGGCGGATGGATGACCAGCTTGCCGCCGGCCAGGCCCTTGCCGACGTAGTCATTGGCTTGGCCATTCAGCCGCAGCGTCACGCCCGGCGCGCCGAAGGCGCCGAAGCTCTGGCCGGCCGTGCCGAACAGATGAACCGTGATCGCCTCCTCCGGCAGACCGTCGGCGCCCCAACGCTGGGCAACCCGGGAGCTGAGCAACGTCCCGAACGTCCGGTCCTGGTTGGTGATCGGCATCTCCACCTCAACGGGTTCGCCGCGCTCCAGCGCCGGGTGGGCCTGCACGATGAGCTCGTGGTCCCGCTTGGCGTCGAGCTTGTGGTTCTGAGCGCGCGTCTTCCGCGGCGCGTCGACGGAATCGGGCCGGTGCAACAGCGGGCCGAGGTCCATCCCGTCCTCGCTCGAGTGGGCGGTCAGCCTGTCGACGCGGCCGACGAGCTCGTCCATCGACCGAACCCCGAGCGTCGCCATCGTCTCGCGGACTTCCTGGGCGACGCCGGTCAGATAGTTGACGACGTGGTCGGGATCGCCGGCGAAACGCGCCCGCAGCTCGGGATCTTGGGTCGCGATGCCGACCGAGCAGGTGTTGCAGTGGCACTTGCGCAGCATGACGCAGCCCAACGCGACCAGCGGCGCCGTGCCGAAGCCGAACGCCTCCGCGCCCAACAACGACGCGATGGCGACGTCGCGCCCCGTCTTGAGCCCGCCGTCGACGCGCAGGCGGACCCGGGAGCGCAGGCGCTGCTCCAACAGCACCTGTTGGGTCTCGGCCAGGCCGAGCTCCCACGGCAGACCGGCATGTTTGATCGACGTCTTGGCCGAGGCGCCCGTGCCGCCGGAGTCGCCCGAGATCAGAATCCCGTCGGCGCGGGCCTTGGCGACGCCGGCCGCGATGGTCCCGACGCCGACGCGGGCGACGAGCTTGACATGGACCTCGGCGTCCGGGTTGGCGCATTTGAGATCGTGAATGAGCTGCGCGAGGTCCTCGATGGAGTAGATGTCGTGGTGCGGGGGCGGCGAGATCAGCTCCACGCCCGGGGTGGTGTGCCGCACGCGGCCGATGTCGTCGGTGATCTTGTGGCCCGGCAGTTGGCCGCCCTCCCCCGGCTTGGAGCCCTGGGCCATCTTGATCTCGATCTCGTGGGCGTTGGACAGATAGTGCAGCGTCACGCCGAAGCGGCCGCTGGCGACCTGCTTGTTGCGACACTCGCCGTCGGTGCCGAAGCGCTCCGGCTGCTCGCCGCCCTCGCCGGAACAGGCAACCCCGCCGAGGCGGTTCATCGCGATCGCGAGCGTCTCGTGGGCCTCTCGGCTGAGCGCGCCGAACGACATCGAGCTGCCGAAAAACCGTCGGGCGACGGAGGCGACGGGCTCGACCTCATCAACCGGAACGGCCTTTGTGTCGTCGGTCTGGAACGCCAGGCGGCCACGGATGGAATGCTCGCGGTCGTGGTCGTGACAGAGCTCGGCGAAACGCCGATAGGCCTCTTGATGGCCGCTGCGCGCAGCCCATTGGAGCGCGCCGACGGTCGAGGGGTTCCAGGCGTGCGCCTCGCCGTCGCGGCGCCAATAGTAGTCCCCGCCGCTGTCGAGCGCCCGCGTCGGATCCCGGTCGGGGGCGAACGCCGCGCGATGGCGGGCCTTGACGTCGGCCTCGATCTCGGCCAAGCCGACGCCGCCGACTTGCGAGACCGTCCCGGTGAAGTAGCGGTGGATGAACTCAGCGTCGAGTCCGACGGCGTCGAAGATCTGCGCCCCCTTATAGCTTTCTAGATCAGAGATGCCCATCTTGGACATGACCTTCAGGACGCCGTCTTCGAGGGCGTCGACGTAGCGCTCAACGCGGTCCTCGCCCGATTGGCGGAGGCTTTCATAGGCGAGATAGGGACAGACGGCATCGGCCCCATAGCCGACGAGCGCGCAAATGTGGTGCACCAGATGGGCCTCGCCCGAGTCGACGATCAGCCCGACGCGCGAGCGCAGCCCCCGACGAATCAGGTGATGATGCAGCCCGCTCGTGGCCAAGAGACTCGGGATCGGCGCTCGTTGAGCGTTGACGTCGCGATCCGAGAGAACGAGCAACGTGCGGCCTTCGGCGATGGCGTCTGCGGCGCCTTGGAACAGCTCGTCGAGCGCCGTCTCCAGCGAATCGTCGGGAGCGAACGTCATCTCCAGCGTGTGCGCCCGAAGGCCGGTGACGTCCATCGATGCCAGTTGTTGCAGATCTGCCTCGGGCAGCACGGGCGAGTCGAGTTCCAATCGACGGGCGTCGTCGGGCGACTCGTCCAGGAGATTGCCGCGCGGGCCGAGGAACGTCGCCAGCGACGTGACGCCCGCCTCGCGGACGTAGTCGATCGCCGGATTGGAGACCTGCGCGAACGACTGTTGGAAATAGTGGAACAGCGCCTTGGCCAGCTGCGCGAGCGGCGCCGGCGGCGCGTCGTCGCCCATCGATCCGACCGGATCTTTCCCGTCCTTGCCCATCGGCCCCAGGAGCCGGTCGAGGCTTTCGGCCGAATAGCCGAATGCGCGTTGTTCGGCGAGCAGCGATGCCGGGTCCAACGAGAGGCCGCGGTGGCCGTTGCGCCCGTTCGAGATCGGCTGTGACTCGTCCAGACGGACCCGGTTTGCAGGGACCCAGCGCCCGTATCGGTCCCCGATCAGCTCGGCCATGACCTCGTCGTCGCGCAGGAGCCGACCGCGCGTCGGGTCAGCCACGAGCATCTGGCCCGGCCCGAGCCGTCCGGTCTCGACGACATGGGATGGGTCGACGTCGAGCGTGCCGGCCTCGCTGGCCAGAGCGAGGCGATCGTCGCGGGTCACCAGGAAGCGGCAGGGCCGGAAGCCGTTGCGGTCGAGCGCCGCCACGACGCGCTCGCCGTCGCTGCCGGCCACCAGCGCCGGCCCTTCCCACGGCTCGGTCAGCATCGCGTGGTAGGCGTACCAGTCGCGACGAGCGTCCTCGATGGCCGGGTCCTGACGCCAGGCTTCCGGCATCAGCATCCGCAGGGCATGGGGCAGCGACCGCCCACTGTGCATCAACAGCTCCAAGACGTGATCCAGGTTGGCCGTGTCGCTCTGGCCGGGGTCGACGATCGGGGTCAGATCGTCGATCTCGTCACCGAAGTCGGGATGGGCCAGGTCGGGCTCGCGCGCGCGCATCCAGTTCAGGTTGCCCTGCAGCGTGTTGATCTCGCCGTTGTGGACGATCCAGCGATAGGGATGGGCCAATGGCCAACTCCCGAGCGTGTTGGTGGAAAAGCGCGCGTGGACGACGGCCAGCGCCGAACGGACGTCCGGATGAGTGAGATCGGGATAGTAGCGGGCGAGCTGATCGTTGGTCAACAGCCCCTTGTAGACGATCGTCCGGCGGTCGAGGGAGCAGACGTAGAAATCGTCCGAGTTGGCGAGTTCGGTGGCCGCCCGCTCGATCCGACGACGGAGGAGATAGAGCCGACGGTCAAACTCCGTGTCCGCGCACGCGGCTCGCGGACGGAGAAAGACCTGTTGGACCGACGGCTCCGCATCGAGCGCGGTCTCGCCGAGCGCATCGTTGACCGTCGGCACTCGCCGCCAGGCGATGACGTCGAACCCGTTCGCGTCGGCGACCCGCTCGACGAGCGCGACGAACAGCTGCTGATCGTCTTCCGATCGCGGCAGGAAGAGCTGGCCGACGGCGTAATCGTCGACGTCGCGCAACGGCGGCAACTCGCGGCGCAGGAACGCGTCCGGCGTCTGAATCAAGACGCCGGCCCCGTCGCCGGTGTTCTCTTCCGCGCCGCGCGCGCCGCGGTGATCGAGGTTGCGCAGCATCTCCAGCGCGTCGCGGAGAAGCCCGTGCGACGGCCGGTTCCGCAGATCCACAAGCGCCCCGACGCCGCAGTCGGCAGGATGATGAAGCTCGTGAGTCAGGCCCGGTCCGTTCGACCGGCCCGATAAGCGAAACCAGTCGTCGGCTTGCATGTCGCCTCCTTCGGGAAGGGTCGCTATGACTTTTCGATCTCGTGTTCGGTGCGTTCGGAGACGGCCTCGATTCGGTCCAGGGATCGATGAGGCTCGGATGGCGGGTCGGCCTGATGACGATCCAGCCCGTAGACGTAGCCGTCGGCCAGGGCCTGCCAACTGGCTTCAAGAATATCGTAGGCGACACCGACGGTGCTCCATTGGCGCTCGCCATCGCCCGTCGTGATCGTCACGCGCGGCTTAGCACCCGTTCCCCGTTCGGATTCGAGGATGCGGACCTTGTAGTCGAGCAGCGTCATCTTCAGGATCTCGGGATAGGCCTCGCAGAGCGCCTTGCGGAGGGCTTGGTCTAAGGCACTGACCGGGCCGTCGCCCTCGGCGGACTCGAGCATCTCCGTCGCGCCGACGCGCAACTTAACGATGGCCGAAGCATAAGGCACATTCTCGTCGGCCTCGCGATGGACGTGGGTATGAAAGTGGACGAGCTCGAAGAACGTCGGCACCTCGCCGCGCGCGCGACGCAGCATCAGTTCGAACGAGGCGTCGGCATCTTCAAACTGATAGCCCTCGTGCTCCAGCCGTTTCAGCTCCTCCAGGAGTTCACCGGCTTCCTCGGACGAGTCGACGGCCAGTCCCGCCTCTTCGGCTTTCTGGAGCACGTTGCTCTTGCCTGAGAGCTCCGAGACGACGTAGCGCCGCGCGTTGCCGACCGTCTCCGGCGGGATGTGCTCAAATGATCGGGTCGTCTTGAGCATGGCGTTGACGTGGGCGCCGCCCTTGTGCGTGAACGAGTGGCGGCCGACGAACGGCAGCCGGGGGTTGTGTTCCAGATTGGCCAGTTCGCTCACGGTGCGCGAGAGCCGGGTCAGCTGCTGGAGCCGATCGGCTTGATCGTCGAGCACGGCGATATCCATCTTGAGCGCCAGGTTGGGAATCACCGCGCAGAGGTCGGCGTTGCCGGTCCGCTCGCCGTAGCCGTTGATCGTTCCCTGGACCTGGGTGGCGCCGGCCTGTACGGCCGCCAACGCGTTGGCCACGCCGAGGCCGCCGTCGTTGTGGGCATGAATGCCGATCGGCACGCCGAATTGCTCGCGGGCCGCCTCGGTGATGGCCGCGATGTCGTCCGGCAGGGAGCCGCCATTGGTGTCGCAGAGCACGAGCCAGTCGGCGCCGCCCTCAACGGCCGCTTCCAGCGTGGCGAGCGCGTAGTCGGGATCAGCGTGATACCCGTCGAAAAAGTGCTCGGCGTCGTAGATGACCTCCGGAACCTGGGACTTCAAGAACGCCACCGAGTCGCGGATCATGGCGCGGTTTTCGTCGAGCGTCGTGCGCAGCACGTCGGTCACTTGGAGCGTCCAGCTCTTGCCGAAGATGGCCACCGCCGGCGTGTCGGCTGCCACGAGCCCCTGCAGGTTGCCGTCCTCTTCGGCGTGGATGTGGGCGCGGCGCGTGCTGCCGAAGGCCGTCACCTTGGCATGGTGGATCTCCAGATCGCGCACGTGTTGAAAATACTCGACGTCTTTGGGGTTGCTGCCCGGCCAGCCGCCCTCGATGTAGTCCATGCCGAACGCATCCAGTTTTTGCGTCAACTTCAGCTTGTCCGGCAATGAGAAGTTGACCTCGGCGCCCTGGGCGCCGTCGCGCAGCGTCGTGTCATACAGAAGCACGCGGCCTTGCTCGTCGCTCATGATAAATCCTCCTTCAAGTGGCCGATCACGGCTTCGGCCATCTCCGACGTCGAAAGCGACCCGCCGAGGTCGGGCGTCGTCTCGCCGGCCGCAAGCGTTGTCTCCAGTGCGGCCTCGATGCGCTCGCCCGCCTCTCGATGTCCCAGGTGCCGGGCCAGCATCGCGCCGCAGAGAATGGCGGCCGTTGGGTTGGCGATCCCCTTGCCGGCGATGTCGGGCGCGGTCCCGTGGACCGGCTCGAAGAGCGCATGTTGATCGCCCAGGTTGGCGCTCGGGCACAGCCCCAATCCGCCGATCAGGCCGGCGGACAAGTCGCTCAGGATGTCGCCAAACAGGTTGGTCGTGACGATGACGTCGAAGCGCTCGGGCCCCGTGACGAGATGCAGCGCAGCGGCGTCGACGATCGCCTCATCGTAGGTGACGTCGGAATAGCGCTCGGCCACGTTGCGCACGCAGCGCAGGAACAGCCCGTCGGTCGTCTGTAGGACGTTGGCCTTGTGAACCGCTGTCACGTTGCCATAGCTGTTCTCGCGGGCGTAATCGAACGCAAAGCGGGCGATGCGCTCGCTGGCGCGCTCGGTGATCACCCGCGTGGCGGTCGTCACGCCGGGGGCGATGGTCGACTCGATGCCGGCGTACAGCCCTTCCGAGTTCTCGCGCACGATGACGAAGTTGA
>JBDGQO010000076.1:0-28059 GCA_042219045.1 Bipolaricaulia bacterium | reverse complement strand
CCTTCCAACAGACAGCGCTGGCGGAACGGATCGACGTCAAACGAGATGGAGAGTCCATCGCTGCCCTCCAACCGTTGGTTCTCCAGATCGACGGCGATCGCATAGCCCGGTTCCGCATGAACTCGCTGGAACAGGGCGTCAACCGCCTCGTCATCGAGCGCGATCGGCAGCAGCCCGTTCTTGAACGCGTTGGTTTGGAAGATGTCGGCGAACGAGGGGGCGATCACGGCCCGAAACCCGGCGTCATGGAGCGCCCAGACGGCGTGCTCGCGGCTGGAGCCGCAGCCGAAGTTCTCGCGCGCCAACAGGATCTCGGGGTCCGCATAGTTCGGGTCGTTGAGCACGAAATCGGGGTTCGGGCTCCCGTCGTCGAGCGTGCGCCAGTCGTGGAACAGCACGTCGCCGAAGCCGGTCCGCTCCACCCGCTTCAGGAACTGCTTGGGGATGATCTGATCGGTGTCGACGTTGGCGACGTCCAAGGGCGCGACGCGACCGGTGAACGGCTCAAACGGCTCCATCGACGAGCACCTCCTCGGCCAGTCGGCCTCGGCCCAGCCACTCGCGCACGTCGACGAAACGCCCCTCGACCGCGGCCGCCGCGGCCATGATCGGGCTGACCAGATGGGTCCGGCCGCCGCGGCCCTGGCGGCCCTCGAAGTTCCGGTTGCTCGTGGACGCACAGCGCTCGCCGGGATTCAACACATCGGGGTTCATGCCGAGGCACATGCTGCAGCCGGCGTGGCGCCACTCGAAGCCGGCCCGTTGGAAAATCTCGTGGAGGCCTTCGGCTTCGGCCTGGGCTTTGACGGTTTGTGACCCCGGCACGACCATCGCCCGCACGTCGGACGACACGGCCCGTCCGCTCGCTTGCACGACGGCGGCGGCCGTGCGCAGGTCGTCCAGACGCGCGTTCGTGCAGGAGCCAATGAAGACGCGGTCAATCGGGATATCTTGAATGGGCGTGCCCGGTTGAAGATCTTGATAGGCCAGCGCCCGCTCGGCAGAGGTGCGGGTGGCCGTGTCGCGGAACGACGCCGGGTCCGGCACGATGCCCGTGACGTCAGTGACCTGGCCGGGATTCGTCCCCCAGCTCACCTGCGGCGCGAACGTCGAAGCATCGAAGACCTCCTCGTGGTCGAACTCGGCGTCGGGATCGCTCGGCAGCGTCTGCCAGTCGTCCAGCGCTCGCTCCCAATCATCGCCGCTCGGGGCGAACGGTCGACCCTCGAGGAAGCGGAACGTCGCTTCATCGGGGGCGATCAGTCCGGCGCGGGCGCCGCACTCGATCGACATGTTGCAGATCGTCATGCGGCTTTCCATGGACAGGCCTTCGACCGCCTCGCCGCGGTACTCCAACACGTGCCCCGTGCCGCCGTTCACGCCGATGCGGCCGATGACGCTCAATATCAGATCCTTGGCCGTCACGCCGAGCGGCGGTTGACCCTTGAGAGTAATGGCCATAGTCTTCGGCTTAACTTGGGGCAACGTCTGCGTGGCGAGGACGTGTTCGATCTCGCTCGTGCCGATGCCGAACGCGAGCGCCCCGAACGCCCCGTGCGTCGACGTGTGGCTGTCGCCGCAGACGATCGTCAACCCGGGCAGCGTCAGCCCGAGTTCGGGCCCGATCACGTGGACGATGCCCTGATGGGCGCTGTCTAGTCCGTAGAGCTCGATCCCGAACTCTTCGCAGTTCTGCTGGAGCGTGTCGATCTGCTTGGCCGAAATCGGGTCGGCGATCTGGGCCCGGCCCTCCTCGTCCGTGGGGACGTTGTGATCGGCCGTCGCATATGTGAGATCGGGTCGACGGACCGAGCGTCTTGCTAGCCTTAGCCCTTCAAAGGCCTGCGGTGAGGTCACTTCGTGGACCAAGTGCCGGTCGATGTAGAGCAACGTGGGCCGCTCGGGGGACTCGGCCACGACGTGTGCGTTCCAGATCTTATCAAACAGCGTGGGCATCGGCGGTCGCCTCCGTCGGTTCGGATGGGATGTCGGTTGTCTCCGTCTGCGCCCGCTTGCGCAGCAGTGAATTGATCGCGGTGATCAGCGCCTCGGCGCTGGCGATGACGATGTCCTCGTGGGCGCCCTCGGAGCTCGACCGATGGCCGAACTCGTCCTCGACCGTCAGTGTCACGTGCGCGACGGCGTTGCTGCCGCCGCTGATGGCGTCCAAGTGGAACTCGGTGATCTCGAGGTCGAGGTCGTCGCCGATCATCGCCTGGACGGCCTTGAACGCCGCGTCGACCGGCCCGACGCCCGTATCGGCCGCCGTGCGCGCCTCGCCGTGGCGACGGGCGATGACACTGGCCGTCGGCGTGAGCGCGTTGCCGGTCGTGACCACGAGCTGATCGAGCGTCAGGCCTTGGTCCCGATCGGCGCTTTCGGCTGAACTCATCACGCCCTCGGCAATGGCCACCAGATCCGCGTCGAGCACGCGCTTGCCCTTGCCGCCGAGCGACTTGATCCGCCGCACGATCTCGTTCAGCTCCTCGTCGGAGGGGGCGAGACCGGCCTCGCGCAGCGTCTCCTGAATCCCACGCTTGCCGGCGTGCTTGCCCACGACCAGACGACGCTGATGGCCGACCATCTCGGGGGTCATGACGCCCGGCTCGAACGTCGACGAGTCTTCCAAGACTCCGGCCGAGTGGATGCCGCTTTCGTGGCTGAACGCGTTGGCGCCGATGACGGGTTTATTGGGCGTCACCGGAATCGCCGTCAGGCGCTCGATCAGCCTAGACGTGTCGTAGAGGCCCTCGGTCCGGATGCCGAGGTCGATCTCGTGGAGGCAGCGCAGCCCGAGCGCGACCTCCTCATAGCTCGCGTTGCCGGCCCGCTCCCCAATGCCGTTGAGCGAGACCTGGACCATGCGCGCCCCGGCCTCCACGGCCGCGAGCGAATTGGCGACGGCCAGGCCGAAGTCGTTGTGGCAGTGGATGCTGATTGCGCAGTCGGTCGATTGGTACACGCGCTCGACGAACGCTCGAATGCTCGATGGCGTCCCGACGCCGACGGTGTCGGGGAGGTTGATCCAATCGGCGCCGGCCCGATCAGCGACGCCGATGGCGTCCAGGAGGAAATCGGTGTCGGTCCGCGTGGCGTCCATGGGGCTGAACATGCAGACCTTGCCCGCTTCCTTGACCTGCTCGACGGCCACACGGGTCTTGTCGAGCACGCCCTGGCGGGTCGTGCGCATCGACTTCTCGATCTGGATATCCGACGTGGACGCGAAGACGTGGACCATGCCGACGCCAGCGCGCACCGCCGCGTCGACGTCGTGCGGCACGACGCGGGCCAGGCCGCAGACCGTCGCGTCGACCGTCTCGGCGATCCGTCGCACGGCCTCGAACTCCTCGTCCGAGTTGACCGGGAAGCCGGCCTCAATCACGTGGGTGCCGAGCGCGTCCAGCCGCTTGGCGACCTCCACTTTGTCGTCGACGGCGAACGCCACGCCGGGCGTCTGCTCGCCGTCGCGCAGCGTCGTGTCGAACATCTGAACGGGGCCATTGACCTCGACGTCGATCTCAGAATCCATTTTCTCCTCCCGATTGGAAATTACTCGTTTAACCAGACCATCATGCCGCGCAGGCGCTCGCCGACGGCTTCGACGGGGTGTTCCTTGTCGGCGCGGGTCTTGGCCTCGAAGACGGGCCGGTTGGCCTGGTTCTCCAGCACCCACTCGCGCGCAAATGACCCATCCTGGATTTCATCGAGAATGACGCGCATGTTCTCGCGCACGTGCTCGTCGATGACTCTGGGACCGCGCGTGACGCTTCCGTAGCCGGCCGTCGTGCTCACAAAGCGATGCATCTGGCTCAGCCCGCCCTGATAGAGCAGGTCGACGATCAGCTTCAGCTCGTTCATGCACTCGAAGTAGGCCATCTCCGGGCTGTAGCCCGCGTCGACGAGCGTCTCGTAGCCGGCCTTGACCAGCTCGGTCACGCCGCCGCACAGCACCGTCTGCTCGCCGAAGAGGTCCGTCTCGGTCTCCTCGCGGAACGAGGTCTCGATGATCCCGGCGCGGGTGCCGCCGAGCGCGTGGCCGTACGCCAGCCCCTTCGCGTGAGCGTCGCCGGACGCGTCCTGCTCGACGGCCAACAGACAGGGCACGCCCTGCCCGTCCTGATAGAGTTTTCGGACGAGGTTGCCCGGCCCCTTCGGCGCGATCATGATCACGTCGCTCGTCGGCGGGGGCGCGATCTGGCCGTAGTGGACGTTGAACCCGTGCGCGAAGAGCAGCGTCGCCCCGTCCTTCAGGTTGGGCTCGACGTGGGACGCGTAGACCGTCGGCTGGACGGGGTCCGGCATCAGGAACGCCACGAGATCGGCGGAACGGACGGCCTCGTCGATGGTCTGCACCTCGAGCCCATCGGCCAGCGCCTCGTCGGCGCTGCAACTGCCCTCGCGCATCCCGACGACGACGTCGAGGCCGCTGTCGTGGAGGTTGAGCGCGTGGGCGCGGCCCTGGCTGCCGTAGCCGAGCACGGCGAGCCGTTGGCCCTGGAAGACGGTCAGATCGGCGTCCTGTTCGTAGTAGACGTTGGCGGTCATGAACTCACCTCAGCGGTTGATGGTTCGGTCTGTCCGTTCTCGGAAGCGGGCAGCTCGGTCGGCGTCGGGCCGCCGGCTCGCTCGCGCGACAAGAAAATCCGTCCGGTGCGGGCCAACTCGACGACCCCGTAGGGTCGCAGCATCTCGATCAGCGCCTCGATCTTCTCGTGTTTGCCGCTCGCCTCGATCATGAGGCTCCGCTGGCCGACGTCGACGATCTTAGCCCGGAAGACGTGGGCCAGCTCCATCACCTCGCTCCGTCGCTCCGCGGATGTGTGGACTCGCACGAGCGCCATCTCGCGCTCGACATGGGGATCGTCGGCCATGTCGCTCACCTTGATGACATCAACTAAGCGCCCGAGCTGCTTGACGACCTGCTCCAGCACGCGGTCGTCCCCGCGCACGACGATCGCCATGCGCGCGTAGCGCGTATCCTCCGTCGCGCCGACGGCCAGACTGTCGATGTTGAAGCCGCGGCGGGCGAACATCCCGGCAATGCGGGCGAGCACGCCGCTCTCGTTGACGACGATCGCGGAGATCGAATGGAGGTGCTTGCTCATGCCACGGCCCTCCGTCGCGCCTGCCCGTCCGGGATGCCTTCAGGGCCAGCGAGAAAGTCGACGTTGGCCTGCCCGGCCGGCACCATGGGATAGACGCACTCCTCGACGTCGACGATCACGTCGAGCACCACGGGCAGTTGCTGGGCCTCGGCCTCGCGAACCGCCCACTGGACCGACGATGCCAGATCCTCGGGACGCTCCACGCGTCGGCCGAGCGCGCCGAACGACTGGGCAATCGTGTCGTACTGCGGCGGCTGCATCGCGCTTTCGGCATAGCGCCGATCGAAGAAGAGCTGCTGCCACTGGCGCACCATGCCGAGGTAGACGTTGTTGACGATCACCTGGACGACGGGCACCCGATACCGGACGGCCGTAACGAGCTCCTGCATCGTCATCAGGAACGATCCATCGCCATCGATGCAGACGACGGGGACGTCCGGCTTGGCCAGTTTGGCGCCGATGGCGGCGGGGAAGCCGTAGCCCATCGTGCCGAGGCCGCCGCTGGTCAGCCACGTCCGTGGCTTGCGGAACGTGTAGTACTGCGCCGCCCACATCTGGTGCTGGCCGACCCCGCTGGATACGATGGCGTCGTCATCCAGGGCGTCGTCCACGGCCTCGACGACCTGCTGCGGCATGATCGTGTTCGACTTCTCGTCATAATGGAGCGGATATTCCCGTTTCCACGCGCCCAGTTGGCGCCGCCAAGGTGCCCAATCGGGCTTGGATTCCCAGGCTCGCGCGCCGCATGACAGTTCGCGCAGCACCGGCTTGGCATGGCCGACGATCGGCACCACGGCCGGGACGTTCTTCCCGATCTCGGAGGCGTCGATGTCGACGTGGATCAGACGTGCATGGGGCGCAAACTCGTCCAGTTTCCCCGTGATGCGGTCGTCGAGTCGGGTGCCCACACAGAGCAGCACGTCGCTGTGATAGATCGCCATGATGGCCGCGCCCATGCCGTGCATGCCCGGCATCCCCAATGACAGATCCGAGTCCATGGGAAAGTTGCCGAGGCCCATCAGCGTACTGATCACGGGAATTTGCAAATCCTCCGCGAACTCGCGCAGCTCATCCGAGGCCTCGGCGTGGAGCACGCCGCCGCCGGCCAGGATGACAGGCCGTTCGGCGCTCTTGAGCACGTCGAGCGCCTGACGGATCTGCTTGGGGTGGCCCTCATACGGGGGCTTGTAGCCGGCCATCTCGACACGGTCCGGATGGGCCGCGTCGGTGTCGGTTTTGGTCACGTCCTTGGGCAGATCGATCAGCACCGGCCCCGGTCGTCCCGTCTGCGCCAGATGGAACGCCTCGGCCATGGCGCGCGGGACCTCGTCGGCGCGTTTGAGCAGGTAGTTGTGCTTGGTGACCGGCATTGTGATGCCGCGCACGTCGGATTCTTGGAAGGCGTCGTTGCCGATCATCGACGTCGGGACCTGCCCCGTTAGCGCGATCAAGGGCGTCGAGTCCATCGACGCGTCGGCCAATCCCGTGACGAGGTTGGTCGCGCCGGGGCCGCTCGTGGTGAGCACGACGCCCGGCTTGCCCGTCACGCGGGCGTAGCCCTCGGCCATGTGCGCGCCGCCCTGCTCGTGGCCGACGATGATGTGGCGCAGTGAGCCGTCCTGGAAGAGCGCGTCGTAGACGGGCATGATCGCGCCGCCGGTCATGCCGAAGACCAACTCGGCTCCTTCGGCCTTCAGGCCCTCGATGACGGCCCCCGCGCCCGTGCGACGACGGGCGCGGGGCTGGGCTCGTCGGGTTGGGGCCCCGGTCGTGGGAAGGGAGGTCATCGGCTCGCCGCCGGCGACGCCGGCTGCTCTTCACAGTCGTAGCGGAAGAGGAACCCGCCGCTGGACTCGCGGATCTCGACCATGTGATCGCAGTGCGGACAGTGCTGGCTCTCCACCGTGCGGGTCTCGTCTCGGCCGTTGGGCTCCATCATGGCATGACAGTTCGGGCAATACATGTCAGTTCCTTTCCATTGCGTTGCTGGGAGGTGCGCCTCTGTCGCGAACGAGGCGCAGACCGAGTCGGCTGTCACCGCTCGGAACGGACGTGTCGACGCTCGACTCAGAACGGGATAGCGGCGGTTGAAGTAATGATTCCCCCTAGCGGGGGAGGACAATAAGGACGGAGCTAATGAGGCTGATAATGGAAAGGACGATAAGGAAGGCCGAAACGACGGACGAACCGAAAGTCATCGGGCGGAACTGGGGTTGGGCCGCTTGGGCGGGCATCGTGTGCGCTTGATGCGCCATGGTCCAACGCCTCCTTATCATTGCAAGGTAGCTCGTATATATCATGATTCGGCCCCCCTGTCAAGGGGCATGGGACACGATCTCGCGGCCCAGCGCAAACGTAGGGCGATGCGCCGTTTCCGGGATCGTGCGCAGGCGGCGTCATTGGGGGCGCACGTCGATGGCACGGGTCGGGGGCAGCGGCCACGGAACGAGCTCATCGTGGCGCGAGGCCTCGATGCCCGCCACGGCTGCGTTCGCGCCGGCCAGCGTCGTGACGTAGGGAATGCCCTGGCGCAGCGCAGTCAGGCGGAGGAAGGCGTCGTCCCGATGGGAGGCCTTGCCGAGCGGCGTGTTGATCACGAGCTGGACCCGATCGCGCGTCAGCCGGTCGAGCACGTTCGGGTGCCCTTGATGAATCGGACAGACGACCTCGGCCGTCAGCCCGAGCGACCGCAGCGTCTCGGCCGTGCCAGGTGTTGCCAGCAGCCGGAACCCGAGCGCGTCCAGGCGTTCGGCCAACAGCCCGAGGCGGGGCTTGTCGGCGTCGGCCACGCTCAACAAGACCGTCCCGCCCAGCGGCAGGCGCGTTTTCAACGTCAACTGGGTCTTGACGTAGGCCTCGCCCAGCGTCTCGCCCACGCCCATCACCTCGCCCGTGCTCTTCATCTCCGGCCCGAGCACGGGGTCGACCCAGAACCGGCCGAACGGGAAGACGGGAGCTTTCACGGCGTAGCTCGTGGCGGTCGGGGTGGCGTCGATGCCCAGTTTGTCCAACGTCCAACCGCCCATGACCCACGCGCCGACCTTGGCCCACGGCAGGCCGGTCGCCTTGCTGACGAACGGGACCGTCCGCGAGGCGCGCGGGTTGACCTCGATGACGTAGACCTCGCCATCCTTGACCGCGTACTGGACGTTCAATAGCCCGACGACGTTCAGCTCGCGCGCGAGGCGCTCGGTGTAGGCACGGATCGTCTCTTGGATGCCGGGCGAGAGCGAGTGCGGCGGCAGCACGCAGGCGCTGTCCCCCGAGTGGACGCCGGCCTCCTCGATGTGCTGCATCACGCCGGCCACGACGCAACGCTCGCCATCCGCCACCGCGTCGACATCGACCTCGATCGCTCCATCTAAAAATTTATCAATCAGGACGGGATGATCGGGCGAGACCTCGACGGCCTGGGTCATGTAGCGCACCAGGTCCCGCTCGTCGTGGGCGACGACCATGGCGCGCCCGCCCAGCACGTACGACGGGCGGACCAGCACGGGGAAGCCGAACTCGCGAGCCGCTCGGACGGCCTCGCGCTCGGACGTCGCCGTCGTGCCGCGCGGCCGGGGAACGTCGAGATGATGCAACAGGTCCTCGAAATGACGACGATCCTCCGCCCGGTCGATCTCCGCGGGATCGGTCCCCCAGACGGGCACGCCCGCGGCCTTGAGGCCGAGCGCCAGCTTCAAGGGCGTCTGTCCGCCGTACTGAACGATGACGCCGTCGGGCTGTTCGACCTCCACGACATCCAGGACGTTCTCCAACGTGACGGGTTCGAAATAGAGCCGATCGCTCGTGTCGTAGTCCGTCGAGACCGTCTCCGGGTTGCAGTTGACGAGGATCGTCTCGTAGCCCAACTCCGCCAGCGCAAACGCCGCCTGACAGCAACAATAGTCGAACTCGATCCCCTGGCCGATGCGGTACGGCCCGCCGCCGAGGACCATCGCCTTGGGCCGGTCGCTCGGCCTGGCTTCGCTCAGCGTTTCGTAGGTCGAGTAGAAGTAGGGCGTCTGCGCCTCGAACTCGGCCGCACAGGTGTCGACGGTCTTGTAGACGGGCTTGATGCCCAGATCCATCCGCCGTTGCCGGACGCGCTCGGGGGCGACGCCCCAGAGCCGGGCCAACTGCTCGTCGGCAAAGCCGAGCCGCTTGGCGTGGCGTAACAGCGACGGGTCCACGTCGGCCCATGCGGCGTGACGCAGTTGACGCTCCAGCTCGGCGATCTCCTGGAGCTGATGGAGGAACCACGGATCGATCCCCGTCGCCCGATGGAGCGTGGCGACGTCCACGCCGGCGCCGAGCGCGCCGTAAAGCTTGAAGAGCCGATCGGGGCGCGGCTGCGCGATGTCCGCCGCCAGCCACTCCGGCGACAGCGGCCGCTGCCCGGCATACGGATCGACCAGGCCCGGCCGCTCCAGCTCCAGGGAACGGACGGCCTTCTGGAGCGCTTCTTTGAACGTCCGGCCCATCGCCATCGCCTCGCCGACCGACTTCATCTCCGTGGTCAATGTCGCCGATGCGTCGGGAAACTTTTCGACGTTCCAGCGCGGGATCTTGACGACGCAGTAGTCGATCGTCGGTTCGAACCCCGCCCGAGTGGTTTGCGTGATGTCGTTGGGCAGCTCGTCCAGCGTGTAGCCGACGGCCAACTTGGCCGCGATCTTGGCAATCGGGAACCCTGTCGCCTTGGAGGCCAGCGCCGAGCTGCGCGAGACGCGCGGGTTCATCTCGATCACGGCCAGCCGTCCGGTGTCGGGGTGGACGGCGAACTGCACGTTCGACCCGCCCGTCTCCACGCCGACGGTCCGGATCACCTGGATGCCAAGGTCGCGCAGGCGCTGATACTCGCGGTCGGTCAACGTCTGCGTCGGCGCCACCGTGATCGATTCGCCCGTGTGGACCCCCATGGGATCGACGTTCTCGATGCCGCAGATGACGATGGCGTTGTCGGCCAGATCGCGGATCAGCTCTAGCTCGAACTCTTTCCAACCGAGCACCGACTCTTCGATCAACACTTGGTGGACGGGGCTGTCGGTCAGGCCCCGGTCGACGACGTCTCGAAACGAGTCGAGGTCGGCGGCGATGCCGCCGCCCTCGCCGCCGAGCGTGTAGGAGGGCCGCACGACGACGGGCAGGCCGAGCCGCTCCACGCTGGCGAGGGCCTCCGCCATGGAGTCGGCCAACTCGCTCCGCAGCGTCGGCACGCCGTCCTCGTCGAGCACGGTCTTGAAGCGCAGCCGATCCTCGGCCAGCTCCAGCGCTGAGCGCTGGGCGCCGATCAGTTCAACCCCGTGTTCGTCCAGAATTCCCGCGTCGTCGAGCGCGATCGATAGATTGATCGCCGTCTGGCCCCCGACGGTCGGCAGCAGCGCGTCGGGCCGCTCCCGCGCGATGATCTTCTCCACCATGTCCGGCACCAACGGCTCCACGTAGACGCGGGTGGCGAAATCGGGATCGGTCATGATCGTCGCCGGGTTGTTGTTGACCAGAATCGTCTCGTAGCCCGCTTCCAACAGGGCCTTGCAGGCCTGTGAGCCGGAGTAGTCGAACTCGCCCGCCTGGCCGATGACGATCGGCCCCGAGCCGATGACCAGAATCCGTTCGATGTCGGTGCGTTTGGGCATAATTCACTCCTGAGCGGCGACGAACGGCGTTCGTCCCGCCGATTACAGGTTGAGGACAGATGCGTCGACCTGTCCCCGCTTAGGCTCGTCGCTCTCGAATCGTCGTGATGAAACGATCGAACAGGTAGTGCGAGTCGTGCGGGCCGGGCGCGGCCTCCGGATGGTACTGCACGCCGAAGATGGGCGCGTCGGGCACGCGCAGGCCCTCGATCGTGCCGTCGTTCAGGTTGAGGTGGGTGACCTCCAAGTGAGGGGGAAGGTCATCCAGGGCGAAGCCGTGGTTGTGCGTGCTCACCTCGATCTGGCCCGTGTCCAGCCGCTGAACCGGCTGATTGCAGCCGCGATGGCCGAACTTGAGCTTGTACGAGCGAGCGCCGAGGGCCAGCCCCATCAACTGGTGGCCGAGGCAGATGCCGAAGATGGGCACGTCCCAGTCGGCCATCGTCCGGATCGCCTGAATCGCGGGCGCGACGTGCTCGGGATCGCCGGGCCCGTTGGAGAGGAAGATCCCATCGGGGTTGAGGCTTCGCACGCGCTCGGCCGGCGTGTCGGCCGGCACGACGGTGACCCGGCCGACTCGGTCGCGGAGTTGCCGCAGGATGTTGTGCTTGATCCCGAAGTCATAGGCGACGACGTGGAAGGCCTCGGACGCCGCCGACGGCGTGCCGTTCGCGCCCCATTGGGCGTCGCTCGGATCGTCCCAGGCGTGGATCTCGCGGGCCGTCACTTCGCCGACCAAGTCCTGCTCGGAGACCGTCGGAGACCGGCGGGCGCGCTCGACGAGCGCGTCGGCGCCGTCGGCCTCCGTCGAGAGGCAACCGCGCATGGCGCCGGCCGTGCGAATGTGGCGGGTCAGCGCGCGCGTGTCGACGTCGGACAGGCCGATGACGCCGGCCTTTTTAAGGTAATCGTCCAAGGAGAGCTCGGCCCGCCAGTTGGAGTAGACGTCGCTGGCCTCCCGGACGATGAAGCCGCTGACGTGCGGCGTCGTGGACTCGGCATCCTCGAAGGTGACGCCGTAGTTGCCGATATGCGGCTGGGTCATCGTCACGATCTGGCCCCGGTAGGACGGGTCGGTCAGCACCTCGACATAGCCCGTCATGCCGGTGTTGAAACAGACCTCGCCGCAGACCTCTCCCGACGCCCCCAACGGCGCGCCGGGAAAGATCGAGCCGTCTTCCAGGACTAGCAGGGCCATGCGTCGCTCCCCGATGGCGTGAACATGGTCGTCGGTGCCACTTTCCGATCACCTTCGTTTATCATGCGAGCGTCGGTTTTGCAACAAGCCGATCTCGGGCTCCGCGTGGCCAACGATCGTTCGAGAAGCGGATCGACGGCGCGGGCGATAGCTTGAGGCAATCATTCCATGCGAGGTCCGTTGGTTGGCCGGCTCGGCCGCAATGCGTTCGGACGGCGCTGCCCACCGATCGCTCCGCTCGCGAGGCCTTGACAGATGAACGGAGCGAGCCTAAGCTGACGGGCAACTTCGTGCGGCGGAGGCGGTACCGTGACCTGTTGTCCCGACAAATGGCCGATTGCCTCGACCGATTCCCCCGACTTTTCCCTAGACGTCATCGGTCCAGGGAAGCTGACACGCCAGCCCGCCCAACGTTTCCGACGACCGACCGAGCGCGTTCGACGATAACCCCTCGAGTCATCCCCACGATCTTCGACGGTCTGCCCGATCGACATGGCGGCGGTCACGGGGGCTCGTCGGGCTCGGCGTTGAGCGTCCGATGGTCCCGCATCTTCAATTCTTCAAGGGAAGGGGTGGCGATGGCGCAGGGGCTGTGGCCTCATGCTGACGATCTGGACATGTCCGGCACGCGGTCCCGACTCCGGGATCACGCCGTTGCCTGCGTCGCGTCGCCGGCGTCCGAGAAGGGCGGCGGCGGAGGCGAATGAGCCCCCTGAAACTGGGCGTGCTCTACTCGCGCCTGCGGCCCGAAGAGAAGTGGCTCTTCCAGGCGATCGAGCGTCGCACGGACGTCGAGCTCGTCCCTTTGGAGAGTCGCAAGCTCGTCCTCGCGCCGGGCTCTGCGCCCGAAGTGGACGTCGTCCTCGACCGTGAGGTGTCGCAATCGCGGGCGAGTGCGTCGCTGCGAATGCTGGCGAGCGCGGGGGTGCCGACGGTCAACGCGCCCGAGGTCGTGCGGACTTGTGACGACAAGCTGCGCACCTCGCACGTGCTGCGCCGGGCCGGCGTGCCGACCCCGGAGGTTCGCTTGGCGTTCACGCCGGCGAGCGCACGCCGAGCCATCGACGAACTGGGCTATCCCGTCGTCCTCAAGCCCGTCGACGGATCCTGGGGCCGGTTGATGGCCAAGGTGACCGATCCGGCCACGGCGGAGGCGGTGCTGGAGCACAAGACCCATCTCGGCGCCGAGTCGCACCGCGCGTTCTACGTGCAAGCCTATATCGCCAAGCCGGAGCGCGACATCCGTGCCTACGTCATCGACGACGAGCCGATCGCCGCGGCGTATCGGACGGCCAGCGACTGGCGGACCAACGCCGCGCGCGGGGCCGTTCCGCATCCCTGTGGGTTGACGCCCGAGTTGCGCGAGCTCTGCGTCCGGGCGTCGCGAGCCGTGGGCGGGGGCGCGTTGGCGGTCGATCTCATGGAGACGCCCGATGGGTTCACGGTCCACGAGGTCAACAGCGCCATGGAGTTCAAGGGCAGCCTGCACGTCCTGGACGTCGACTTGCCGTCGCGATTGATCGATTACTGCCTGGGTCGTGCCGGGGATCCGCGCCATCGCTGAGCGACGATGCGAGTCGGGGCTCGGACCGGCTGCTTACAAGCCGTTCGGGCGTGGCCCCTTCGAGCAAGGCGCCAACGTCTTAGCGCGACAGGCGCCGCGCGTCAAAGCGCGGCCGCCTCGCAGCTCGCGCCATTCACCCGCACACCGCGCCGTCGGCCGCGGAGCCGACGAGCCGCGCGTATTTGCCGAGCACGCCGAGCGACGACACGTTCGGTTCAGGGGGTTGCCAGTCGCGGCGTCGGCGTTCCAGCTCGTCGTCGGCCACGTGGAGTTCTAAGAGATGCTCGTCGGCGTCCATGGTGATCTCATCGCCCTCGTACACCAGCGCGAGCGCCCCGCCCACGGCCGCTTCCGGCGCGACGTGGCCGACGACCAGTCCATAGGAGCCTCCAGAGAATCGCCCGTCGGTGACGAGGCCGACGTCCTCGCCGAGCCCGGCCCCCATGATCGCCGAGGTCGGCCCGAGCATCTCGCGCATGCCGGGGCCGCCCTTCGGCCCCTCGTGCCGAATCACCACGACGTCACCCGCGTTGATGCCGCCGTTCAGGATGACCTCCATCGCGTCTTCCTCGGAATCAAACACTCGGGCCGGTCCGGTGATGGAGCGGCGCGTGATGCCGCTCGTCTTGGCGACCGCCCCTTCCTCGGCCAGGTTGCCCTTCAGGATCGACAGATGCCCTTCGGGATAGACCGGGTCGTCCCAGGGCCGAATGACGTCCTGATCGCTCGGCGGCTCAGATGGCACGTCGTCCAATATCCGCTTGAGCGATTGGCCGTTGACGTTGAGCGCGTCGCCGTGGAGCTGCCCGTGCTCCAGCAAGATTTTTAAAACTTGGGGGACGCCGCCGGCCTCGTGGAAGTCGACGGTGACGTAGCGTCCGGACGGCTTCAGATCACACAGCACGGGCACCTGATGCCGAATCCGTTCGAAGTCATCTAGATGAAGCTCGACGCCGGCCGTGCGAGCGATCGCCAACAGGTGGAGCACGGCGTTGGTCGAGCCGCCGAGCGCCATCGTGAGCGCAATGGCGTTCTCGAACGCCTCGCGCGTCAACAGGGCGCTGGGGCGGAGGTCGTTTTTGATGGCCTCCACGAGCGTCTCCGCCGCATGCGCGGCGCTTTCGGCCTTTTCATGGTCTTCCGCTGCCAACGTGGAGGAATAGGGCAGGCTGAGGCCCATCGTCTCGAAAAGGGACGACATGGTGTTGGCGGTGAACATCCCGCCGCAGGCGCCGGGACCGGGGCAGGCGTGACGCTCAATCGCACTCAGCTCGGCGTCGTCGATCCGCCCGGAGCTGCGCGCGCCGATCGCCTCGAAGACGCTCACAATGGTCAAGGCTTGGTTCTGGTAGCGGCCGGGCTTGATCGTGCCGCCGTAGATAAAGACCGACGGAATGTCGAGTCGAGCCATCGCCAGCGCCGCGCCCGGCATGTTCTTGTCGCAGCCGCCGAGCGCGAGGACGCCGTCGTGGCGTTCCGCGTTGGCGACGGTCTCGATGGCGTCGGCGATCACCTCGCGGCTGGCGAGCGAATACTTCATCCCCTCTGTCCCCATGGCGATGCCGTCGGAGACGGTGATCGTTCCGAATAATTGGGGCATGGCCCCCGCGCTCCGCAGGGCTTCGTCCGCTCGCTCGGCCAGCGCGCCGAGGCCGGCGTTGCAGGGCGTCACGGTGCTGTGGCCGCTGGCGACGCCGACGATCGGTTTGGAGAAATCGTCGTCGCCGAAGCCGACCGCGCGCAGCATCGCCCGCGCCGCGGCGCGATCATATCCGTGCGTCAGATCATGGCTTTTCAATGGCCGCGTCCCCCTTTCCAATGCGATCTTGGATGCGTCATATCCTGGTCCGTGCCCGGGTCGACGTGCGACCCGCCGCGGCGGCCCACACCCCGCCTCAGGGTCCCCATCGCCGATCGCGGTCGGCGCCAGGTCGCAGGGCATCGACAGGTGCCGCCCATGACGTCGTTGGCGGCACGCCGGCTGCCGGTGTGGTAACGCCATGCCGGCCCCATTGTCGAGTGCGCATTCCGCTCTCGCACGCGTTCGGCCCACCGTGGCCCGTCGCGTGAATCGACCCCTGACGGGTCACACACCCGACCTTGGACTCCGCGGACGATCGCTCAACGATCGAGAGGTTCCGACCGCCCGCGACGCGTGGGAATGCTCACCGAGGTCGCCGTTCCCCGCGCCCCGATTTGGGCGAGGCATGGGCGTCGCGTCCGCCGGCCACGGCCGGCACGAGCGAGATCTCGTCGCCGTCCGCCAGCGTCGTCTCCAGGCCGTTGAGGTAGCGCACGTCCTCGTCGTTGACGTAGACGTTGAGGAAGTGGCGCAAAGAGCCGTCTTCGTCGCGCAGTCGCTCGCGCAAGTCCGGATGTGTCGCCTCGAGCTGCTCGAGCAACTCGCCGACGGTGGTCGCGGAAAGCGTTACTGTTGCCTCGCCCCCCGTCAGCTTGCGCAGCGGCGTCGGAATGCGGATGGTCACGCCCATGTCGGTCACCTCTCCTTTCGAAAACTTCGGTTCATGGGGACGACGCCTGGACACGAGCGGGTTGCGCGGCCGAAGCGGGACGGGCCGTCGTCGCATCGAAGGCGTCGTCGAACGCCCGCCGACTCGGCTCAATCCGGATCGACGGCTGCAGCGCGCCCGAGAGCGCCTCTTGGGTCTTGAGCCCGTTGCCCGTGACCGCGACCACGATCGACGCGTCGCGCGGGATGATCCCCTGGTCGATGAGCTTCTTGGTGGCGGCCACGGTCACGCCGCCCGCCGTCTCGGCGAAGATCCCCTCGGTGGACGCCAGCAGCTCGATCCCGTCGCGAATCTCGTCGTCCGTCGCGTGGGCGCCATGGCCATGGCTTGCCTTGACGGCCCCATAAGCATAGCGACCGTCGGCCGGGTCGCCGATCGCCAGGGACTTGGCGATCGTGGCCGGCTGTCGAACGGGTCGAAGCTGGGAGTCGTCGGCCAAGATGCTCGAGACGATCGGCCCGCAACCGGCCGCCTGAGCGGCGTGGATTCGGGTCGATAGGCCATCGATCAAGCCAAGCTCGCGGAACTGTGAAAGCCCCTTCCAGATTTTGTTGATGAGGCTGCCGCCCGCGGCCGGCACGACGAGGTGGCCCGGCGCGCGCCAGCCGAGCTGCTCGGCGATCTCGTAGGCGAACGTCTTGGAGCCTTCGGCGTAGTACGGCCGCAGGTTGACGTTGACGAACGCCCAGCCGCGCTCGTCGGCGACCTCGCTGGCGAGTCGATTGACCTGATCGTACGTTCCCTCGACAGCGACGAGATGGGGCCGATAGACCCCGGTGCCGACGACCTTGCCCGGTTCCAGATCCGCCGGGATGAAGATCACGCTGCCGAGTCCGGCTGCGGCGGCGTGGGCGGCGACGGAGTTGGCGAGGTTGCCCGTCGACGCGCAGCCGATCGTCTCGTAGCCGAACGCGATCGCGGTGTTGACGGCCACGGCCACGACGCGGTCCTTGAACGACAGCGTCGGCGGGCAGACCGTGTCGTTCTTGACGTAGAGCTCGCGCACGCCGAGCGCCTCGGCCAGGTTTTGCGCGCGCACAAGCGGCGTCAGGCCGTTGGATCGACCAACCTGGACGTCAAATCCCGTGTCGATGGGCAACAGATCGCGGTAGCGCCAGAGGCTGGCTGGCCCAGCTCCAATCCGCTCTCGACTCACGACGTCGCGGAGCACGTCCTTGTCGTAGTCGACCTCGAGCGGGCCGAAGCAGAACTCGCAGACGTGGACCGGGTCGGCCGGATACGCTCGGCCGCACTCCCGGCAGACAAGGCCCTTGATGTGACTCGTCCTCGGTTCCATGGTGCCCTCCTCGTTTCCTCAGCCAAAGGCTTAGGGAGGGCCGATCCCCACCGCAAGACAGCAGCAGGACAGACGCTCGAGCTTGCGGTGAGAGACGGAGAGCCGCCGGTGGGCGGGTGGATCTCTCATCTCTCAGCTCCGTTCGGGAGCTGCGGGAATTGGCACGTCGGTCTCGCGGTCAGAGACCCCGTTGCCGTGGCGTCGTCGGGCCCGTCCCTCAGCCACTCTGGATGAGACAGTTGACGCTTTATCTAACACAGTTGGGCGCGTTTGTCAAGGCGGTGCGCAGGCTCCATCTTGTTAAACGCGGTTTCCGCTGCTTACGCCATCTGAGCCGCCAGGTTGAGGAGATCGGCCAACACACCCGAGGCCGTCAGTTCGGGGCCGGAGCCCATGCCGCGCACGATGAGCGAGTTTTCGCAGTAGCGCTCGCTCGCCAGCGCCACGACGCTGTCCGATGCGCCCGGCCGGAGCAGCTCGTCATGGGGCTCGAGCTGTTCCAGTCGGGCCCGGCCGCCCTCGGGCGTCACTTCGATGATGTAGCGCAGCGACCGCCCGGCAGCGAGCGCCTCCTTGGTCAGTTCCTTATAAGGGATGTCCAGTTCGGGCAGTCGGTCCATGAAGTCGTCAACATCGAGGTCGTCCATCTCGCTCGGATAGAGCGGCTCGACCTCCACGTCGTCGAATTCCAGTCGATGGCCCATGAGGCGGGCGAGGATGAGCGCCTTGCGCGCGGCGTCGCGCCCGGCCAGGTCCTCGCGCGGGTCGGGCTCGGTGTGGCCGTGGGCGCGGGCGTCGGCGACGACCTCGCTGAGCGTCTCGCCCGCCTCCAGGCGCCGGCAGACGACGTTGAGCGTGCCGGAGACGCAGCCGCGCGCGCTCGTCACCCGATCGCCCGTGTCCAACAGATACGTCTGCAAGGTCGACAGGACGGGCAATGCGGCAGCCACGGTCGTCTCGAAGCGCGTCCGTCGGCTGCGCGTCAACGCCTGGAACGTCTCGAACGGGCCGGCAAGCGGGATCTTGTTGGCCAACACGATCCCCCAGTCGCGCTCGCGGGCGTCCAACAACAGCGGAACCGTTGCGTCGGTGGCCGTAACGTCGACAACGATCGCGGGCATGGGGACGTCATCGAGGATCGCGTCGTCGCCGTTCCAAGGCCGACCGTTCGGCCCATCTTGAAGACACGCCCCGTTGGCTTTGGCCTCGATAACGGATTTGACCTCGTCATCGGACCAGCCGGACGCGTCGAACGCCAAGCCGTCGGAATCGGTCACGGCGACGACGTTGAAGGCGACGCCGAGCTGATCCGCGTGGCGTTCGCGGCCCGCGACGATCTGGCCGAGCAGCGCCCGTCCCACGCCGCCGGCGCCGAGCAGCACCAGGTTGATCGCTTGGGTCATTCCCCTCCCCCCAACTTGAACTCGCGGTGAATCCCGCGCATCGCGGCGTCCGCGTCGTGCTCATCGACGACAATCGACAGGTTGTACTCCGACGAGCCCTGGGCGATGGAGACGACGTTGATGCCCTTGGCCCCGAGCGTGCCGAAGAGCTTCCCGGCAACCCCGGGCGTCCCCTTCATGCCGGCGCCGACGACGGCAAGGATCGCCACCTCGGTCTGGGCGTCGACCCGATCGACGGTATGGCGATGGCGCTCGCGCTCAAACGCCGTCTCCAGCGCTCGGATGGCGCGATCGGCCTCATCCGAGGCGACCAGAAAACAGATGCTCTGCTCCGACGAGGCCTGCGAGATCATCAGCACGTTGATCCCTTCCTCTGCAACCGCTGAGAAGACGCGCGCGGCGACGCCGGGGATCCCGAGCATGCCGCGGCCGGCAATGGTCACGAGGCTGAGGCCGTGGATGGCCGTGATCGCTTTGACGGCGTGATCGTCGTAGCGGGCCTCGCGGACGATTCGCGTCCCAGGTGCTTCCGGTTCAAACGTGTTCAAGATCGACAGGGGAATATGGGCTTCCACGGCAGGGGCGACCGTGAGCGGATGGAGCACTTGGGCGCCGAAGTAGGCCAACTCGGCGGCCTCCGCATACGACAGCTCCGGGACGGGATGGGCCTCCGGGACCACCTCGGGGTCCGCCGTCATGACGCCTTTCACATCGGTCCAGATCTCGATCTCCTCGGCGTCCAGGATTTGGGCCAAAAACGCGGCCGAGTAATCCGAGCCGCCGCGGCCGAGCGTCGTGGTCGTGCCGTCGGCCGTGGCGCCGACAAAGCCCTGAGTCACGGGGATCTGCCCCGCCTCTGCCGCGGCTCTCAGCCGCTCGGCTCGCTCGCGGCTCTCGTCCACAAGCGGCGTTGCCTGCCCGAAGTGACGATCGGTGACGACGACCTCTCGGGCATCGATCCACGCCACCGCCAGCCCGCGCTCGGCCATGGCGGCTTGGAGAATCCGGGTCGAGAGGCGTTCGCCGTAGGCCAGCAGCGCGTCGAGCGAGCGGGGCGTGAGCTCACCCAAGATGGCCAAGCCCTTCAGGAGCGTGCGCATCTCCTCAACCTGGGATTCCAGCCACGATTCAAGCTCCGTCAACGCCTCGCCGTCGTCGAGCAGCTGGCGGGCGGCGGTGCGATGGCGTTCGGCGAGCTTGTCCAAATGGCCGACAGCGCCGCTCTCGTCCCCCCGGGTGGCGGCATCGGCGCAAGCGCTGAGCGCGTCGGTGACGCCGCGCATCGCCGAGGTCACGACGACCGGCTGACGATTCCGTCGGGATTCGACGGCCCTCATGACGGCCTCCATGGCGGCCGCCCCGCCAACGGAGGTGCCGCCGAACTTCATGACGATCATGAACGGGGCAGAACTCCTTCGGCGTGCAACAGCTCCGCGTTGAGCACCGACGCGCCGGCGGCTCCGCGAAGGGTGTTGTGGCCCAACAGCACCAGCTTGATCCCCAGCACGGGGCAGGGCCGAAGCCGCCCGACGACGGTCGCCATTCCGGCTTCGCGGTCGTTGTCCAACCGGGGCTGTGGGCGGTCGGGGTCGTCGGTAACGACGACGGGTTGACACGGGGCACTCGGCAGGTCGCGCTCCTGCGGCAACGAACGGTACGCGTGGAGCGCGGCCTGGACCTCGTCAATGGCGGGCTGTTCCGCCAGACTGATCGAGACGCTCTCTGTGTGACCCTCGACGACGGGGACGCGGGTCGTGGTGACGCTCAAGGCCATCTCGTGGGCCTCAAATCGGTCTCCCGTCAGCTGGCCGAAGATTTTGCGGGTCTCGTTCTCCATTTTCGTCTCTTCCTTCGGAATATTCGGAAGCACGTTTCCCATGATGTCGAGCGAGGGGAGGCCCGGATAGCCGGCCCCGGAGATGGCTTGCAGGGTCGTTGCCACGACCTGGTCGATGCCGAACTGATCCTCCAAGGGCGCTAGCGCGAGGCAGAGGGCAATCGTCGAACAGTTCGGGTTGGTCACGATGAAACCGGGCCAGCCTCGGGTCCGCCGTTGCGTCTCGATCAAGTCAACGTGATCGGCGTTGATTTCCGGGATCAACAACGGCACATCCGGCGCCATGCGGAAGGAGCTGGCGTTGCTGATGACGGCATGGCCCGCCTCCGCGAACGCCGGCTCGACGGACGTTGCCGCGTCGCTTGTCAGCCCCGAGAAGACGACGGGGGCGTCGATGGCTCCGGGCGTCGGTTCCGAGACGATGAGATCTTTGACGGCCTCCGGCATTGGCGTCGGCAACTTCCAGGCACAGGCGTCGGCGTAGCGCTGCCCGGCCGAGCGCTCGGAGGCGGCGAGAGCGCTCAGCTCAAACCACGGGTGGCCGTCCAGCAGCTGGACGAAGCGTTGTCCCACGGTTCCCGTTGCGCCGAGGACGCCGACTTGAATTCGTTGCGTCATGGATGATCGGTTGCCTCTCAAGCAAAGCGTAAGGTAAACATATACGAGCGCCTCGGGCGGGTGTCAAATCCCGAAGGACCTATATAGCGCATTTGACGCGGGCCTGAGAAAGTCGATTTCCGTCGAAGAATAAATCACACGAGACCGTCTGTGAGGGATTGCCATGCGTGACGTCGGCATTATCGAGCGCTACCGCCATCATCTGCCGACACTGGACGATACGTCCATCGTGACGCTTCTGGAGGGGACCACGCCGCTTGTCCGTGCGGCGTCCGTGGAAGCCCAGCTCCCCGTCGATTTGGACCTCTATGTCAAATTTGAGGGGCTCAACCCGACGGGCTCATTCAAAGATCGCGGCATGACGGTGGCGGTCTCGCGGGCCGTCGACGAAGGTGCTCAGGCGGTTATCTGTGCCTCAACGGGCAACACGGCGGCGTCTGCCGCGGCCTACGCCGCCCGTGCCGGCTTGGAGTGCTTCGTCGTGGTGCCCGAGGGGAACATTGCGCTCGGCAAGCTGGCCCAGTCGACGATGCACGGCGCGCGCGTCTTGCAGATCACGGGACTGTTCGATGAGGCCCTGCAGGTGGTCCGCGAGATCGCCGAGCGCCATCCCGTGACGCTGGTCAACTCGGTCAACCCGTATCGCATCGAGGGCCAGAAGACGGCCGCGTTTGAGGTCTGCGACGCGCTCGGCCGAATGCCCGACTTCCACGCGATGCCCGTGGGCAACGCGGGCAACATCACGGCGTATTGGAAGGGCTATTGCGACTATCATGATGCCGGCGTTATCGACTGTGTCCCCGGCATGCTCGGCTTCCAGGCCGAGGGCGCGGCGCCCATCGCGCACGGTCACGCGGTAGCGCATCCCGACACCGTCGCGACGGCGATCAAGATCGGGAACCCGGCGAGCTGGCGCAACGCCTTGGCCGCCAAGGACGAATCCCATGGCCGAATCGGGGTCGTCACCGACGACGAGATCACCGACGCATACGGCCTGCTGGCCTCCAAGGAAGGCGTCTTCTGCGAGCCGGCCTCCGCCGCCGGCGTGGCGGGCGTCTTTAAGCTGGCTTCTGAAGGCTATTTCAAGGACGGCTCGATGGTCGTGTGCACGCTCACGGGCCACGGCTTGAAGGACCCCGATCGGGCGATCGAGACGGCGTCGGTCAAGCCGACACGCGTCGAGGCGGATATGGACGCGCTTGTGGAGGCGATGGATTTATGAAGTATGTCATCCTGGTTGGCGACGGCATGGCCGACGATCCCGTTGAAGCGCTAGACGGGCAGACGCCCCTGGAGGTCGCCGAGACGCCGCGCATGGACGCACTCGCCCAACAAGCGAGCCTAATGGGGATGGTCCGGACCATTCCCCGTGGCTTCACTTCGGGGAGCGACATCGGCCACCTGAGCATTCTCGGGTACGATCCCAACGTCTACTTTACGGGACGAGCGCCGATTGAGGCGGCTAGTCAGGGCATCGAGCTCGGCCCTGACGACGTCGCCATCCGCTGCAACCTGGTGACGCTCGAGGAACGCGATGGCCAGACCCTCATGGTGGACCACAGCGGCGGCCATCTCAGCGACCAACAGGCCAAGCCGTTGGTCAAGGCGCTGAAACGGGAACTGGAGACGGACGGGATCGAACTCCACCAGGGCGTCGGCTACCGCCATCTGGTTGTCTGGCGCGATGGCGCCGAACTGATGAGGGATTTGTCCCTCGTTGGGCCCCACGACATTCCCGGCGAGCCCATCGATCCCCATCTGCCCCATCCCGAGGGGGCTGACGGGGCGCAAGCCCTCCGTGAGCTGATGGATCGAGGCCGGGCGGCCATGGAAGACCTCGATCACCATACCGACGCCAACGCGATCTGGCTCTGGGGGGCCGGCCCGAGTCCATCGTTGCCGACGATTCCCGAGCGGTTCGAATTGGCCGGCTCGGTCATCTCGGCCGTCGATCTGGTGCGCGGGCTCGGGTCGCTCGCGGGGCTCGACGTCGTTGACGTGCCCGGCATGACGGGGTATGTCGACACGAACTACGAGGCCAAGGCCGGCGGGGCACTGGAGGTGCTCCACGAGGGCGACGACCTCGTCCTGGTCCATGTGGAGGCGCCCGACGAGGTGAGCCACGAAGGGGACGTCGACACGAAGCTCCAGGCGATCCGAGACTTCGACGCCCGCATCGTGGGGCCAATCGTCGATGGCCTTGAGGACTTCAAGGACGCGGCCGTTCTGGTGTTGCCCGATCATCCGACGTCCTTGACGACGCGCGTCCACACGGCCGATCCGGTGCCCTTCGTGCTGCAGCGCTCGGATGCGTCGTTTGCCGCTGGAGCCGAGGCCTATCACGAGCGAGCTGCGCGCGAGACGGACATTTTCATTGATCAGGGCCACCAGCTCATGGATCGACTGTTCGCCGTGCGGCGCTGAGGTTGCGCGGGGTAAGCCACGGGCCTAGACTCATTCGATCATGGGCCGTTCCTCGACTGCTGTCTCGACCGGCACGTTCCCGCTCGTCGGGCTGTTGCTGGCCCATTTCACGAACGACCTCTACGCCAACTTTTTGCCCAGCTTCCTGCCGGTGCTCAAGTCGACCTTCGAGCTCAACTACACCATGACGGCGGTTCTCCTGTCGACGTTCCATGCGGCCGGGTCGTTCTTCCAGATCGGCTTCGGCTGGCTCGCCGACCGCTGGCCGGCTGTCCCGTTTGCGCTGATCGGGCCGCTCGTGACGGGCGCGTTCATGAGCCTGGTCGGGGTGCTGCCGAGCTACGCGCTCGTCGTGGTCGCGCTGTTGGGAGCGTCGCTGGGGACGGCCGCGTTCCATCCCAGCGGTGCGGCGGGCGCGGGCCAGCTCGGCGGCGCGCGCCGCGGCCTCGCGGTGTCGCTGTTCGTCGCCGGCGGGACCGTCGGCTTTGCGCTCGGGCCGGCGCTGATGGGGCTGTTCATCGACCGCTGGGGCATGGCACAGAGCCCCGTGGCGCTGTTGCCGCTGGCCGCGTTGGGCGCGACGTTCTGGCTGTGCCATCGACCCACTCGCTCGACCTCGACCACCGACGCGACGACGTCAGGGAGCACGGGCTTGTCGCTGCGTAGCCCGGATCTGCCCTGGGCGCCCTTGGCCCGGCTCTGGGGGCTTGTCGTGCTGCGGCATACCGTCCATCTGGGTATTCTCGGCTTCGTCGTCATCCTGCTGGAGAACCGCGGCCTGGATTATCTGGCGGGCAACCTGGCGCTGTTCGGGTTTGTCTTCATGGCGGCGCTGGGCGGCATCGCCGGCGGGTACGTCTCGGATCGCTGGGGCCGCTGGCCCGTGACCGTCGGCGCGCTTACGCTCGGCATGGCCGCCACGCTCGGCTTTCTGGCCTCGAGCGGAGCTGTTTCGCTGCTCTTGTTGCTATTGGGCGGCGGGCTGCTCAACGCCAGCAACCCCGTCATCGTCACCCAAGCCCAAGAGCTTCTGCCGGCGCAGACCGGGACGGCATCGGCCGTCGTCATGGGCTTCGCCTGGGGCATGGCCAGCCTGCTCGTCAACGTCGTCGGCGTGCTGGCCGACGCCTGGTCGAGCGTCGGCTGGGCCCTCGGCGCGGTGACGCTCAGTGCGCTGATCTTGACCGTTCTGTTGACGCTACAACGGCCGGCAGCGTTGCAACCCGCCCAGCCCTGATTCCGCTTGGTGTTGAAGACAACCCTCGGTCCGTTTACAGGCGAACCGTGGACACGGTAAGCTTCAGAGACAATCCACCGCGAGGTGAGTGCGTTGGAGGACCCGTCAGGCGCTTTAGGGATCGCCTTCCGGCTTGTTGCCGTGCTGGTGCTCGCGCTGGCCAACGGCTTCTTCGTCGCCGCCGAGTTCGCGCTCGTGTCGGTGCGGCGCAGCCGCGTGGAGCAGCTCGTCGAGGACGGCGTTCCGATGTCGCAAGCCGTCGATCGCGGCACGCGGAACTTGGACGCCTATCTGGCCGCCTGCCAGCTCGGCATCACGATGGCATCGCTGGCGCTCGGCTGGATCGGCGAGCCAGCGTTGGCCCACCTGATCGAGCCCTTGTTCGCTGCGCTTCCGACACCCTGGGCCGATATTGGCGCCCATGGACTCGCCATCGCTGTGGCGTTTTCGGTGATCACGACGCTCCACATCGTGCTGGGCGAATTGGCGCCCAAGAGCTTGGCCATTCAGCTCTCCGAGCGGACGGCGCTCTGGACTGCACGCCCCTTAGAGATCTATCTGACGATCTTCCGGCCGGCGATCATGGGCCTCAACGGGCTCGGCAACTTGCTGTTGCGCGGGTTCGGCCTACGACCCGCCAGCGAGCACAGCCTCGTCCACTCCATCGACGAGCTGAAGACCCTGATGGATTCCAGCCGCGACGCGGGCGTCCTGGCCGAACGGGAGGAGGCCATGGTCGACAGCGTCCTCCGGCTCCGCGAGCAGCGCGTCGGCGCGCTTATGACCCCGCGGACCGAGATCGTCTGGCTCGACCTGGAGCACTCCCTGGATGAGAACCTGGACCGGATCCAAGAGACAGGCTTCTCGCGCTTCCCCGTCGCCCGCGGGAGCTTGGACGACATTCACGGTATCGTGAAGGCGAAGGAGTTGCTCGATCGCAACCTGGCGGGCGAACGGATCGACCTGAAGCGGTCGTTGCGCCAGCCGCTGTTCGTTCCGGAGACGATGTCGGGGCTCAAGGTCCTGGACCGATTCAAGCAAGCGCGCACTCACCTGGCGTTGGTGGTCGACGAGCACGGCGGCATCGAAGGGCTCGTGACGCTCAACGACCTTATGGAAGCCATTGTCGGCGAGCTTCCCATGGCCGAAAGCCCCGCCGAGCCGCGCGCCACGCGCCGCGACGACGGCTCCTGGCTCCTGGATGGCATGCTCCCCATCGAGGAGTTGAAGGATCTGCTCGGGCTTCCCGACGTGCCGGAGGAGGAACGGCATAACTACGAAACGCTGGCCGGGTTCGTCGTGCTGCGCCTGGAGGACATCCCGCAGGAGGGCCAAGTCTTCGACTGGGGCAAGTGGCACTTCGAGGTGATGGACATGGACGGCCATCGCGTTGACAAAGTCCTGGCCACGCCGAAACTGGCGACGCTCGAGGAGCAACTGGAGGAGGAGTTCGAGGAGTGACTCGCGTCCAGGAGCTTGACGCGCACCTGGTCAACAAAATCGCCGCCGGTGAGGTTATCGAGCGGCCGGCGTCCGTCGTCAAGGAACTCATGGAAAACAGCCTCGACGCGGGCAGCGAGCGCATCGAGGTCGCCATCGACAGCGGCGGCATCGATCGGATCCGGATCGTCGACGACGGCGCAGGGATGAGCGCCGACGACCTGATGTTGGCGATCCGGCGCCACACCACGAGCAAGATCCGCACCGAGACCGATCTGGAGCGCATCGCCACGCTCGGCTTCCGCGGCGAGGCGCTCGCCAGCATCGTCGAGGTCTCCCGAGCGACGATCACGACACGAACCGCGGATGACGAGGCGGCCACGCGCGTCGACGTCGACGGCGGCGTCATCGGCGAGCCGCGCTCGGAGGGCCGACGCCCCGGCACGACGATCGAGATCCGCGACCTCTTCCATAACACCCCGGCCCGTCGCAAGTTTCTCAAGACGGAACGGACCGAGTCGACCCACATCTCGCGCACGGTGAAGCGCTTCGCGCTCGCCTATCCGAGCGTCCACGTCAAGCTCGAGAGCGGGGCGAAGACGGTCCTGGAGTCCCCGCCCGCCCGCGACACGCGCGAGGCGATCGCCCATCTCTACGACGCGGAGCTGGCCAAGTCGCTCGTCGAGGCCCGCTCCGAAGGGAACGAGATTCGCGTGCACGGCTTCGTCGCCCCTGCGGACCGGGCGCGCGCCGACCGCAACGAGCAGTTCCTCTTCGTCAACGGGCGCCACGTCCGCGACGCCGCGCTCGGGTATGCGCTGAAGCGGGCCTACGAGGGGCTAATCGACAAGGACCGTCACCCGATCGCGTTCCTGTTTCTGCGCGTCGACCCCGAGCAGGTCGACGTCAACGTCCATCCGAAAAAGGAGGAAGTCCGATTTGCCAATGTCCGGCATGTGCAGGGCGAGCTGAAGCGGGCCGTGAGCGAGGCGCTTCTGGCCGGCGGCGCGCAGACGTCGATCTCGGCCCCCAGCGCGTCCGCGAGCCAGCAGTCCGGCCCAGCGCAGCCCGCCAAACCCCAACTTGGAGCGAAGCCGAGCAACGTGCCGCGCTCGTTCGACCTGCGCCAAGCCATCGGCGACGCGCAAGCTGCGTCTCCAGACGACTCAGCTGAGGATGCGGATCCCCAACGTCAAGACCCATCGTCGGCCTCGGCGCCGTCCGATCCCTCGAGCGGGGAGGGCCCCGATCGCGTCATCGGCCAACTCCACGGGACGTATCTCTTGGTGCAGACGGAAGAGGGATTGGAGCTGATTGACCAGCACGTCGCCCACGAACGCGTCCTCTACGAACGCTTCCTCAGGCAGATGACCCAGGGCGAGATCCGCCGCCAGCGACTGTTGATTCCCATGACGCTGGAGCTCTCAGCTGACGAGGCCGAGCGGTTGGAACCCCACGTTGAAACCCTGGATCGAGAGATGGGCATCGGCCTGGAGCCGTTCGGCGGCGGGACGTTTGTGGTGCGCGACTGGCCCGACGTCTTTTCCAAGGATCTGACGAAGGACGACGTGCTTGCGACATTGGAACGGCTGATGGAAACGTTGGCGCATGAGGACGAGCTTGATCCCGAAGCGCTCGCCGAAGCGTTGGCGGCCGATCGAGCGTGCGGGGCGGCCGTGGTCCAGCACACCCGGCTATCGGAGGCCGAGATGCAGCAGTTGGTGGCCGAGCTGCGGACCCTGGACAACCCGTACCGCTGTCCGCACGGCCGCCCCATCGTG
>JBDGQO010000075.1:0-2613 GCA_042219045.1 Bipolaricaulia bacterium | reverse complement strand
GACTTGGAGGGGAAGAACCCCTTCTCGCTGTTTCAACTAGACTTGCATACTTGCCTTGGCGAACGGGGAATGGACTTTGTGAGTGGCATGTGATCCTGAAGGACATGCTCTATTCTGTCTCTTCCATTCTGAGGCCTCCCACGCCTGGGACCGTTCGTAGGTGGGACCTTTCGCGACTCATTTTGTGCGATCCGTTCAACAGGCCTTGCTTTGCCAATGACCCTCACTTTTTTCATGAACCCTGCCTCACCGTTTCCGAAAAACGCGCGCTGGACCCTTCTTGTGACCGCTGCGGCGGTCCTGCTTGCGGGGGCGGGGCCCGCTCGGGCCCAGTCGCCGGACACGATAAAGCCAGGAACGTCTTCCCAGAATGCCATGGTTGAGCGGGCGAAGGCAGAGGCAAAGCGGTGGCTGGGCTTCATCGATCGGGGGGAATATGAGGCCTCGTGGACGGAAGCGGCCGATTACATGCAGTCCGGTGTTACCGCCGAGCAATGGGCGGCCCAGATGCGTGGGATCCACGCCTCGCTCGACTCCCTGCACGACCGGACGCTCGTCGCCGCCCGGCACACGACCACTCATCCAGAGCTGCCGGAAGGCAGCGACGCGGTCGTCGTGCAGTACCGATCGACCTACGAGACGAGCCGTGGCGTCCGGCCGTGGCTCGAAACGGTAACCGTGTATAAAGAGCGCGAGGGGTGGAGCGTGGTCAAGTACCTGGTCCGACCCGAACAACAATGATTGGTGAGGTCAGTGATTGGACCGGCCGCTGATTGGCGAGGTCGTCCCAGCTCAGGCGCGGGCCGCGTCGTTTGGACTCAAGAATTTCCACCTCCTCATTATGATTTCGTCTTCTTTCCGCTACCATTCAGCATTGCTTCTCTTCGCCGGGCTGCTGCTCCTGGGGTGTGATCTTTTGGAAAGCGAAAGCGGTGGACAGAGCGACACGACCCCGGGCGACACGACAGAGGTTGCTTCGCTGGTGCAGGAACGCTTCAATGAGCAGCCCGCCGGCACGGGGCTCGTCGTGGGCATCGTCGACGGATCGGACCAACAGACACTGGCCCGGGGCGTCACCCGCGCAGAAGGGGACTCGGTCGACAAGCATACAGTGTTTGAGATCGGCTCCATCACGAAGACGTTCACGGCACTCGCTTTGGCCGATCGCGTCGAGCAGGGAGCCGTCCGGCTCGGCGCTTCTGTCGCGGCCTCCCTTCCCGACTCGGTCGACGTTCCAGGACAGGACGGGACATCGATTACCCTGGAGCACCTGGTCACTCACACCGCTGGCCTGCCGCGTCTTGCTCCCAACCAGGACGAGCAATCCGAGTGGGAGGATCCGACCGATCCCTACGCGGCCTACTCGGTGCCGGAGCTGTATCGGGGACTCGAACAGACGACCCTTCTCCACGCCCCAGGGACGGCATTTCAGTACTCCAACTTTGGGGCCGGCCTGCTCGGTCACCTCCTCGCCCAACGTGCAGACACGACGTACCGGGGCCTCATTCGGAACCGCATCTCAGCCCGTCTCGGCATGGAAGATACCTGGGTCGACCTGCCAGAGGCCCCCAAACAACGTTTCGCCACGGGACACCGACCAGACGGGAGCACCGCGCCGCACTGGCACTTTCAGGAGAGCATGGCAGGGGCCGGGGCCCTTCGGCCCTCAGCCCGCGACATGATGATCTACCTCGCAGCCCAGCTGGGGCAGGCTGGCGCTCCGTCCCCGCTGCGCCGGGCAATCGAACGGTCCCACACGACGCTGTACGACCAAGAGGACGAGCGGACCGTCGCGTACGGGTGGTTCGTCGGCGAGCAGGACGGGCATACTGTGTTCGCGCATACCGGAGGCACGGGGGGGTTTAAATCGTTCGTCGGATTCAGTCCCGAAACGAACGTAGGCGTCGTCGTGCTCAGCAACGTCGCCCAATCGGTGAACGAGATGGGCCTTGATCTTCTCGACACGGTGTTGACGAACACAAAGGAGGACGGGCAGGGATAAAGCAGGTACGGGCCGCCCTTCTGAACTCTCAGACGCCGGGGTGTATCCAACCTGTGCCGATACGGGGACGCAGAGAGACAGGACGGCTCCACCGGAGAAGAGGATCGGGAGGTGATTTCGGCGTCCGGGAAGGACACGCACACTGATGTCAGTCCGGTGATCCGCGATGGTGGGTATGCCCCTTCGACGGTCCGGTTGTGGAAACGGAGGGCGGCAAGTGGGCGGCGTCTCCCCTGGAAAGTGAATGCGGGGCGGGTGGCTACGGGCCTGGGAGATCAGGAGGAACGGGACCTAGAAAAGAGTCCTAACTGCCAGCGCGGAAGGCGCGTAGGCCTACGCTAGTGCGGAAATGGTCCGACTCAGAGGATCTGAGGCGCGAGGTCCCTGAGACGGGCTGGAGACCTATCGGAAGAACGGAGACCGCCGAGCCCACTGGGCAAAGCGATCCCTTCGCGGAATACCGGATTCAGCGGCTGCTTTCCTGCAATTACGTGATGCGTCACGAAATCCGTTTCGCTGTTTCCAAACCCGATACGCCCTAAGCAAAGGCTTCTCACTAGCGCAGTTATGAAGTGGATTTGCCGATTTCGATTCACTTTTCTCGTGGGACT
>JBDGQO010000074.1:0-7461 GCA_042219045.1 Bipolaricaulia bacterium | reverse complement strand
TCTTTTCGCAATTCGCCCCGCAAGACTCTCGCACGATCATCTTCGGCTGAAGCGTAACGACCGTTGGGGCTCGCTCCCGGTCGGCGAGTCGTTCGAGAAGAATCTCTGCGGCCCGGCGACCAATTTCGTACCCGGGTTGGTCGATCACTGTCGGGGGCGGATTCAGCGCATTGGCCCAGGGCACGTCGTCGTACCCCACCAGGGCCATTTCGTCGGGGACGCGCACGCCGGCTGTATTGAGGGCGGACAATGCGCCGAGCGTCGTCAGATTGTTGCCGGTAAAAAGCGCCGTCGGGGGACGATCCAAAGCGAGCAGTTCTTCGGTGTGGCGCTTTCCGCGTTCGTGGCGGTGCTCTCCATCTTTAATGAGTGCGGAATCGACCGGCAGGTCGTGCTTGCGGAGGGCCTGCTCGTATCCCTCGCGACGCTCTGTGAGGGTCGAGATTCGAGGTACCCCGCCGATGAACGCAATGCGTCGGTGGCCGAGCTCAATCAGATGAGTCACAGCCTCGTAGGCCCCCTTCCGGTTGTCGGACAGGATGGTGTCCACGCGCGCGTCCTCCATCCGCCGGTCCACGCAAACGACAGCAATGTCGCTTTCCAGAAGCCGCTTCACTTCCGGATCGTTGGGGTCGACGGGCGGCACGATCACTCCGTCTACGTCTTCAGTCTTGAGGGTGTCGACGGCCAGCTCCTGCTTGTCGGGGTCCTCGTCCGAGTTGCTGAGAATGAGGGCGTAGTCGTTATCCTGTGCAACGTCTTCCACCCCACGAGTGACGTCGGCAAAGAAGGGATTTTGAATGTCGGGAATGACAAGTCCCAGGAGGCTGGCTTTCCCGTCTTTCAAGCGAAGCCGACGGGCTACGCGACTGGGCTGGTACCCGAGCGTATCGACGGCCTCTTGCACCTGTGCGCGCGTGTCGGGATGAACTTTTTCTGGGTTGTTGAACACGCGAGACACCGTAGAGACGGAGACCTCTGCCGCCTGGGCGACATCCTTCAGCGTTGGCATTGCGTCGAGAGCATGATGGAGAAGATGGTCTGAGTGAATCAGAGCTATGATAACGCTTTCATCATAGAGTTACCATTAATAGATGCAAAAATGGCCGTGTGAGCTGCAGGCATCGTACGGCAGAAAAAGCGCGCCGAGGACTCTGTAGATGCCCCGGTTCGTCGCACCATTGTTGGTGGAGCAGGTGGAGCGTCCACAGCCCGTGGGCGTCCCTGAGGAAAAGGGATCGGGGGGAGGCTCGTATGAGGACCGTTGAGTCTTCGCGTCGGGAGGAAGCGTCGCCCCATCCAGCCGAGACGCGTTTCAGGGAGGTGCCCGGCACAGTGCACGGTGCCGGTGCGGATCATCTCCAGCCCGTTTATCTTCTGAGAAACAGTCTTCTGAGGAACAGTCCCCTTTGTAGCGCCGCTGAGGACCAACGGCGCTACAAAGGAGAGGGGAGGAGCGTCAACTCCGAGGCTCAGGCCTTCCTCTGCGATTCGGACGGAGAGGGCCCGTCAGTTCCATCCGGTATTCTGCTTATAGAGGCCTTCGCTGAAGTCGATCTGTTGCTGCGGGATGGGTAAATACTCGTCGCGGCCCTTCGTAAACTTGGCGTCTTTCAGGTGCGTCCGCCGCGTCGATTCCTCGGCGAAGTACGTGCTGAGGGTTTCCTTGGCACGGCCCCAGCGCACGAGGTCGAAGAAGCGGTGGCTTTCCATCGCGAGCTCAAGACGCCGCTCCCAGCGCAGGGCCCGCCAGACCTCCTCGAAGTTCATCGTAATGTTCTGTCCGGGCTCGTACTCCTGAATGTTGTAGTTCGTGTAGGTGAAGTTCGACCCATTTCGGATGTAGGTGAGCCGGTCTTTGCTATTCTTGGCTCGTCGCCGGATGCGGTTGATGATGTCGAGCCCGTCCCGAAGACGGCCAAGTTGAATGAGGGCTTCGGCCTTCCAGAGGAGGACGTCGGCGTACCGAATGATGACATTGTTTTTCGAGCTGGCGTGGAACGGTCCCACCGCTTTGTAGCAGGGACAACCGGGGTGCTGCAGTTCCTTCATTGAGGAAAATTGCCCGTACAGCCCCGGCACGCGAGCCCAGGTCGAGTCGTAGATAAGACTCTGATCGTACTTGAAGGGATGCTTCGGAATGGACACAGTGTGGTCGAGGCGCGGGTCGAACGTCTCGGTCTGGAAGAACGCCGAGTCGGTGTCTGCCGGGTCCGGCTGGTTGTAGTTCTGAAACTCGGGAAGGCCGTTCGGGCGCGTCTGGAAGGCGTTTACCAGGTTCTGGCTCGGGATGTGGAACCAGCAGCACCCAAATTCCGGGTTCATCGTGTAGTTCAGTCCGTTGGCCATGTCCACTCGTCCATCAGGGGTGCCGTCGTTGATGGAGCGCTGAACGGCGAAGACCGACTCTTTTCCGTTCTCAAACGTCCAGAGGAAGTTTTTGGCGAAGTCGTCGTGCAGGTCGTAGCTCCCTGAGGACTGGATCCGGTTAATCAGGTCCACCACGGTTTGCAGCCGATCCGTGTTGATGTTCGTGACCTGATGGTTCTGATCCTTTTCGTAGGCCTGGTAGAGACGCGTCTTTGCCAGGTAGGACATGGCCGCGTACTTGTCCGCCCGTCCCACGTCCAGCTCTTGAGGGGGCGGAAGGTTCTCCATGGCGAACTGAAAGTCGCTCGCAATCCGGTCCCAGAGTGCCTGGCTGTTCCCCTGATAATTGTCGCTGAACTGCCGATTGCCTACGAACTTGGCCGAGTCTTCCGGAACCGTTTCGTCGAGATAGGGGATTTGACGAAAGAAAATCTTGGCGAGGAAGTAGAAGTGCCCCCGCACGAAACGCATCTCGGCCATCCGGGTCGTCTTTTCCGGATACTCCTCTTCGGATAAGGGCTTAATTCGCCGCAGGGCCTCGTTGGCCCGAGAGATCCCGCGGTAAAGGTGGACCCACATCCGATCCGCCTTGCGCTGATCGGGCCGAATGGCGTTGAACGTTTCGTAGGTATCGAATCCTTTCTGGTCGGAAACGCTTCCTCCCCCCTTGTAGGAGTTGTCGGAGCGAACGCTGCCGTACGGCCACGGATTGCTGTGGGGATACAACCAGTAGTCGTTGCCCAACTCCGCGTAGGCGGCCGTGACGAGCTGTTCGACCTTCTTGGGCGTGTTCAGCTTTTGACCGCTGACCTTGCCCTTCGGGTTGTAGTTCAGAAAGCTATCGCACCCGGAGAGCAATCCAGCCAGAAGCACGAGGCAGGCAACGGAGAGGGACGCCAATCGAGACAAAGTAGTCATATCGGAAAAGTTCTAACGATGAACGTGGAGTCTGGAGGGGAGCGCGGGGACTGAGTAGGCCTAGAACGTCAGGTCGACTCCAAACGTGTAGATTCGGGGACGGGGGAACGCCTGGTTCGGGTTCTCTGGGTCGGGGGACGTGTAGGCGTCGTCGCCACTGTCGTCCTTGAAAAGCAGGAAGTTCTCGGCCCGGACGTACACGCGGGCCCGCTTCGCCCTCACGACCTGAATGAGAGACTGCGGAAACTTATAGCCGAGCTGAACTTCACGGAGCTTCAGGTACGACCCGTCCTCGATGAAGTAGGTCGAGAACCGCTGCTCGTTGTTGTTGTCCGAGCGGGTCAGGGCCGGGATGCTCGTGTTCCGATTGTTCGGCGTCCACGCGTTGAGTGTGCGCTCACCGTAGTTGGCTCCGCCCCAGATGGACGTGAAGTCGGTGTACACCTTGCGGGGATTGTACACCTCAGGTCCGTATACACCCTGCAGAAAGCCGCTAAGGGTCAGATTCTTCCAGGAGATCTGGGTGTTGAGGCCGTAGCTGAAGTCTGGCTGGGGATCTCCCAGGTACTTCTGATCGAGAGACGTGATGGCCCCGTCCCCGTTGAGGTCTTTGAAGCGCAGACGCCCAACCCCTTTGCCGGGCTGGTCGGCGTGGTCTTGGACCTCCTGCTGGTTCTGAAAGATGCCGTCGGCGACGTAGCCGAAGTTGGCGTTCGGCGAGTGGCCCAGAATGGTCTTCTCGGAGTTGCCCGGATAGGCGTCGATGACGTCCGCCGGAAGCTCGGTGACCTCATCTCTGAAGAAGCCGACATTTCCGGACACATTGTACGACACGTTCTTGAGGTTGCCACTGTAGCCGACCTTCCCCTCAAATCCCCAGGTCTCGACCGTAGCCCCGTTGGCGAACTGAGTGCATCCTTCCCCACAGGCCGCAATGGCAGGCGGCTGAATGAGAATGTCGGTGGTCTTCCGCTGGAAGTAATCGGCCGACGCCGTGAGGGCTTGATCGAAGAAGCCAAGTTCGAGACCAACGTTGTACTCGGTGGTTTCCTCCCACTGAAGATCGGGATTCCCGGCCTGCGCCTGGCGGAATCCTGAAGGAAGAGAACCGCTGTCACTTCCTTTCAGATCGTAGGCTGTTCCCTTGATGCCATCCCACGAGTCGCGCCAGAAGCAGCAGATGTTCGGGTCGCCGTAGCGGGCCTCGAAGAGGGCAAAGCGGGCATTGTTGGCAATCTGGTCGTTTCCGGTAATGCCCAGACCAACCCGAATTTTTCCTCCCGAGAGGAAGTCGAGGTTGTTTTTGACGAAGCTCTCGTTGGCGAACCGCCAGCCGACCGAAACGGACGGGAAGGTCCCGAACCGCCGGTTCGAGCCGAACTTCGAAGATCCGTCCAGTCGGAAGGTCGCCGAGAGGAGATAGCGGGAGTCGTAATTGTAGTCGACCTTTCCGAAGTATGAGAGCAGGGACGCTCCGGTCTTTCTACCCGAAACCGACTGTGATCCCTGTCCGGCGTTTTCGACGAAGTAGTCGAGCGTTTCGATGGCGAATTCCTCGCGGTACGTCGTCCGATGCACGAAGTTGGACTTCACCGCCTCCGTGCCGACGAGGAAGGTCGCGTCGTGGGTGCCCCAGACGGGGTCGTACTCCAGAGTCGAGCTAAACGTCCACTCGGTATCGTCCATGTTCTGGTTTTGCAGCGAGTTGACGTTCCGGCTCAGAAAGCCACTCTGGTAGGTGCGCTGGATGTCCCGAACGTCGGTGGTGTTGTAGTCCACGCCGAATCGAACGTCCCCCGTGAGATTTTCGAGGATTTGGCCCTCCGCGTAGACGTTTCCGAAGGTGTGTACATTGGATCGTATGTCCCAGCGGTTGTGCTTGATGACCCGGACGGGATTGCTCCGGTCGTCGAATCCGGCCCCAAAGGGACCGGCGTAGTTGCCTTCCGTCGTCTTCACCGGCAGGATGGGCTGGGACAACAGGGCGAGATTCAGAGGCGTGCCCCCAATGGATCGGGGCCGCGTCGTGCCTCTTCCATGCGCGATGGTGAGGTTCTCCCCGACCGTTAGCCGGCCATCGAAGAGTTCGAAGCTGGAGTTTATCCGGGCCGTGTACTCGCGGAAGTTGCGCTCCTTGATAATGCCCTGATCATCGTGGTACCGCAGGGAGAGGCGGGCAGAGCCCCGGTCGGTTCCATAGGAGGCCGAGAGGTTGTGGTTTTGAATGAGGCCTTGACGGGAAATTTTGTCGTACCAGTTCGTCCCAGGGACCTGAGCCGGGATAATCGGATTCTCCCGCTCATTGTCCACGAACTCCGCGACTTTCACTTCCTTGAGCGTAGCGTCGGCCAGATTTCCGGTTGTGCCCTCCCATTCGTAGTCGTAAAGGGGAATTCGGCTTATCGGATTTCCGTCGTTGATCGTGGCCTCCCAGATGACGCGTCCTCGCTCCTTGGTGTTGAGCATGTCAATCTTCGACACGTACTGGGAGGTGGAGATGTCGGTGCTGTAATTGATGCTCAGCCCATCGTCGCCTCCTTCTTTGGTCTCGATAACGATCACGCCATTGGAGGCCCGTGCTCCGTAAATAGACGCCGACGCCGCGTCCTTCAGCACCTGAATGGATTTGATGTCGTTCGGATTGATGGATTGCGGAATGCCGCTCTTGGTGGGAACCCCATCGATGACGTAAAGGGGGCTGTTGTCGTTGAGGGTATTCGTACCCCGAATCAAAACCTGCGCATCTCCGGAGGGGGAGCCATCCGTGTTGATCGTGAGGCCCGGTACGCGTCCCTGAAGTGACTTGATGGGATTGTTCTGCGGAGTGGCCTGGATCTCGGCGGGCTCGACGCTCGATACAGCCCCTGTGATATTGGCTTTCTCTTGCGTCTGGTATCCCGTTACGACGACCTCTTGGCCCTTGAGCACTTCGGGCCGCATCTTCACGTCAATCGTAGAGCGCCCCTGGAGGGGGATCTGTCGACGCTGGAACCCGACGAATGAAAAGACGAGCGTGTCCTGAGGGGAGGGAGCACGGAGCTGATACATGCCCCTGCTGTCAGTCGTCGTCCCGACCGTCGTTCCCTTCACCACGACGTTCACGCCGGGAAGAGGCGAGTCGTCAGCGGCGTCCGTGACGGTTCCCTGCACTGAGTGTTGGTCCTGGGCTATTGCAGGATGGACCAACACGCTCAGGCCGGTGACCAGGACGAGGGTAGCCGCGAGAAAAGACCAGAGTCTGGGGGAATGCATGGTGATCATAGGTTGATAAAAACGTTTTTTCGAAGAAAGAGTCTAGGTGACCACGATCACGGAACCGGAACCCTTCTCGAAGGCGAATGCGTCGAAAATACGCTCTGTAAGCCCTTCCGGAGACCGATAATCTCTACGGAGAGCCAATAAGGAGCGCCTTCCGGCCATTCTTCGGCCTGACCAATGGGAACGATTGCACAAAAATGTCTAAAACTGGGTACGTTGAATCGCAAATGAAGCTAGTTAAATTAACTTCTAGTTCACATAATTCGTCTCAATAGGAGCTAAGAGGCGGGAGTATGATGGAATTGTCGAGCGTGGTAGTAACGTTTCCAAAGAATGACCTATGTCCTGCTCGAACGTCGCCGGGCGCTTCATTGGCGTCGGGGCCAATCGGCGTCGGGGTCTACAGGGGCCGTGGGCGAGCGGGGGAACGGAGAGGCTCTCGCCGTCTACGGCCATGACCACTGGCCTGGCGTCCTCGTCCGGCGGAGCAGTGGGGGCCGCAGCCCGCCATGACCAGGAGACAGGCAGTCGCGACCAGAAGAGAAGGGTAGAGCCGGAGGGCGGAAAAGAGCCAGGGAGTGGAGCGGAGGGGGAACAGGGACGTCGGGGCGTTCAGGGACTCCAGATGGGAAAGAGGAAGCAGGCCGTCAGTGACTCCAGCGTTGCCGCGCCCCCCTCCGCATTGTACTTGATCGACGTTTCCTGGGCGGTCCCCTCGTGGACTTTCAATCCCACGTCGGTGGCGGATCCGACGTCGAATGTCGCCTGAATCTGGAGGATGTTCCCGAACGAGATCAGGCGAAGAAGTAGAGAATGAAGACTGTACAGAGCACAAGAAGGATGGAATGGTAGCGGTAGTTTTGCCACCAGGCCAGGTCCTCGAGCGCCTCGGTCTCGGCGTGCCAGTAGCTGGCG
>JBDGQO010000073.1:1882-11827 GCA_042219045.1 Bipolaricaulia bacterium | reverse complement strand
GCATCGGCCGCGACGAGTCGCCCCTGTTCTTCGACGACAGCTCGGACGTCGTCACGGCCGCCCGCGAGGCGGGCTGGGACGCGTATCAATTCGAGACACCACGGGACTTTCTCGAGCATCCCGTGATCCAGAGCTGTCTGTCCAGCCAAGTTTAAAGCGGAATCGGAGAGCGCTTGAGGGGTGGGCTGTGAGACGTGGACGCTTACGCTTCAACGAAGACCTGATCAACGGGGATTTCCAAGCTCGACAGCAATAGAGAGTAGAGCGTGTCCTCGCGCTCGAACAGCCGCGTCTGCGTGAACCCCTCTTCGCCCAACGAAAGCACCTCGATCGTTTCGGCCTCCGGATCGACGAGCCAGTATTCGCCGACGCCGTGGCGGGCGTAGAGGGTGCGCTTAGTGGTGCGATCGCGCTGCTCGGTGCTCGGCGAAAAGATCTCAACCACGAGATCCGGCGCGCCGCGGACGCGGCCCTCCTGAACGAGATCAAGATTGTCATGGGAGAGGAAGATGAGATCGGGTTGGGCAACATCGTGGTTGGACAGCTCCACGTCGAGCGGCGCAAAGCGAACGACACCGAGGTCATGGCTTTCGACGTAGTCATCCAGATGTTTAAACAGTGCTGCCGCGATCGATTGATGAAACCAGTTCGGCGCCGGAACCATCACCAACTCCCCTTCCAGCAGCTCGTAGCGCTCGGTTTCCGACTCAGCGACGTTCAGATAGTCCTCGACGGTATATTTGATATGCGGATGCGTTTTGGCCACGGCGAATCACCCGGCTGTCAGTCTATCGTCGATCTTCGAGGCTGCCAATCGCCGGGGACGGACCCGTCGCGAACGCTCAGTCGGTCGGCCTGTCGAGTTCGAGCAGCGGATTGATCGGTCGATCGTCTATTAGAGGCTGCACGATCGTCTCATCGGCTACTTGAACGGCTTCCTGTTGGGATCGCCAGATGAGCCGCTCGCGAAGATCTGTCAACCCAAGCCAGGCGTGGTCGTCGTGTTCCGGTCCCAACGTCGGTTCCGCGGCGTTGGATAATTCGACGGCAAAGCACGGCACCAGTCGGATGGCGTCCTTGGGGGGCAGATAGTGCGTCTCGACGTAATCCAGCCCCCAGAAGCGCTCGGGCGTCAGTCCCGTCTCCTCACGAACCTCGCGCCAGGCGGCCTGAACGGCCGTCTCGCCGTCGTCGATGCCGCCGTGCACGGCCTGCCACGTCCCGCCGAGGTGATCGACGTTCGCCCGCCGCAACGCCAGATACTCAGGGCCTCGCTGCGTCTGGCGGAACGGATAGACGCTGACGGTTGGCGTAATGATCTCGGGCATCTCAGTCTTTCGATTAGAACGCCATCATGTGATAGCCCGCATCGACGTAGAGGATCTCGCCCGTGATCCCGCTGGCGAGGTCGCTCAACAGGAACGAGGCCGTCTGACCGACCTCCTCGGGCGTGATGTTGCGCTGCAGCGGCGCCCGCTCTTCGTACTGTTGGAGAAAGTCGGTAAACCCAGGGATACCGCGAGCTGACAATGTCGAGACGGGTCCAGCGGAGATTCCGTTCACCCGGATCGCTTGGGGGCCCAGCTCGTAGGCCAGTTGGCGAATAATCTGTTCGAGGGCGGCCTTGGCGGTGCCCATGACGTTGTAGGTCGGCGTCGCCCTCACCGCCGCCAGATAGGTCATGGCCATGATGCTGCCGCCGCCGGCCTTCTCCATGAGCGGTTCCGCATGACGGGCCATGGGCAACAGCGAGTAGGCGCTCACCTCCAATGCCGTCCGGAACCCGTCGCGGGTGGTCTCCACGAAGCGATGGTCAAATTCCTCACGCGGCGCAAACGCCACGCTGTGCACGAGGGCGTCCAACCGCCCGAACTGCTCATCAATCTGTTCATACGCCCGCTGGAGCTGCTCGTCGTCGGTGACGTCGCAGGGCACCAGCATCGGATCGGTCAGTTGCGTGGCGAGCTTTTCGATGTTCTGGGTGATGCGCTCGTCGTCGAGATGGGTCAAGACAATCTGAGCCCCAGCTTCGTCCAACGCCTGCGCGATCGACCAGGCGATGCTGCGCTTGTTGGCCACGCCGGCGATGAGCGCGACGCGGTCGCTGAAGTCGATGGGAATCAAGGTGGGTCCGCCTCCTTATCTTGGCCTGCCGCCTGGCCGCACTCTAAGCGGCCGGATGGCCGGTTGCAAGCGGGCTTGCTCGGGGGCGCTTTGTGGGCTATGCTATCGCCCATCCCAGGACCCCGTATCACGAACGGCTGTCATCTGGGCCAACGTGACAACCGTTACGACCCTTGTAGAGGCGCCAGCGACAGGGCTCAGAAAGGCTTGTGATGATGATGGAGCGGACGCTAGCAGAGTCGGTTCAGACGCTGGTCGGCGAACGGGTGCGGCTCGCGGGCTGGGCACACACCGTCCGCGAGATGGGCAAGTTGACCTTCATCGTGCTGCGCGATCGCAGCGGCCAGGTCCAGACGAAGCTGAAGGGCGACGTGGAGCGCCCCGACGGCTTGGCCGAGGAGGCCGCGATCGAGCTCACCGGGACGGTCGTCGAGGACGAGCGCGCCCCCGGCGGCGTCGAGGTCGACATCGACGAGCTGACGATCCTCAGCACGCCCGTCGAGGACCCGCCCATCCAGGTCAACCGCTCCCGCGACGTCATCGCCACCCGCCTGGAGACGGTCCTGTCCAATCGCCCGCTCAGCCTGCGCCAGCCGGAGATCAACGCCGTCTTCCGCGTCCGCGCCGAACTCATCTGGGCGTTCCGCGAATATCTGCGCCAAGAAGGGTTCTTGGAGACTCAGACGCCCAAGATCGTCGCGGCTGGTACCGAGGGTGGCACCGAGCTGTTCCCCGTGCAATACTTCGAACAGAACGCGTTTCTCGCCCAGAGCCCGCAGTTCTACAAACAGATGCTCGTCGGTGCGGGCTACGAGCGCGTCTTTGAGGTGGGCCCGGCGTTCCGCGCCGAGGAGCACAACACCAAGCGCCACCTCAACGAGTACGTCAGCCTCGACTACGAGATGGGCTTCATCGACGACTTCTACGAGATCACGGCCGTGGAGACCGAACTGCTGCGCCACGTCTTCGACCACGTCAAACGCACGTGCCCGGACGAGCTGGAGCTGTTCGACGCCCACATTCCCGAGGTCCCCGCCGAGATCCCGCATTTGACGCTGGCGGAGGCGATCGAGATCCTGAACGAGCACTACGACAAGGGGATCGACGACGGCGACCTCGACCCCGAGGGCGAGGAGCTCATCTGCGAGTACGCCGCGGAGCACCTCGACTCGGAGCTCGTGTTCATCACGCACTACCCCACCGCCAAGCGCCCCATGTACGCCTATCCGTGCGACGACGATCCCGAGCTGACCAACAGCTTCGACCTGCTCTATCGCGGCCTGGAGATCACCACGGGCGGGCAGCGCATCCACGACTACAACCATCTGGTGAGCAACATCGAGGCCCGCGGGTTGAACCCCGACGACTTCGACTTTTATTTGGAGATCTTCAAATACGGGATGCCGCCGCACGGGGGGCTGGCGATCGGCTCGGAGCGCTTCACGGCGCAGCTGTTGGGGCTGCCCAACGTCCGCGAGGCGAGCTTCTTCCCGCGCGACCGCACGCGCCTCGTCCCCTAGTCCCGCGTCATCAGGACCGCTCGGACTGGAGCCGCGTCGAGGCCTTCCATCCGCAGGGGAAGCGCCGCGAGCCAATAGTCGCCCGGCGGCACGTCACGCAGCCAGAGGTTTTCCAAGTGGACGACGCCGTGGCGCGCCAGGATATGATGCGCGTCGAGCGTCTGGCTCGTCTGGGGATCGACCGACGGCGTGTCCAGGCCGACCAGTTGCAGCCCTTGCTCGCCGAGGTATTCGGCCGCATCCGGGCTCAAGGTCAGGAAGCGCTCAGGCCACGTCTGCGCGTCGGCGTCGCTCGTCTCCGTTTTGATGAGCAGTCGCTCGGTCCGCGCAAGATCCAGCTCCCGGAGATCGCCCCGAGCGAGCGATGTGACGCCGCGGCGCTCGATGACCGTGGCCGGCCCGAGGTAAGCGCCCAGCGGCAGCTCGTCGACGGTTCGGCCCGCGTCGTCGACGTGGCACGGCGCGTCGGCGTGGGTGCCCGTGTGGACGCTCAGGGTAATCGCGCTGACGTTGACCGAGGCGCCCTCGGCGATGCGCATCGTCCAGTCGTGCTCAAACGACCGATCGCCGGGCCACACCGCCATGCCCGGCCGAAGCGGGCGCGAGATGTCATGCATTGCCATGCCCGCATGGTCGGGCATCGCTCACGACCGCGTCAACGGGATGTCCAGCGAGTCGTCGGCTTCAGCGTGGGCGGGACGGCGGAATCTGGGACGGATCGTCTTGGCCGCCTTCGTCGTCGCGGCTTTGGAAAAGCTCCGAAGCTCGGCGCAAGGGGCCGTTGCAATCCTGGCAGCGACCGCCTTGGTCGGCGTCCGACACCGCGGTGTACCAGTCTCGGCCGCAGTAGAGACAGACGTACTTGACCATGGTCTCCGAGCCCCCTCGTTTCTGGGTCCTATGACCCTCGATTGTGTCGATTGTAATGGACGTGGGTTCACAGAGGATTCAACATTCCCCACCGGGGAGGGGCGCATAAGCAGGGGCGTCGAATTGGGCGCTGCTTATGGGGACGGCAATCGAGGTCGGCTAGGCCTGGAGCAACTCGCGCATGGCGGCGATGTCGGCGGTCGGTCGATCGCAGCGATGCCCCTGGCAGACGTAGATCGTCGTCGCGCCGTCGATCCGGTGCATGTCGCGGGTGAACGGGGCAAGATCGACGATGGGGTCGTCGTCGGCGTCCGAGGGCTTGAGCACGACCACCGTCCGCGGCCGGAAGGCCTCGCGCAGCGTCTGGAGGGCCTCCTGAGTTGCGGGATCGTCGGGATCGCCCACGATGACGACCTCCTGGCTCGGCCCCACGGCCAGATCGAGCGCGGCGAGCAGATGCGTGAAGCCGATGGGGATCTGATTGACGCGCGCCGACGCCGCGCGGCTCAGCCGGTCGGCATGCTCTTCAAAGTCGGTCCGGCCGGTCAGTCGCGCCAGACGGACCAGGTTGAACATGGCGACGGAGTTGCCCGAGGGCATCGCGCGGTCCTCGAAGGACTTGCGGCGCACGAGGACATCGTCGGCGTCGGGCGGCACGAAATAGCAGCCGCCGCGCTCGGCGTCCTCGAAGCGCGCCAGCATCGCGTCCGTGAGCTCCAGGGCGCTCTCCAGATAAGGGGGTTCGAACGTCGCCTCGTACAGCTCGATCAAGCCCCAGGCCAGGAACGCGTAGTCGTCGAGAAAGCCCGCGACGCCGGCCTCGCCCTCGCGATAGCGATGGCGCAGGCCGCCCTCGTCGTCGCGCATCGTCTCAAGGAGGAAGTCGGCGGCCCGCCGGGCGGCCTCCGCGTAGCGGGCCTCGTCGAGCACCGCCGCCCCGCGCGCGAGCGCCGCGATCATCAGCCCGTTCCAGTCGGTCAGGATCTTGTCGTCGAGGTCGGGCCGCGTGCGTTGCTCGCGCACCCCGTAGAGCGTCTCGCGGGCGCGCGCCCAGACCGCTCGTTCCGACTCGGTCAACTCGCGCTGCAGGTGCAAGACGTTGCGGCCGGTCGCTTCACCCGTAGCTTCCTCTCGATAGTTGCCGTCGGGGTCGACGCCGAACGCCTCGATGACGAGATCAGCCTCGGCCTCGTCCAGCGCCGCCCGGATCTCGGCGTCGGTCCAGACGTAGAACTTGCCCTCTTCGCCCTCGCTGTCCGCATCTTCCGCGGAGTAGAACGCGCCCTCCGGCGCGAGCAGATCCCGCCGGACGTAGGCGAAGACGCCCCGAGCGGTCTCGGCGAACGCCGATCGTCCCGTGGCCTGATATCCCTCCAGATAGGCCAGCGCCGTCGTCGCCTGGTCGTAGAGCATCTTCTCAAAGTGCGGGAGGTGCCACTGGCGATCGGTCGAATAGCGATGGAAGCCGAACCCGACGTGGTCGTGGACGCCGCCGCGGCGCATGGCGTCCAGCGTCTGCTCCGCCATGCGACGGGCCTCGTCGTCGCCCGTGCGGTGGGCGTAGCGCAGGAGAAACGTCAGGTTGTGCGGGCTCGGGAATTTCGGCGCAGAGCCGATGCCGCCGTAGGCCTCGTCGAAGCGCTCGCGGAGCCCCTCGTAGGCCGCGCGCAGGTGGGCCTCGGTGAGCTCGTCCTGGACCTCGTTGTCGACGCTCGTCTGCGTCAGGGCCTCGGTGATCCGCTCGGCGGAGTGGAGCACGTCCTCGCGACCCTCGGCCCAGAGCTGCTGGACGCGCGGGACGAGCTCGCGCATCCCCTTGCGGCCGAAGCGCGCCTCCTTGGGAATGTAGGTCGCGGCAAAGAAGGGCCGCTTGTCCGGGGTCAGAATGACGTTGAGCGGCCAGCCGCCCTGGCCCGTCAGCAGTTGGCACACGGTCATGTAGACGTCGTCGAGGTCGGGCCGCTCCTCGCGATCGACCTTGACGTTGACAAACGCCTCGTTCATGAGCCGAGCAACGTCCGGATCCTCGAAGGACTCGTGCGCCATGACGTGGCACCAATGGCACGTGGAATAGCCGATGGAGACGAACAGCGGCTTGTCCTCCTCTTCGGCTTTGGCCAACGCCTGCTCCCCCCAGGGGAACCAGTCCACGGGGTTGTGGGCGTGTTGGCGCAGATAAGGGCTTTGCGCGTGGATCAAGCGGTTCGGCTGCGCGGCCTCATGGGGCGTATCCGTGGCGATTGGGACCACCTCAAGCGGCTGTTTGGGCCTCAGCATACCGAACGGCCGCGAATTCGTCAGTGATCTTGGCGACCGGACCGTCAGCGTTTATGCTGGGCCCTTGGGCGTTGCGTCGCAGAGCCGCCCGAGGAGGGGATCCATGGCGCTGCAGCTCAACGAGCAAGCCCCTGACTTTACCGTCATGCGCGCCGACGGGGAGAACGTCGACGAGTTCCGCCTGAGCGAGCACCTCGGCCGGACGAACCTCGTGCTGGCGTTCTTCCCGCTGGCGTTCACGGGCGTGTGCACCGACGAGATGTGCACCTTCCGCGACCAGCTCGCGCAGTTCAACGACCTGAACGCCCAAGTCCACGGAATCAGCGTCGACAGCCCGTTCTCGCTCAACGTCTTCATCCAGCAACAAGCGCTGACGTTTCCCCTGTTGAGCGACTTCAACCGCGAGGTCAGCCGGGCGTTCGGCGTGCTCCACGAGGAACTGATGGGCCTGCGCGAGATCGCCAAGCGCAGCGTGTTCGTGCTCGACCCCGAGGGCGTCGTTCGGTACCGCTGGGTCTCGGACGACCCGGGCCAGATGCCGGACTTCGACGCCGTGCGGGCGGCGCTGAGCGAGCTTCAGCCGTGAGCGTGACACACCGTACCGTGATGGGGCCGCGAACGCGCTAGGCTGCGCACGGCGAGACGAGGCCGGGAGCGTGCGTGCTCGCGGAGGGACGCGCGTCCCTGGTGCCGCGCGCCGGACGTGCTAATCTGAAGACATGGGCGTGATCAATATGCGAACCGGTCTGATTGTCAGCATCGTTGTCGGCTGCTTGATCGGCATAGGGGGGATGGCGCAGGCTCAGCCTGCGCCCGCCATTCAGGTGCAACAGGGCGAGTTCCAGAAGACGATCCATCCCGTGACGACCGCTGAGTCGGCAGTGGCGTACTACAACTATTCCGCGCTCGACTTCAACGCGCGGACCCGCGAGGAGCTGCCGCGACACACGCTGCTGTTCGTCCACCGCAACGCGGAGACGAACGCGCTGTCGCTCGTTATTATCCACAACGCGCCGGACGCCGGGTCGGCGGGACAGGCGGGATTCAAGATCGACGGGCTCCCCTCGTCCGCCAGCCTCGTGCTGCGCGACGATCCGAGCGACACCTTCGATCTGGCCAATGGCCAATTCCAATGGAGATGGGCTTCCGGCCACACCGACGGCCTCGTCATCGAAGGGCTGAAGTCGCCGACCACGCTGGAGATCTCGCCGCGGTTGGATCGCGGCATCGTCGGCTGGAAGCTGTTGACGCAGAAGACGGCCAATGGCCCCGCCAAGCGCGTGCCGATGCCGAGCCAGTCGGAGCCGGTCACGGTGGCGATCGGCGAGGGCCTTCCCGCGGCGCCGCGCGACGGGGACGAGGCGGCCGAGGACGAGGAACCGGCCGAACCCGGGCCGGAACTGAAGGCGGAGTTCCGCACCTCGCCGGAGCCCGGCTTCGTCGGCGTGCCCGTGGCGTTGGACGCGAGCCCGTCGACGGGCGAGATTGAGCAATACGAGTGGGACGTGGACGGCGACGGCACGTTTGACATCAGCACGTCCAAGCCGACGACCGAGCACGTTTACGATCAGGCCGGGAGCTACGACGTGACGCTGCGGCTGACCGGCGCCGACGGCAACACGGCGACGTTCACCGACACGATCGAGATCCGCGAGGCCGAGACCCGCGCCACGCGGACGATCTCGACGCCCGAGGCACAACCCGGCACGATGTTCCGCGTCACGATCGACCTGACCGTCGGCGTGGCCTCAAACGGCTTCGGCATCGAAGAGACGCTGCCCGCCAACTGGGTCGTCGAGCCGGTCAAGAACGACGGCGGGGTCTTCAAGTTCACGGGCAACACGGCCCAATGGGTGTTCCCGAATGAGCTCTCCCGCAACGAGACGCGCCAGATCATCTACGACGTGCGCGTGCCGCGCGCCGATGTGATCGCCCAGCCGCTGCCAACGGCGTTCGCCATTTCGGGCACGGTCCAGAGCGTGTCGCCGTCGTTCACCGCCCCGATCATGGGGGAGAGCGACGTGCGGGTCGTCTCCTGCCTCACGCCCGCGGTGGCGTATGCCCATCTGAACCTCGGCCAGGATCGCGTCGACCTGCGGACGTCGGAGGCCATCTCGGCTGAGCAGAGGCGACGGGCCGTCTCGGATTGGCAAAGCGACGCCCCGGCCCTGGGCACGTGCGACAGCACGCTCAGCGCCGACCAGCTGATTTCGGTCGTTCGGCATCATCGGCTCTCAACGCCGGTGGACGAGGCGTTGCCCTCGATCCCCGCGGATAAGACCCAGGTCGAGATCACCCGCACGATCCAGTCGAGCCTGACCGGCGATCGGCTCTATCTCCCCAAGACGGCCGGGCGCCAGTTCCGCGTGACGCTGACGGTTCGGGCCAACCGCGACGTGGCCGGCCTGGTCGTTTCGGAGTCCCTGCCGGATAGCTGGGAGGTCACCCCGCGCGGCGCCACGGGCGTCTTCAAGCCGAGCACCCGAGCATGGGCGCTGCCCGTTCACATGTCGGCCGGATCGACGAAGACGCTCGTCTACGACGTCGTCGTTCCCGAGAACACGGCGACGGGCGTGGTGGAGATCTCCGGCGAAGGCGACCTCGGCGACGCGCCGTTCGTGATCGACGTGGGCGGCGAGTCGGCGGTCGAGGTGCTCAGTTGCCTGCCGATTCCGCTCGCTGCCGCCCATCTCGACGTCGACACGGGCGAGCTCGACATCAACCTGGACAACACCATCTCGCGCGCCCAGGTCGACGCCGCGTTCGCGCTGTGGCTCGAAGACGGGTCACTGCCGGGCACTTGTGGTCAAGATCTGAGCCTTGCCATTCTGCAGAAGCTCATCGACCTGATGCTGGCCGGCGAGCCCGTGGGCGAGCTCGGGAAGACCGACTAGCCCAAGCAAGCGACGATCCGCACAATCATCCGTCATCGGAGCCGTCCGCGACGAGCGGGCGGCTCCGTTTCATTGACTCGATCAACGGATCAGATAGAAAGACGGGACACGACGTGGGCAGCTGGTCGAATGCAGGGGCAGAATCGCAGGAAGAGGACCGGCCAGCGGGCGGCGGACCCGTCAGAACACGCTGCCGAACAGAAACGCGGCTGCGGCCAGGTCGCCGAGCCCGGCCAGCGTCATCCAGAACAGCTCGCGGG
>JBDGQO010000073.1:0-1782 GCA_042219045.1 Bipolaricaulia bacterium | reverse complement strand
GCGGCTGCGGCCAGGTCGCCGAGCCCGGCCAGCGTCATCCAGAACAGCTCGCGGGCGCTGTAGGAGACCTCCCGGCTCGGGTTGAGCAGCCCGAGCACCCCGAACAGCGTAAACATCACTCCGATCAGGCCGAACACGATCATCGTCAGGACAAACAGCGCGTCAACCATGCTCCATCCCCCTCTTCTGTGCCCCAGGACGCCTCAGTGTAGGACAAGCGACGAGCGGGCGGCAAGGATGCACCCAACGTCCGGCTAGCGGCGTGTCAGCTCGCGGGGATATCGCGTCAGGCTCTCCGCGCCATTGGGGGTGACGAGCATGTCGTCCTCGACGCGCGCGCCGCCGACGCCGGGAACGTAGACGCCGGGCTCGACGGTGAAGACCATGTTCGGTTCCAGTGCCTCATCGTTGCCGGCCATAATATCGGGCGGCTCGTGGACCTCCAGGCCCATGCCGTGCCCCGTGCGATGCACGAAGTAGTCGCCGTACCCGGCATCCTCGATGACGGCTCGAGCGGCCCGATCGACGCTCGCGGCCGTCGCCCCGGGGCGGCATGCCTCGCGTCCGGCTTCGTTGGCCTCAAGCACGACTTGATGGATCCGTTCGCGCTCGGGGTCGAGCTCCCCCACAGCGACGTTGCGGGTGATGTCGCCGGGATAGCCGTCGACGACAGCCCCGCAGTCGATCGTGACGAGATCGCCCGCTTGGAGCGCGCGCTCGCCCGGCTCGGCATGCGGCGACTCGGTGTTCGGCCCGGAGGCGACGATGGGGCCGAACGGCACCGCCTCGCACTCGCTCTCGATCCGGGCCCGTTCGAACGCCCGGACGACGTCCCGCTCGGTCACGCCCGGCTCCATGGCGTTGACCATGGCATCCAGAAGCGCTTCGGACAGCCCGATCGCGCGCCGCAGCGAGGCGATCTCGGCCTCGTCCTTGATCCGGCGCAGCGCCATCGCCGTGGGATCGAGGTCCGCAATGGACGCCGGATCGGCGTGACGCTCCAGCGCGCGGAGTTCGCGAACCCGCATCCGGCCGTGCTCCACGCCGACGCGGGCGCTGCCCAGACCCACGTCGTGGGCCAGTTGGGCCAACGCTCTATCGGGGCCCGCCTCGTCGCGATGGCTCGCGATCGGCACCTCGGCGGGAACCTCGGGCTCGACGGCGGGACGCTCCAGCTCGGGCACGAGCAGGCGCATTGCCCCGTCCTTGGGGACGACACCCAGGAACAGCCGCTCACTGGGCCCGACGGTCAGGCCGGTCAGATAGCGCAGGTTGGGGCCGGGCACGAGCACGGCGACGTCGAGGCCGTCCTCGCCCATCCGGTGGCGAAAGCGCGTCAGGCGCTGCTCATGCATGGTGCCGGGACGGTAGGGGATCGCCGCCGCCGGCGTCAACAGAATCGCATGGGCTCAGTTGGCGATCCGTTCGGCCCGTTCCATCTGTTGGGCCCGGAAGCAGTAGATCGCGGCGTCGAGGGCGCTGTAGCCCGCCCAGATCAAATGGGCCGGCAGGGCCACCGGGCCGTACTTGTCCCAGAACAACGCACCCAGCACCGCGTTGACCGCGCCGATGCTGCCGTGGAAGCGGGCTTGGTCGGCCTGGCCGTTGAGCCATTGGCCCGCGCCGGGCAGCGCCAACGAGGCGATGCCGTAGCCGAAGGGCCGACAGTTGACGTCCCCGCTAGGCGGCTGCGCGTTAGCGCCCAAGCCAACGATAAGGGACATGACGAAGACAATAGCGAGCGTTCGAGTCATGGAACCCCCTTTCGCCCGTCGATTGTCC
>JBDGQO010000072.1:0-6576 GCA_042219045.1 Bipolaricaulia bacterium | reverse complement strand
GAGATAGATGCGGCGCAACTCGCCCGTGCGCTCGGCGCCGTGGTCGGGAGCGCCGCTGAAGCCCGTGATCGACGCGAGCCGATGGAACAGCTCGTTGACCGACGTCCCCTGCCCCGTCCCGACGTTGTAGGCCGGCTCGTCCAGAGAGCTCGGCGCCGGCGGGCCGGCTTCCAGTCGGCGTTGGGCCTGCAGGTTGGCCTGGGCCACGTCGCCGACGTAGACGTAATCACGGAGCTGTTCGCCGTCGCCGAAGATCGTCGGCGGCTTTCCCTCCAGCAACAGCCCGCTGAAGATGGCGACGACGCCGGCTTCGCCGTGCGGATCCTGCCGCGGCCCGTAGACGTTGCCGTAGCGCAGGGCGGTGTAGGGCAGCCCGTGGACGCGATGGTAGCAGTAGAGATAGTATTCCGCCGCCAGCTTGCTGACGCCATACGGCGAGAGCGGCCCCTTCGGATACGTCTCACCCACGGGGAGCTCGTCGGGCTCGCCGTAGACAACGCCGCCCGATGAGACGAACACCACGCCCTGAACGCCCGTCTCAACGGCCGCTTCCAGGAGATTGAGCAACCCGTGGATATTGATCCGGGCGTCGTTCCCGGGATCCGCCACCGAATGCCTCACGTCAATCTGCGCGGCGTGATGGTTGATCCAGGCAACGCCCTCGCTCCTCAGGATCTCGACCACCGAGGGATCGTTCAGGTCGGCTTCATAGAAGGGCACGTCGTCGCGAAGATTGGATCGCTTGCCGCTGGAGAGGTCGTCCAGGGCAATCACGCGGTAGCCGGCCTCGAGGTAGGCGTCGACGACGTGGGAGCCGACGAAGCCCGCGCCGCCGGTGACGAGGACCGTGCTCATGCGGTCCCCGCGATCTCGTCGACGGACACGCTCAAATCTGCAAATGCCGCGGGGACGATCGATTCACCGCGCCCGTATCGCTCAACGTCCGAATACGTCCCCTGACTCGGGCGTCGATGGGCTTCCACCACGTCCGATTCCAGATCGATCAGCCAGACCTCGGGAATCTCAGCTCGGGCGTAGAGCGGCAGCTTCACCTCACGATCGTAGTTGGCCGACGTCTCCGCGACTTCGATCAACAGGAGCACGTCCGCCGGGCCCGGATGGCCGCTGGCGTAATAGTCCTGCCGAGGCTGCAACACGGCCAGATCGGGCTGGGGCTCTGAGAGCCGGTTGATCCGGACGGGGTCCTGCGCACTCACGACGGCCCGATCTCCCATCCGGGTCACGAACTCATGAATGAGTCGCTTGACACAGGCCGCATGTCGGCTTCCGATCGTCGACATTTCCACGATCTCCCCGTCGATCAGCTCCACGCGATCGTCCTCGTGGAGGATCCCAACCCGGCCCATCTCGTCATACTCCTCGACCGTGAACCGACGGGGCTTGACGTCCATGCCCATCATGGCCTCCCGCACCATGCTAACCGCCCACCGTTGCCGCGCCAAGGCCGCCTGCCGCCAGAGCGCGACGCATGCGCCCCGATAGGGCCTACGGCTGCGTCCCCGTCTGGAAATCGTCGATCTCGGTGTTGGCGGCATCGCCCAGCGTGAGCTGCGTCGAGTTCCATTCGACGTCCGCCGCGCCGCGGCTGAAGCCCGCCCGCTGTTGGAGGGCAAGCGTCAGAATCCGGCCGTCGGTCGTGCCACTGTTGGTTTGCACCGCGACAAGACGGACGTCACCCGAGTCATTGTCGATGTCCCGAGCGAGCACGGTCCAGCCGTCGGCGGGTTGGACGTCTTGGATCCGCAGGGCATCGGCGTTGAACGTCAACGCGTCAGCCCCGATTCCCACCGAGGCCACACCGCCGTTCGGCATGTTCTGAACCTCCACCCGAATCGCCTTCGACGAGACGGTTGCCTGGATGCCGACGGCGTCCTGGGGCAACGCCGGGATGAGGCTCGGGCAGGCCGTCAGGAGCCCGGCCAGCCCAACGAGCAGCGCGCTCAGCAAAGCGGAACGCGCAGAGGTTGACCGATGGCGCCACGCTGCGGGCAAGCCGAGGGCGAGGAGCCCAACAGCAAGCCACCACCCGCGGGCGTTCACGTCGTCGATGAGACCAATGGCACGTTCGGCGATCCGCTCGGCGTCATCACGATCGACGGTCCCGTCGCCGTCGACGTCACAGGCCGTCCGCCCCGCGTTGCTGACCGAGCCCATCCCGTTGGCGATTTGGTGACAGACGCGCGCGTCAACGGCGTCGATGGCTCCATCGTTATCGGGGTCGCCGTCGCCCTCCGTGGCCGCGGCCGAGACTTCGACGTCAACCGTGGCAGCGCCGCTCGTGGCTTGCCCGTCATCGGCCCGATACGTGAACGTGTCGCTGCCCACATAGTCGGCATCGGGTGTGTAGCGCAGCTTCCCGTTGTCGACCGCAGCCGAGCCGTGCTCGGGCGTGTCGACGATCGCATAACGGAGGCTGTCGTTGTCGGGGTCGCTGCAGTCCGGGGCGATGCTTCCTGACCCGCCCGCGTCCACAGTCAACGAGACGTTGGCACACGTCGGAGCTTGGTTGGTCGGCTTGACCGAGTTCGTCGCCTTCGGTGTGCCATGAATGTCGTTGCCGTCCGCGTCTTGCCCGTTCTGAGCGCTGCCATCGTTCGTCGCCCAGTTGTCGTCCGAGCCATCCGTCGCGGGGTCGATGCGTTCCATGGTCGCGTGCGTGCCGCTGTCGCCGGCGGGCCAGCCGCCCCCGTCGGTATTGACGGCGTCAATGGCCGTGCCTTGGCAGTCGGGCGCGTCATACAGCACAACCTTACCGGGCGATGAATCGTTGAGCCCGATCGTCGCGTCCCAGATATCGACAATGTTCGTGCCACTGTCGGCCTGCACATCGTCCGCATGGTTCGCATAGATCAGGTATCCATCGCCGGGCACCGAGGTCGAGGACGATCCATCGGCATCGGCCAAATTGAGGCACTCCCCCGTGTCAGCCCCAAAGATCGACCAGTCTGAGATGTCGGTGGACTGAGACGTCGTGCTGTGGAACTCGATCCAGCCGTCGCTTGAACTCGCCTGAGTTCCCATCCAGGCGATCTCGTTGATCACGATATCGCCTGATGAAGCCCCACCGACCGCGACCGAGGGACAAACCAGAACGGCAAGTGCCAGACACAAACAGCGCATCCAGCGGTTGGCGCCACGCACGCAGGGCATGGAACCTCCTTTATGCCGGTAGCCTCCAAGACACCGGCTCAACATGAATATTGGCTATTTTGTTTGATACGGATGAGAATAGAAACATATGGCCGCTACGTCAAGGGCATCCAAGAGATGAGGGGAATGATCGGTGCTACAGCACGTACAGCCCGATGGCGAGCGCGCCGAAGACGGCCTCGACCCCCATCAGCGCTAGCACAAGCGCTCGCTCGTGGACCCCGCCCGCGAGCTTCATGACGAGTTGCGGAAAACTCACGGGAATCGTCCGTGGGCAATGGAGGGCGCCGTCCCCGCGGAGCTCGCCCCACCAGTCCGTGCTGGGGAAGCCGCTCGCCGCCTTGAGGAGAAAGTCGATCGCATAGGGGAGAATGACGACAACTCCCGCTGTCTCGAAGTTGCCCACGATGACGGCCGCAGCGACGATCGCCCCGATGGAGAGCGTCCCGACGTCGCCGATCATCACGCGGGCGGGGAGCCAATTGAAGCGCAGCGCCCCCACCAGGGCCCCGACCCCCGCCAGCAGAATGACCAGCGCCGTCGTGGCCCCAATTGCCGCGGCGATGATCGCCAGGCTCCCCGTCGCCACGAGCCCGAGCCCGACCTCCAGCCCGTTGAACCCGGCCAGCATGTTGGCCGCGTTGGCCGCGCCCGTCACGCCGAGCGGCACGAGCACGAGCGCGTAGGCGATCCCGAAGTCGATCCGACCGAGAAACGGCACGGCGAGCGTCGTCTGGCCCGCCTCGATGGCGACCAAGGGGAACGCGGCCAACAGGGGCAGCACGGCCTTGGTCGACTGCGAGATGTCAAGCAGGTCGTCGAGGACCCCGACAAGCGCCACGATCAACACGGTCGCCAAGACGGCCAGGAGCGTGACGGTCTCCACGCGCACCAACCCCTCCAAAAACGTGTCGAGCGCGACGGCCCCCAGCACGCCGGGCACAAACCCGGCCACGATCCCGAGCCCGCCCATCTCGGCGATGTCGGGTTGCTCCGGCTTGTGCAGGTCGCGGCCGGTGAGGCCGCTCGCCGTCAGCCGGGGCACGAGCAACGCCAACGCCAGCCACGCGGCGGCGACGCTCAAGACGAGCGGAGCGAGGATCATGATGGCGCAAGTCTAGTCGGCCGCATTCGGGCGGGGCAAATGGTCCGATCCCGAGTTACCCGACCAAGGGACAACGCTTGGTCTACGCTTCTCCGACATCGAGGCCATCGCGGTTCCTCGTATGACCGTGCAATTCGAAGCCCGACACGAACAAGAATGCACCACCATCAGACGGGCCACAGCTGTCCAGCCAGCGGTTGACGCCTTGCATTTGTCATGCTAAGGTCAAGCCAATCGGACGACCGTGGTGATTTGCGCCCTATTGCGGCCACGTAAAAGAAGCGGCTAAAAAGGCCGAGTTCCTGAAAACTCGTCCCCTTCCGCCTCAAATCTCCATGGTCGCCTCCAACTTACTCAATGGGAGGCGATGGCATGCCCATCAAACGGAGTCTCAGAGAGCGACTGGACGACGGCGGCGTCGTCTGCGCCGAGGGGTATCTCTTCGAGCTGGAGCGGCGCGGCCTGTTGCAGGCCGGGGCGTTCGTCCCCGAGGTGACACTGGAAAACCCCGAGGCGCTCGCTCAAGTCCACCGTGAGTTCGTCTGGGCCGGCTCGGACATCATCGAGGCGTTCACCTATTATGGCCACCGGGAGAAGCTGCGGCTCGTGGGGAAGGAGGAGCTGCTGGAGCCGCTCAACCGCGGGGCACTCCAAGTCGCCCATCGCGTGGCCAACGAGGTCGAGGGCGAGCCGCCCCTGGTCGCGGGCAACATCTGCAACACCAACATCTACGATCCCGAGGACGAGGCCTCCTGGCGCGAGGTCCGGGCGATGTTCGACGAGATGGTGGCGTGGGCCGTCGAGGAGGACGCCGACCTCGTCATCGCCGAGACGTTCTACTACTTCGGCGAGGCCCGGCTCGCCTTGGACGCCATCAACGCCGCCGGGCTGCCGGCGGTGGTGACCTTCGGCCTCATGGCCGAGGGCGAGCTCTGCGACGGCTGGCGCGTGGAGGATGCCTGCCGCGTCCTCGAGGACGAGGGCGCGGAGGTGACCGGCATGAACTGCTTCCGCGGCCCGGCGACGATGTGGCCCCATCTGGAGCGGATCCGCGAGCGCGTCTCGGGCGACGTGGCGGCGTTGCCCGTCCCGTATCGCACCACGGAAGACGCCCCGACGTTCTTCCAGCTGGCCGATGACGGATCCAGCTGCGGCATCCCGGGCGACCGCCCGTTCCCGACGGCGCTCGATCCCTTCTACGCCAACCGCTACGAGATCGGCCGCTTCGCCCACGAAGCCTATCAGCGGGGGATCAACTATCTCGGCGTCTGTTGTGGCGCGTCGCCGATCCACATCCGGGAGGTCGCCGAGGCGCTCGGCCGCACGCCGCCCGCCTCGCGCTACGCGCCGGACCTGGACAAGCACTTCCTCTACGGCACCGACCCGTCGCTCAAGCCCCACATCCAAGCGCACGGGGCGCGGGCCTGAGGGGAGCCAACCATGACAAGCTCCATGGAACGGCGCTGGGCGACGGCGGAGTCGGTCACCGAAGGCCATCCCGACAAGCTCTGTGACCGTGTTTCCGACGCGATCCTGGACGAGGTGCTGCGGCAGGACCCGAGCGGCCGCGTCGCCTGCGAGGCCTTCGCCACGCACGGGCGCCTGATCCTGGGCGGCGAGATCAGCGCCGAGGCCGAGGTGGACTATGAGGCCCTCGCGCGGGACACGATCCGGGCGATCGGATATGACCGCGACGCCTACGGCTTCAATTATCAGCGTTGCCCGATCGAGGTCTACCTCCACGAGCAGTCGGCCGACATCGCCCAGGCCGTCGACGGGGACGGAACGACGGCCGACGCCTACGAACGGGTCGGCGCGGGCGATCAGGGGATCATGTACGGCTACGCCTGCCGCGAGACGGAGGCGCTCATGCCGCTGCCGATCACGCTCGCGCACGGGCTCACCCATCGGCTCGCGGCCGTTCGGGTGGACGGCACGCTCCCGTATCTACGCCCCGATGGGAAGGCCCAGGTCACCGTGGAGTCCGAGGGCGGTCGTCCGATCCGGGCGGCCGCCGTCGTCGTCTCCGCCCAGCACGACGAGGCGATCGAGCTGGGCGACCTCGGCGCCGACGTCCGGCGATATGTGATCGAGCCCGTCATCGGCGGCTGGCTGGACGAGGCGACCGAGATCTATGTCAACCCGTCGGGGCGCTTCGTCGTGGGCGGGCCGGAGGCCGACACGGGCCTGACCGGCCGCAAGGTCGCCGTCGACACCTACGGCAGCGACAGCCCGCACGGCGGCGGCGCCTTCTCCGGCAAGGACCCCACCAAGGTCGACCGCTCCGCGACCTACATGGC
>JBDGQO010000071.1:0-2705 GCA_042219045.1 Bipolaricaulia bacterium | reverse complement strand
GGTTCAGGCAATTGTTCTCGGGTTCGCCGCGCTGTGGTGGACCCTCATCTTCGCCTCAAGCGTGCGGGGCACCGTGGTAGCCGTGGTCATCGCGGCCGTCGGGGTCTGGCTTCTGTTCCGGGAAACGTCATACCGGTGGCTGGCGATCCAGGCCGCAGCACTCCTCGCGGGAGGGCTTCTGTACTACGTGCTATTCACGCTGGCCAGTGGGGCGACACCGGAGGTCCTGGTCCTGAACCGCAGTGACGCGCAGCGGCCGCTGCGCCTCCAACACTGGAGAAAATGCCTGCACATGACTTGGAACCATCTTGTGCTGGGGGGCGGCCCCATGCACTACGCCTGGCCACCGTTCGACTTTGCACCTGTTGCCCATCCGCACAATGCGTTTATGCAGTGGCTGTCCGAGTGGGGCGTGCCGTCCGCGGCCATCATGAGCGGATTGACGGTCTGGGGCGGGTGGTCGTGGCTGCGGCAGGAGCACGAGGAATCGGCGGACTCCTCATTCTCCTCGAATGTCGTGCGGGTCAGCCTGGTCGCGTCCGCGCTGGCGGGAGCCGGGCACGCGATGGTGAGCGGGGTGCTCGTGATGCCGCTGAGTCAAATGATGCTGGTCCTGGTGGGCGGATGGGCGTGGGGCCGGTATCGGCATAGGGACTCGTCGAGGGACCTCACGGTGTCTGCGCGCTCCCGGGCGGTTCTAACAGTACTGCTTGTCGGGGCGATGGCGGTCGTCGGAAGCAGTCTTCGGGACCTTGGCACCATCGAGGAGCGGCGCTCGGCGTTCCTCGAGGCCGTCGAACGGCGCGCGTACTCGCCTCGCTACTGGCAGCAGGGATATATTGGCGTTCGGGACTCCTCTGTCGTTGAGCGAGCCCGCCGCGAGTGGTGACTGCCGGGTGCGGAACAGACGTTGGATTTTGTTTTCTCGTACAAGTAACGTCTCGTCCCCGTAACTCCTACGCATCACGGTTACGAGACGTAATTTTTTCGTGGACGAACGACGAGACAACGGGCTGGAGAAACGCGTCGGGCTTAGGGGATCCCGCTCGTTTGGACCTCGGGGACGATTTGTCCCTGGGAAGAGAGGGGCCCCGCAGGGAAGATTCTCGAAAAAGAGGCGCGTGCGTCCGTTCGGCACGATCCCTGCACCATAACAACGAACAGTCGAAACTGAGGAGTGTCTCTCCAGGTTTAAGACTCCTCTTCGATAAATCTGTACAAAATCTTCCCTCCCCACCCATGGCCCGTGAATACCGATTCCAGGGCGTGGCCCCCGGCGGCCAGTCCGTACAAGGCACCATCATGGCCTCCTCGAAGAGCAAGGCTAAGGAAAAGGTCCAGGAGCTGGCCGAAGAACACGGTTTCAATCCGTCGGACCTGAAGAAGCGCCGCACGTACCTCTACAAGGTGCGTCACCCGAACGGCACGGTGAAGAAGGGAGAGCAGAAGGCCTTCTAGGCCCAGGAGGTGGAAGACGCGCTCGAAAACATGGGCCTCGAAGTCATCAAGGTCCAGAAGAAGTGGTTCGACTTCGAGTTCTCGCCGCCGCAGGACGACCTCATCATGTTCGTGCGCCTCGCGGCCAACCTGCTCCGCGAAAACCTGCCGTTCGACGAGGTGCTGGAGCTGCTGGTGAACGACGTGTCGTCGAAGAGCCTCCAGCAGGTGATTCGGGACCTCAATTCGGACCTGAAGAGCGGGATGGACGCCGAGAAGGCGTTCAACAAGCACCGCGACAAGCTCGGCAAATTTACCGCGTACATGCTGGGCATCGCCTCCAAGAGCGGGAACATGGCCGAGATCTACGAGGCCACGGCCCAGTTTCTGGAGCGGAAGGACGAGTTCAGCTCCCGAGTGCGGAGTGCGATGATTATGCCGGCCATCACTACGATCGGCATGATCGGCGCCGTGATCTGGTACATTTGGTACATCGTCCCCGCCACCGCCGGGTTGTTCACAGGGATGGGGATGGACATAGAACTTCCCATGCTTACCCGATGGTCCCTTGCTTTTGCCGACTGGATGGACCAGTACTGGCTCTGGGTCCTCGTCGTCACCGTCACGCCCATCGTCACTTTTGTCTACTGGGCCCAGACGGCCAACGGGAAGTTTTATCTCCACAAGTATATGATCAAGCTGCCGGTGATCGGCAAACTCCTGCACAAGATCAACATCGAAATCTTCTGCCGGGTCTTCGCCATTCTCTATTCCGGGGCCGGCGACAATTTGCGGGTGATCCGCATCGCCGCGGAGGCCTGTGGCAACAAATACATGGAGTACCGCATTCGCAACGTGACGATTCCCATGATGACGGCCCAGGGCGCCAGCCTCGTGCGGGCGCTCAAGGCCAGCGGCGTCTTCACGTCGATGGCCATCACGCGCTTCAAGAGCGGGGCCGAGACCGGAAGCGTACGGGAGAGTGCCCGGCAGATGGCCAACTACTACGAGCAGGAGACCGAACTGAGCCTCGACGCGGCGGTTGAAGGCATTCAAACGGGCGTGTCAATCGTCATTGCGATCGGCGTTCTGTTCCTCACGATCCTTTCGGCGGAGATGGCAATGATCTCACCCAGTCAACAAGACATGATGGTGATCGTGATGGGGATGTAGCCTGCCACTGCGCGGCAGGGTCCCCTGCGTGGTTCTCCGGCACATGCTTCTGACAGGATGAGCAGCACATCGTCAGACTCCCACATTCCGGACTC
>JBDGQO010000070.1:0-8217 GCA_042219045.1 Bipolaricaulia bacterium | reverse complement strand
GGGCGCTGGAGCATCCACTCCACCTGGCGCGACGACAAGCACATGCTGCGGCTCAACCGCGGCATGCCGGTCGTCTACGTCAACCCGCAGGATGCGGAAGAACGGGGCATTTCCGATGGCGACATCGTTCGGGTGTTCAACGACTTCGGCGACCTCAAGGCCAACGCCCGCGTCTACCCGAACGCGCCGCGCGGCCAGATCACCATGTATCACGGCTGGGAGAAGTACCAGTTCGCCGACCGCAGCAACTTCCAAGCCACGGTGCCGATCCGGATCAAGCCCACGCAGCTTGCGGGCGGCTATGGTCAACTCCACTTCGCCCTCAACTATTGGGGCCCGACCGGCGTCAATCGGGATGTCCGCGTCGATGTCGAGAAGTCGTCCCAGACGGCAAGCACAGAGCAACCTCGGACGACAGACGGAACAAGAGTCGCGAGTGCCGCCGGACGGACTCAAGCAGTGACCGCTAAGGGGGCCTGACGATGCCCGTTGAGAAGCTGAACAAAGCGGATCTTCGAAAGTCCGATCGCCAGGTCGCGATGGTCATGGATCTGAACAAATGCATCGGCTGCCAGACCTGCACCATGGCCTGCAAGATGCTCTGGACCCAGGACGAGGGCCAAGACTACATGTACTGGAACAACGTCGAGACCCGGCCGGGCCACGGCTATCCCAAGGACTGGGCCCGCCGCGGCGGCGGGTTTTCCAATGGCAACTCGGTCGAAGGGGATCTGCCGTCGATGGGCGACTACGGCCGCGCCTGGGATTACAACTATCAAGAGACGCTCCATGAGGGCGAGTCCGACAGCCTCCAGACCGACGGAGCCAATCCGCAGTGGGGCCCGAACTGGGACGAGGACCAGGGCAGCGGCGAGTATCCGAACAGCTTTTTCTTCTACTTCCCCCGAATGTGCAATCACTGCACAAACCCGGCTTGTCTGAACGCCTGTCCGCGCAACGCCATCTACAAGCGCGACGAGGACGGCGTCGTGGTCGTGAATGAAGACCGCTGCCACGGGTATCGCTTCTGCGTGGAAGGCTGTCCGTACGACAAGATGTTCTGGAACTCGGTCAAGAAAGTCTCGCAGAAGTGCATCTTCTGCTACCCGCGCCTGGAACAGGGCATTCCGCAGGCCTGCGCGGCCCAATGCGTCGGCCGGATTCGCTTTGTGGGGTATCTCGACGATCCGGAAAGCCCGACGCACAAGCTCGTCAACGAGTGGGGCGTGGCGCTGCCGCTCCATCGCGAGTTCGAGACCGAGCCGAACGTCTACTACATCCCGCCGCTGTCGCCGCCGCGCTACAACGCCGACGGGACGCTGAGCGGGACGCCGCGTGTCCCCATGGGCTATCTCGTCTGGCTCTTCGGCGAGCAAGTTCGCGACTCGCTGAACACGCTCCAGTCCGAGCTCGACAAAGTCCGCAACGGCGAGGAATCGGAACTGATGCGGCTGTTGCAGGCGCGCAGCTATGACGACCTCTTCAAGCTGGACAAGGAGCCCAACCCGAAGTTCCAGGAGATCGCTTGTGGCAGCTGTGAGATTGCGGAGTTCTGTTCCAGTCCGGCGAAGGAGCGCAAAGCGATTCCGGTGCGGAGCGTGTGAGGAGGCGCCCATGCCCGTTATCATGCGAGCCCAAGCCGACAAAACGACGCTGCTCGATCCGGCGGCAAACCCGTGGCGCGAGGCCGAGGCGACGCAATTGAGCCTGCAGCCAACCCCCGTCGGCATGCAGCCGTCGGAGTACATCACCTCGACCGTCAAGCAGTCCGAGATCGGCGCGATCGGCCAGGTCGAAGTGCGTGCGTTGACCAATGGGAGTCAGCTTTTCTTCCGGTTGGCGTGGCAAGACCCGACGCAGAACGCCGACTCCGACCAGCCGAACCGCTTTGCGGATGGAGCGGCGATCCTCTTCCCGTTCGGCGACGACGCGCCGATCGTGTCGATGGGCAACGCGCAACAGCCGGTCAACCAATGGCACTGGCGAGCCGACTTTCCAAATCCCCTCAACGTCACGACCGCCGGGTTGGGAACGACCTATCGCACGCCGGAGTCGTTTGTCGAGGCGCAAGCTCGTTGGGGAAACGGCCAATGGGCCGTCGTGCTGGCTCGTCCCTTGGAGACCTCCGATCCGGACAACCACGTGGCGTTCTCGACATCCCAGCCGATCAAGGCCGCGTTCTGCGTCTGGGACGGCGACAATCAAGAGCGGGCCGGCCTGAAGAGCTACACGCCAAGCTGGACGCAATTCACCTGGGAGGCCTGACATGACGCCGGCAACGGACACAGCCGCTGACCGAGCCCAGGCCTATCGCCAGCTCGCCAACTTGATCGCGTTTCCGAATCGGCAGCTCCACGAGGCGCTCCAGGCGAGTCCCATCGAGGCGGTCGATCACGACGGTCAGGCCATCGACGTGCCGACGCCGTACGAGGCCTACGAGGCGGAATACATTCGACTGTTTGAGATTGCCCCGAAGCGACCGCCGTGTCCCCTTTACGAAGGCTACTGGCGCGGCCGCGACGGGACCGAGCGCCGCGAGCTGATGGCCGAACTCATGCGCTTCTATCGCTTCTTCGGCCTGAGCCTGGGCGAGTCGGTGCGCGAAATGCCGGATCATCTGGCCGTTGAGCTGGAGTTCATGGCCGCCCTGGCCGACGGCGAAGCGGCTCTCAGGCGCGATAACGGCGACGTTCCGTCCTTCCGACGCGCCCAGCGCGACTTCCTCCAGCGCCACCTTGGTCACTGGACGCCCCAGGTCCATCAGACGATCCACGAGATCGACGCGCATCCCTTCTTCCAAGCGCTGATGGCGGAGATTGAGGCGCGGATCCGAGCGGATCTGGGCGATATGGAGAGCGAGCCATGCGACTGAAATCTTCCCTGCTCTTGCTGATTCTGGCGTCGTTAGGGTGGGGACTGCTCGTGGGCTGTGGCGGCCCGATGCCGACTCCGCCCCAGCAAGACCAGACGCCCATGACGGCCGACCAGTCGAAGGAGCAAAAGGCCGGCGAGCAACATCAGCAACAACCTGATCAATCGAGCCAAGCGTCGTCCCAACAGCGACAAGCAACGGAGCAAGCAACGTCTCCGACGGAGAAAGCATCTCAACCCGCATCGGATCGGTTTGCCGTCGCCAAGGAGATCATCCGCCAGCAGAGCTGTGGCTCGTGCCATACCATTCAAGCGCGTGGTCTCGACCTAACCGGACAAGTTGGGCCCGAACTGACCAACGAAGGCTCCCGCAATCGAACCGATGAGTGGCTCCGTCAACAGTTGATCGATCCCACGTCCGTTCCGGACGATGAGGTTGTCGATGGGTTTGAAGGCATGCAGTCGACGATGCCGAGCTATGGGCGCCAACTGAGCGACAAGCAGATCAGCCGACTCGTCGCGTTCCTCCAGAGTTTGTCGTCCTCGGCCGAGACGCAGGCCGATCAAGCGACGCAGACGGATGCGTCTCAAGCCAAGCCGTCGCAAACCGATACCGCTCAACCTCAGCAAACGTCCGCTGATCCGATGGGGCTCGCCAAGCAAGTGATCCGCGAGCAGAGCTGTGGGTCCTGTCACACCCTCCAAGCCCGTGGCCTCAACTTGACGGGCCAAGTCGGGCCCGATCTCACGAACGAGGGTGCCCGCGGCCGCAGCGACGAATGGCTCCGGCGCCAGATTACCCATCCCTCGGCGATTCCCGACAGCGACGTCGTCGACGGCTTCGAGGGGATGCAGTCCACGATGCCGAGCTATGAGCGCCGGCTCAGCGACTCCGAACTCGATGCTCTGGTCCAATTCCTGCAAGGCCTCAACGGCGCCGACGACTGACGCTCCGGCGGGTCAACCCGTGTTGCAGCGCTTTCGACGTCCGCTACACTGAGGCCGAGGAGGAATGCATGAGTCTCTCCCGCCGTCATTTTCTGTTCGGAATCGCCGCCACGAGCGCTGTGTTAATCGGGCCGTCGACCGTCGGCCGCGCCCCACCGTCGAGCTCGCTTCCCGAGCGGCAGTTCGCGTGGGACCAGGTGCTGGGCCGCGACGCGTTCGACAACGCCGTCGCGCCCAAGTTCGATCGGCTGTTGATGCTCGATCTCGCGGGCTCGCCCACGGCCGAGCACGCCAATCGCCTGGAGGAGACGCTGCGGACGCTGGAGCGCGAGCACGACCGGGGGCCCGACGGGCTGCTGTTTGTCATCGGCTATTCGGAAGGCTACTTCCGGCGCCACAGCACCGAGCGATCGCCCGTTCCGCGTCCGCGCCCGCTGGCCACCTACGAGTCGCCCATGTTGGACGACTTCGACGCCTGTCTGCATCTGGCCAGCGATCACGAAGGGCGCCTCAACGCCGTCGAAGCGCAGGTCGTCGACGCGCTCGATGGCGTCATGATCCATCGCGGCACGCGGACCGGCTTCACCGGCGAGGGGCTGCCCGCCGAGCGCCAAAAGGGCCTCGACGGCATGCCGGCCTGCTGCCCCGTCCATCAGGACGCGACGATGTTCATGGGATTCAAGTCGGGCTACCGCAAGAACCAGGCCACGGAGGACGCTGTGGCGATCCCCGATGGCCCGTTTGCCGAGGGGACGACGATGCAGGTGAGCGAGCTGCGCTACCAGTTGGAGGGCTGGTACGTCGACATGGATCAAGAGGACCGCGTCGATCGCATGTTTGCCCCGCAAATGGACCAAGCCGACGTCGAGGCGCTGAAGAACAAAGCCCCCCCATTCGTGGATAAGATCGGGAAGACCGCCCATGATCACGGCCGGATCGGCCATTTGCAAGCCAGTGCCCAGGCCCGTCGCGACGGGAAGCCGATCATGCTGCGCCGCGACTTCAACACCACGGATGACGACCACGCCGGGCTGCACTTCGTCTCGCTGCAGCGGGATATTCAAGACTTCATCGACACGCGCATCGCCATGAACGCCTCGGAGATCGCCATGAACCATGGGTCGATCGAATCGCGAGCCCACAACGGGATCAAGGACTTCTTCGTCGCGCGGCGCCGGGCCAACTATCTGATCCCGCCGCGCTCCCATCGCGCGCTGCCGTTTGCGGCCACCAACGGCTGATCGATGGTGCGACGCGTCGCCACCGTTCTGCTGTTGTCGGCATTATTGACGTCGCCTGGTGTCCTTGGCTTCGCGCATGGTGGGGCGGACAAGGTCTACGAGGGCACGGTTTCGTCCTACTTCGTCGTCGCCGAAGCGGGCCTGCAGGGCGGCGACACGCCGGAGAGCGCCGATGCCCTTGACTACACGATCTACCTCCGCGACGCGCAGGACAAGCGTCCCATCCCCGAAGGTGAAGCTGAGGTGCACGTCGTGGCGCGGACCTCGAGAGGTTCCGTGAGTCCCCAGTCCACGACCCGCTTCACGAACATGTACTCCGCCCACTTCCCATTGGAGACCCTCGGGCAATGGACCATGACCGTGCGAATCAACGGAGAGTTGGGCGAGGCGGAGGTGACCCACACGATCGATCTCGACCCGGGGGGAGGCGTGCCGTGGCTGGTTGTGGGATACCTCGGCGGGATTCTCCTGCTGGTGTTGGTCGGCGTGGTCTTGGCATGGCGCATGATGCGCGAGGTGCGTCGTCCATCGACGAGCGCCGTCCTGATCGTCGGGCTGTTACTGGGAGCTTTAACGGTCTTGGCCGGATGCGGCGACGGCTCATCGTCCGGCAGCGCCGAGGACACGGCCGCCTCCGACGTGAAGTCCTACTCGGGAACGGAGCTGGCGGGAGCCGCTCCCGACTTCACCTTGACGGATCAAAACGGAAAGAAAGTCTCGCTGTCGGACTTTGAGGGCCAATACGTGGTTCTGACGTTCCTCGACCCGAACTGCACCGACATCTGCCCGCTGACGACGCTCCACTTCGCACGGACGCAAGCCAAGCTGTCCAAGGAGCTTGCGGAGCGAGTGGTCTATCTCGCGATCAACGTCAACGCCGAGTATGCCTCCGTTGATCGGGTTGCGGAGGCATCGCAAACATGGCGCTCGGCAAAGCTGGAGCGCTGGCACTTCCTGACGGGCGACCCGGATGAGCTCCGGAGCGTCTGGAAGGACTACGGCGTCGTCGTCAAGCCCAATCCGGACAAAGAGGGCGAAGTGATCCACACGCCGGGCGTCTATCTCATCGGCCCGGACGGAAAACGTCGCTGGTACGTGTCCACGCCCTTGAGCTCGGCCGAATGGGAGGCGCTGGATCTTCCATTAGCGGATCTGTTGGCCGAGCGGATTCGTGGCCTTTCGGCATACTAGCTAGATGACGCCCAGCTCGTCGCCGGTCGTTTTGAACGCTTCTAACCCTTGGTCCAAGTCTTCACGGCTGTGCGAGGCCGAGTTCATCACGCGGATGCGCGCTTCGCCCTTGGGCACCGTGGGATAGCCAATGGCCTGGGCGAAGACGCCGTTTTCGAAGAGCTTTTTGCTGAACTCCTGTGCTAGCGCCGCATCGCCCAGCATAACGGGCGTCACCGGCGTCTCGCTCTTGCCCGTGTCAAAGCCGAGACGACGCATCTCCTCCTTGAAGTAGGTGGTGTTATCCCAAAGCTTGTCCACCAGCTCGGTCGATTGCTCCATGATGTCGACGGCGGCGATGCAGGCAGCGGTATCCGCGGGCGTGGTGGCGCTCGAGAACAAGAAGGGGCGCCCTTGCTGTCGGAGATACTCCACCAGCAACGACGAGCCCGCGACGTAGCCGCCCACGACGCCGAACGCCTTCGACATCGTGCCGACCTCGATGTCGACGTGGCCGTGCAGATCGAAGTGATCGACGATGCCGCGGCCGCCGTGACCGAGCACGCCCTCGCCGTGCGCGTCGTCGACCATGACGATCGCGTCGTGGGGCTCAGCGACGTTGACAATCTTATCCAGCGGCGCGATGTCGCCGTCCATGGAGAAGACGCCGTCGGTGATCACCATGATCTTGTCGTAATTTTTCTCGGCTGCTTCCTCCAAACGGGCTTTCAGATCGTCAACGTTGCCGTGCTCGTAAATCGCCTTGTCCGACTTCGTCAGCCGTACGCCGTCGATGATGGAGGCGTGGTTGAGCGCGTCGCTGATGATGAGATCGTTCTTGCCCATCAACAGCGGAATGACGGCTTGATTCGCGTTGAACCCCGACTGGAACGCGATCGCGTCCCCGACGCCTTTGAACTGGGCCAAGCGACGTTCCAACTCGTGGTGGAGGTTCATCGTGCCGGCGATGGTGCGCACGGCCGCCGGCCCGACGCCGTAGTCCTTGATCGCCGCCAGCGCCGCCGAGCGCATCTCGTCGTGGTTGGCCAGGCCGAGATAGTTGTTGGAGCAGAAGTTGAGCACCGTCTTGCCGTCGACGGTGAGCCATGCCCCTTGGGCCGATTCGATGGTGCGGATGTTGATATACAGGCCGCTTTCCTTCAGCTCGTCCAGTCGATCTTGGATGAAGCCGAGTTTGTCGCTCATGGGGCACCCTCCTTGGCTGGGGTAAGGGGCATTGTATCATGCGGGTCCAACGCTCAGGCATGATCCGCTTTGGTCGACGGGCGCAACTTGGTAGGCTGGCGTGGCATGGACGTCCTATTGCTCTGGATCGGCCTCATTGCGGCCACGGCGTACTTCGCATCCCAGAAGGGGCGGCACGTCGGCAATTGGGTCGTGGCCAGCATCTTTCTCGCCCCGTTCACGGCGATCGCTTTGGCCGTGCTCCCCTCGAAGAACCCCGACAGCTAACGCAGGACCAGTCGCGTGCCCACAATCAAGAGCACGACCCCGACGATTTTCAAAACGCCGACGGGCCGCATCTCGGCCCCGAACAGCCCGAGGTGATCGATCAGCATCGCGACGATCAACTGCGAGGCGATCACGAGCGTCAGGCTGGCCGTAACGCCGATCTTGCCCACCAGATACGTCACGCCGGAGACGATGACGACGCCGAGCACCCCGCCCAAATAGGCATACCAGGGCACGGTGTGCCAGGCGCTCCAATTCGATTGCCCTCGGAAGAGCCACAGCGGGACGACGAGCGCGACGGCCCCCGTCAGGTGAACGAGAAAGACCGTCGGGGCCAGCCCGACGCCGCGGGTCAGCACGGCATTGACCGTCGACTGGAGCGCGATGGCCGTGCCGACGGCGAGGCCCAGGATCCAGTAGAGAAGTCCGCCCATGAAGCCGATCCTATCGTTGAGCTTGGGATCGGCTACTGTCGCACGCACCGACGTCGATCGTCAAGATCTCGGTCCGCCCA
>JBDGQO010000007.1:0-14067 GCA_042219045.1 Bipolaricaulia bacterium | reverse complement strand
AGCGAGCGATGAGGGCGCGGCAAGTTCACCGCTATTGCAAAATTAAGAGCGATATCCTCCGCAATCCAATGACCCACATCACGAGTGTGTGACCATGTCTATGTTTGTAAGATAAGACAGGAATTGGTTACGTGAGCGAAACGTGATCGGACTCGCGTTCCCCGATAGCCGTGCAGCGTAGGAGCCGGCGGGCAACCGTAATCCGGCGTTCCTCCGCAAGCTGAACTTCGGCGAGGGCCACGACTCGTCGCAGCTTACAGACCACCGCAAAAGTCGAGTCAACCTACGGTCGCAGCGTTGACCCCGCTGACAGCAATTGACTTGACTGGACTTTCGCGGTGATCAGGATTCTCAGCAACAGCTCGTCTGTCGGCCCCGATGACCCGAACGCGGACGAACCGCGCATCGGCCGATCTCAATCGAGATGATGGAGGTCATTGCTGGCGGTCGACGTCCAGCCCATACTGCCATAGTTTCAAAGTTTCGCAACTCAATAACAGACAACGATCGAGCCCGACTGAAGGTCCGAAGCCAATCGACTCAGGAGGTCGAGTTTTCGCCATGACAACCGAGCGTCGCACCATCGTGATCGTCGGCGGCGTCGCGGGCGGTGCGTCCGCGGCCGCCCGCGCCCGCCGCATGGACGAATCGGCCGAGATCATCATGCTGGAGAAGGACCAGCACGTGTCCTTCGCCAACTGCGGGTTGCCCTACTACATCGGCGGGGAGATTCCCAACCGTGACAGCCTGCTGATCGCCTCGCCGGAGCGCTTCTGCGACTGGTTCAGGGTCGACGCCCGCACGTGCAACGAGGCCCTCGCTATCGATCGCGAGCAACAGACGCTGAACGTCTGGGACCGTGCGGCCGACCGCTGTTACGACCAGCCCTACGATCGACTCATCCTGGCACCGGGAGCCACGCCCATCGTTCCGCCCTTTGCGGGTAGCAACGCGCCCAACGTCTTCACGCTGCGCAACGTTGCGGACACCGACGGCATCAAGTCGTTCATCGACAGCAAGCATCCCCGACGGGCAGCCGTCGTCGGCGCGGGCTACATCGGCCTGGAGATGGTCGAGATGCTGCACGGGCTCGGCATTGAAGTGACGCTCATCGAACTAATGGAGCAGGTCATGCCCATCATGGACCCGGACATGGCGGGGATGGTCGAATCCGAGCTGGCGAGACAGGGCATCGACGTTCGGTTGGGTAACGGCCTCGCCGGGTTCAGTTCGTCGATGGCCAGCCCCAGCGACAATCCTCCCGTGGACCGCGTCCACTTGCAGGACGGCAGCAGCGTCGACGTCGACATGGCCATTCTCGGCATCGGCGTCAAGCCCCACACCTCGCTGGCAGAACGGTCCAATCTGGAGATCGGCCCGTCCGGCGGCATTGCCGTCAACAACCGCATGCAGACGAGCGACCCGACCATCTATGCCGTCGGCGACGCCGTCGAATACTCACATGGGGTCACCGGCCAACCGGCCCGAGTGCCCTTAGCGGGCCCGGCCAACCGCGCGGGGCGGATCGCGGGCGAACACGCCGCGCGCGACGACGCGCCCGCCATGGCCCCGGTGTTCGGCACGGCGATCGTGCGCGTGTTCGACACGACCGCGGCCATGACGGGCCTCTCCGAGCAACAAGCCGCAGACCAGGGCTACGACGCCCAGGCCGTCTGGGTGCCGGCCAAGCACCATGCCGGCTACTACCCGGGGGCCGAGACAATGACCGTCAAGCTCGTTTTTGCCCGCGGCGACGGCCGGGTGCTCGGAGCGCAAGTCGTGGGCGGCGCCGGCGTGGACAAGCGGATCGACGTCCTTGCGAGCGCGCTCTACTTCCGAGCAACCGTGGACGACCTGGCCTCGCTCGATCTCGCCTACGCGCCCCCCTTCGGTGCCGCCAAGGACCCGATCCACTTGGCCGCGTTCGTGGCCCAGAACGTCCACAGCGGCATGGACCGCGAAGTCCCCCCCTACGTGACGACGGGTGTCGACGGCTACGACGGAGACGTCCAGTGGCTCGACGTGCGCGATCCCGACGAATGGGGCTCGGGCTGTCTGGAGGACGCCATCCGCATCCCGCTCGGCGAGCTGCGCGAGCGCCTGAACGAGCTCGACCCGAATCGCCCCGTCGTGACGGTCTGTGGCATCGGCCAGCGCGCCTACTTTGCGACCCGGCTATTGCGGCAACAGGGGTTCTCGCAGGTGGCGACGCTGTCCGGCGGCATGATGATGCAGCGCGCAGCCGCGACCCGAACCGTGGCCAGCTAAAGGGCGAGCCCGTCAGCTTCCCATCACGAGATCCCCTGGACAGCACTCGCCCAGGGGATTCGATTTTCGAGGGGCCAACTTAGAGGGAGATGAGGCCAGCGTAGACGACGTTGTACCAGACGAGGTAGCCGCCGGCGCCGATGACGATGACCCCGCCGACCCAGCGGATGCCCTGCATGAGCACGGGCATGGCGCGCTGGATCAGCCCCTTGGACAGTACCATGATGACCGACAGTCCCAGCATCATGATCGACATGCCCAGCGCATAGGCCCCGAACTGGACGACGCTGTTGGCGAAGCCGCCCTGGATCGCGCTCTGCAGCACGATCATGAAGATCGGCAGCGTGCAGCCCACCGACGCCACGGCGTAGGCGATGCCGTAGAAGTAGTAGAACTTCAATCCGCGCGTGCCGCTGTCGTCCTGGCCGGCTGCCGAGATGCGATCGGCGAGACGCTCGATGGCGGCGACGGACAGCCCCGTGTTCCCGAGCAGCATCAGGATGCCCAGGATCACCAGCAAGCCGCCGATGATCGTGCCGGCCCAATGGATGTAGTCGCCGATGGCGCTTCCCAGCGGCGCCGCGGCGACGCCCAGGATGGCGAATGTCGTTAGGAAGCCGCCGCTGACAATGGCGCCCAGGCTGATCCCCTTGAGGACCGTCTGCACGCTGGCGGCGTTGTCCTCTTGGGCGTTCCGGCCCAAGTAGTGGGCGACGTAGGCGGGGAGCATCGCGAATCCACACGGGTTGAAAAACGCGGCGATGCCGGCACTAAACGACCAGGCGAGCAAGTCCAGTCGGATCTCCATCTCGTTACCTCCATCGTAATTGTCGGGCTGGAGCTGTCAACTCGCCTCAGGAGCATACCGACGCGGGGCTCCGTTGACCGTAAGCCGACTTACGCAGGTTTCGATACGTGCGCATCGGCCCACTGGGGACCTTACTGATTACCGCGAAAGTCCGGTCAAGGCAGTTGCTGTAAGCGGGGCCAACGTTGCGACCCCAGGTTGACTCGACTTGTGCGGTGGTCTGTAAATCAGACAAACCGACTGCCGCGTCGCGCAATCATGATCCCGACCAACACGACCAGGCCGCTCACGCCCTGCCCGAGCGAGAGCGGCTCGCTCAACAGCACCCAGGCGAACAGCGCCGCCAAGACAGGTTGCAGCAGCAGACTGACCGAGCTGAACGACGCCGGCAGTTGGCGGAAGGAGAACGCGATCAGGCCTTGGCCACCGGCATGCGAGATCCACGCCAGTCCCGCGAGCACGAGCCAGCCCGTCAGGCTCGTCGCGACGAACTGGCTTTCGGTCAAAAGCGCCAGCACGAGCATGGCTCCCCCGGCGCCGACGGCGCTCCAGGTCATGACGGTGGCCGTGGAGAACTGCGCGCGCAGGCTCTTGACCGAGAGCAGATACCCCGCGTAGAACACGGCCGCCCCGAGCGCGAGCAGATTGCCGACGATGTGGGACGCGCCGAGCGAGACGTCGTCGAGCATCATGCCGCTGGCGCCCAACAACGCCAGGGACAGGCCGATCAAGAACAGTCGCGTGATGCGGTCGCCGAAGAACAGCCAGGCGCCAATGGTGACGAACAATGAGGCAAAGTTGGCGAACAGCGTGGCATTGGCGACAGACGTGGAGACGATCGCCCAGTGCCACAGCGACAGGTCAAGCCCGATGAACACGCCCGCCAGCATCAGTCGAGCGTACTCCCGCGGGGTCTTCGACGGAGCGGCTGCGGCCCTCGAGCGGTTCTCTTGCCGCATCCAGAGCGCCAACAGCGGCAGGGCCAAGGCGAAGCGATAGAATCCCGTGGCGATTGGGCCGATGAGGCTGAGCCGAACAAAGATCGGCGAGAACGCGATGCCAACGATGCCGAAGGTCAGCGCGAGCAGCGACAGGCGCACGGCACGCGCTTGGGGATGAAGACCGGCTGATTCGGGGATGGCCATGACTCCGTATCGTAAGGGACGCAGCGCAATCCGACCAGGGCTTCGGGAGGGAGGACGTCGCCGGCGACGATTCGGTCACCCGGCCCGCTCTTGCTCCGACGGGCAGGGCCGCGTCCCGTAGGAGGAGCCAACGCCGCAATCGTCGGCCTTATGGGGGGAGAGTGTCGTCTCACGGTGCGGGCAGGTGTAGCGGATCCGGCTGTGATCCTCAGCCATAGCTACCCGGCTCGGCCGACTGCATTGGGGCCACGTGAGCGTTGCGAGCGTGTTCGTCATGGCAATCATTGCCTCAATGCTCGCTAGGTCAACTCGGCAAGCAGTTCGCGCACGCGGTGCTCGATCTCGTCGCGAACGGTCCGGAACACGTCGATTGACTGACCCTTCGGATCGCGAATCTCCCAATCGCGCGCGTCGCCGCGGAACGTCGATGGGCAGACGTTCCGGTCGTCGCAGCCCATCGTGATCACATAGTCATAGTTTGCCAGTTGGTGGGGCTCGACGCGATCGGGGGTGTGGTGTGAGATGTCGATGCCCCGTTCGCTCATGACGTCAATCGCTTCCGGGCTAACCTGACCCTCGGGCTGCGTGCCGGCACTGTGCGCCGTCCTCGCCAGATCCCGTTCTTTTGCCAGGTGATTGAAGAGTCCCTGCGCCATCTGGCTGCGGCAGGAGTTGCCGACGCAGACGAAGATGACGCGCGCGTCCTCTGGAGCTTCCATGATCTCGAGCCTCGAACGTCGGACGGCTGGGGAGCTCCTCAGCCCACTTGAAGGATCTCCTCGGCGTCGAAGAAGCGCTCGATCTCGCTCTCGGCCGACTCGGGCGAGTCCGACCCATGCACGAGATTGGCGGTCAGGTCGAGCCCGAAGTCGCCGCGGATGGTGCCGGACTGGGCCTCGAAGGGGTTCGTCGCCCCCATCATAGCGCGCACGACGCTGATCGCTTGGGGGCCCTCGACGACCATGGCCACGACCCGCCCCGACGTGATAAAGCCGATCAGGTCGCCGAAGAAGGGCTTATCGCGGTGCTCGTCGTAGTGCTCCTCCGCCATGGCCCGATCGACGTGCATCATCTTCATCGCGGTTACTTGCAGGCGCTTCTGTTCCAGGCGGGTGATCATCTCCCCCATGAGCCCGCGTTCCACCGTATCGGGTTTCAACAACACCAGCGTCTGCTCCTGATCCATCGTCGACTGACCTCCTGTGACCTTCCGGTGATTTGGGACTGAGAACGGGGCAATGATGACACATCGGGGGGGTCAGGGCAACTTGGCGTAGCGCTTGCCGGCCAGTTCCTTGATGAGCCCCTTGGCCTCCAGCTGGAACAGCGCCAGCGAGACCTCCGTGGTGCTGGCCTCGGTCCGCTCGACGAGATCGTCAAAGTGGATCGGCTCGTAGTCGAGCGCCCCGAAGACCTTCGCCTCCGCGGGCGGTAGATCGACTCCTTGGTGGGCCGCTCGTGGCGATTCCGTCCCCAGCGTCTCGTGGAGATCGGGAAACTCCTCCAGGACGTCGTCCACGTCGACGATCAGCTTCGCCCCTTGTTGGATGAGCCGGTGGGCGCCGCGGCTGCTTGCTTTGGTGATCGGGCCGGGCACGGCGAAGACCTCGCGGCCCTGCTGCGTGGCGCACTTGGCCGTAATCAACGCGCCGCTTTTCTCACCCGCTTCGACGACGATCGTCCCGCGGGTCAGGCCGCTGATGACGCGATTCCGTTGGGGAAACGTCCAGCGGTCCGGCTTGGTGCCGGTGGCGAACTCGCTCAGCACGGCGCCCGACGCGGCGATCTCGTCGATCAGGGGCACGTTCTGCTGCGGGTAGACATGGCCGAAGCCGCCGCCCAAAACCGCCAACGTTCGAGCGCTTTGGCCCAGCGCCCCTTGATGGGCGGCCGTGTCCACGCCGAGCGCCATGCCGCTCACGACCGTGAAGCCGCGCTCGCCCAGCTCCTTGGCGAGCTTTTCCGCAACCATGCGGCCATAATCGCTCGGCTTACGCGTGCCCACGACGGCCACGGCTACGCGGTCCTTTTCCACGAGATCGCCCTTGAGATACAGCACGGGCGGCGGATGATCGATCGCCCGAAGCGCATTCGGATAGCCGTCGTCCGCGAGGGTCACAACGTCCAAGCCCAGGCGCTCGATCTCCGCCAGCTCGCGGTCGACGTCCAACTGCCGGCGATGCCGGACAAACGTGTCGACTGATCGCTCAAACCCGGGAACAGCTGCCAGTTGTTCTGGGGAAGCGTCCCAGATGGCCTCGGGCGAGGCGAAGTGGGCTAGCAACAGCGTGAACTTCGCCGGCGACAGGTTCGGGATCGCGTTGAGCGCGATCCAGGATCGGCGGCTTGCAAGCTTATCCTCGCTCATAAACGGAACAGACTCACTGCAAATAGCCGTATTCTATGTCATACACCGACAGCCCAAGGGATGTCAACAGCGGCCATGGGTGAAGGTCTCAGTGCCCGTGAACCTTGACGCCGTCGAGGCAACAGGGAATCGGGCTCAACCCATGTCGCTGCAGCACGAATAACACGGGCGTCTAGGCTTGAAGCGATGGATGATCCGACGTCGGCCGCGGGGCCCTTGTCAGATCAGGCCGTGTTCCTTGCCGACCTTTTCGAAGATCTCCAGGGCTCGATCGAGCTGCTCGTCCGTGTGGGTGGCCATGTAGCTCGAACGCAGCATCTCGCGGCCCGGCGGAACAGCGGGGGGAATGACGACGTTGACGTAGACCCCGTGGTCCAATAGCGCGCGCCACATCCCGAGGGCTGTGAACATCTCGCCCACCACGATGGGGATGACCGGCGTTTCGGATTTGCCGGTGTCGAAGCCGAGCTCGTGCAGCCCGTCCTTCATCTTCTGGGTGTTGCGCCAAAGGCGCTCGCGCCGCTCGGGCTCGGACTCGATGATCTCCAAGGAGGCCAACACCGACGCCACGGCCGCCGGGGGCATGCTGGCGCTGAAGATCATCGTGCGGGCGTTGTGTTGGATGTAGCTGATGACGTACTCGTCGCCCGCGACGACACCGCCCAGCGACGCAAAGGACTTGCTGAAGGTGCCCATGACGAGGTCGACGTCGCCCTCGACGCCGAAGTGCTCCGCCGTGCCGCGGCCGTTCGCGCCCATGACGCCGACGGCATGCGCGTCGTCGACGAGAACGCGCGCCCCGTAGCGCCCGGCCAGGTCGACGATGTCGGGCAACGGCGCAAGGTCGCCCTCCATGCTGAACAGCCCGTCGACGACGATCAGCTTGCCGACGTCCTCGCCACAGCTCTGCAGGACTCGCTCGAGATCCTCGGGGTCATTGTGGCGGAAACGCTTCATGGTCCCGTAGGAGAGCCGCGCGCCGTCGATGATGCAGGCGTGGTTCCACTTGTCCGAAATGATGTACTCGCCCTTGCTCACGAGCGAGGAGATGGCCCCCAGATTCGTCTGAAATCCCGTGGAGAACACGAGCGCCGACTCCTTGTTCAGGAACCGAGCGAGGCGTTCTTCCAGCTCCAGATGGATCTCCAGCGTGCCGTTCAGAAACCTTGAGCCGCAACTGGAACTGCCGAATCTCTCGACGGCCGCTTGGGCGGCCTCCTTGACCTTTGGGTGGGTGGTCAGGCCGAGGTAGTTGTTCGAGCCCAGCATCAGCACGGGTTTGCCGTCGATGCTGACCTCGGTCTCCTCGGCGCTTGCCACGGGCTTGAAGTAGGGGTAATACCCCATCTCCTTGGCGTGCTCAACCTGATCAAAGGCTTCGCATTTGGCGAACAGATCAGCGGACGTCGTGTTCGAAGCCATGGGACCCTCCGTTCTGTGTTTGCTCGAAATACCATTCCATGGTGCGACGCATGCCGTCCTCAATGGGAACCTGCGGTCGGAATCCGAGTTCCTTGCAAATCTTGGAGATATCGTAGTGGTGCGGATGCGCCAGGACCCGGACGCTCTCCGGCGTCACGAGCGGCTCGGCGTCCGGACGGCGGAACTCCTGCCAGGCACTGCTCAACGCCGCGAATCCGTATGCCAGGGAATAGGGGACGCTGAGGGTCCGCAGGGGCCGCTCGGCGAGTCGGCCGAAGAGCTCAAACAGCTTGCGCACGGGGTGGCGCTCGCCGTCGGTGACGTTGTAGGCCTGGCCGGCAGCTTCCGGCGTCGTCCCGGCCAGCCTCAGTGCTTGCGCGACGTCACTCGTGTAGACCATGTCCAGGGGCTGACGCCCGCCGCCCACCAAGGGCAAGATCCCCTTGGGCAGCTTCTCGAAAAACATCGGCAAAAAGTTGCGATCGCCCGGCCCGTAGATCACGCACGGGCGAACGATGACGGTCTCAAAGTCCTCAGCGTAGTTTCTCACGACCTGCTCGGCGAGCGCCTTGGACTCCGCATAGGGCCCGCTCGGCTGAATGGGATGGGCCTCCGTGACCGGCTCCTCGGTCGTCTCGCCGTAGACGGCGACGGAGCTGGCCATGACGAAGCGTCGGATCCCCGCTTTGGCGCACGCGTCGAGCAGATTGGCCGTCCCTTCGACGTTGGTCTGCAAAATCTTGGATCGGTCGCCCTCGTAGGGCAACGCCACCTGGGCTGCGCAGTGATAGACCGTGTCCACATCCGCAACCGCGCGGCGAAGCGCCTCGGGCCGGCATAGATCCCCGGTGACCAACTCGGCTCCCTGATCGGCGAGGGATTGGGCCCGCGTCGGGTTGCGGACGAGAACGCGCACGGGATCGCCCCGATGGAGCAGTTGGCTCGCCAAATGGCTGCCCACTAAGCCCGTTGCGCCCGTCACAAGCACGTTCATGATGGCAAGGCCCCCATCTTGACGGCTATCATGACATGTCGCCCCGAGGGTCTGCAAGGTATCATAATGACGCAGGACATGGGGCATGAATCGTCGTGACGCCATTGGAGTTGACCCCTGAGCTGAATTTGATCGACCTGGCGGCGGCAGCGCCCGAGCGGCGCACGCTTGCGCTCGCTGACGTCCACCTGGGGTTTGAAGAGGCCCTCCATCGCGACGGGACGCTCGTTCCGCGGGGGCATCTGACCGCCATCCAACGACGCTTGGGCGAGGCCGCCGACGGCCTCGGCATTTCCCCCCAGCGACCGTGGACACGGGCGATCATCAACGGCGACCTGCGGCACCAGTTCGGCCCGTTCACCTCCGTCGAGTGGACCCACATTCGGGAGCTATTGGCCCAACTCGGCGAGCTGGCGGAGCACATCGTGCTGATCCAAGGCAATCACGATGGAGACTTGGACGTCCTCACGGCCGAGTTCGCCAACGTCGACGTTGTGTCTCGTTATCAGCTCGGCGAAACGCTCTTTCTACACGGCGACGCCGAGCCCCAGGATATTCCGCCCGAGGTGTCGACGCTCGTGATCGGCCACGATCATCCAGCGGTGCGGCTGCGCGATCCCGTCACGGGTCGCATGGAGCTCTTTAAATGTTGGCTTCTGGGACGTTATCATGATCGTCGTTTGGTGGTGATGCCCTCGTTCAACCCGTGGACCGCCGGGAGCGACTTGACCCAGGAGCGGCCTCTGTCGCCCTTGTTGAACGGCATGGACATGACGTCGATGGAGGTCTATCTGATTTCGGACGAGCACGAGATCTTTCCCTTCGGGCCGCTCGGCCGTTGGATGACGCAAGACCTCACGTCGCGATAGCATAGAGGCAGAGTTCGAGAGATTTGAGCCATCGATGAGCACGGACGTGATTCTGGACGACGAGCGCGTGGCGATTCGTGGCGTGACCCTGTTCGGGCGCCACGGCGTCCGCTCCGAGGAGCGCGAGCACGGCCAGCTGTTCACCGTCGACGTCGAGCTGACGCTTGCGCGGCCCTCCGACGAGGACGAGCTGGCGTCAACCGTGGACTATACCGACGTCATCGAGCGGGTCCGCTCGCTCAACGAGGAGACCTCCTACCGGCTCATCGAAAGCTTCGCCCAGGCCGTGGCTCGCGATATCCTGGACCGCTACGAGGTCGTGTGCCGCGTCCGCGTCCACGTCGGCAAGCAACTGAAAAAGCTGGGCCTCGGTTTGGAAGGCGTTTCCACCGAGGTCTGCCTCCGGCGCGGCGACGCCGCTATGGAGAATTATGAACCGCAATGACCGTGTTTTTGTCGGCCTCGGCACCAACGTCGGGGATCGACCCGGCTCGATCGAGCGTGCCGTCGACGCCCTCGACGCGAGGCCCGATATCAACGTGATTCGCCAAGCGTCGCTGTATGAGACCGAACCCGTCGGGCCCGTCGATCAGCCCTGGTTTCTCAACACCGTCGTCGAGCTCGACACGGGGCTCGGCGCCGAGGCGCTCTTGGCCCAGCTGAAGGCCATTGAAACCGATCTCGGTCGGATCCCGCGCGAGCGTTGGGGGCCGCGCGAGATCGACCTGGATCTGTTGCTTTCCGGAGATTCCGTGATTCGCACGTCCGAGCTCGTGGTTCCCCATCCCGAACTCCCCAAGCGTCGGTTCGTGCTCGAGCCGTTGGCCGAGCTCGCGCCCGACCTCCTCCATCCGGAGCTCGGACAATCCCTCGAACGCTTGCTGTGCGCATGCGTCGACGAGAAAGGAGTGAGACCATTTCCAAGAGATCCGGCCAGACGGCCGAGAAAGAGATTCTTGTCGAAGGACGGCACGACACCAAGCGGATCGGCCTCGTCGAACACGGACGGCTGATGGAGATCTACTATGACGATCCCGATCGCTCACAGCTGGTGGGCAACATCTACAAGGGAACCGTCAAGGACGTCCTGAACGGCATCAGCGCCGCGTTCGTCAACGTCGGCTTGGACGAGAACCTGTTCTTGGCCGCGAAGGAGCTGAACGAGTCCATCCTCAAGTCGCGCGGCTACCGCCGCCACGACAACTTCCCCATTGGCAAGGCGCTCAAGGGCGGCCAAAATCTTATTATCCAGGTCAAGCGCGAGGGGATCGGCGACAAGAACGCCCAGGGCACCACGCGCATCAGCCTCGCCGGTCGGTACTGGGTCTTTCTGCCCAAGGACGGGCGGCTCGGCGTCTCCCGGCGCATTGACGACCCGGAGGACAACAAGCGCCTCAAGGGGATCGCCCGCGAGCTGAAGCGAGAGGACGAAGGGCTCATCGCCCGTACGGCCGCCGTGGATGCCAGCAAGGACGACCTGCGACGGGACTTCAACTTCCTCCTGGGCACCTGGAAGGGGATCGAGGAGGAAGCCAGCAACGTCTCGGCCCCGGCGCTGCTCTATGGGGGCACCGACCTCGTCAAAAGCGTCGTCCGCGATCGCCTTGTGCCCGATGTCAACAAGATCGTGGTCGACACCCAGTCGGTCTACGATGAGCTCTATGAGTTCCTCAAGTACATGCACATGGACGACTACCTCGAGATGTTGGAGCGCTACGACGGCAAGCGGCCGCTGTTTGAGGCCCACGGCGTCGACGACCAGCTCCGCGAGAGCCTCGAGGGCGAGGTCCCCCTGCCGGGCGGGGGATCGCTCATCATCGCCGAGACGGAAGCGCTGACCGCCATCGACATCAACACCGGCAGCGACACGCGCCATCGCAACCAGGAACAGGCGATCCTCAACACCAACTTGGAGGCCGCGTTCGAGATCCCGCGCCAGCTGCGGCTCCGCAAGATCAGCGGCATCATCGTCGTCGACTTCATCGACATGCGCCGCAAGGATCACATCCGTAAGGTCACCGACAAGCTGGAAGAAGAGCTCAACAAGGACCGCGTGCCGGCCGACTTCATTGACATGACCGCGCTCGGGCTCGTGGAGATCACGCGCAAGCGCGAGGGCGAGAGCCTCGCGGAGATGCTCAGCAGCGAGTCCGACGACATGGACGAGCAGTCCGAGGACTGAATGACTGCCATGAGCGAACCACAGGGCCACCACGGCGACATCGATCTGGACGCGTTCCGCGAGCAGGGCCACGCCCTGATCGACTGGATTGCGGACTATCTCGACAACACGGAACGTTATCCCGTGCTTGCCGAGGTCGAGCCGGGCGAGGTCAAGCGCCAACTCCCCTCGTCACCGCCGGAACACGGCGAGTCGCTCGAGGCCATCTTCGCGGACGTCGAGTCGACGATCGTCCCGGGCCTGACGCACTGGAACCATCCCAACTTTCTGGCCTACTTTGCCATTACGGGCTCCGCGCCCGGCATCCTCGGCGAGCTCCTGTCGGCCGCCTTCAACGTCAACGGGATGCTGTGGGCCACGTCCCCATCACTGACCGAGCTGGAGGAGACCGTCGTCGACTGGCTGCGCCAGATGATGGGGTTGTCCGAGGGCTGGTTCGGCATGATCCAGGACACGGCGTCGGTCTCCACGCTCTGCGCGCTGGCGGCCGCGCGCGAATCGCTCGACGGGCTGGACGTGCGCGAGCAGGGCCTGAGCGGCGCGCCGCCGTTGACGCTCTACACCTCCGATCAGGCGCATTCGTCCGTCGCCAAAGCCGGTATCACGCTCGGGATCGGCCACGACAACGTCCGCTTGGTGCCCACCGACGACAATTTTCAGATGGATCCCGACGAACTGGCCCGGCGGATCGAGGCCGACCGCCGAGACGCCCGACGTCCCTTGGCCGTCGTCGCCACCGTCGGGACGACGTCGACGACGAGCGTCGACCCCGTGCCCGAGATCGCCGACGTCTGCGAGCGCCATGGCCTCTGGCTCCACGTCGACGCGGCCTACGCGGGGCCGACGGCCGTCCTGCCCGAACGGGCATCGATCTTGGACGGCTGCGACCGCGCGGACACGTTCGTGGTCAACCCGCACAAGTGGCTCTTCACGCCGATCGACTGCAGCGTCCTCTATGCCGCCGAGCCCGAGATCCTGAAACGGGCGTTCAGCCTCGTCCCCGAATACCTGAAAACGGCCGAAGGGGACGAGGTGACGAACCTGATGGACTACGGCGTCGCGCTCGGACGGCGCTTTCGCGCATTGAAGCTCTGGTACGTCCTGCGAGCGTTCGGCGTCGAGGGCATCCGCGCCCGACTGCGCGAGCACCTGCACCTGGCCGAGGAACTGACGAGCTGGATCGAGGCCGACCCGCACTTTCAGATGATGGCCCCGATGCCGTTCAGCACCGTCTGCTTCCGCGCCCAACCCGCCGACTGGACGGGCGAGGACGACGCCCTCGACGCGCTCAACGAACGCCTCCTGGCGCGGGTCAACGCCACCGGGGAAGCCTATCTCTCGCACACCAGGCTCCATGGTCGCTTCGTCCTGCGGGCCTCGATCGGCCACCTGCGCACGACCGACGCCCATCTGGCCCGCGTCTGGGAGCTCCTCCAGCGGGAGCTGTCCCCCCCTCCTGGCTGAGTGACGGATGTCCGGACACACCGGGGAATCCTGGGAGTTGCAACCCGGGGGCCACCATGGTACATAGCGGGTTATGATGACGAATCGAATCCGCCAGCAGACGATGTGGGAACAGTCGAAAGCCCTGCAGGGGCGACTCGACCTGGTGTCCGGGAAGTCGCGGACGATGCGACGTCGCCGGCGAGGTCTCGGTCGATGGGGCGGCCTCCGGCGACGACGGGTCTAGCCGTGGATCCGCTGACGGAAACGAGCGGCGATACAGGGGGGGAGCCGCGGCGGTCAACTTGACGCTCTCCGGCTCCCCCGCTACACTTTGTTCCCACCGAGGGGCGAATAGCTCAGGGGCAAGAGCGCCCGCCTCACACGCGGGAGGTCCCAGGTTCAAATCCTGGTTCGCCCACCACAAAACTCGCCAATCCTGAGCAAACATTGTCCTTCCTCCTCAACGACAGATCGACTCGGCATCTTCCATTGCCCACTCTCAACGGCGCATGAAACAATCCCGGCATGGCCGATCGCCGCTGGCGTCACTTTCTGCCCATTCTGG
>JBDGQO010000069.1:0-16188 GCA_042219045.1 Bipolaricaulia bacterium | reverse complement strand
CGTGTCGGTCCCGTTGACGTCATCAGCCGGGGTGTAGGTGCGGGCATCTCCGCTGCCGGAGAGCGTCCCCTGATCCGGACCGTCGGTGATCGCGAAGCTGAGGGGATTACCGTCGGGATCCGTGCAGACGAGATCAACGTCGACGGGCGTATCTTCATCCGTCGTCACCGTCGCGTCCTGGGCCGTTGGGGGGCTGTTGACATCGTTGACCGTAATGGTCGCGGTCGCGGTGTCCGTGCCGCCGTTGCCGTCGCTGACGGTGTAGGTGAACGAGTCGGTGCCGACAAACCCATCGTCGGGCGTGTAACTGCAGACGCTTTCGGTGCAACTGATGCTGCCATTGGCCGGCTCCGTGTTGCCGACGATCGAGAGCGAGTCGCCGTCGGGGTCGATGTCGTTGTCGAGGACGTCCACCGTGGTTTCGCTGCCTTCCAGGGTGGTGGCCTCGTCGTCGTCGGCGACCGGCGGACTGTTGGTCTGGGCCACGTTGACGATGACCGTTGCGGTATCGCAGCTGCCGTCGGGGTCGCAGACGGTATAGGTGAATTGGTCGGTTCCGGTGAAGCCCGCATCGGGCGTGTAGCTCACCGTGCCGTCCGGGTTGACGCTCACGGTGCCATTGGCGGCATTCGACGTCTGGGTGATCCGCAGCGGCTGGTCGGCCGGGTCCTCGTCGTTGGCCAGCACGTCGACTTCAATGCCGTCCGAAGGGGACGTGTCGACTTCGTCGTCGACCGCATCCGGTGTCGTGGCACCTGGCGGCGGGTCGATCGGCTGTTGCGTGGTCAACGGCGCCGGGCACCCCTCGAGGGGCTTGTCGGCATCAAAGATCAGACAAGTGAGGTAGTCTTCCGATTCCCCGTATTCGAAGTTGCCTTGGCCGGTCCATCCCTGCCCCCCTTGCAAGGCGGGCGTGAAGCGCTCGGTATCCACGGGCGTTGAGGTCACGGTCAAGCGCATCCAGAGGTCGCCCGGCAAGGCCCCGGTCGTTACGGCCGGAAGGGTAATCTTGCCCTGGAAACCGGGTTCGAGGTTGTAGGGGGCTTCGTGGAGCGCGAGGTTCTGGATGCCCCATTCGGCAACCTGGCGCTCCGTATCCTCGACGTTGCACGTGGTGGACCCGCCCCACTGGCCATCGTGATTCCAGTCGAACAGCGCGTTGAGGTAGATCGCATCCTCGCTGGCCGACTCGGGAACCGTGACGAGGACCTCGAGCGCGGCCGCGTTGCAGGTGACGAAGCTGCTCGGCCCCCAGCCATCGTCGAGGTCGCGGTTGACCTGAAGCGCGTTACCTTCGGTCGTTGCGAGCTGGCCGAGGTAGGCCTCTTCCTGTGGCGACCGATGGAGAACATATGTGGGATCGCTCTGCTGTTGGTTAGTCCGGAAATCAGTCGGGAAGGATCCCTCGCGCCCTGGCTCGAAGTTGTGGACGTATTCGGTTGAGGCGCCGTCGGGCGCGTCGCCTTAGTCGCCGAGTGGGCCCTCTGAGTTATCCGATTGCGCAGCCCCTGCGATAGAAATGCACAGGAGGCTGACTAGGACAAGGCTGAACCGCCGTTTCATCGTGCTCCTCCTCATACGTAATGAGGTGGAAGCGGCAGTCCAGCCGTCCTCTTAAGGAAGGACCTGTAACTTTGCGAACCCGGCTCTCACCGGGCTTGCCTTTATCGCTCCACCGAGGTTCTCGTGGAACGGAGGCGTTCCGACGCTGGTCGTTTCGTGTCGCCTCTGACGCTGTCATGAAGCGTGCAAGTCGGGCGTCTTAATTTCTTCGTGGCAATCGGACGATTGCCTGTTGTGTGCCGTTCCTCGGATCTGCCCTGAAGCCAATTAAATCGTCCGGCTTCAATCGATCGCCATTATATGCCGATTAGACCTGTGGGTCAACCCCTGCGTCACTTTGACGCCACCTCGGCCACCGGACTTGGCGTCGAGTGCCCATCTCAAGCATGCATTCGGCTTCAGATCGCCATTTGTGTGCCTGTTGCGACCGGTCAGGCTGGGCTTGATGCTGAAGGGCTTGGCGCTCATTTTTCCGACTCGGTAGCCCCGGTCTCAATCAATCCCGGCTGGTTGGCGGCATGTCGGTTCTCCGCGAGTCGATTGTTGGCGAATTGGTTTGACCCCGTCCCCTCAACATAGACGGCAAACTGGCACTTCGCCACGGTGTTGCCCTCGATCCGATGGTTCCCCCCGCCGTCGAGGTAGACGCCGACCCAGTTGTTCCGGATTCCATTTTCCGTCAACAGCACGCCACGACTTTGGGACAGGCGAACGCCGGACTCCTCGTTACCTCGGATTTGGTTATTGATAAGCTTATTCGCATCGGCTTTCTTGAACAGCACGCCGTGCCCCCCGTTAGCTTCGACGACGTTGCGCTCGATGCGATTGCCCGACGACTGACGCAGCACGATGCCACTGGCCTCCGTTCCCTCAATCCGGTTGGCCTTGAGCACATTGTCATGGGACCCTCGAAGCAAGAGCCCTTGCTCGCTGTCCGGGATGGTCACGTCGACGACGCGGCTGTCGCGGGTATCGATCATGAGCAAGCCTTGGGACCCTTCGGGCAACGCCACGCCACGGACCGTGACGTTCTGGCTCCGCACCAGTGCCACATAACTCGGTTGCGTCTCCGCCTCGATCGTCGCGCCCTTTGCGTCGACCAGATAGTAGATCGGTCGGCCGTCGATCGTGTTATCGCGCGAGATCCGGTGGACGTAATGCGCCGTCTTGGAGCCCTTGATGCGGAGCCCAGCGTCGTTGCCATTGAGACGGTTGGCCGCGAGCGTGTTGGCGGAAGCGGCCTCCATGTTGATGCCCACGGCATTGCGTTCGATGGCGTTCGCTCGGATCACGTTGTCGCTCGACGAGGTGAGATAAAGCGCCGTGGCGTCGTTGGCGGCGATCTCGTTGCCGCGCAGTATGTGGGAAGTGGCGCCCGTCAGGCGGATTCCGTGCTCGTTGCGACGGATCCCATTGTTGACGACCCGCACGCCAGCGGTATCAACCAGCTGAACGCCCGTGTTCGTCCGGGCGACGGTGTTCCCGCGCAGTCGGCTCGCCTCGACCCCATCGAATCGAATGCCCGCCTTTTGAGTGCCCCGAATCGTGTTGCCCGCGATCCGAATATCCCGAACGCCGGAGGCGCGAACCCCGACGCGACCGCCCTCAATGCGAAGACCGCGGATCGTCACATGGGATGAGCGTATATCGACCACGGGCTGATCGGCGTTAGTCGCGCGCAGCGTCGACGGCGATGCGGGATCGATAAAGGCCGCGGCCGATGACGTTCCGGAGGGCGCTTGCCCGAGGATGGCGAACGGTTGCGACTCGGCGCGCGGAACGATGCGCAGCGGTTTGTCGATCACGACGTTTTCCTCGTACGTCCCGCCGAGAAGCATGATCGTGCATCCCGCGTCGGCGCGATCGACCGCCTCTTGCAACGAGGGGTAGCCCGTCCCAGGACCGGCCAGAAAGCAAGCTCGGGTCGTGAACACCGCCCCGATGGCAAAGGCGACGAAGAGAAACAGCGCGCTGATGATGAGGGTCAGTCGGATGGTCATGGCTCACCTCGCTTGTCCGGTTGCGCGGGTCCCTTATTACTCGTTCGACATCGCACTGTGTCGCGGTTCGGAGCCAATGGGATGGAGTCAGAACGTCACGGTCGTGAAGCTCTCGATCTCCACCATTTCGCCCGGCGAGTAGGTCAACGTCGCCTCGAGTTCAATCGGGGCGAACGTCGCGTTCACGCCGAACTCCACGCCGTCGAAATCGGCCGGCGGTCCGCCCTCAAAGGACGCGTCCGCCGTGAAGTTGAGAAAGTTGCGGGTGACCTCGATGCCGATTGAGCCCTCGGTCAGCCCCGTGCCCGGGTCGAGGTCGGCTTCGACGGAAAGCGTGGCGGGGTTCGTGTCCGCGTTGATCGTCGGCGCGAGATCGATCGCAATGCTGTCGATCTCGCCCAAATCGCTAAAGGAGAGCGACAGCGAGCCGGGCCCTGACGTCAGCCTCAGTTGCAACGTGCCCAGCTCAAGCGTGAACAGGTCCGTGATGGTGAAACTCGCCGAGAGGGGAACGACGCCGCCCGAGACGAGAATCGTCTGGGTCAGTTCGCAGGATTGGACCTGGACGCACTCGATAACGGCTCGGCCGGTGATCTCCGGGGCGATGGGGATCCCGTTGACGGTCAGCTCTTCGTAGGTATACAGCAGGTCCGGCTTCGGCTCCTGATGGCACCCGGAAACGACGCTGAACGACCACGTGTGTTTCTTGATCGAGTTGGCGTCGGTGTCCACACAGATGCCGGTCTGGGCTTTGACGGAGACCCCGCTTGTGGTCTGGCCCGAAATGGTGAAGACGTCGCCGAACGCGTAGGCGGGCGATTGCGGAAAGTTGGTGTCCTCAAAGATGGCCAAGTTTTCGAGGGTGACGCCGCCGAAGTTGAACGACGTCGTGACGCGTTGCTTGATGAAGCTGGGCCGGTCCTTGTCGGGAACCGTGTCGTCGTCGTCGAAGCGGCCGAACACCAACTGGCTCTCGATGTTGAGGTTGCCGATCATCGCCGCCATGGTCAGGATCACGTCCTCCAAGCCGGCCAGGCCGAAGTGGCCGTGGAACGTCGAGCGGAACCCGCTGACGGCCAGCGAGATATTGATCTCATTCTGCAAGTCGAATTCGAGCCGGCCGATCTCGGATGCGGGCGTCTGCTCGCCGACGGGCATCATGACAATGTGGGTCGTGAAGTCGCCGGTCACGTCCGCAGCGGCGGACACCGACCCGATGCCCACGACCAAGGCAGCGCTGATGAGGATCAGCAGACCGTTGAACCGTCGTTGTTGCATGAGGTATCACTGCTCGCTGGGGAGCGTAAACAGCCAAAGGCCCGCCAAGATGTAACGCGAGACACGCCAGTCTCATCACCATACGGACAAGCGCGGTGGGACGCGCATTCTGGGCACGCTAAAATGTTGTCGGTGATACGTATGGGGCTTTCCACGGACGCGATCATGCAGCTTTCGCTCGACATGGCCGGCTTTTCCGACGTCCCGGGCGACAGCGCCGTCTATCATCCCGTGGCGGATGCCGAGCGCGTTATCGCCGGGGTCGACATGGACACGCCTGAGCTGGCCCTGGCGCACCAGATGGGGCATGATCTCGTCATCTCGCACCACCCGAAGGGTGGGGCATCCACGCTCAACTTTCCCGACGTGCTGGAGCGACACGTCGAGATGATGGTCGCCCACGGCGTCCCTCCGGCCGACGCCGAGGCCGCCATGGCGGAAAAGATCCACGATGCCCGGTGTCGGGCCCAGATTGCGAACTACGACCACGCGCCCTCGTTCGCCCGAATGCTCGACATCGGCTACATGAACGTCCACTTGGCGCTGGACGAGATCGGCCGACGGATGATGGCCTCCACGGTCGACGAGCTGGACGCCCACGACAGCGTCGGATCGCTGATCGATCGGCTCTACGCGAACCACGACGAGTTCCGCAACGCCGACACGGCGATCGACCTGCGCGTCGGGCAGCCGGACAACCCGATCGGCCATGCCGTCGTCGCCCACGCGTGCGGCACGAACGGCGGCCATCCCGTGGCGCAAGCCTACTTTCAGAACGGCGTCGACACCGTGATCTACATCCACTGCCTGGGCGCCGACTCCCGCCAGCTGCGGGACGAGTTCGGCTCCGAAGGCAAGAACCTCGTCATCACGGGCCATATCGCCAGCGACGCGCTCGGGATCCATCCGTTCCTGGACGAGCTCGCGTCGCGCGGCCTCGACGTCACCCGCGTCAGCGGGTTGGGTCCAAAGTGAGCAGTGCCCGGTGGTCACCGGCAACGGGTTACGGCCCAAGAGTTGCGCCTCCCGACCTATTCCTGATATAGTGAAGCCAACCTTATGGCCCACTGCGAGAGCTTGTGATCTCGGCTTCGATGTCGTCCGGATCGCCACGCTGGCTGCCAGCGTCGATGCAGTGGGCACACTTGATGCAAAGGAGGGTGATGGTCGGGATATCAGCGTTCAATGACGGACTGGTTCCCGTTCAGTAATGGAGAAAGGAGGAAACAATGTGGGTCTGCTGACCATTAAAGAGCTTCTGGAAACCGGTGTCCACTTCGGGCATCGCGTCCGCAAGTGGAACCCCAAAATGGAGCCCTACATCTACACCGAGCGCAAAGGCATTCACATCATCGACTTGGAGCGCACGATCGATCTGTTTACGGAGGCCTACCACTTTGTGCGCGACCAGGTGGCCCAGGGGAACGAGGTCCTCTTCGTCGGCACCAAGCGCCAAGTTCAGCGCACCATCGAAGAGGAAGCCGAGCGGAGCGGGGCGCACTACGTCAATCGCCGCTGGCTCGGGGGCACGCTGACCAACTTCGGCGTTATCAAACAGCGCATTGACTACATGGTCGAGCTTGAGGAGCACGAGCGCCAAGGCGACCTCGACCGCATGCCGAACAAGGAAGCAATGAAGCTGCACAAGGAGATCAACAAGCTGCGGCGCAACCTTGAGGGCCTGCGGAACATGCACCGGCTGCCCGACGTCATGTTCGTCGTCGACACGGAGATTGAGGTGAACGCGATCCACGAGGCCCAGCGGCTTGACATTCCCATTGTGGCGGTTATCGACACGAACTGTGACCCCGATCCGATCGACTATCCCATCCCGGGCAATGACGACGCCATCAAGGCGACGAAGCTGATCATCTCGCGCATCGCCGATGCGGTTCTGGAGGGCAAGGAAGGCCTCCAGGAGGCGCCCTCGCCCGCGCCCGAGCCGGAGGAAGCGGCTGCTGCCACGGCCGAAGCTGCCACGGCGGAGACGGCCCATGACGAGGTTGAGGAAGGCGCGCCGGAAGCGCCCGAGCCGACCGAGGTCGCAACAGCCGAGGCGAGCCCCGACGCGAATGAGGCCGAGGCCGCTGGCATGAGCGAAACGACCGAGGCCGAAGCGGGCGAGGCCGAGGCTGGCACGGGCGCCGAGGCCGAGTCGGATGAGGGCGAGGAAGCGGACGACACCGAGGCGGTGGTGGCCACCGTCGGCTCCGAGGACGACGACAACATTGACGACGACGACGAGGAAGGTGACCGCGAATGAGCATCTCCTCCGACGCCGTCCGTGAGCTGCGCGAGGCCACGGGCGTCGGCATCATGGACTGCAAGCGCGCGTTGGAGAAGAGCGAGGGCGACTTCGACGAGGCGAAAAAGATCCTCCGCGAAGAGGGCAAGTCGGAGATGGGCAAGCTGAGCACCCGGACCGCGGCGGAAGGGCGCATCGAGTCCTACATCCACCACAACGGCAAGATCGGCGTCCTCGTGGAGGTCAACTGCGAGACCGACTTCACCGCGGCCAACGACGAGTTCCGTCAATTTGTCAGCAGCTTGGCCAAGCACATCGCGGCCGCCTCGCCCCCGCCCCGCTACGTCAACCCCGAGGACGTGCCCGACCATGACCTCGAGGAGGAGCGGTCCGTCCTGCAAGCGCAAGCGGAAAAGGAGGACAAGCCGCCCGAGATCGTGGAGAAGATCGTCGAGGGGCGCATGAGCAAGTTCTACGAGGAGAACTGCCTCATGAAGCAGCCCTTCATCCTCGATCCCGAGGGGGAGATGACCGTCGAGGACGCCTTGGCCGACCTGACGGCCCAAGTCGGCGAGAAGGTCGTCGTCAACCGCTTTGCCCGTTTCGTGATCGGCGAGGACGAGACCTAGCGCGCCGGCAGAGCCCTCAACCCATTCTAGTTACGGCAAGCGAGACCGCAGATTGGCCCCCCATGAAGCCCTCTCGAGCGCTGACCCGGCCTCGGTCACCCCGACGCGTATCCTGCTGAAGCTCTCCGGCGAGGCGTTCCAGGGGGAGACCGGCACGCAACTCGACCCGGACGCGCTCTGCCACATCGTTGACGAGCTGACCGACGCGCGCTCAGCCGGCGCCCAGGTCGGCGTCGTGGTCGGCGCCGGCAACCTCGTGCGCGGACGGGAGACGGCGTTCATCGACCGCGCCACGGCGGATCAGATGGGCATGCTGGCGACGCTCGTTAACGGCCTTGCCCTGCGCGACGCCCTGCGCCAAGCCCACATTGGAGCCGTCGTGCTCTCCGCGATCGAAACCCCTTGGATCGACGCCACGCGCCCGGACCGCGCTCGCGAGGTGCTGGATGAGGGCCGAGTGGCCATCTTCGTGGGAGGCACGGGCAATCCCTTCGTCACCACCGACACCGCGGCCGCCATTCGTGCCGCGGAAATCCAGGCGGACGCGCTCCTCAAAGCCAGCCCGGTCGACGGCATCTACACGGGCGATCCCCGTTCCGATCCCGATGCCGAACGCTTGGCCCACCTCAGCTACGATCGGGTCGTGAGCGAGGATCTCGGAGCCTTGGATCTGGCGGCGATCGCGCTCTGCCGGGAGCAGGGCATCCCGATCGGGGTTTACGACTACACCCATTCGGGCCATCTGGCGAAGATGCTTCAGGGCGAGACGGTGGGCAGCTGGGTCACTCGCGCTCGATGACTGCCGGCACCTCGAAGAACCCGTCGCGTTGTCGGGGGGCATTACCGAGGGCCTCATCCCGCGCGACCGACGGCCGCGCCTCGTCCGCGCGCAAGACGTTCTCCACGTCCTGGGCATGCTGCGTGGGCGGGACGTCGCTCGTGTCCAACTGCTCGAGGGCTCTGAAGTGCGACAGGATGTCCGCGAGCTGGTCGCGGTATTGGTCGAGCTCCGCCTCGGACAGCTGCAGCTCCGCGAGCTCGGCGATGCGTTGCACCTCGTTGCGCGTGATCTCGACCATGCCCCTAGATTGACACATTGCATCCCGGTCGTCAACGTTGATCGATCACCGGATACTCCGTGGATTAACGAGCCGCGAGACCAACGCCGTCGATGCTCAGTCCGTTTATTCGTTGGCTGCCCGATGACAAGTTTCGATTCCTCGCCTAAACCCGTGCCAGGTCGAACCGGTCGCCGAAGCGCCGCTCGAACTCCTCGAGCAGCGGCGTGCTCGGGTCGGCGGCCAAGAGCCGTTCGGCCTCCTCGCGGGCTGCCTGCATCAACGGCAGGTCGCGGATGAGGTCGGCCACCTTGAACGTCGTGTCCAGCCCGTGCTGCGAGAACCCCAACAGCTCGCCCGTCCCGCGGATTTTCAAATCCTCCTCGGCGATGTCGAAGCCGTCGGCCATGTCCCGGAACGCCGCCAGCCGCCGCGCGGCCTCCTCCGTGCGGGCCGTGGCGACGGCGTAGCACGACGCCCGCTGGCCCTGGCGCCCGATGCGGCCGCGGAGCTGATGGAGCTGGCTCAGCCCGAAGCGATCGGCATGCTCGATGACGAGCACCGACGCGTCCGGCACGTCGATGCCGACCTCGATGATCGTCGTGCTCACCAGGACGTCGAGCTCGCCGTTCTGGATCTGGGCCATGACGGCCCGGACCTCGTCGGTGCCCATGCGCCCGTGCAACAGCCCGACGCGCAGCCCGGCGAAGTGCGTCCGCTCCAGTTCCTCCTTCATTTCCGTCGCGGACCGCAGGTCGAGGCTTTCCGACTCCTCGATCAGGGGATAGACGACGTAGCCCTGTGTGCCGCGGGCCAGCTCGTTGGCGACGAGCTCGTAGACGTCGTCGCGCTTGTCCTCGGCGATCCAATACGTCCGGATGTCGGGCGGATGGGGCCGCTCGTCGAGGATGGAGACGTCGAATTGGCCGTAGATGGTCAGCGTGATCGTGCGCGGGATGGGCGTGGCGCTCATGACCAGCACGTGCGGCGTCTCGCCCTTGGTCTCCAGCTCGGCCCGCTGCATCACCCCGAAGCGGTGCTGTTCGTCCACCACGGCCAATCCCAGGTGCTCGAACGTCACGTCATCGCCGATGAGCGCGTGCGTGCCGACGACCAGATCCACCTCGCCCGCCTCGATCTGTTGGCGGACGTCGGCTTTCTCGCGCTGCCGCATGCTGCCGAGCAACAACACGACCCGCATCCCCAGCGGCTCCAACAACGGCGCGAGATTGGCGCAATGCTGGCGGGCCAGGATCTCGGTCGGCGCCATGAGCGCGGTCTGCGTCCCCGCGCAGGACGCGATATGGGCAGCACCGGCGGCGACGACCGTCTTGCCCGAGCCTACGTCGCCCTGCAACAGCCGACTCATCGGATGGCCGGACGCCAGATCCTGCCGAATCTCGCCCAGCACGCGCCGCTGCGCCCGTGTCAACTTGAACGGCAGCGTCGCCTGGAAGCGATCCATCGTCGCGTCCGAGGCCGCCAGAACGACGGCCCGCTCCTGCGCCATGTGGGCCTTGCGATGCGCAACGCCAACCTGGAAGACGAAAAACTCCTCGAACGCCAACGAGCGCCGGGCGCGCTCGTAGTCCGCCTCGTCGGCCGGCTCGTGGATGGAGGGCAACGCGTCGGCGCGCGCGAGCAGCCCGTGCCGCTCGCGGACGTCGTCGGGGACGACCTCGCGGACCTCGTCGCGATAGCGCGCCAAGTTGGTCCGGATCAGCCGGCCCAGCGTCGCGGGCGGGATCCCCTCCGTTGCCGGATAGATCGGCACCAGCCGGCCCGTCTGTTGGTCCTTGCCCTCGGGTTCCCACACGGGGTTGCTCATCTGCCACAGGCCGTATTGCCGCTCCGGCTTGCCGAACAGCGCGATCCGCTCGCCCTGGGGGATCTGGGACTTGAGCCACGGCTGGTTGAACCAGACGGCGGTGAGCACGCCCGTTTCGTCCTGCACGGCCGCTTTGAGAATTTCCAAGTTCTTGCGCGGCGTGAGCACGTCGAGGCTCTGGACGCGGCCGACCACGGTGCAGGGCGCCTCGGGCCGCAGCTCGCCGATCTTCCGGATTGTGCGGCGATCCTCCAGACGCCGCGGCAGATGGAGCAATAGATCGTCGATCGTCTCGATGCCCAGCTTGCGGAGCGTCGCCGCGCGCTGCTCGCCGACGCCCTTGGCGTAGCGGACGGGGCTGTCCAAGGGCGGCACGTCCGGCTTTGAGGGCGCCTCGGAGGGGGTGTCATCCGGGACCGCCGACGACGGGGACGATTCGGGCGGGGGCGACGACGCCAGCGCGACCAGCAGATCGTCCAGCTCGTCGAGGGCGTCCCGGCGCTCGTCGGCCGAGCGGTCGCCGTAGGCGGAGACGCGCTCGCGCAGGTCCTCAAGCGACGACGGGTCCGCGCCGTGGGCGCGCAGCTGCTCCACGAGGTTGCCGACGAACGCCTCCAGGCCGCCCATGACGACCTCGTCACGGCAGCCCTGCCGGCGTTCCAGATGGACGATCTTGCGGGCGTTGGCCAACGCCTCCTGCCAAGCGGTTCGGTCGTCGTCCGGGGAATTCTGCTCCATGCTGCGTCTCGAACCTCGCGGGTTGGGCCGTTATAATGTGGCCGCATCGGGCCGTTCATGCAAGGACATGTCGTCGAGCAAGACGCCCAGCTTGGCGGGCGGGCCCGACGCGAGCCGCAAGCTTCGACCGTCGTGATGCGGCGGATGCAGGGAGATTTGCATGGAGCTGACCATCCGAACGCACCCGGACCCCGTCTTGCGTCGGCCGGCAGAGCCGCCGGCGCGGATCGACGGTGAGCTGCGCGAGCTCGCCGACGCCATGGTGGCGACGCTGGTCAAGCGCGTCGGATACGGCCTGGCGGCGCCCCAGGTCGGCGTCGCGACGCGCCTCATCGTCGTCGACGTGGAGGACGACTTCCACGTGCTCGCCAACCCGGAGGTCGTGGCGACCGGCGGCGAGATTGTGACCTTCGCGGAAGGCTGTCTGAGCATCCCGGGCGTCGAGGCCGAGGTTGACCGGCCCGATCGCGCCGTCGTCGAGGGATGGACCATGGAGGGCGAGACGACGCGGGTGGAGGCCGAAGGGTTGCTCGCCCGCGTGTTGCAACACGAGGTCGATCACCTGAACGGCGTGCTGTTCATCGACCACCTCAGCCGCGTCAAGCGACGGCAGATCTTGAAGGAGTACGAGAAAATCCAGAACGAGGAGGGCCCCTCACCGTCCAACCGATCGAGCACCGTGACCGCCTGAGCGTCGTCTTCCTCGGCTCGGGGGAGCTGGGGGTGCCGACGTTGGGCGCGCTCCACGCCAGCGACGAGGTCGAGCTGCGGGCCGTGGTGACGCAGCCGGACCGGCCGGCCGGTCGCGGCCTGAAGCTCAAGCCGACGCCGATCAAGAACCGGGCGATGGCCTTGGGGCTGCCCGTCCGGCAGCCCCAGCGCGCGAACGACGCCGTCGCGGAGCTGCGCGAGCTCGGCGCGGACGTCTTCGTCGTCGCCGCCTACGGGCAGATCTTGGCGCGCGAGGTCTTGGACATTCCCCGGATCGCACCCGTCAACCTGCATGCCTCGCTCCTGCCCCGTTATCGTGGGGCAGCCCCCGTCCACTGGGCCATCATCAACGGGGAGACCGAAACGGGCGTGACGACGTTCGTCATGACCGAGGGGCTCGACGAAGGGCCGATCCTCCGGCAGCGGTCGGTGGCGATCGCCGCCGACGACACCGCCGGCTCGTTGGAGGCCCGTTTGGCGGAATGGGGGCCCGACGTCGTGATGGCGACGCTGCGCGGCCTGCGCGACGGAACCGTCGAGCCGACCCCCCAAGACGACCGCCAGGCGACCTTCGCGCCCAAGATCCGGAAGGCCCAGGGCGAGATCGACTGGACCGAGGGCGCGGCCGCGCTGGCCAACCTGGTGCGCGGCCTCAACCCGTGGCCCGGGGCCTACACCACTTGGCGCGACGACCGGCTCAAAGTCCACCTCGCCCAGATGGCCCCGGCCGAGCTGAACCGCGTGCCGGGCGGACCGGGCGAGGTCGTCGGTATCAGTGAGGAGGGGCCATGCGTGCAGACGGGGGATGGGCTCCTGGAGCTGATCGAGGTCCAGCCGGCCGGCAAACGGCCGATGCGCGGGATCGACGTCGTCAACGGGTACGGCCTTGAGCCGGGCGAACCCCTCGGCGAGGAACCGCCGACCTCCCCCAAACAATAACAAAGGGGCAACCCGATCCGGGCTGCCCCTTGACGAAATCCCCTAAAAATGGGCGCTTCCGGAGGCGTTCAGGCGCCTACTCGCAACCGCAGTCGCCCCCGCACTCGCACTCGCCCTCGCTGCAGCCGCACTCGCCGGCCTCGGCCTCGGCGTTCGGGTTCTGAATGGTGAACCCGGCTCCCTGCTCCGGGTGCTCGACGAAGTCGATCGTTGCGCCGTCGACGAGCTGGAGGCTGTCGGGATCGACGTAGACCTGCACCTGCCCCTCGCTGATGACGGTGTCCTCGGGGCCGTGCTCGGCCTCCGGGAAGAGCCCGTAGGCGGGCCCGGAGCAGCCGCAGCCGCCCTTCTGGGCGACAAGTCGCAATCCGTGATCCGTGATCTCCTCCTGCTCCAGGGCAGCGTGCATCATTTCAGCGGCGCGCGTCGTGATCGTGACCATGCCTCACGCTCCTTTGAATGTAACGCTCAAGTGGTCGACGTCCGTCAGGCCGTGACCCTGATCATGTGTACCAACGAAGCAGGAACGAAGCAAGCTCTGGGCAATGCTTGAGTTGGCCCGTGCGCCTGTCAACGGATAGATAGCGGATAAACGGATAGACCGCGACATCGTCGGTCGTGCCCCATCCGTTCATTCGATTCCTATCCGCTGACGGATTACCGCTTGAAGAACGCCTCATCCTCCGGACGGACCGCCCGAATGTGACGAGCCCACCTCGGATAGCGGTCCCGGAACGCTTCATAGAGCGCATACGCCGTCTCGCGCACCGCAAAGTGGTTCTCCGGCCGCGAGCGCAGCTCGACGACGTACTGGAGCTGGGCGGCATCCATCTTGAACAGCGCCCGCTGACGGTACGCCATGGGCAGCGCGTATTGGCCGACGCCCGGATTCGTTGCGTCGATCCGTTCGGCCACTTGCCCGGCCTCGTCCAATAGTGCCCCGTAGTCGCTCGCCAGTCCGGCGTCTTGGATTGCCTGGGGAACGTCATATCCGTATGTCGGCCTCAACCGCTTGGCCAGTTGGATCATGCGCCGATGGCGATGGAAGTCGCGCCAGGCCCCGCCGTCGGTGCTCACGTCGAAGATCAACTGATACCCTGAGCACAGCGCCCGCGGCATCGGATCGTGCCGGCCGCGGTCGGCGTAGACGAGGTCCAGGATCTCGGCCCGCTCGGCGTCGCTGAAGTCGTCGACGCGGCGCTTGATCTGGGCATAGGAATGGGGCAAATGCTCGTAGAGCAGCGAACAGATGGCCTCCGTCTCCGGATCATGGGGCTCGATCAGCTGAACACCGCGGGCGCCGTCGGGGTCCCCCAACCCCGGCGCCATCTCATCGGCTGTCTCGGATAGCGCTTGGCGAAGCTGTTGATGGTAGGCGTTCGGCTCGGCGTATTTGACGAGCGTCGGGGTCGCGGCCGCGTCGAAGCCGGTGACGCGCTTGATCTCGTCTAAGACCACCCGCGCGCGCGCGTTATCCTTTATATGGGAATCGGCCAGCTCGTCCAACAGGGGCCGCAGCCGCTCCACGGTCGGATTGAAGGCCGGTTCCTCCGTCGCCGCGCGTTTGAGCTCCGCGCCGACCTCGCGGACTTCCGCCAGGGGATGCGAGAGGAGCTTGACGAGCTGGCGTTCCAGCGTCCGGGCGCTCAGGATATGGCCGAGCCCCGTCCGGATGCTCATGGGCAGCACGTAGCGCGCCACGTCGAAGGCGCGCGCGTTGAGCGTGCGCTCGTAGGCCGCGTCGTCCATGTCCGACGGGCGCTCGTCGGCGTAGCGCGCCACGAAGTCCTCGAAGATCCGTCGCTGGAAGCGCCCGTAGGCCTCAATCAGCCGACCGCCGAGGTCCTCATAGGGCCCTTGAAGGTCGGTCCCCTCGATCTCGGGCGGCGTGTGGAAGCCGCGCTTCTGGAAATCCTGATAGCGCGTGGAGCTGGCCTGCCCGTCCACGAGCGACTCGTCCCAGAGCACCTCCGCCGCCACCATGGAGATGTTCTCCAACACGACGGTCAGATGGGCCAGGTCGGCAATCGACGCGTGGCCGTAGTCGAAGTAGAACGTCTCGTAGAAGCGCTCCGCGCCTTCGGCCGTCAGGTCGAAGATCCAGTCCTGGTAGGGCCGCGCGGACCGGCTGAACTTGGCGATGCCGTAGCCGCCCGGCTCGGGGTGCGTGCCCAGGACGGCAAAGATGCGGCGGTCGGCGAACGCGTCGGCGTTGGGGTTGGATGCGTCGGTCATGGTCCCACGGTGCCCGAAGCAGCGAAAGATGGCAAGGTCGGACGTCCGCCAGCTGTCTCCTGGCTGTGGAGGATCGATATGGAATCAACGCAGCACGAGCGTGCGCTCGTCGAACGCAAATGTGGCTCGAAACCGATTCAACACATTGACGCCGATCAGACCATCCAGGCGCAGCTCTCTCGGGAACGGCAAGACCAGGGCTTCCACGTCGTGGAGGGACAGGGATCCGATTTGTAAGCTCTCCAGTCGGATCACGGGAGCCATGGAGGATCGGTGAAGGGAGGCCAGACGTTCACGTCGAATGGGCTCAACGGCGTCGACGCCCAGTTCGCTCGCAACGTGAGGCGTGATCATCGTGAGGGCTGCCCCCGTGTCGGCCAGAAGCCAGTATCGGGCGACGTCGTTGAGCAGGCACGGAACGAGGAGCACGCCGCCGTGGGCGCGTTGCCCGACGATTCGATCACCGCGCCGACTCATAACGCGACGTTCAGATCGTCGGGGATCGCCTCGCCCGCATAGAAGATGGAGAAACGGGTCTGCCGATCCTTCCGTTCATCTCGAAATGCCTGGCTGATCCGTGAGCGCGTCTCGCTCGCGGCTTTGACGATGCCGTGTGTTGGCTGGTCGTGGTCGTCCCAGGCCGTCTCTTCCAGCAACACCCAACAGTCGCCGTACTGCTCTCGGATCTCATGAAAGCTTAACGCTGTCGAGAGTTCCCGCTTCTCCATGTCAATATTACCTCAAATGCCGCCCCCCAGTTTAGCGAATCGAATTGCCTGAGACCATTCATTGTTGGGGCTTCCCGAGTCAGGCAACCGCGAGCACGGCGAAGACCCGGCGCTCCGAGAACGTGTCGCGGTCATTGGAGCTGGTCATGGTCCCACGTGCCCGATCAAGCGGAGGATAGCAAACCCGGTGTGCGAGTTTCACAGGTAGCGATCTCAGCCGGGGTTGCCGAAACTCC
>JBDGQO010000068.1:0-3776 GCA_042219045.1 Bipolaricaulia bacterium | reverse complement strand
TGAAACAATCCCGGCATGGCCGATCGCCGCTGGCGTCACTTTCTGCCCATTCTGGGCGTTGGTCTGTTAATCGCATCGGCGCTTCTCCTGCGCCGGCAGCTCATCGAGCTCGACTTTGTGCTCGTCTGGGCCTCCATCCGCGCCCTGCCGCTCGTGCAGCTCGGGCTAGCGATCGGCTTTACGCTGGCCGGATATCTGGCCATCCTAGGCTTCGACATTTTGGCGCTGCGGTATCTGGACGTGCGCGTGCGGCGAAGCCAACTGTTGCTGGCCTCGTTTGTCAGCGGGGCGTTCAAGAACGGGGTCAGCCTACCGTTCATCGGCAGCGGCGGCGTGCGAGTGCGGTTCTACGCGGCCTGGGGCCTGAGACCGGGGCAACTGGCACGCATGGTGGCCTTCATCGCCTTCGGCTCCTGGGCAGGGCTGCTGTTCGCCTCCGGGACGGCGTCCCTCCTCCATCCGCCGCGGCATCCCAGCGGGATCGCGCTCGATGCCACAACCTGGACGTATCTGTTCCGCGGCTTCGGGTTCGTGTTTCTGGTGGTCGTCGGACTGGCGGTCAGGTTCAGCTTGAGCCGCGAGGCGTTCGCGCTGCGCCGCTGGACCGTGCCGCTGCCGCGAGGGCCGCACGTGGTCGGTCAAGTCGGACTGGGCCTGGCGGAGTGGACCGCCCAGGGACTGCTGCTCTACGCGCTGCTGTTGGGCAACGGCGCCCCTTCGCTTGCGGTCTATCTCCCGGCCTACTTCGGCGCGATGTTCCTGGCGCGGCTCGGCCACATTCCGGCGGGATTGGGCGTGTTGGATTCCGGCATGTTGCTCATGCTGGGCCCGACTGTGCCGGAGGCCGAGCTCGTCGCCGCGCTGATCCTCTTCCGCGTCATCTATCACCTGGGGCCGCTGAGCGCCGCGCTGGTGTTGCTCGGCGCGTTCGAGCTGCGTCAGCGGCTGGGCTGACCCGTGCCGCTGACACCATGAGCGCCGACCGGCATACTCCCACACGGGGAGGTGATGTCGATGCGGGCGCGAGCCGGGACGTTCGTGTTGCTGGTGACGGTCGGTCTCGCGCTGTCGGGGTCGGCCCCGTTGGCCCAATCGCCGGACCCGGGCGAGCTCATCGATCGGGCCGAAGCGCTCAGCGACCAGCGCCATGAGATGGCGACGCTCTCGCGCATGATCGAGCTCTACGACCGGGCGCTTCCCCATCTCGACGAACTGAGCGCCGAGCGCCAGCGTACGGCGCTGAATCGACTGACCCAGCTCCACTACGAACGGAGTTCGCTCCGGCCCGGCTCCGGATCTGAGGATCGGGCCGACCTCAATCGCGCCAAAGACGTCGGCTTCCGACGGTTGCGCCGCAACGACGGGTTCGCCGAGCACGAGCACGGCAATTTCCGCGAAGCCCTGAGCCACGTGGAGGACCCGGCGGCGCTGCTGTGGACCGCCAACGCCTGGGGCCACATCTTCCGGCATGCCCCGCTCGATGGCCTCGCCAACGTGGGCAAAGTGCTCGCGATGTACGAGCGCTGCATGGCCATCGATGAGACGTTCTGGGGCGGCAACTGCGTGCACGCGCTCGGGGCGCTGCTGGTCACCACGCCCGCGCCCCTGGGCGGCAACCGCGAGCGCGGGCGCGAGCTGTTGGACCGGGCCGTGGAGATCGACCCCGAGTATCTGGTCAACCACACCGTCCGTGCGGCGTATCTCGGCTTCCGCTACGACGCCCTCGGCAACAAGAACGGCGTCCGCGACCGCGAGCTGATCGAGCGGGAGCTGCGGATCATTGAGGAATCGCCCATCGGCGACTGGCCCTTCTGGAACCGGATCGCCAAACAGCGCGTCCCCGAGATCCGTCGCGACTTGGAACGGCTATCGGACTGAGGGATTGATTCATCAGCTTGGAATTCAGCCGTGCTGGCCGGTGACGTCGCGAACGGGGCGGTCGGAACCGGGCTCCACGGCGACGGCAACGTGATAGATCCCCTGAAAGAGCAGGGAGAAGAACGCCAGCACCACCAACGGATACCAGGGCCACGGCGGCAACAGCTCGATCAAAGCCAAATCGACGTTCGGAACGTCCATGAGATAGAGGTAGTTGGCATCCAGCGCCAGGTTGAGCGGCGTCGCCCCGACAACGGCATAGCCGATCATGGCACCGATCGCGCGGCGCACGCTCAGGGCCGAGGGGCGATGGCCCAAGACGGCCACGAGATAGGCCATGACCAAGATCTCCGATCCGTGACCGAGGAACATCGACCAGAAGCGCGGATGCGGGAACTCAAACGCCAAATTGGGCACGAGGATCCCCATAATTGAGCCGCCGAGCACCCAATGGAACAGCACGTCGAACAGCCGCTGGCTCGGCGCCCAGAGATAGACGGCCAGCAGGATGAGGCTCAGGCTGCAGAGCTGGAACGGCAGGTCCTCGGCCACGTCGAAGTCCCCGAAGGCGAGGATCCACGTTCGCCAAGCCAGAACCTGAAAGAGCAATAGGGCCGTCAGCCAGGGCCGGAGCTTGGGGGCCAAGCGCTCGGGATCGAGCTGGCGCAGTTCGCGCACGATCCCCACAATGGCGACGCCCACCACGAGCAACGCCAGCAGGTGCGACGGACCGTAGAGCGTGAAGGACGAGCGGGTCAGCCAACCCATAGACATCCTCCATCCGCCTGATTCCGGGTCCGACGTTCGCGAATCATATTCTCCCATCGTCGGACGCATCGCGCAATATCACCGATCATCGCCAGTGACGATCCCGGCCTGGATCGCGAGGCGGGCCGACGGATCACATGTCCTTCCCCGTGCGCAGCCGTGCTGGCAACATGGAACTCAAGAACTTCTGAAGTTCCGAGCTTCGGAAGTCATGAACTGACGAGGTGACGCCCTTGATCACGATCACCGCATCCAACCAGAAGGGCGGGGTCGCCAAGAGCACGACGATCGCCCATCTGGCCTACGGCCTCGGCGAGCAGGACAAGCGCGTCCTGGCCGTCGACCTCGACCCGCAGGGCAACCTGACCGACTTCCTCGGCGCCTCGAGCGAGTCGTTGGAGAGCACGGTCTACAACGCGCTCTTCGAGGACGGCGTCGGCGTCAACGACGTCGTCATTGGGGCACAAAAGCCGAACGTCGATCTGGTGCCGGCCAACATCGACCTGGCCGGGGCTGAGACGCTCTTGATGAACGAGATGGCGCGCGAGAGCGCGGTCCGCTCGCTTCTCGGTTCCCTGACGGATTACGACTACGTGCTCATCGACTGCCAGCCGTCGCTGGGGCTGTTGCCCATCAACGCCATGGTCGCGTCGGATTTCGTGCTCGTGCCCGTGGAGTGCGCGTACCCTTCGCTGCGCGGGTTGAAACAGCTCTTGGCGACGATCGACAAGGTGACCGGGAAACTGAATCCCGAGTTGGCGATGCTCGGCATCCTGCTGACCCAGCACGACAAGCGGACGCTGCACGCCCGCGAGGTCATCGACCGCGTTCGGGAACACTTCGGCGAGCGGGTGTTCCAAAGCGTGATTCCGCGGCGGGTGGCCTTCGATGAAGCGACCATTCGGGGCCAGACGCTCATGGAGTACGATCCGTCCTCCGACGGAACCGCCGCCTACCGCGCACTGACCGAGGAGGTACTCAATGGCACGCAGAAGTAGGGCCCAGCTGGAGGGCGTGGACGCGCTCTTCGGCACGACGACATCTCAAGACGAGAAGTCACAAGCCTCGGAGGCTCAGAACTCAATAAGTTCAGAAGTTCCGAAGTACGAGCGGATGGAGCCGTGGACGGC
>JBDGQO010000067.1:0-1177 GCA_042219045.1 Bipolaricaulia bacterium | reverse complement strand
GGATCTATCTGGACACGAGCGTCTATAATCGCCCCTTTGATGACCTATCGCAGCCACGCATCTGGTTCGAAGCGGCGGCCTTTGCTGCCATCCTGCGACTCGTAGAGGAAGGGCGTATCGAGCTGGTCAGCTCCGACGTGTTGCGCTTTGAGAATCGCCAGAGCCCGTCCCCACAGCGCCGAGCTTGGGTGGGGCTCTATTTGGGATTGGCCCCAGTGCACCAGACCGTCGACGAGTCGATCCGGGCACGGGCGAAGGCGTTCGAAGAGCAGGGGATCAAGCCGATCGATGCGCTACACCTGGCCTGCGCGGAGGCAGCCGACGCCCATGACCTTCTCACGTGCGACGACGACATCCTCAAGCGATATACTGAGTCCGCGATGAACGCCGAGAATCCGATCCATTTTGTGCTGGAGGAGGCGAGCCCCCATGACGGAGGTCCGTATGAGCAGTGACCGGCAAGTGATCGCCGAGGCGGAACGCGTCCTCTGGGAACACCTGGGGCCCGCCAAGGCCACCCGGTTCTGGATCGCCATGGGCGGTGGCAATGGGGACTATCTCCAGCTCAAGGCGCGCCTGTTCGAGGGTGAATCCGTCGACACGCTCTATGAGGCCATCCGCGCCGAGGACGAAGACGAATAGGCGACAGGGCCAAGACCGACGTCCAAGGTCCGACGTCCGGTGTCCAGGGTTCCAAGTCCAACGTTCAAGGTTGACGGCTCAAACGGCCCGGCCAGCGGATAGGGAACGGATGATCGGATAGAACGCCCACATGGTGCGGGGTCGATCCGTTAATCCGCCATCTATCCGTTGACAGTAGACGTCGGTCTTGCCCCATGAATTGAGGCTAAACGCCCGATCATCGGCTCCATGCGCTACTTGCGGGGCAAGGACGAATGAGAATGAAGTTGACGCGCCGTTCAACGTTGAACTTCGCATTTTGAACATTGAACTGAGAACTCCGAACGCGAAACGAGGCTCGCATGGGAACCTCCAAGACGTCTGTTCCCGCTGCTTGGATGAGTACGGTGAGACAGCTGAAGAGCTCCCTCATTTTGTCGGCCTGCAACAGGTTGAAGTCGCGGAATGAGCCGTCGAGCGCACAAGGCCGACTCCGGTCATGCCCAATATCCGTTGACTCGGTCGAGAAAGCGTGGTGGGATCGTCCGCCATGGAG
>JBDGQO010000066.1:32730-34976 GCA_042219045.1 Bipolaricaulia bacterium | reverse complement strand
CTCCTCTGGTCGAGAACCGACGACCTCATCTATGTGACCACGGAAGACGGACAACTCCTGAGCGCCAACGACGCGTTCTTCGAGACGTTAGGTTACGACTGGGCCGACTTTCAGGACTGGCATCGACGCTGGCAGCACATTCACCCTGAGGATCGCCGCGACCTTGCGGATCGCCTCCTCGCGTTTCTCAGCTCTGACCGCAAATCCTCCGACAAAACCCGGAACCGTTTCGTCACCGCTTCCGGCGACGTCCTCTGGATGGAGCACAGGATCTCCAAGATCCAATGGCGAGGGCAACGCCATCTGTTGTTCATCTCCCGCGACATCCGCGAGCGCCAAGAAATGGTCGAGGCGCTCCGTGAGAGCAAGGGGCTGTTCCGAGCCATCTTCGAAGAGGCGGCGCTGGGCATCGGACTCGTCCACACGGACGGCCGGGTCATGGATGCCAATCCGGCCTTGCAATCGATGCTCGGTTACACGGCGTCGGAATTGACCGGGCTCCATGTCGCCGACATCACCCATCCCGAGGACATCGAGACCGATCTGGAGGCGTTTCAGCATCTGATCGAACGTCGCCGGAACAGCTATGCCATCGAAAAGCGCTACATCCGCAAAGACGGGTCCACGATGTGGGCCCGCTTGACCGTGTCCCTGGTTCACGACGCCGATGACAACCCGCACTACGCCATCGGCATGGCCGAGGACATTTCGGAGCATCGCCGGACCGAGGCCGCGCTCCGGGAGAGCGAGCGCCGCTTCCGCGATCTCTTCGAGAACTCCCCCGATGCCATCTTCGTGCAGTCTTACGACGGCGAGATCCTGGACGTCAACCCGGCCGCCTGCGAGCTCCACGGCATGGACGCGGATGAGCTGATCGGCCTTGACGTCATGGAGACGGTTCCGCCCGAACACCGGGAGCAGGCGAAAGCGGACGATGCCCGGCTCGTCGAGAATCCCCAGAGCGCGTACGAAGGCTACAGTTGGACAAAGGACGGCCACGTCATTCCGGTGGAGATTCGCACAAACCATATCGATTATCAGGGCCAACCCGCCTTGCTGTTCCACGTTCGGGATATTACGGCGCGCAAACGCACCGAGGCGCGTCTGGCTTTCCTGGCGGACCACGACCATCTGACGCAGTTGTACAACCGCCGCCGCTTTGAGGACCGCCTGGAACAGGCGCTGCAACGCCCTGAGCACGACGACGATCGGCGAGGCGCGTTGCTCTGGATCGACGTGGATCGATTCAAGGCGATCAACGACCGACACGGCTACCAAGCCGGCGACGCCCTGCTTCTCAACCTCGCGGCCATGTTGCGAACAGATCTGGGCCACGAGGGCGCCATTGCTCGAGTCGGCGGCGATGAGTTCGCCATGCTGTTGACGGAGGCCGACCGGGGCGAGGCGGAAGCCGTCGCCGCCGAGCTGATCGAGATGAGCCGCAGCTATCTGTCTTCAGCTGAGGGGGACGCCCCCATCCAGATGACGATCAGCATCGGCGTCGCGCTCATTCCCCAACACAGCATCACGGCGACGGATCTGCTCGCCCACGCCGATCGGGCCACGCGCGACGCCAAGGAAGCGGGCGGTAACTGCTACCGCGTCTTCGTCGCGGACCCGCGCCGCGAGGTCCAGCTGACCGAAGAGCTCAACTGGGCGGAGCGCATCCGCGACGCCCTGGAGAACGACGGGTTCCAGCTCTATCGGCAGTCCGTTTGGGACCTGGCGCAAGAGCGCAGTCATGGGGCCGAGTTGCTGCTGCGCTTGACGGACAACGGCCAAGAGATCCGGCCAGGTGCGTTCCTCGAGGCGGCGACGCGCTTCGGGCTCATGATCGACATCGACTATTGGGTCGTCGGCGAAGCGATCCGGCTGCTGGCCGAGGATCAGCGGGCGGGCGAGTTTACGTGCTTTGAGGTCAACCTATCCGCCAAGGCGATCGGCAACGCGGATCTGCTCGCGTTCATCACCTCCTCTCTGGAGACCTACGACGCAGACCCGACCTATCTCACCTTCGAGATCACCGAGACCGACGCGATCTACAACGTCAATCGCGCGGTCGACTTCATTCATCGCTTGAAGGCGCTCGGCTGCAAGTTTGCGCTGGATGACTTCGGCGTCGGCTTCTCCACGTTTTACCACCTGAAGCATCTGCCCGTGGATTACCTCAAGATCGACGGCGACTTCGTCCAAAATATCGCGCACGATCGATTGGACCAGCACATCGTCCGATCGATCGTGCATAT
>JBDGQO010000066.1:16466-32630 GCA_042219045.1 Bipolaricaulia bacterium | reverse complement strand
GCTCGGGCCGCAGCGCCGATGGGGAAACGATCAGCCCACAGGCGTCGTTCGATGCTCGTTGCCAGCGCATGCGCGATGCCTGCGATGGGCCGTCAGTCGCACTCGCTGAAGCCGCAGTCCTGACAGAGATAACAGCCGTTGGTGAACATCAGCAGGCCGCCGCAGCTCGGGCACAGCTCCGCCTGGCGCGTCTTTTCGAAGCCGTTCGTGCCGGCGGCTTCGCCCATGTCTTGATGCGTCCGGCCCGGCCGGTTCTCCATGTTCTCCAACAGCGAGAGCTGCTTGCCCCCTTGAAGATGCTCCTCCATCGCTTTGGCGATCGCGTCCGGCACCGACACGACGACCGTGCCGTCCTCCTGGACCATGGGGCGCATGCCGCGGATGAGGCTCAGCTCGTCCATGATCGCCGTCGGCTTGACGCCCGAGCGCAGGGCGAGCGAAATCAATCGCGTGATGGCCTCGGTGAACGCCATCGCCGAGCTGCCGGACTTGCCGAGGTTGGCAAAGACTTCGACCATGCCCTTCTCGTCCTCGTTGATCGTCACGTAGAGGTTGCCCAGCTCGGTGTGCATGCGGAACGTCTTGCCTTGGACGACCTTCGGGCGCGGTCGGGGAGCGCGCGACGCCCGCTTGGCTTCGCTCTCCTCCGATTCGGCCTCCTCGGAGGCGGCCTTCTCCTCGGTGAGGAGGATCCCCTCGCGGGAGCCCTCGCGATAGACGGTGATCCCCTTGCAGCCCAGCTCGTGGCCGTAGCGATAGATCCGATCCACTTCCTCGACGGAGATGTCCTCCCGCAGGTTGAGCGTCGAGGAGATGGCGTGGTCGATATGGGCCTGGATGGTGCCCTGCATCTTGACCCGGAAGAAGGGATCGATCTCGTGGGCGGTCACGAACGAGTCCGGCAGTTGCTCGAGCACCTCGTCCGGCTCGTGATCCTCGTCCCAGCCATGATGCGTGGCGTAGTCCCGCACCAACGGATGGAGCACGTTGAACGACTCGCCCGACAGCGACTTGCTCTTGCGGACGTACTTGAGCGCGAAGATCGGCTCAACCCCGGAGGTGCAACCGGCCAGGACCGAGCCCGACCCCACGGGCGGCACGGTCAGCAGCGCCGCGTTGCGCAACCCGTTCGTTTGGATCTTCTCGCGGGTGCCCTCGTCGAGGCGCTGGACGAAGGCGCTGTCCAGGTGCTTCTCGGCGTCGAACGCGGGGAATGAGCCCTTCTCCTGGGCCAGCTCGGTGCTCTCGTCGTAGACCAGGTGCTTGATCTGGCCGAAGAGCTCGTCGGTGAACTCGACGGCCTCGTCGGAGTCGTACTTGTAGCCGAGCTTGATCAGCATGTCGCCGAATCCGGTGAAGCCGACGCCGATGCGGCGGGACCAGAGCGAGGCGTCCTTCTGCTCTTGGAGGGGATGCTTGTCGGCGTTGTAGTCGAGCACGTTGTCCAGAAAGCGCGTGGCGTACCGGGCGGCGTGTTCCAGGCCGTCCCAGTCGACGCGGGCGTCGTCGTCGAACTCGTCGTTGACGAACTGGGCCAGATTGATGTTCCCCAGGCAGCAGCAGCCGTAAGGCTCGAGCGGGATCTCCGAGCACGGGTTGGTCGTGATGACTTCCATGCCGTTGTATTCGGTCGTGGACTCCTGCTTGACGTTGTCCCAAAAGATCAGCCCGGGTTCGGCGCTACCGTGGGCGCTTTCAATGAGCTTTTCCCAAATCTCGCGGGCGTTGACGGTCTTTTCGATCGGGCCGGTGACGTCGCTGTCAAAGGTGAGGGTGTGTTCGTCGTCGTTGCGCACCGCGCGCATGAACTTGCCCGAGATCCGGACGCTGATGTTGGCAAACTGGACCTTCTGGCGCTCGGCGTCGTTCTTGACGTCGATGAAGTCCAAGAGGTCGGGGTGATCGGAGCTGATGGTCAGCATGAGCGCCCCGCGGCGTCCGGCTTGGCCGATGGTGCCCGTTGTGAGCGAGAAGAGATCCATGAACGAGACCGAGCCCGTGGAGTAGATGGCCGCGTTGTTGACGGGCGCACCCTTGGGTCGCAGCGACGAGATGTCGGTGCCGACGCCGCCGCCGTAGCTGTACGTCCGTCCGGCCTTTTTGCACCACTCGAAGATCTCCTCCAGCGAGTCGGCTTCGATGGGGATTACATAGCAGTTGAGCAACGTCGCCTCGCGCGGCTGCCCGGCTCCGAACATGATCCGGCCGCCCGGCACGAATCGGAAATCCTCCAGGAGCCAGTTGAACTTCTCTTGCCACTCGTGCTGTTTGGCCTCCGTGGGCTCCACCGAGGCCATCTCACGCGCGATGCGCTGCCACATCTCCGGCGGCGTAAATTCCAGGATCGTGCCGTCCAAATCCCGCAGGGCGTATTTGTCCAGGAAACATCGGACGCGCAGTTCGTCGTGATTGAAGTACTCGACCGTTTCGGCCGGAAAATCCGCCGCTTGGGTCGGAGCGCGTTGCGCCATGCTATCCCCCTTCGTCAAGTGATCGGGTTCGTCCGTCGGTGGTGTCAGCAGCTGGGCGTATCACAGAAGACAGACGTTCTCCAACGAGACTATAAAACCGGACCCGGTTAGTCTGTGATCGGCAAGACAGCCATCGAGCTGCTGCACCCTGAGCTTAGCGCCGTCGACGCGGATGCCCAACCCCGACAGCGGTCACGTGCCGGGAGGTTGGCCGGCGTCATTCAGAATTCATGAGACTCGCCCGGCTCCAGGACGAGCACGTGGGCGGACGTCCGTTCCTCGACGACCTTCTTGAAGGCCTCGGCGTTCTGCTCGATCGGCGGGAACGTGTTGTAGTGGATGGGCACGACGTACTGGGGCCCGATGAACTCGGCGGCCCGGGCCGCGGCCTTCGGGTCCATGGTGAAGTGGCTGCCGATGGGCAGCAGCGCCACGTCGATCCCCTGCTCGCCGATCAGCTCCATGTCGCTGAACAGCGCGGTATCGCCGGCGTGGTAGACGTTGTGACCCTCGTGCGTGGTCAAAACGATGCCGCACGGTTGGCCCATGTATTGGCCGTCATAGCTGGAACTGTGAAACGCCTGCGTGAACATCACGGTGCCGAAGTCGAACGACGTCACGCCGCCCGTGTTCATGCCGACGGCCTCGGGGGCTCCCTGTGAATCGCAGTAGTTCGCCAGCTCCACGGGTGCCACGATGGGGCAGCCGTGTTGCTTGGCCAAGGGCACGGCGTCAGGGATGTGGTCGAAGTGGCCGTGCGTCAACAGAATGGCGTCCGGGGCGAAGTCGTCGACGCCGTGCTGGGCCACGGGATTGTCGCTGATGAACGGATCTATGAGAACGGAATGGTCGCCGCTTTGAATTTCCACGGTTGCATGGCCGACAAACGTCAGCTTTGCCATGGCGAGCTCGTCCCTCCTTACGATGTGCGATCCGTCGCGTGATCTCGACGAGTGCGGTTGGTCGGGACGGCCGGATTTGAACCGGCGGCCTCTGCCTCCCCATGGCAGCGCGCTACCAGACTGCGCCACGTCCCGCAGAAAGTTCAGTGTACCCCGTGTCCCCGCCGCGGATCAAGCAACCGCGAATTGCCCGTAATCCCCTTCAAAACGGGAGAATGGTAGGGTCCATCGCCGATGTGTCGGCAAGGCCGCCGTCGTCGTTATAATGCTCGACGGTTTAAGCGACGAATCGCTTCAGTCAACCCGTCCGACCGCGGTACTCCGAAGGAGGGACTCGCCGATGAGACGATGGATGCTATGGCCCACGCTCGCGCTCCTCGCGCTGGCGGTCGGCCTGATCTGGGCCGTGACGCCGTTGGCGCCGACCGACGCGATGTCGCAACCCGATGCCAGCAGTCCCCAGACTGAAAGCCAGCAAATGAAGCCGGATGACTCCAGCGGTGACACCGACGACACAACCGCCGCGCCCGCCAGCTCGACGGTTGCCAGTGCGCAACAGTCGCCAAGTGCCCAGATCAATGCCGACGATTGGCTCCAGTCGCTGTCGACGGACCAGCTCAATTCCCTAATCGCAGCGGCCGGCCAGCGGGCCACGAAACAGGCGATCGAGCACACCGCCCCGTCGGTCGTGCGCATCGACGTCACGAAGGAGCGCACCTCGAGCGGCGGGTTGGACGAGGAACTCTTAAAACGCTTCTGGCCGTTCCAGACGCCGGAGAACCCCGGACAGCAACCCGAACAGCAGCCCCAGCTGCCGCCGAAGAAATCCCTCGGCTCGGGCTTTTTCATCGACTACCAGGGCGAGAAATACGTCTTGACGAACCATCACGTCGTCCGCGGTGCCACAGGCATCCAGCTCAGTCTCCCGAACGGCGCCAAGATGTCGGCCAAGGTGATCGGGTCCGATCCCCGACTCGACCTGGCGGTGCTGGAGCCGGAGCCGGGCCATCCCCAATTGGGAAGCGTGCCCGTTGCCGAGCTCGGGGATTCAGCCTCGCTGGAGGTCGGCGACTGGGTCACGGCGATCGGCAACCCCTTCGGCCTCAACCACAGCGTCACCGCCGGCATCGTCAGCTCGCTCAACCGCGACGTGCCGCGCCCCAACGGATCGGGGCAGATGACGAACATGATCCAGACCGACGCGGCCATCAACCCCGGAAACTCCGGCGGTCCGCTCGTGAATGCCAACGGACACGTGGTCGGCATCAACACGGCGATCCTCAGCGGTCGATCGCAAGGGTCGCTGGGAATCGGCTTCGCCGTGCCGATCGATCCCGTCAAAAAGGTGCTCAAACAGCTCGTCAGCCAGGGGCAAGTGACCCGTGCCTGGCTCGGCGTCTACATTGAAGAGCTGTCGCCGCAGTACGCGCGCTACTTCAACGTGGAGCCGCACAGCGGCGTGCTCGTGCAGAGCCCGATCGAAGGCTCGCCTGCCGATGGCGTCCTGCAGAGCGAGGACATCATCCGCCGCGTCGACGGCCAGCGCACCAAGCGCGTGGAGGACTTGCAGAACGCGATCCAATATCGATCGCCGGGCGAGACCGTCCGGTTGACGATCCTGCGCGACGGACAACAGATGAAGGTCGAGATCACGTTGGGCACCCGTCCGTCCAGCAACGAGATGTCGCAGCGCTCGCCGGAGCAGCCATCCCAGCGCAAGGATCCGGAAAAGCAGCCGGAACCGGCGTCGGCACTCGGCCTGACGGTCAAGCCCAACACCTCGGAGATCGCCGAGCAGCTCGGCTTCCAGACGACGCAAGGCGTTGTGATCACCGGCATCAAGCCGGACAGTCCGGCCGCCTTGAGCAACGAGCTGCAGCCGCGTCAGGTCATCCTCGAGGTCAACGAGACTCCCATCAAGACGGTCCAGGACTGGAACAAGGCCGTGCAGAACTTGGGCGACGACCCGCTGGTCGCGCTTCGGGTGCTTGCGAACACGCAGAGCGGCCCCGTGGAAAGCCTCGTTATCGTCTCGCGCTAGGATGAGCAGGGCTCGGCTTGCTAACGGGGAAACGAGGTAAGCTCGCCATCGTTGAAACATCTTGAAACGAGGGAACGTCGGGGCTACAATACGCCTCGACGTTCCCCTTCGGAGAGTGGCGCAGTCTGGCTAGCGCGCGGCGTTCGGGACGCCGAGGTCGCCGGTTCGAATCCGGCCTCTCCGACCAAAGCCACGCCATTGCGGATGTAGCTCAATGGTAGAGCGTCGGCCTTCCAAGCCGAAGGTTGCGGGTTCGATTCCCGTCATCCGCTCCAAGATCTCCCCTCGTTTGGCCTGCAATCCTCGGCGCTATCAGGCAGGCGCCAATGCCGTTGCGAAACGCGACCTGGCGCTGGCTGCCCCGGATCACGTCGGCTTGCTTCCGCGATGGACACAGATGCCGGGAACGGAAAGGGGCCGAAGCGACGGTTCGCACACGCTTCGGCCCCTCTAGCTAGTCCCGTTGAGGGGGCTTCGCTCCGTGTCGGTCGGGTGTTGGGGCCCGACCGACGGACCGGCCCATCGCGTCACGGATTGGTGCGCAAGGGGCCGCCCCCTTGCGCCAATCCGATCGGAAATGTCGCGATTGTCGGCCTCAGTTCTCGGATGTGTGAATCTGGCTGAGATCCAGCCAGCCCTGGGAGTAACCGGCCACGTAGACGCTGATCAGTTGGGCTAGGCTCTCCTCGTCCACGTCTTGGGCGTTCTCGAATGCCGAGCGCGCGGCCTCAAGGGCTCGCTCGGACAGAGCGGACGATACAAGGGGATGCACGTCGCTGTACTCAAGGCGCTGCGCCGTTCCCTCTTTGAGCGATTCGATGACGTCATCAAGCTTCTCTGGATCCATAGAGACTCCCTTCTTGCTTCCATGGTAACCCAGCAGCGCTGGGCTTCAACATCGGATAATCGGGGTCGATTATCGACTTTGTGCCCCATCGCCGAACGGCTGACGGCCCGTTCGGGCCCTAAAGATGCCGTGCTCGCATCTGTTCCACTGAGTCCAGGAACCTTTCAAGCTCCGGGTCTTCCTCGCCGGAATATTCGATCGCGGCGCGCGCGGTGCCCGCATGGAAGACGACGCTGGCGCGCCGAGTCATCATAAACGCCACGATCAGCGCCAAGGCGATCACCAGCAGCGGAAGCCGACCGTCCTGGGAGAGCCACGACAGCGAAAAGACCCCGATCGCCAACACGGCCAGGCCGTCATGCCCCTCGACGTCTCGTTCAATCGCGTCGATGTCGCCGATGAACATGGTGGTCTGCGAGGTTCGTCCGCCGAGCAGCTTGGGCGACGGCCCCTCGACGATCAGTCGGTGCTGGGTCAAACGGAGCGCAACCTTGTCGCGCTGATATTCGTCAAACAGGCGCTCTTCTTGGGGCATCTGCATGGCCAACGTGGTCATCCCCGAGCTCAGTTGTTCTCCACAATCTATCTGACAGTTGGCCCAAACCCAAATGCAGCGGGCGCGGACGTCGGCAAGGAGCGTGACATGTGTCTTGACGCGGCTGAGGTTCCTCGGTAGAATCCCATTCCAATGCGCCCGTAGCTCAACGGAAGAGCAGCGGCCTTCTAAGCCGCAGGTTGCAGGTTCGAGCCCTGCCGGGCGTGCCACGCCAGCCGCCGTTGCCCACAACATTGAGCCATCGTTGTTGCCCTCGAGACCGTGTGGTATGATTCCCGTGAGCGTGAGGGATGTAGCTCAATGGACAGAGCGTCGCCCTGTGGAGGCGAAGGCTGCGGGTTCAATTCCCGTCATCCCTCCCACCCTTCGGAGTTCTCCCCCTCACGTCGAGCTATCGGACCGGGTTTTCCGGGCCGCGGCCTAGATACTCCGCGAGAAACGCCTGGATGGCCTCGTCGTTGTAGCTCGACAGGTCGAGTCGAGCCTGCCAGGCCGTAAGCACGAGCGGCGCGCCGAACGACTCCGGCTGGGGCACGGCAAGGACGCTGGCCCAAGGGTTTTGATAGCCGCCCGCAAGTCGCTCCAGTTCGGATCGAGTCGAATCGGAAACGCCATCTGCGTAGTAGATCACGACGGCGCCGTGCTCCAGGCTATGGACGAGACCACCGTACGGCTGTTCCGAGGTGTAGAACCCGGCCGGGATGGCGCGTCCGTAGTGCGTGCCGGAGGTCGGGGGCGTCTGCGCGTAGCTGAGCTCTGCGCCCGTTGACACGTGGTCCCGTCCTCGGGACTCGAACGATTGCACCTCCTGAAGCAGGGCCGAGTCCCCGCTGGACGGCAAATCGGACATGCTGAGCGTCGTCGGCTCCGATTCGAACGGGTCCATTGTCTCGACGAGCACCATGGCGACGATGAGCAGGATGAGCCCGCCGCCCACCACCGGCCAGAACCACGGCTTCTCCACCAGTTGTCCAAGATTCATGGCGACCTCCCGAAGTGGACTGACGTGATATTCATCTTATCGAGCTCCAGGCTAACGGTCGGTAAGCCGGCTTACACGGTGTCGGCGAGCAGCACGGTTCATATCGAGGGCTTGAAGAGGAGCATGCCGAGCGGCGGAAGCGTCAGGATGAGCGACTGGTGATAGCCGTGATACGGGATCGGCGTCGTGTCGACGCCACCAAGGTTGCCCTGGCCGGTGCCGCCGTATTCGGGCGCGTCGCTGTTCAGGATCTCGACCCAGCGGCCCGAGGTCGGGACGCCGACGCGATAGTTGGCACGCGGCTCGGGCGTGTAGTTGGCAACGACCAGAATGGGCGGAATGTCGTCGGACGGGGCTAGGCGGAGATAGGCCACGACGCAGTTGTCGGCGTCGTCGGCCGCGATCCAGGCGAAGCCGCGCGGGTGACAGTCGAGCGCGTGCAGCGCCGCCTCGCGCCGATAGCAACGATTCAGGTCGTCGACCCAACGCTGAATGCCCTTGTGTTGGGGGTCGTTCAGCTGGTGCCAATCCAGGCTGCTCGAATGGTCCCATTCGTGGCCCTGCCCGAACTCATCGCCCATGAACAAGAGCTTCTTGCCCGGCTGGGTGAACATCGTCCCATAGAGCAAGCGCAAATTGGCGAACTGTTGCCACGCGTCGCCCGGCATCTTCCCCAGAATCGAGCCCTTCCCGTGGACGACCTCGTCGTGCGAGAGCGGAAGGACGAAGTTCTCGTCGAAGGCGTAGATCATGCGGAAGGTCAGGTCGTCGTGGTGATAGGGGCGATGGATCGGGTCTCGCTGGAAGTACTGGAGCGCGTCGTGCATCCAGCCCATGTCCCATTTGAGGCCGAAGCCGAGGCCGCCCACGTAAGTCGGGCGCGACACCATCGGCCACGACGTGGACTCCTCGGCGATCATCTGCACGTCAGGATGTCGTTCATAGACGGTCTCGTTCAGCTGACGCAGAAACGAGATGGCTTGGAGGTTCTCGTTGGTGCCGTGCTCGTTGGGGATCCAGTCCTCGCCCTCGCGGGAGTAGTCCAGATAGAGCATGGAGGCGACGGCGTCCACCCGGAGCCCGTCGATGTGGTAGTGATCCAGCCAGAAGTGGGCGCTGCTCAACAGGAACGAGCGGACCTCGTTGCGGCCGTAGTTGAAGATGAAGCTGTCCCAGTCGGGATGGTACCCCTGGCGCGGGTCGGCGTGCTCGTAGAGGTGCGTGCCGTCGAAGTAAGCGAGCCCATGTTCGTCGGTGGGAAAATGGGACGGAACCCAGTCGAGGATCACGCCGATTCCGGCTTGGTGGAGATAGTCCACGAAATACATGAAGTCCTGCGGCGTCCCGTAGCGGCTGGTCGGGGCAAAGTAACCCGTCACTTGATAGCCCCACGAGCCGTAGAACGGATGTTCTGTGACGGGCATCAGCTCGACGTGCGTGAAGCCTCTCTCGGCCACGTAGTCGGCCAAGCGCGGCGCGAGCTCCCGGTAGGTGAGCATGCGGTTGTCCTCTTCGGGCACGCGCATCCACGAGCCGAGATGGACCTCGTAGATCGACATGGGCGCCTCGAGCGCATGTCGATCGCCGCGCTCTCGGAGCCACTCGTCGTCCTGCCAATCGTAGGGGAGATCCCAGACGATCGATGCCTGTCGCGGGGGCACTTCGTGCGTGAAGCCGTAGGGATCGGTCTTGTCCACGCGATGGCCATCGCCTCGGGACCGAATGTGGTACTTGTAGACACTGCCCTTGGTCGCCTCCGGCAGGAACCCCTCCCAAATGCCGGATGCGCCGCGCGGCTGCAGCGGGTGGGCCGTGGGGTCCCAATCGTTGACGTCGCCGATAACCGACACGGAAGCCGCGTTGGGAGCCCAGACGGCGAAGTGGACGCCCTCATGGCCGCCATCGCTTCTGACCAGATGGGCCCCAAGTTTGTCATAAAGCTGGGTGTGCGTGCCCTCGTTGAACCAGTGGAGGTCTTCTTCGCTCAACGGCGAGGTCGCAAGCGCCCGTTTCGATGATGCGGCCATGGCATTCACCCTAGCGAGAACGGGAGCCGTTCTCAGCGACGGAGGTCACGAGCCCTCGGCCTGGGCCAACAGGTCGACGATGCCCTGGAGCGGAATCTGCACCCAATCCGGCCGATTGTTCAGCTCGTAGGTGAGCTCGTAGGTCGCCTTCTCCAGCAAATACGCGTCCAACAGCGTGTGCAGCGCCTCGGCGTCGCTGGGGATCACGCCCGGGGTCGACTCGGCCGTGGCCCGGTAGGCCTTCAAAAACGCCACGGAGACCCAGTGCGTCCAGAAGCGAGCCCACGGTTCCAGACGGGGTCGATCGGACGGCTGGAGGATGCCGCTTTCCTCCAGCGAAAACAGCGACGCGTGCGCGGCGTAGTGGAACGAGCGCAGCATGCCGGCGACGTCCCGCAGCGCCGAGCGCTTCAGGCGGCGTTCGCCCAGGGGACGGGCCGGCTCGCCCTCGAAGTCCAGAATGACGAAGTCCTTGCCCGTATAGAGGACTTGGCCTAGATGATAATCGCCGTGGATGCGGATGCGGCGGGCCTCGATGCGGGTCTCGAGCACGGCCCGCAGCCGACGCAGCAGCTCGTCTTCCGCGTCCAGAATCCGGTGGGCTTGCGGATGGAGCACGTCGGGCAGTTGATCGACCTGTTGGCGCAGGAACTGGATCGTGCGCCGCGTGGAGCTGCGGATCGACTGATAGATGGAGCGCTGCGCGAAGCGATTGATCGGCTCGGGAGCGAAGTCGGGGTCGTCGTGGCGGGCCGCCAACGCCACGTGGAGCTCGGCGGTCCGTTGGCCGAGCAGCTCGGCCGACTGGAGATACGTCCCGATTTTGTCATACGCGTCATCCGGATAGCCCGCTGCGGTTCCGTTGACCACGGACAGGGTCGATCGGGGCGGCACAGGAATTCCTTCGCGCGTCGACTCCACGGGTTGGGAGAGGAGCCGTTCGTAGAACCGGCCGAGCACGTCTTGGGTGTAGGCCCACGCATCGCCCTCGTTGGCGACGTAGGCTTGGAGCAGTCCCAACGTCATGGGCTCGCTGCGACGGTCGCGGCGAACTTCCAAAAAACCGGCCACGGGCGGGATATGCGGGAAGCCCTGCTCGGTGAGCGCCCGCGTGATCTCCAGGTCGGGATTGGTCCCCGACTCCAGCCGCCGATAGAGCTTCAGAATATAGCGGTGGCCGTAGATGAGCGAGGAATTGCTCTGCTCGGCGTGGCTGAGCGTGGGCGTGAGCGGCCCGTCCGTGTCGTCCAGATCCAGGGGGCCCACGCTGGACGCCGAGACCGCTTCCCGGCTTCCGCTCCAGCGCTCGTCCTGCGCCATGCCTGCCAGCAGCCGAGCTCCCAACGCCTCGTTGCGCAGGGCGTCGTACAGCACGCCGTCCGCGTCCGCATCGCGCACGTGCACCCGACCGACCACGGTCTCGGGGTGATAGGTGAGCAGCTGTTCGGCTCGATCGCCCGTGGCGAACGACAAGGGCACGGCATAGAGGTCCGGGTCGCCCTCAATGTAGTCGACGTCGACGAGCGCGATCTGGGCGTCGGCCTCGTCGACGGGGATCGCATCGTGGATCCGGATGGCCTTCACCTGGCGGGCCTTGCCGCCGAACCATCGCGCGTTCGCGAAGAACCGCGGCAAGGCGTCCTCCAAGGCGGCGCGTGCCCTGCCCTCCAAGACGCGTTGCCAGGCGTCCGAGACGGCGATTGTCGGTCCGGCTTCGTCAGCGACGTCCACGTCCGCTAGCAGGTTGCCCGGGGCGCGAAGGCGATCGGCATGTTGGGGTTCGAGGGAGAACCAGTGGAACGTGTGTGGCCCGAGCGTGATGAAATAGGGCAGTTCGCCAATGGGCGGAAACGTCGTCAAGCCGAAGATCTCGCGCGGCACCAGGCCGCGATAGGCCCCGAGGTCGAGTTCGCAACACTGCGTAAACCGGGAGAGATTGGCCACCACGAGCACGATCTCGTCCTCGTGCTTGCGCACAAACGCCAGCACTTTCCGATTGTCGGTTGAGAGAAATTCGAGCGATCCGCGGCCGAATGCCTGGTAGCGCTTGCGGATCCCGATGAGCCGCTTCATCCACCAGAGCAAGGAGCTGGGATTGGTCTGCTGGGCCTCCACGTTGAGGCTTTCGTAGTGGTACTCCGGGTCGTTGATCGGCGGCAGGTAGAGCTTCTGGGGGTTCGCGCTGGAGAAGCCGGCGTTGCGGTCCGGGCTCCAGTGCATCGGGGTCCGGACGCCGTTGCGGTCGCCCAGATAGATGTTGTCGCCCATGCCGATCTCGTCGCCGTAGTAGATCACGGGCGTGCCGGGCAGGGAGAACAACAGCCCGTTCATCAGCTCGATTTTGCGGCGGTTGTTGTCCAACAAGGGGGCGAGCCGCCGGCGGATGCCCAAGTTGATCCGGGCGCGCGGCTCGCTGGCGTAGACGCGATACATGTAGTCGCGTTCCTCGTCCGTGACCATCTCGAGCGTCAGCTCGTCGTGGTTGCGCAGGAAGATGGCCCACTGGCAGTTCTCGGGAATGGGCGGCGTCTGATCCAGGATGTCGATGATGGGGAAGCGATCCTCCATGCGGATCGACATGAACAGCCGCGGCATCAGGGGAAAGTGGAAGTTCATGTGGCACTCGTCGCCGTCGCCGAAGTACGCGATGGCGTCCTCCGGCCACTGGTTGGCTTCGGCCAACAGCATCTTGTCCTCGAACTTCTCATCCACCCTCTCGCGAAGGTCCTTCAGGAACTCGTGGGTTTCGGGGAGGTTCTCGCAGTTGGTCCCCTCGCGCTCATACAGATAGGGCACGGCGTCCAGTCGCAGCCCGTCGACGCCCATCGCCAGCCAGTCGTCAACGAGCTGGAGCATCGTCTCGCGGACCTCCGGGTTGTCGAAGTTGAGGTCGGGCTGATGGGCGTAGAACCGATGCCAGTAATACGCCCCGGCCACCGGATCCCAGGACCAGTTGGAGGCTTCGAAGTCCTGGAAGATGACCCGCGTGTCGGCGTATTTGTCCGGCGTGTCGCTCCAGACGTAGTAGTTGCGCCAGCGGCTGCCCGGCTCGGCCCGGCGGGCGCGCTGGAACCACGGATGCTGGTCAGAGGTATGGTTGAGCACCAGCTCGGTGATCACGCGCAGCCCGCGACGGTGCGCCTCGTCGAGGAACGTGCGGAAGTCCTCCATGGTGCCGTAGTCGGGATGGACGCTGCTGTAGTCGGCGATGTCGTAGCCGTCATCCCGCAGCGGCGAGGGATAGAACGGCAAGAGCCACAACGCCGTGACGCCGAGATCTTGGAGATAGTCGAGCTTATGGGTCAGCCCGCGGAAGTCGCCAACGCCGTCGCCGTCGCTGTCGGCGAAGGCGCGAACGTGGAGCTCATAGACGACGGCGTCCTGATACCAGCGCGGGTCCGGTTCCAGCAGCAGCTCGTCGAGCGGGGATGATGCCATGAACGCCTCAGACGTAGTACTCGAAGTCCGCTTCCGAGCGGGCGCGATGGCGCACGCGGAAGACGTGGGCCGGGACAACGTTGGGGTCGAGCTCGACGTAGTTGGGGCTGCCCTGCCAGGTGTAGCGTGCCTCGCCCAACAGGTCGTGGACCTGATAAGGTTCCTCGCCGTCGATGCCGAGTTCGTCCAGCGACAGATCCACCATGCCCGCTTGCGTATGGTGCGGGTCGAGGTTGACGGCGACGATGATCGTGTTCGCGCCGTCGTCGCTCTGCTTGCTGTAACAAACGAGCTGGTCGTTGTCCACGGGATGGAAGCGCAAGGAATGGTTGCTTTGCAGGGCGGCGTTGGCCCGACGGATCTCGTTGATGCGGGCAATCAGCGGGCGGAGGCTGTGCGGGGCGTCCAGGTCCCAGTCGCGGATCTCGTATTTCTCGGAATGGCGGTATTCCTCGCTGCCGGGCTCGCGCGGAACGTTCTCGCCCAGCTCGAACGGCGGCCCGTAGATCCCGTAGCTGGCGCCGAGCGTGGCCGCCAGCACCAACCGAGCGACGAACGCAGGACGTCCCCCATTTTGGAGGTATTCCGTCAGGATATCCGGCGTGTTGGGCCAGAGGTTCGGTCGGAAGAACTCGCGGACCTCCGTCTGGGTGAGCTCGTGGAAGTAGCGTTCGAGCTCCTCGCGGGTGTTGCGCCAGGCGAAGTAGGTGTAGGACTGGGTGAACCCGAGCTTGGCCAAGCGGTACATGACCTTCGGGCGCGTGAACGCCTCGGCGAGCAGGATGAGGTCGGGATGATCGCTTTTCAGCTCGTCGATGAGCCATTCCCAGAACGGGAAGGGCTTCGTGTGCGGGTTGTCCACGCGGAAGATCTTGATCCCCTGCTCGATCCAGAACTCAAACACGCGCTTCAGCTCGCGCCACAGATTGGCCCAGTCCTCGGTTTCGAAGTTGAGCGGGTAAATGTCCTCGTACTTTTTCGGGGGATTTTCCGCGTGCTGGATGGTGCCGTCAGGCCGGGTGCAGAACCACTCCGGGTGCTCGCTCACCCAGGGGTGATCGGGCGAGCACTGGAACGCGACGTCGAGCGCGACCTCCAAGCCATAGTCGTTGGCCCGGTCGACGAACCGTCGGAAGTCCTCGACCGTGCCGAGATCGGGATGGACGGCCTTGTGCCCCCCTTCGGATGAGCCGATCGCCCAGGGGCTACCGGGATCGGAGGGACCGGCCTCCGGCGCGTTGTTGGGGCCTTTCCGATGGGTCGTGCCGATGGGATGGATCGGCGGGAGGTAGAGGACGTCGAAGCCCATCTCGGCGATGTACGGCAGCCGCGCTTCGCAGTCCGCGAACGTGCCGTGTTGGCCCGGTTCGGACGCGCACGAGCGCGGGAACATCTCGTACCAGGCGCTGAAGCGGGCCCGCTCGCGGTCGACGACGACCGTCAATTCCCGAGGATAGCGCGTGGCGGCGGTCGGCCCCGCGCAGCGGCTCATCAGCGCGTGTAACTCGTCGTCGAGCGCCGCCGCGACGCGCTCCGCCGGCGACGTCGCGTCGTCGCGCAGCTTCGTGGCCCAGTCCGTCAAGGATCGTTGATCGCCGCCGTCAGCACGCCCTGCAGCAGTTTCCACCAGCTGAGCCCCCACCAACAGATCGACCCTCACGTCCTGGTCGGCGTCGGCCTTCTTGGCGAGGTCGCGCTGCCAGGTGGCAAACCGGTCGACCCAGGCCTCCAGGGTGTAGACGTAGGGGCCGAGCTCGGCGACGCGGAACTCGCCCCGCCAGCGGTCGTTGCCCAAGGGCTGCAGCGTGCTTCGGTGCCAGTCCGATTGTCCAGCGGGACGATATAGCAGCACCCCCGCCAGGACGTCATGCCCGTCGGCAAAGACGTCGGCCTCGACGACGACGCGTTCGCCCACCGTCCGCTTGATGGGGAAACGACCGCCGTTGATCTCCGGATGGACGCCTTCAATGGCGACACGCCGTCGGCTTGGCTTGGACATGGGCATGGTGAACGATCCAAATTAACGGGCCATGCGGGCCGAATCAAGCGTTGAGACGGGTCGGCGCCTCTCTGGATGATGTGCGGCGATGTCGGGTTGACGCGGCGAAAAGCCCTGGCTAACATACGGACGACAACCTGCGCCCGTAGCTCAATTGGAAGAGCAACGGCCTTCGGAGCCGTCGGTTGGGGGTTCGAGTCCTCCCGGGCGTACCCGGCGCTCCATCCCGCCTGCCGTTTTCATTGCCGCGCGCATCGACAATGACAACTCCGGGATGAGCGCCTCTGCGCGAAGGTGGCGGAATTGGCAGACGCGTCGGCCTTAGGAGCCGGTGGGCTTTGCCCGTGGGGGTTCGAGTCCCCCCCTTCGCACCCGCTTGACCGATGGGCGGTCCAACCCTATAATCGCCAACCGAATGCGGGTGTAGCTCAGTGGTAGAGCGTCGGCTTGCCATGCCGAAGGTCGCGGGTTCGAATCCCGTCGCCCGCTCCAGCTCGTCTCCCCCGATCGCCAAGCACCAGCAACATCGGATGTCAAGCCCATTCTTGGCCGTCCCGTGCTCGACTCAGCGGGGGCCCGTTGTCGCAATAGCGCGGATCAAGGCTGCGACGTTTTGCGCCGTCTGTGCCAGATTCCGCTCGGCTTCGGCCATGGCGGCGTCGCGCGAGATGGGCCCGGAGATGATGGGGAAGATGGCGTCAATCCCCTGGGCTTGAAGGTCGGCGAGGTCGCCCGTGTGGCTGCCGCACAGCGCCACGAGCGGACGCCCGACCGACCGGCATCGATCCGCCAGGCCGCCGATCGTCTTGCCCTGCAACGTCTGATCGTCGATCGTTCCCTCGCCCGTGATGACCAGATCACATGACGCCAGCTTGCGATCGAGGTCGAGCGCATCCATGAC
>JBDGQO010000066.1:0-16366 GCA_042219045.1 Bipolaricaulia bacterium | reverse complement strand
TGATGACCAGATCACATGACGCCAGCTTGCGATCGAGGTCGAGCGCATCCATGACGAACCGACTTCCGCTGACGAGGTCCGCGCCGAGCAGCGTCAGCGCCGCCCCCAATCCGCCGGCGGCGCCCGCGCCCGCAACGTCCCGAACGTCGCCCGCAAGATCGCGCTCAACGAGATCCGCAAAGCGCGCTAGGCCGCTTGCCAGTTCCTCGCACTGCTCGGTCGTCGCCCCCTTTTGGAGCATGTAGAGTTGGGCGCCCTGCGGCCCGAGCAAGGGGCTGTCCACGTCGCAGAGCGCTTTCAGCGGCGTTCGAGACAGGCGCGCATCCAACGTCGAGAGGTCCACCGAGGCGAGGTCCCGAAGGCCTTGACCGCCCCCGGAGACGGGACGTCCAGCGTCATCCAGCAATTGTGCCCCCAAGGCCTGGAGCATGCCGAGCCCGCCATCCACGGTGGCGCTGCCGCCGAGGCCGATCCAGATCTCGCGAGCGCCGCCGTCGAGGGCCTTCCGAATTGACTCTCCCACGCCGTGCGTCGACGCGCGCATCGGATCGCGCTCCTCGTCGGTCATCAACGCCAGACCGGCAGCTTGGGCCATTTCGACGACGGCGATGGCGCCCGGAAGCCAGCCGAGCTGAGCCTCGATGGCCCGACCGAACGGATCGGTCACCGTGACGCGTTCCAACGTCCCGTCTCGGGCGCTGTGCAGAACGTGAAGCGTCCCCTCGCCGCCGTCGGCCAGGGGCGTCGTCGACAGCTCGGCGTCGGGCCAGCCCGCGCGCAAGCCCCGGGCGATCGCGTCGGCGGCGGCAATCGATGAAAGGCTGCCCTTGAACGGCGCTGGAGCGATCAGAACCCGCATCGTGAACTCATCACCAGATCGGACTCGGTGCCCGTCAACCCCTTACGTTTGGCGTCGCTCGGATGCTAGAAACGCGAATCGGGACAGGCAATCGCCGTCGATAAAGCATTGAGCGCATCACCCCTCGTGATAAAAGGAGGCCCTCTGTTGGCAAAAGACGAACCCTGAATCGGGGCCTTGCTTGTCATCTGTTTGAAAATCAGACCAATATGTTAAGCTCGACCTGGAGGTGAGCCGATGTATCGCGTGCTAACGACAATGGCCCTGTTTGGCGTTCTCTTCAGTGGCGTCGGACCCATCGGGTCGACGGGGCATGCCCAGGCGCCGTCCTGTACGCAGACCCTGTCGCCGGAGCAATCGATCCAAAACGCCATTGATGACGCGCGTCGCGGCGACGTGATCTGTCTCAAGGCCGGCACGTGGAAAGAGAACCTTAAGATCACGAGATCGGTGACGCTGCGCGGGATCGGCGACGAGCGGAGCACGCTCCGCGGCCGCGAGGAAGCAGACCTCAAGGGAATCGTCGAAGTCAGCGGCTCGACGCGCGAGCTTCGCGTGATTCGGCTCCAGCATCTCGAACTGCTCGGATCGCAGGACACGGGATCGATCCGCGGGATCCACGTCTTCGGCTCCTCGCTGACACAGTCGGCCCGCCTGATAGTGGAGGACGTTCACATTAAGCGGACCAATGCGGGCTTATGGGTCGTTGGCCCGGACGTGAGCGCTCGCGTTGAGCGAACCAGCATAGAGAACGTCGGCGTCGGAATCGTCGCCCGGCGTCAGGCCCGCCTCGAGGTGGCCGAGGCCGTCATCCGGAAGACCGGAGTTGGGGGAATTCGGCTCAACAACGGTGTTCAGGCCGACGTGCGTCGGACGACCATCCGCAACAGCGGCCTGGGGGCGTCTCGACAGGGCATCGGCATCAAGCTCGGCAACCGCAGCCACCTCCGCTTGGTCGACTCGGCCGTGCTCAACAACGGAGCGGCTCAGCCCGACGCAAACGCACGCGCGTTGCGCAACGCCGGCGTGGCGGTCGGCGTGCCCAGTCTGCCCGAATTTCGTGCCGTGACGTCGGCGTCGGCCGAGATCGTGAACAGCCGGATCGACGGAAACCGCCACGGCATCGTGGTCGGAAAGGCCGCCGATCTCCACATGGAGGGCAGTCAGGTGCGCCGGAACTTGGGCTGGGGCCTCGTGGCTTTTGCTCAGCCCTGTCTGAACAATCCGTTGACCCAAGCTGAAGCGCTCGACGGCCAACTCGAGTTCACGGGTCGCAACGCGATCGGCGCCAACAACGCTTCCGGGCAGCTGGACGGCCAAGGCAATCCGGGCATCCATCCGTTCCACTATCTGCCCGATGGCCAGGTCTGCCTGCCGCGTTGACAGCGTCCCAGTGGAAAGGAGGCAAGCTGGACCATGACTCGAGCCCAAGGCAATCGGAGCGAACGGAGCGCCACGCCCGAGGACGTGGGGCATCGAGCGGCGACCTCGACAGCTGGCAAGATCAGCCAATGGATCGGCTCCGCCGTTCGACAGGGCATGTCGTCCTTGTGGGAGATCGGCAAGGCGGCCCTGCTCTACGCGCTCGTCGGCGCGGCAGTTGCGGGCATTATGGTGTTGCTCACGGGCGCGTCATACGGGCTCGGGCTGATCGGCGTCGGCGTTCTGGCCGCCCTCGTCGCGATATTGCCCCACGGGAGCCCAGGAGGCGGTCACTTTAGCGGGCCCGGCGGGCATGCGGCCGACGCCACCGTCCACGATCAGGTCATGAGCGGCCGATCATCCAACCCCAGAGCGCGTCGCATGGCCGGGAAGATGTTGATGACCGCCGTCTTGCTTATCGGAGCTGGCGTGCTCTTCAGAATGCTGTCCGGGTGAGTTGGTCGAACAGCCGACGACATTGAGATCAGGAATCATGAGGTGATGGACGATGACGCGAGGTCTGTCTGTTGTGATCTTGACGGCGCTTTTGGTCGGACTGGCGGGGTGGGGCGTGACGAACGGCCAAGGCGACGCGCCGGCCGAGTGTTCGGTGACGCTGTCCGAGGATCAGTCCATCCAAGCCGCGATCGACGACGCCCGCCGCGGCGACGTGATCTGTCTGGAGGCCGGAACGTGGCAGGAGAGCATCGTGATCAACAAGACGCTGACGTTACAAGGCATCGGCGACGAACGTACCACGATCAAAGCGACCAAGGACGATCAAGGAGACTTCGAGCCGGTCATTGGCGTCGACGCGCGAAGCCAGGAGGTCACCGTGATCCGGTTGCGGAACCTGGAACTGACGGGCTCGAAGGCTGAAACGGTCGGAGCCTTGGCAGGAGGTATCTTTGCCCTAAGTCGCCCGGAGACGTCAGTCGGCTCAGCCAGTCTGATTTTCCAGGAAGTCCGCATCTCGGACAATATCATCGGCATGACGGTCTTTGGCCCGAACGTGTCCGTTCGCTTGGCGGAAACCGTCATTGAAGACAATCGGCAGCGGGGAATCGGCGTTATTGGGGCCAGCACGATCCGCACTTCGAACACGGTCATTGCCGACAACGGTATCGCCGGATTACAACTCTCGAGTGGAGCAGAGGCATTTGTGCAGGAGACAACGATCCGAGGTCATGTGGGTGTGCCAAGTTCCCCTTCAGGTCTGGGCGTCGACGTTGGCAACAACAGTCGACTCAAGCTGGTCAACTCGCGGGTCATCGACAACGGCCAGACAGACAAGATGGCGCTTTTCAACGCCGGGATTCGGGTCGGATTCGGCTTGAAGTACCCTGGCGGGCTTTTTTCGCTGAATCTTCCGGCCGAGGTCAACATCATAAACAGCCAAATCGATGGCAATCGCCAGGGTGTGCTCTTGGGGGGCCAAGCGGACTTGCGCCTTGAGGACGCCACCGTTCGAAACAACCGAGGTTGGGGCTTGGCGGGAATGACGAAGCCCTGTCTCAAGAGTGACCTCCAATTAAAGGCCGAGGCGCTCAACGGAGCGTTTAGGTTCGCCGGGCGCAACGTCATCAAGGGAAACAACGCTGCCGGTGAACTCAGTGTCGAAGGCAACCCCGGCCGGCATCCGTTCCACTATTTGCCGGATGGACAGGTCTGTTTGCCGCGTTAACGGGGATGCTTGGGGCGTTTACCGGAAGCCATCTAGCCCCGATCGCTCGGCAACCGAAGACGATCGAGCAATGACCAAGCTGACGGCAACAAACCGGTTGCGATCGCTACCTTGATGGCGTCCCCGGCGAGGAACGGCGCAACGCCCTGCAGCCATGCCGCCGGCCAGCCGACGAAGCGGGTCAGCCATGTTACCCCGAATGCGTAGATGATCGCATTGCCCAGGACCATCGCTGTGGCAGCCCCGAGCCACCGTCGATCCCAGCCGCGTTGGGCGAGGTGGCCCGTCAGGACGGCGGCGGCGACGAATCCGATCAGGTAGCCGCCGGTCGGGCCCGCCAACGTCGCCAGTCCGGCCGCGCCGCCGGCGAACACGGGCAATCCCACGGCGCCCTCTGCCAGATAGAGCCCCAGGCTCAAGCCGCCGCGCCACGGGCCTAGGGCCGTGCCGACCAGCAGCACCGCCAGCGTCTGTCCCGTGATGGGGACGGGCGAGAACGGCAACAGGATTCGTAGCTGGGCCATCGCGGCCACCGCAAGGCTGCCCGCGACGATCGCGATGGCCGAGGGCAGCACCCCTTGGAGCGGGAGCACGGCTTCCAGCCACGTCGGTCGGCGTACGGTGCGCGCGTCCGTCGCGTTCATCTCGTGTCGCCTCCTCCTCCTGTTTGCGGAATGCTCAGAACAACCCCGTCACTTGCCCCTGCTCGTCGACGTCAATGTCGACGGCCGAGGGGCGCTTGGACAGGCCCGGCATCGTCAAGACGTCGCCCGACAGCGCGACACAGAATCCGGCGCCGGCCGACGGATAGACCTGTTTCACGCTGAGCGTCCAGCCCGAGGGCGCGCCCTTCAGCTCGTTACGGTCGCTGAGGGAATGGAACGTCTTGGCCATGCAGACGGGCGTCTGGTCGAGCCCGAGCGTCTCTAGCCGCTGGATGTCCTTGTGGGCGCGGCCGACGAACTGCACGCCGTCGGCGCCGTAGATGGTTTTCGCGATGGCGTCGATCTTGTCTGGGATGGAGTGTTGGACGTCATAGATCGGCCCGTAGTCGGCCGGCTCCTCGTCCATGGTCCGGAGGATCTTCTCCGCGAGGTCCGCGCCGCCGGCGCCGCCGTCGGCCCAGACGTTGGAGACCTCGGCGCGCACGCCGCGGGACTCGCAGTGGTTCAAGACGGCCTCGATTTCGGCGTCGGTGTCTTGGGGGTAGCGGTTGACCGCCACGACGGCCGGGACGCCAAACTTGGTGAGGTTGTCGATGTGCTTGTCGAGGTTGGCAAGGCCCTGTTCCACGGCGTCGACGTTCTCCGGCTTGAGGTCCTCCAGCTCGACGGGCCACATGCCGTAACCGTGCATCTTGAGCGCCCGCACCGTGGCGACGACGACGGTGCAGTCCGGCTTGAGGCCGCCGAGCCGACAGACGATGTTGTAGAACTTCTCCGCGCCGAGGTCCGCGCCGAAGCCCGTTTCGGTCACGAGCACGTCGCCCAGTTTGAGCCCGATGCGGTCGGCGATGAGCGTGTTGTGGCCGTGGGCGATGTTGGCGAACGGGCCGCCGTGGACGAACGCCGGCGTCCCCTCGATCGTCTGGACGAGGTTCGGCTTAATGGCGTCCCGGAGGAGTGCCGTCATGGCGCCGTGGGCGTCGAGATCGGCCGCCGTGACGGGCTGGCCATCTCGGTTGTACGCGACGATGATGCGGCCGAGACGCTCCTTCAGATCCCCGAGGTCCCTCGCCAGGCAGAGGATCGCCATGATCTCCGAGGCGACGGTGATCATGTAGCCGTCCTCACGGGGCACGCCGTGGGCCTTGCCGCCCAGGCCGACGACGACGTTGCGCAGCGCGCGGTCGTTCATGTCGACCGCCCGTTTCCACACGATCTGGGTCGTGTCGATCTCCAGCTCGTTGCCGTGTTTGATGTGGGCGTCCAGCATGGCGGACAGGAGGCTGTGCGCGGACGTGATGGCGTGCATGTCGCCCGTAAAATGGAGATTGATGTCCTCCATGGGCAGCACTTGGGCGTGCCCGCCGCCGGCAGCGCCGCCCTTGATCCCGAACACGGGGCCCATGGACGGCTCCCGGACGGCCGTGATCGCGTTGGTGCCGATCGCATTGAACGCCTGGCCGAGGCCGACGGTCGTGACCGTCTTGCCCTCGCCCAGCGGCGTCGGTGTCATGCCGGTGACCATAACGAGGCGCCCGTCTGGCTCGTCGTCGAGTCGGTCCAGTGCGCTCAGCTTAACCTTCGCCTTGTAGTCGCCGTAGGGTTCCAGTTCGTCGCGGTCCAGCCCAGCTTTCTGGGCGATGTCCCAGATGGGATCCAGTTCGATCGATTGGGCGATGTCGATATCCGATGGCACGATCGGGTCCCTCCTTACGGAACGTCATGATAGTGGAGATCTCCCTGAGGTATCATGTTGGACCAATCGGCGTCAAATGCCCCGGTTTGCACTAGGGTCCGGGACTGCGATACGCTTCCGTTTGACGTCAAGCTAACTCGCTTGCGACGGTCCAAACGGCCTGACGCGCCAAGGGAGGCCCGCATGGAAGCGACCTTCGAGATCTTCCCCAGTTCTAAGCTGCAGCTTGAGAACATCTCCAAAGACTGGTCACTGACGATCACGGCTACCCAAGAGTCTCTCGAGCCAACTCTCCAGACGTATCAGCGATTGGACAGACAGCACACGCCCCACATCTCCGCGGCGCTTGTTGAGAGCGAGGATCATCTCCATGAGCTGGCGGGCACGGTGCGCGATCATGTGTTCCTCATCGGCGGCGACCTCGATCCGGTGGGGCCGTTCGAGCGGGCCGCCGACCTCATCCCCTATTTTGCGCATTGTTCGTCGATCGGCGTCGCCGCGTATCCGGAAGGGCACCCGTCGTATCCCGACGAGGCGTTCGGCGACGACGTCCTGCTGGAGAAGCAGGAGCTGGGGGCCACGTACGCCGCGACCCAGATGGCGTTCGATCCGGATGCCATTGTCGAGTGGGTGGCGCGCATCCGGGACAAGGGCGTCACCCTGCCGATTCATTGCGGCATCGCTCCCCCGATCAGCGTCCCGAAGCTGACGCAGTTCGCCATGCGCTGTGGCGTCAACGCCTCGCTGGGCTTCATCAAGAAGATGTCCACGCGCGACGTGGCCAAAATGGTCCAGCGTTACGACCCGACGCCGCTCATGGAAGAGGTCTACGAGCACGTGGATGGGTTCCATATCTACACGTTCAATGCGATCAAGACGACGGACGCGTGGGTGCGGAGCACCCCGTGGCTGCGGGCGCTGACGGACGGGGTGGATCACGAACGGTAGACGCTATAGACTCTTCAGAATCGTGCCCTTGACGCACAAATAACGGGCTGCGGCGAGGAAAAGGAGGACTTGCAGATGCGGAACCTGCTGAAAGATCTCAATCCCCTCCGGTGGACACCTTCCAACTGGGCAAGCCTGAAGCCGTTCGGCATCGGCGAACAGCGCCCGAACAACTTTGCGGAAGTCTTTCGCGCCATCTGGGAGAACCGCGACAACTTACGCTACGCCTGGCGCGTGCTCGACCGCGGCGTCTGCGACGGCTGCGCGCTCGGGACGACGGGCATGAAGGACTGGACCCTGGAAGGCGTTCATCTTTGCAACATTCGCCTGCGGCTGTTGCGGCTCAACACGATGCCGGCGCTTGATATCTCCGAACTGAATGACATCTCCGATCTGAAGGACCGGCGCGCCCGAGACCTTCGCCAGATGGGGCGGTTGCCCCATCCCATGATCCGGCGCAAGGGCGAGCAAGGGTTCCAGCGCATCAGTTGGGACGATGCCCTCGACAGGATCGCCGAACGCATTCAGAGCACGACCCCGGATCGGCTCGGGTTCTATCTCACCAGTCGCGGCATGGTGAACGAATCCTACTACGGCGCCCAGAAGGCCGTTCGAGCTTTGGGGACCAACTCCGTGGACAACGCCGCCCGCATCTGCCATTCGCCGAGCACCGGCGGCCTCAAACGATCGATCGGTGCGGGGGCGACGACGTGTTCCTACAGCGACTGGATCGGGTCGGACTTGGTCGTGTTTTTCGGCAGCAACGTGGCGAACAACCAGCCCGTGGCGACGAAATACATCCACTATGCCAAGAAGGAAGGGACGCGGATCGAGGTCGTCAACCCCTATCAGGAGCCGGGCATGGACAAGTATTGGGTGCCGTCCAATCCGGAAAGCGCGCTGTTCGGTACCCAGATCGCCGATCGGTTCAACCTGGTCAACGTCGGCGGCGACATCGCGTTCATCAACGGGGCGATCAAGCACATGATCGAACGCGACCTCGTCGACCGGAACTTCATCGACAACTACACCGACGGGTTCGACGAGCTGGAACGCTCGCTGGACGACCAGCCGTGGTCGGAGCTGGAGCGGCTGAGTGGCGTGTCGGAAGCCGAGATGCGCGCGTTCGGCCAGACGGTCGGCGAAGCGGAGACGGCCGTGTTCGTCTGGTCCATGGGCGTCACCCAGCACGAACATGGGGAGAACAACGTCCAGGCCATCATCAACCTCGGGCTGACCAAGGGCTTCGTCGGCCGCGACAAGTGCGGCCTGATGCCGATTCGCGGGCACTCCGGCGTCCAAGGCGGCGCCGAGATGGGCTGTTACTCGACGGCGTTCCCCGGCGGCGTGCCGGTCGGCCCGGAGAGCGCGCAGACGTTCAGCGAGTTCTACGGCTTTGAGATGAGCCCCGAGCCCGGCCACACGGCCACGGACATGATCGACGCCGCCTACGATGGCAACATGGAGCTGCTCTTTGCCGCGGGCGGCAACTTCCTCGACGTGCTGGCCCAGCGCGACTACGTGGAGCAGGCTTTGAGCAACGTGCCGTTGCGAGTCCACATGGACATCATGCTCAACCCGCAAATGTTCGTGGAGCCGAGCGAGGACGTGATTCTCCTGCCCGCTGCCACGCGCTATGAAATCCCCGGCGGCGTCACGCAGACGAGCACCGAGCGCCGCGTCATGTTCAGCCCGGAGATTCCCGGGTCCCGTCCCGGCGAGGTTCGCCCCGAGTGGGACGTCTTTCTCGATATCGCGCGTCGTGCGCGGCCCGATCTGGCGGACAAGCTAGCGTTCAACGATACGGCCGAGATCCGCGAGGAGATCGCCCAGGCGGTTCCCATGTACGACGGGATCCAGCACTTGCAGCAGGAAGGGGACGTCTTCCAGTACGGCGGGGCCCACCTTTGCGCGAACTGGACGTTCAAGACCCACGACGGCAAGGCCCACTTCGACGCGGTCCCGTTGCCGCTGCCGAAGGTCCCCGAGGGCCACTTCCGGGTGACGACCCGCCGCGGCAAGCAGTTCAACAGCATGGTCCAGGCCGCCTCGGACAAGATCACGGGTAAGCAGCGCGAGGCCGTGCTCATCAACGAGGACGACGCCGAGCGTTACGGCGTCCGGAACGGCGAACCCGTAACGCTGCGCAACCATCGTGGTGTCTATCAGGGCTATGCGGCAATCGCTCCGGTCAAACCGGGCAACCTGCAAGTCCATTGGCCCGAGGGCAACGTGCTGTTGGATTACGACCGGCGGTCGCCGGAGGCCCGCGTGCCCGACTACAACGCGGTCGTCACGCTCGAGCGCCTGAACGGCCAAGGGACGAGTGCTCAACACGCCGACGACCGGCAGGAAACGATTCCGTCTTAGCCCATCGGGCGGCCAAGGCCGGACACACGGAGGCCCATGGGGTTTCGACCGACCGTCGCGCTTTACGACCCGCATCGATCGGCCTGGCTCAGCTTCCGGCGGCCGAGGGTCGTCGTCCAGGCCCGTGAGCCCGGCGCCGTTCGAGCGGCGTTGCGCGAGGTCGAGCGAGCGGTCGACACCTACGGCTACACGGCCGCCGGCTTCGTCGCCTACGAGGCCGCGCCCGCGTTCGATCCGGCCCTCAGCGTCCGTGGCCGACCCGACGTGCCGCTCGTCTGGTTCGGGCTGTTCGACGACGCTGAGGTCGCGTCCGAGCTGACCGCTCCCGATCGCGATGAGCGGCCCGTCCATTGGACCCCGTCGATCGAGTGGCCGACTTACCGACGGGCCATCGAGGACGTGAAGACCCACATTGCCCGAGGCAACACCTATCAGGTGAACTACACCATGCGGCTGCGCGCCAACTTCAATGGCAACCCCTGGACGTTCTTCCGCTCGCTCGAGAGCGGCCAGAACGCCCCCTACGCGGCCTACGTGGAGACGGATCGGCACGCGCTCTGTTCCGCCTCGCCGGAGCTGTTCTTCGAGATGGACGCGGCGACGCTGCGGTCGAAGCCGATGAAGGGGACCGCGCCGCGTGGCGAGGCGCCGTCGGAGGACCGCTTGAACGCCGACTGGCTCCAACAGTCGGTCAAGAACCGGGCGGAGAACGCCATGATCGTCGACATGATCCGGAACGACATGGGCAAGATTGCCGAAGCCGGCTCCGTCCGCGTTCCGCAGCTGTTTGAGATCGAGCCCTATCCGACGGTGTTGCAGATGACCTCGACGGTCGAATCGCAAACCGACGCGTCGTTTGAGGCCATCCTGGACGCGCTTTTCCCGTGCGCCTCGATCACGGGCGCGCCCAAGGCGCGGACCATGGAGCTCATCTCGCAGATGGAGGCCGACCCTCGCGGCGTCTACACGGGCGCGATCGGCTACCTCGCGCCCGGCCGCCGCGCCCAATTCAACGTCGCGATCCGGACGCCCGTTGTCGATCTCGTGGCTGGACGCGCCGAGTACGGCGTCGGGGGCGGCATCGTCTGGGACTCGGATCCGGCCGAGGAGTACGAGGAGTGTCGGATCAAAGCGCGGGTGTTGGCCGGAGCGACCGACACCCGCGCCAGCTCGAGTAACGAATCTAAAGCTGTCAGGACTTCGCCTTCCGGACTTCCTCGGTGATCGCGGGGATGATCTCGTGCAGGTCGCCCAAGACTGCCCAGTCCGCTTTCTGCACCATCGTCGATTCGTCGTCGGTGTTGATGGCCAAGACGTGCTTGGCGCCCTTGCAGCCGACCATGTGCTGCACGGCGCCGCTGATGCCACACGCGATGTAGATCTGGGGCGCGATCTTGTTGCCCGTGAGGCCGATCTGATCGTCGTGCGGGCGCCAGCCGTTGTTGGTTGCCACGCGCGAGCCGCCGACGGCGCCGCCGAGCTCACGGGCCAACTCTTCGAGGATTTCAAACCCGTCTTCGCCGCCGACGCCGCGGCCGCCCCCGATCACGACCTCGGCTTCCTTGAGCGAGACCCCCTCCGTGTCGGTCGTCTCCACGTCGGTGACGCGGACGCGGAGGTGGCGGTCCTCAATGGTCGGCTCGAACGTCTGCACTTGGGCCTCGCCGGGCGCGTCGGCCGCTTGAGCGCTCAGCGCATGCGGTGGGACGCTCAGCATGGGCGGATCGCCCTTGAGGCGCGCCTCCTCCAACAGCGAGCTGCCCCACTGGTGCCGCACGACCTGGAACGGCTCGCCCGGGGTGACCTCGATGCAGTTGGCCGCCATGGGCTGATCCAACTCAGCGGCCGCATGAGCGAGCACCTCTTGACCGCGCTCGGTGCCCGGCGCGAGCACGGCCTCGGGGCCGTTCGCGCTCGCGACCTGGGCCACCGACGATCCCCAGGCTTCCGGCGCATAAGTCTCCAATCGCTCGTCTGCGACGTGATGGACGGTCGCCACGCCATAGGAGGCGACCGCCTCACCGACGCGTTCAGCGCCACTGCCGGTGGCCACTGCGTGGAGGTTCGTGCCCAACTGATGCGCAAGGTTGCGCGCCAGCGTCAGCGTCTGCAGCGACGCCTCGTTCGGGGCCCCGTCAGCGTGGTCGATGAACGTGAGGACCATCTCAGAGCACCTCCAGTTGGTGCAGGATCTCCACGACCTTGGGCGCCGCGTCCGCGCCCTGGCCAAGGATCTCCACCTGGCCGCCCTCTTCCGGCGGGTGTTTCAATCGCACCCTCTCGAGCTTGGCTTCGCTCGGCCGAGGCTGTTGCCGATCGACCGGCTTCTTCTTTGCCGTCATCGTGCCGCGCAGCGACGGATGCCGCGGGAGGTTCAGCCCTTCCATGACCGCCAATACCGCGGGCGTGTCGAGCTCGTAGACCTCCCAATCCGCGCCGAGCTCGCGCTTGGCGCGGACGGTGCCGTCGCGGACCTCGAGCGCCTTGATGGACGTGGCGCACGGCCGATCGAGCGCCTTGGCCACCCGAACGGGGACCTGATAGTCGGCCGTGTCGGAGGCCTCGTTCCCGAAGAGAACCAGATCGATCGGCTCGCCGTCCGCCTCCCGCTGCTGGACGGCGTCGGTGATCGCGCGAGCGGTCGCCTGCGGGTCCCACTCTTCGTCGGTCTCCAGCAAGACCGCCTCGTCGATGCCCTTGGCCAGCGACTCGCGCAACTGTTCCTCGGCGTCCGAGGGGCCGAGCGTCAACACCGTCGAGGCCCCCCCGTGGGCTTCGATCAGCTGAACCGCCTCTTCGACGGCACACTCCTCGTGCGGGCTGATGGTGAAGCCGAGGTTGCGCGTGTTGATCCGTTGCTCGTCGTCGGTGAGCACGATTTTCGAGCCCGTGTCCGGCACGCGCTTCACGCAGACCAGAACGTTCATGAGTTCCTCCCCGTTACGCCTTCATTCGCGAGTTGTCCGGGTCGAACAGCGGCGTCGGCCCGGCCACGGCGACGTTTACCGGATAGTGCTCGCCGAAGTACTCCACAACGAGATCCTGGCCCTCTTTGGCGTACTCGGGCGGCAGATAGCCCATCAAGAGATACTTACCAACCGACGGCCCCATGCCGGCGGTCGTGACGTGCGACGGGCGGCCCTTGCCGTCGACGATCCGCTCGCCATTGGTGGTCAAGATCGGCTCGTCGCCCTGCATGTAGCGTTCGATCCCGGAGTGGCCCTCGCGGTGGTCTTCCACGGTGAGGGTGCACATCGTCGCCGTCGGCGGCTCCTCCTCGCGGGCGGCCAGATAGGCGTCCTTGCCGATGAAGTCCTGCTTTTTGACCTTGGGATAGGCGATGCCGGCCTCGACGGGGTTGTAGTCGAGCTCCAGCTCGTGGCCCTGCAGCCGATAGCCCTTCTCCAACCGGGCCGTCGTGCCGTAGACGCCGATGCCCGCCGGGACGACCCCATACGGCTGGCCGGCCGCCCAGAGCGCTTCCCAGAGTTGGCGACCCTTGTCCATGGAAACGTGCAACTCCCAACCGAGCTCGCCGACATACGAGATGCGCAGGGCCCAGACGGGGATGCCCGCGACCGTGATGTCTTGACAGGTCGCGAACGGAAACCCCTCATGGGAGATGTCGTCCTCGGTCAGCTGGCCGAGCACGTCGCGGGCGTGGGGGCCCCAAAGCCCGATCGTCGCAAACTCGTTCGTGCGATCGTGCAGTTGCGCCGAGTCCGGAAGATGGTCGAGCAGCCACTTCTTGTCCATGCTGCCCACAGCACCGCCGCTGATGACGCGGAAGTCCGTCTCGCCGCGGCGCATGATGGTCAAATCGGCCTTGATGCCGCCCTTGTGGTCGAGGAACGAGGTGTACATCGCTTTCCCGACAGGCTTGTCCATCTGCGCCAGGGCGATGTTCTGCAGCCCGTCCAGCGCGCCCGGCCCCGTGACGTCGAAGATGGCGAACGCGCTCAAGTCGATCATCGCCACGCGGTCGCGCATCGCCAAGTGCTCGGCGTTGATGATGGGCGACCACCAACGCGCGTCCCACTCGTTCCAACGATCCGAGATCTGGGTTTCGTATTCCTTGAGCAGATCCCGATTCGACTCGTACCAGTGCGGGCGCTCCCAGCCGGCCGCCTCGAAGAAGACGGCGTCGAGGTCCTTCGTCTGATCGTAGAACGGGCTGACGCGCCGCGGCCGCGAGCTGAGCCACTGCTCCTGGGGATGGACGATGCCGTAGATCTTCGGGAAGCCCTCGTAGGCCCGCTTGCGCACGTGATCGCGAGTCCGCGCGTAGGGATAGAAGCGCGCCACGTCGAAGCCTTCCGGGTCCCACTCCGGCGTGCCCTCGGTCATCCACTGGGCGAGGATCTTGCCCGTGACCGGCCCTTCCTTGATCCAGATGGCCGAGCCCGTCCAAAGGCCCTTGACCTCCGGCAGCTCCCCGATGAGCAGGCCGCCGTCCGGCGCCATGGAGATGAGCCCGTCGATGGCGTACTGGATCTCCACGCTGTCGTGATCGAGCATGTCCGGCAGCAGCTGGAGCGCGTCCTCCATTTGGGGCTCGAAGTCCTCGTGGGAGAAGGGCATCTCCGTGGGGCTCAGCTTGGCTTCGTCAATGGAGGGAATGTCCTCCGGATCGTGCAGCAGCGGTCGGTGGGCGTAGGAGCCGATCTCCAGGTTGTTGCCGGCCTGGCGCTCGTACATGAGCGTGCTCATGTCCCGCAGAATGGGATACTCGATCTCGCCCTCCGCGTCCTCGAACTGGGGAATCGGTCCGGCGTCGATCATCTGGTGGACGACGGGTTCGAGCGGGATGCGCGCCCCGGCCATTTCCGCCAGTTCGGGGCTCCAGACGCCGCAGCAAATCAGAACGTATTCCGCGTTGACGGTGCCGCGCGAGGTCTCCACGCTCTGGATGCGTCCGTTCTCGGTCGTCATGCCCGTCACTTCGGTGTTCGGGAACGTCTGCATCGCCCCCTGATTGACGGCGTGCTCGCGCATCTGCGTGCCGGCCTGCAGCGAGTCGACGACGCTGACGGTCGGGGACCAGAAGCCGGCCTTGACGACCTTCTCGTTGATCCACGGGAACTTCGACTTCACGTCCTTGGGGCCCACGAGCTCGGCGTCCACGCCCCAGGCCTTGGCAGACTGGACGCGGCGCTTGAGCTCCTCGACGCGCTCGTCGGTGCGGGCGAGCTCGAAGCCTCCGCAGGTGCGGTTGACGCCCATGGCCTCATACTGCTGCTGACTGTCCACCGACATCTCCGTGCCGATCTTGTCGTGATCGACACAGAAGAGGAAGTTGGACGCGTGGCCCGTGGAGCCGCCGGGGTTGGGCAGCGGTCCCTTGTCGATCATCACCATGTCGCGCCAGCCCATCTCGGTCAGGTGGTAGGCCACGCTGTTGCCGACGATCCCGGCGCCGATGATCACGACGTTCGCGTGGCTCGGCAGATCTGCCATGCGGTCCCTCCTTTGGCGTAATTGGCCTCCGTCTGCGTCCCCTGATTACCGCAACTCGCGTTCAGCATTCGGTAAGGGGGCTTACGCTCCGATTGCGGTGGGCGGTCCGCTCGCGCGTTCCTCCGTTTCGAGCCGTCGATCGCAAGTCGACGATGGCCCTACAGCTGTTGGCGAATGTGCTCGATAAACCGTTTTGTGTGCTTCTCCAGCAGGTCCGCACTCGCCGCGGCGTCGCGGTCGGTTAACGACTGGAGCAGCGCGGCATGTTCCTCGGCCAACTGGTCGTAATAGTCGTCCATCTCGCGTGAAAAGACCCAGATGCGCACGGATTGGTTGCGCAGCATCTCCAGCATGTTCGCGAGGACGTCGTTCTTGGTGGCGCGGTTGAGCTGGTCGTGGAACGCCAAGTCGAGCTCCATGAGTCGCTTAGGGTCCGATTCGGTCTCCATGGCCTCCACATCGCGACGTAGGGACGCCAGTTCGTCCTCGGTGATGCGGGAGGCGGCCAGCTCGCCGGCCAGCCGGATCAGATAGGAGCGCACCTCGAAAACGTCCTTGAGGTTCTGGAAGCTGACCTCGGTGACCATCGTGCTGCTGCTGGGGATGATGCGCACCAGGCCTTCGGTTTCCAAGCGGATGAGCGCCTCGCGAATGGGCGTGCGGCTGACGCCGAACTCCTCGATGAGGTCCTTTTCGCGCAACACCTCGCCGGGCTCGTACTCGATGAGCACGATCCGTCGCTTCAATTCGCTGTAGACCTGATGTTTGTCGTTATTCCGGTTCAACGTCATGCTGTCGTGACGGGTCACGGCCAACCAATATATAATGACAATATGGCTTTGTCAAATGGGCGACATTGGTCCTCTTGACGCCGTTGCAACATCGGTGTATAGTTGTTCTAATCTCGGCCCATCTCCATGGCAAAATGGCCCAGTGAACGCACGCTTTGGGCAAGTCATCAGAGTCCGTTCGTTAGGGCCGAGGGGACAACGTCTTGGTGCCGGGAATGGGAGCGAGCAATCCCGACGGACATGGGCCGAGTAGCCGCCACAAACGCGCCGTTCGACCGGAGGCGCATCCGCCAGTTGCCATTCGCCGTGGTCTTGGCGGATGCTTGCATGATCGTTGGGCCGAGCCGCACGACGGCCCTGATCTCACTCAACCATGAGGGGAGGAGTCAATGATGGCCGAGATGGATCAAGACAGCCCTGAATACCGGGCCCATCCCAACGTGCCGAGCGTGGACCAGTCGGACCGGAGGGTGC
>JBDGQO010000065.1:0-50719 GCA_042219045.1 Bipolaricaulia bacterium | reverse complement strand
CCAGTGGTCCGAACGATTCACAAGGAAACGGCGAATCAAACCCTCTCAACGGTGCTCCAGGCAACTGTGCGGGCAATCCTGCCAGTTCGTTCAATTCGGCCGGGACGGGTAACCAAGTTGTCGATACGGCAAATTCCCCTGTGGACTACTGTCCCTGGGCAACGTCGTCCTTGAGCCAGTAAACGGAATCCATTGTAAGCCCGCTTACAGCACGCTCGCCCTCCGGCGGCTACCGTCGTCCTTGATGACGATCCAAGAACGCGTTTCAAGGAGGTCGAGTTCCATGGACGTCAAGAAAGGCATCACCGGCGGCCTCGTGGCCGGTGCGGTGTTCCTGGTGTTCGAGATGCTGTATGCGTTGATCGCGGCAGGCAAGCTGTTTGGGCCACTCGCCATGATGGCAAGCATCCCGATGCAGACGCCGCCGCCCCAGATCGCCATGGGCAGCGCAATCGTCGTCGGGCTCATCACGCACGCGGTCCTGTCGGCCGGGTTCGGCGTCGTGGTGACCTATATCATTGGCTCAGTGGGCCAACTGCACAGCTCGACGGCAACGTTGCTCGTCGCCACGAGCGTTTTCGGACTGGTGCTGTGGCTGCTCAACTTCTACGTGCTCTCGCGGGTTCTCGGCACGCCGTGGTTCGCCACGCAGACGAGCGCGCTCTGGCAGGGCTTTATCGCCCACACGTTCTTCTTCGGCACGGTGCTCGGCGGCTATCTGACCAGCCAACTGTCACAGCAGCAGCAGACATCGACTGCTCCGCAACAGAGCTAACTATTTGACCTCTCCTTGGGCTTGTCGTGCGCCTGTCGGCCGAGTCGGCTCGGCGCAGGCGCACGGCCTTGTGCCCATCCATTGGTAGCGACTCCGTCGATTCCATGGCCAACCGGCCGGAGACACGACGTTCACTTCGGCGACTGTGAGCGATGCCGGACTTCATCTCGTCGGCCCATTAGGATGGAGAGCCAGAACCCCGACGCCAACAACAGCGCCCCGCCATAGATCATGTTCGGAGACGGAACTTCGTGGAAGACCAAGAAGCCGAACAGCGCCGCCAGCACCGGCGACGTCACGATATCGGCGAGCGAGTAGACGTTGGCGTTGACGTTCTCCAGCGCCAGGCCGATACAGAAGTACGCCATCCCCGTCGAGATGACGCCGAGACCGATGGCCCACACGAGAACGGGAACGCCGTAGTTGAGCGCGGTCACGTCGCCCGGGCCGACAACCAAAGCGATTGGCAACAGGATGACCGTGGCGGCCAGCATGAACCAGAGCGTGTCGTTCCGCGTTTCGGTCTTCTCCTCTTTGCGAATGTAGGTGACCAAGGCGGCGTAGATGGCGCCGTCGCCCAGCGCAATCAGGTTGCCGAGCGCGTGGCCGCCCGCCAGCGGCTTGGCCAGGTAGACGCCGCCCATCGCGATCAGGAAGATGAGCACATGCGTCCAGCGTGGCTCCTCGTCGAGGAAGATGGCCGAGAAGATGAACACGAAGAACGGCGCGACGCTCCAGAAGATGACCACGTTGGCAATGGGCGCGAGCGTCATGGCAATGTTGAACAAGCTGATCTGGGACGCGATCAGCACGCCGACAACGATGATATCGCGAAGGTTGCGAGTCGGGAACGTCCAGACGTCCTTCTGAATGAAGGGCATGGCGACCATGAGGAAGATGGCCGCGAAGAACACCCGGTAGAAGTTGAGCGTGTAGACGGGAATATGGTCGCCGACCAGCTTGACGAAGACGCCGATGGAGGCCTCCGACAGCGCCACGACAAGCAGCGGCCCATAGCTCGTCAACGGCCGTGACATGGCTGGCCTCGCTTGCGCAATTCCATTGACGTCAGGCCAAGCATCCGCTCAGAGGATCTCCACGCCCTCGCACTTGTAGGCCCCGAGGAACGTGTCCCGTTGGAGCACGGTTCCGTCCACATCGAAACAGAACAGATACGTTTCCGTCTCGTCTCCGATCTCGACGCTCTTGAGCCCGACGCACTCGCGCGGCCGACCGGGAATGAACTTGAACGAGGAGACCCCGCGCTCCGGGACGCGCTCGCCGACGTTCATCATGCGGATGTCGGCGAAGGACTCGTCGGCGACGACGAGCGTGTTGCCGCCGCATTCGCGCTCATCGCGAGCTTCCTGGAAGGGTTCCGTCGAGATCTTGCGCGGGAAGAAGTACCACAGCTCGTCATGGGGATGCCATTCGGCGGCTTCGTGCGTCGCGTAGCCACGTTCAGGATCGATGCCGAGGGCTTGCAGTATTCGGCGGTAGGGCCCTTGCCAATCTCGGCTTTCGATCCGATAGCCGGGATTGATCTCCTTGATCCAGGATTCTTCCCGGTTTTTGCCGTGGCTGCCCACGATGAGCCGGTCGCCCTTCAGCGTGGCCCACTCGCTCTTGAACCCCTTGAAGCGCTCGTCGCCGCTGCCGGTCATGAGGATCTGTCGGGGAATCAGTTGGTGCCCTTCGCGGATCTCGCAGACCATGCCCGTGCGGTCGTCAAACGCCAGCAGCCGCTCGCCGAACAGCGCCAGTTCGGAGAACTCCGCGCCCCGACCGCCCTCGGCCACCAGGCTGATGAGGCGGTTCAGGCCGCCCTCCTCAGGCGGAATCTGCTCGACCTCGTAGCTGACCTGCTCCGTGTCCGGGTCTTCTCGTCTGTAGAGTCGGTCGTAGCGGACCGTGGATTGCCAAGCGATCTGCCCATCGTCGAGTTCCACCTGGGCCGCCTGATCCTCGTCGGTGACGATGGCGAGGACGAACGTCGAGGTGGAAGTGTCGTAGCGGTCAAACCGCTGCTGGTCTAACGGAATCGCGTTCATGCTCGCCTCCCCTTCGTGGACGAAGTTCCCCCGCGTCAGCGTGTTCCAGCCCGATGTCGCTGCCCCAACCGAGCGGGATCCATAACCTGTCGGCGCTCCTTCCGACAACGTCGCGCCGCGGGGGTGGTAGCAGCGCATGGCGAAGCCACGCCGCTTCCCTTGACATCTCGATTTCTGGCCCTAGCAGCCCATTGACGGAATTGTCTTCCATCTCGCTAACGTCGGCACGCTGAGTGAGAAATATCTTGAGGATCGATTTGGAAAGCTCAAACGCCAACCGTCTCTTGTCATAATCCACTGGAATGGGCAGGTTAAGCAATCCGACTTCGCTCGACAAGGGCCATGGCTTCGACCCACGATCGACCGCACCCAACGAGTTCTCGAAGCTGCATCCGGCTCCATCGCTGCTGTAACCTGTAGTGACAGACGGCGGGGTTGCCGTCGTCGCCTACGTAAAGCATAATGGAATAGGCAACACGTATACAGGTCGGGCCATGTGAACTTGCCCGCCACGAATGTGGCTCACTTGGCTCTGGCTTTTCCCGTTTGGTATGAATGAGAGCGTCGAGTCGCCGCTTCGTGCATCGTAGGGTTGATCATTTCGCAACCAGTAGGTGAAGGCCATGCCGGATCACGATACCTCGACGGCGCGTCGCGTCATCGTCGATACCGACACCGCCGGCGACGACACGCAGGCGTTGATGCTGGCGGCGACGTCGTCGCGCCTCATCCTTGATGGCGTCACGATTGCGGCTGGCAACGTTGCGTTCGACGCTCAAGTGGAGAACGCCAAATACACGCTTCAATTGGCCGACAGCAGCGCGACCGTCTACGAGGGCGCCCGCCGACCTCTGGTCAAAACGCACGCGCACGCCGAGGAGGTCCATGGCGAAGACGGCCTTGGCGGCCATGCCTTCGTGGAGACCGGCATCCCCTCGGGTCGGCGCCACGCGGCGACCTACTTGGTGGACAGGGCGCGCCAACATCCGGGGAAGATGACGCTTGCCTGCATTGCGCCGCTGACCAATATCGCCCTGGCGCTCCAGCTAGAGCCCCGCCTGGGCGAGCTGCTCGATGAGGTATTGATCATGGGCGGCAACGTCAACTGCTTGGGTAACGTGACCCCATCAGCGGAGTACAATTTTTGGGTCGACCCGGACGCCGCCCGGATCGTGCTGGATTCGCTCGATGTGGTCCTGTTTGACTGGGGATTGACCGTCCGCGACACCGGCTTCGGCGCGGAGACGCTCGCGCGCATTGAGACCGACCCGAAGACCGATCGGTCGCGGTTCTATCAGCAGGTGACCCGGCATGAACGCGTCTCCAATCGGCAGTTGTGGGGACGTGAGGTGACGATGCATCCCGACTCCGCGCTGATTGCCGCGCTCATGGAGCCGGGCCTGATTGAGCAGACGGCGCAGTGGCACGTACAGGTCGACAACCGGGAAGGCCTCACGCGCGGCTACAGTGCCGTGGACGAACTCGGCGTGACCCAAGGGGAAGCGCGCACGCAGGTCGTGACGTCCCTTGATACACAGCGTTTCCGGACCATCATGCTTGACATGCTCCTGTCAGGCTCCGTCAGGTCCTAAGCTGAGCGTCGGGCATCAAGTCCGTAAATGGCGCGAAGCGCATCCGACAACATCGAGCTTTCGTCTACGTTCGATCCCATTTCGCTGTTGCGTCAAAGCCACAGCCGATCTGACAATTCAACGCCATTGCGACGATTCGTGATCTATTTTCAACTTACCAAATCATGACTTAATTTTATAGAAACAAATGATAGCTCTTGAAAGGATATGGACCGGAAGAGTTTGCTTTAAGCTTCATATTTTGATAAACTTTCAGCTATGTCTCATACGTGCACGTGTCAGACGGGAGAGCGACTGCTGGCACTAATTCCCGGCCAGATCCGTGAAGAAAGCGCTGATTTCCTCGACGTCGTCCGCGAACTGGGTTGGACTGATCGCTCCGATCTCGGCGTCGTGCTCGTCCATATCGGGCCGTCGCGCCGTTTCCAGAGTGCCCAGCAGGTCAGCGACGTGTTACGCACGGTGCTCGAAGCGGAGCAGTTTCGGTTTATGCGAGCCGCTTGGCTCGACGCGACGACGCCCCTGGAGGAGCAAGCCTCGACGTTGCTGACAGCCTCAGCCCTATCCGAGTTCACCAACGTGGAGGACACCGAGCTATGGCACATCCTCGAAACCGGCTCGTTGGAAACGTTGTTCCAACCCGTGTTTCGCCTTCCCAATCTGAGCCCCTACGGCTTCGAGTGTTTGATGCGAGGACGCAACGCCGACGGCGAGCTCGTATCGCCGGGCAAGCTGATCGCGCAGTCGCGTCAGCTGAACCTGACCTTCATGTTGGATCGAGTTTGCCGCGAGACCCATATCCACAATGCGGCCCAACAGGCGATCCCCGACGACCTCCACGTTATGATCAACTTTATGCCGAACGCCGTCTACGAGCCGCAGTTCTGCCTGCGAACGACCCTGGCGGCGCTGGAACATACCGAGCTGCAACGGGACCAGATCATCTTCGAGGTCGTGGAGACCGAATCCATCACGGAACAAGCCCATCTGAAGAACGTGTTGGAGTACTACCGGAACCAGCAAGTCAAAGTCGCCTTGGACGACCTCGGTACGGGCTACAGCGGACTGGATTGGCTCGGCGAGTTCAAGCCGGATCTGATCAAAATCGATCGCAACATCGTCAACAAGGCAGTGAGCTCCGACATGCACTTCGACATCGCCGAAGCCATCCTCAAGCTGGGCAGGTCGCACGATATTCTCGTGTTGGCCGAAGGCGTCGAAACTCGAGATGAGTTTGAACAGATGCGTGACCTCGGCGTCGACCTGGTCCAGGGCTTTCTGTTGGGCAGGCCCAACCCCACGCCGGTGACGCAGGCCCATCTGGACTGAAGGGGCCGGCCCTCACGACGCGATCCCTTGACGCATGCACCAACGGAGCTCGTCTCCCACCGCGTCGGAGACCGAAACGAGGTTCCCGCTGGGGTCCGGGCACTTACTGATCAGCGCGAAAGTCCGGTCAAGTCAGTTGCTGTCGGTAGGGCCAACATGTCGACCATCGGTTGACTCGACTTGTGCGGTGGCCTGTAAGCCAATCGTTGGGCCCTATTGGCGGAGGCGGGCGTTCCTGTGCCACAAGCAGGACAGCGCCAGCAGATGGCGTGACTAAAGCGCCCGCTCGGCGATATCCCGGCGATAGCTCATGCCTGGAAACCGGATTCTGCCAATCGCCTCATAGGCGCGCTCGCGCGCTGACGCCATTTCGGGCCCCCGGCCCGTGACCGTCAGCACTCGACCGCCTCGGGTGACGAGCTGACCTCGACGTCGATCCGTGCCTCCGTGATCGACGAACACGTCCGGCATTGCTTCGACATCGGCCAATCCCACGATCGGCTCATTCCGGTGGGCCAGGTCATGCGGGTAGCCCTCCACGGTGAGCACCACGCTCACCGCCGCGCCATCGCGCCAGCGCAGCTCGGTCCGATCCAAGCGGCCGTCCTCGCAGGCCGACAATACGGGATAGAGATCGCTTGCCAATAGCGCCAGCAGCGTCTGCGTTTGCGGATCTCCGAAGCCGACGTGATAGGCCAACGCGTGGGGCTTGCCTTTCGGGTCAACCCGCAAGCCGAGGTCCAACGCCCCGACGCTTGCCGCTCGATCCGTGTGCAGCCCGTCGAGTGTGGGGAGGACGATCTCCGCTTCCACGCGGCCATAGACTTGCTCGTCGAGCAAGGCAGCCGGCGCATAGGCGCCCATGCCTTCGGTGCTCGGGCCCGTGCCGGAGTCGGCTAAGCGTTGCTGGACGTGAGCAGGCGGCACGGTCAGAAGCGTCTGTCCATCGGTGAGCGCCGTCAGGGAGGCGTCGTGGCCCCCGATCCCTTCCTCGACGACCACGCGCTCGCCGACCCCGCACGCCCGGTCGGAGAGGAGGCGGTGCAGCGCCCGCTTCGCCTCACGCACGTTCCTAACGACGTGATTGCCTTGTCCCTGACAGGGCTCGTCGGGCTTGACGTCGTAGGGCTGGTCGGGGTTCTCGGCCCACATGGCTTCAAGGTAGCTCAGCGCCGGCTTCGGGTGATTAAAGACGCGATATGGCGGGGAGGGAACCCCGTGCTTGCTCATGAAGCGCTTGGCGTAAATCTTGCTTCCGCGCAACTGCGCCGCATCGCGGCCGAAGCCAAAGGCACGAACGCCACGGTGGCGCAGCTCGTCCGCCAGCCCGTCGATCAGGGCATCTTCGGGCCCGACCACGGCCAAATCCACGTCCTCCCGGACGGCCAGCGCCACGACCTCGCTCGGCTCGGCTTGAGGGACATTGTAGACGTTGGCCAGGGCAGCCGTGCCGGCATTGCCCGGCACGCACAACACGCGGTCAACGTCGGCGTCGTCGGCCAGCGAGCGTGCGAGCGCATGCTCGCGGCCGCCGCTTCCTACGACCAGCACCGTCGCCATGATGGCCTATTCTAGAGGGTTTGATGTCGGCATTCAGCCGTCTTCTGTAGCTTGGGGGCAGTCCACCGCGTGCAAGGGCCCGAATGCACTCCTATTCCCTGATCATCGGGAACGTTCGGTCAATTCACTTGCCGTCAGTGGGGCCAACGTTGCGACCATCGGTTGACGCTGATTCTGCAGTGGTCAGTAATCACGCCACAGCGGACGTTGTTGCCGACCCGCCGCGGAACGTCTAGGCTAGCGGCCACGCGCGAAGGAGGGGACCATGAACATCGTCATCGAACTGCTCGGCTATCTGGCCTCGGTGCTCGTGGCACTGTCGCTGACCATGAACAACGTCTGGCGGCTCCGCTGGATCAACCTCGGGGGCGCGGTGACGTTCGTGGTCTACGCCTGGCTGATCGCGGCCTGGCCCGTGCTGGTCGTCAACGCCTGGATTTCCGGCGTCAACGTCTTCTATCTGCGGCGGATGGCGAACGCCCGCGACGCCTTTGACGCCTTCCATCGGCCTGCTGACGACCCCATCCTGCAACGCTTCGTCGACGAGCATGCCGACGACATCCAGCGCTTCTTTCCCGACTTTGACCGGGAGCGCGACCTGGAGCGCTCGTGCCTGATGATCTTCCGCAACCTTGCCCCGGTCGGGTTGGTCGTCTACGAGCAAGTCGACGAGGTCGTCGACGTCCACGTTGACTACGTCACGCCGGCCTATCGTGACTTCCAGAACGGGCGTTTCCTCTACGACGAGGAGTCGAGCTTTTTCCGCGATCGCGGTGTGCAGTGGCTGCGTTCACGGACCGAGGTGGCGGAACACCAGCGGTATCTGCGCGAGATGGGGTTCGCCGCCGATGCCGACGACCCGACGCTCTTCCGCAAGCCGCTTGCGCCGAACCCTCAATGAGCTGATGGGCCAGACAGGACATCTCAACGTGGCGGCATGACGAAGGGAGAGGGAGAGCTTGGCTCTCCCTCTCCTCGACGTTCGGCATCGGTGTCTAGGGGATTTTACTCGGAGCCGGGCGCCGGCAGGAAGTCCTGCCACGTGGCGCCGTTGTTCACGATGGCGACGGGATCGGTGAGGAGCGGGTGGAAGCGGTTGGTCAACCAGAGCGGGAGCTGGTCGCCGAAGTGCTCCGTGCCCGGGTTGCCGCTCTGGCCGCCCGGCAGGACCTGATGGGTCTCGATGCCGCTGGGCGCGAGCACGGAGACCGTGCGCCGCGACGGCCCGTCGCTGAAGTTGAAGTCGCCGGGTTCGTCGGCCCGCACGTCGAAGCTCGCCGCATCAACGGTGTTGTAGCCGCCGTCGACCGCAAAGCTGCCGTCCTGGGGCAGTTGGAAGGGCCCACCCAGCTCGGCGACGTGATTGAACGTGATGCGATGGAGCTTGCCCCAACGATAGTCGCGCAGGTCCGTGGAGCCGTTGAACGCCGAGGCGAATGCCTCACTGCTCAACGCCTTGAGGGCGTCCCGGAGGCTGCCCAACAGGATCAGGTCGCGCTCCACGGGCGCAGGCGCGTCCAGGTCGGGCACGTCGAAAAGCGGCAATCCGGAGGCGCCAACGCCCTGATTGGCCGGGAACGTCTCCAACTGATGGGCCAGCGCGCGGACCACGCCGCGGGAGTTGGGCTTGGGCAACTGGGGCGAGATGGCATTCAGGGCGGCGTCGACCGTGTTACTGGTCAGTTGGGAGATCCAGACGTTGGCGATCGTGGCGGCGATGCTGGCGTTGACCTCGCGCTCGCTGGGCGCTTCTCCGGCCGACTTGTTCTCGCCATAGCCTGATGTTAGCCCCGTCGGCGTCGAGTAATTCCAGGTCGCCAAGAGATCGCGGATCTTCGCTAGACGTGGATCCTGGGCGAACTTCGCCAGCGGCGCCGGAGCCTCCTCGGCCAGGGCCGTTTCAATGGCCCTCACCAGATGGGGCACGAGCCGGCGCGCCGACAGTTGCGTGACGTCGGCCATGAAGGCCTTGGCATCGTCGACGGAGACGGTGCCGTCGCCCTCGATCTCGGTCCGGATCAACTCCGTCAATCGCCCAGCGCGGAAGCCGCTGGCATAGCTCGGGCTGAGATAGAACAGCCCCTTGCCCGACGGCCGACGCTGATTGAGCGGATCGTTGTCGAGCGTGTGGCCCAAGGGGTCGTTGTTCGCCGAGACGATGAAGCCCTTCTCCGGATTGACCGATTGGGGCATTTCCGAGAAGGGAAGCGTCTGGAATGGGATGGCCTGCTTGGGGGCCGGATCTTCGTCGGGAATCCACTCGTGTTGCAACGAGCCCGTCCCGTTGCGAACGAGGAAGGGCGGGATCAGGTCGACAAAGCCCTGCTGCAGGTCCTGGCGCAGCGGCACCTCGCCGCTGGCGAAGTACGCAATGTTGCCCGCCGTGTCGGCGTACGCCCAGTTCTGTGAGCCGAAGTCGAACGTCTCCAGGCCCTTCCGGAAATCGTCGAGGTTATCCGCGCGATTCCACGATCGGAACGTGTCGACTTCCCGGGTGTCATAGAATCCCGTGAACTGGACACTGATCGCCTCACCCGCCTCGCGATCCATCTGGACGATCGGGCCGTGGCGCGGCGCAACCAGCGTCGCCTTCGGCACCTGATCGCCCGGCGGCACCGTGGTCACGTTGTTCGGCTGGTCGTCGCCGATCTGGTTGGCCCGGTACGTTTCGGGGATCACCTTCACGGGCTCGCGCTTGCCGCCGAAGACGGTAAAGAGCCGGCCTTGTTCGCCCTGGACGAGCTTCTCCCGGAAGAAGTCGGTCTCGTCGATGGGGTTGTTTGTCGCGCCCCAGGCAATGCTGTCCGTCTGCCCCAGCACGACGTAGGGGACGCCCGGAAACGCCACGCCGCTGGCGCTGAGCGTCTCCCCGTTGTCGATCTTGTGGTCCATCTCGTAGAAGACGGAGGGGTTGGTCAGGCTGAGGTGCGGGTCGTTGGCCAATATCGGATGCCCGCTCTCCGTGTGCTTGCCGGAGACGACGAACCAGTTGCTGCCGACGCCGCGTTGTTTCAATAGCGGCTTGAACATGGGAATGTTGCGGATCTCATCCAGATAGTCGCTCAACATCTTGAACGTCGACGCGTCCAGCGTCGATGACGGTCGGTCGTGGGTGGCTCGGTCGAGCTTGACCTGAGGCTCGGCCTTGTCACGGTCGTTTCGCGCGAGAACGGTCGTGTCGTTGACCGGCGCACTGCGGAATAGATCCTGGTTGAACAGCGTCGCGCCGTCGATGCCCGTGCCTCGCAGGGCCCGGCTGTAGCCGAGGAAGGCCTGGGTGTATTCGGTCTCGAAGCCGTCAAACGCAAGTCGAAACGCGAGGGCCTTCGCGACCACGAGCGAGTCAACCACGGTCCACGGCTCGACTTCGGTCAATTCCAGCGCGCCATATGCCGGCGGCAACTGGCCCTTGGATTCGGCCTGGTTGATGAACGCATTGACCCCGTCAGCGAAAGCCTGCAGCTCGCGGCGGGCTTCGTCGGAGATGGCCTCCAGACTCCGCTTTGCTGCCCGGCGGAGGCCGAGCGTCCGCAGTTGCACGTCACTGGAGAGCGCGTCGGGCCCGACCAGTTCGGCCAGCGTGCCGCTCGCCTGGCGGCGTGTGACGTCCATCTGGAACAAGCGATCGCGAGCTTGGACGTAGCCCGTCATGAAATAGAGGTCATGCGCGTTCTGCGCGAAAACGTGCGGCACCCCCTGGTCGTCGGTGATCACGTGGCCTCGTTCCTTCAGTTGGTCGCTCACCACCGACGGCACCAACGCGGGGCCGTCTTGGCTGGCGGCGGCCGTGGGCATCATCTTCGCAGGGACGAGCACAAGCGCGGCCAGCAGAAGCACCGCGCATGTGGCTCTCGCACCGAGCCGTCGAAACATGGGAAACCCCCTTGAAACGTGTTGGACGGATTTCACCTACGCTAGCATACCCCGGTTTCCTGTTACAATAGCGTTGACTCGCACCGCACAACCCGCTTATGCTGGGATGATCATGGAATGCGTGGCCGAGGCACTCATCGACGCGGAGGCGGTCCAGATTCGACCGCAGGATCCGTTCCAGTTGGCTTCCGGGCGGCGTTCTCCCGTCTACGTCGACGTCCGGCGGCTCCTCGCGTTTCCGGGTCCGCGGCGCAAGGTCGTCCAGGGCCTCGTTCAGGCGGCCCGCGACGAGATCGGCTTGGCCAGCTTCAACGTCGTGGCCGGCGGCGAGACGGCCGGCATTCCGTTCGCGTCGTTTGTGGCGCTCGAGCTGGAGCGGCCTCTCATCTACGTCCGCAAGACGCCGAAGGCTCACGGCCGCGGCCAGCAGATCGAGGGCCACATCGGCGATGATGGCGACCGCGTCCTCTTGGTGGAAGATCTCGTCACCGACGGCGGAAGCAAGGTCGCTTTCCAAGACGGCATCCTCGACGCCGGGGCCGACGTCCGACACTGCCTCTGCGTCTTCGAGTACGCCAGCAACCGGGCCGGCCTGCGTGAAGCACGGAGCCGGCTTCGGGAGCGCGGATTGGACCTAATTAGCCTGACCAACTGGGACGAGTTGATGGATGCCTTGCAAAGGCGCGGCCAATTGACGCCGGCGGACCATGAGGCTGTGCTGGCGTTTCTGCAAGATCCCGACGACTACCGCCCGCCCAGGGGCTGAGGCGTCTTCGTGATCTGGCGCGAAAACGGAGCTATTCGAGGCCGAGCTCGGCCAGGTCGTCCTCGTCCATGCCGAAGTAGTGGCCGATCTCGTGCATCACCGTAATGCGGACCTCCTCAATGACTTCATCATTGGTACGGGCGATCGACTCAATGTTGCGCTGATAGATGGAGATGACGTCCGGATAGGGGTTGTCGTCCCAGACGCTGCGGTCGGGCAGCGGAATCCCCTGATAGAGCCCCAGGATGCCGTCGTCGGCAAACTCCTCGACGACCTCGGGCGAGGGCTCGTCCTCGACGATCACAGCTAGGTTCTCCAGTTTGTTCTGGAAGAACTCCGGGAGCTGATCCAGCGCCTCCTCGACGAGCCCTTCAAATCGTTGGCGGTCCATCCGCCTTAGCGTAAATGGGACCCTGCGCCGCGTCAAGACGGTTGTGATCCCTCGTTTGTGCCTTCTACAATGGGAACGTAATGAATATTGGAAGGAACGTCGGCTCTCAGGCCATCGCCGCCGCATTGGCCATCGGGTTGATGCTTCTCGCGCTGCCGTCGCCAGCCTCGGCGCAGGACAGCACCCCGGCGGATCAACCGACCGCACAGGACTACTACTTTGCCGAGTTCATGGGCGGCAGCATCGGCGGTCTGGCTGGGGTCAGCGCCCTGGAACAGTATTTCGCCTACTTTTGCTCGGACGTCGACGACTCCCAGCTGTGTTGGACCACGTTCCGAACCGTGTATCGCCCGATCGGGTATCCCTTGTTGGTGTTCTTGGGGTCGTCCGTGGGCATCGCCACGGCCGGGTCGCTGGCCGGCGTCCAGGGCAGCCTCACGGCAACGCTGATCGGAACGTTCATCGGCGCGTTCGGCGGCATGGTCACGGCGTCCGGGTTGTGGCTCAACCTGATCAACCCGCTGTTTGAGCCGGGAGCCGCGAAGGAGCTGGTGGCGCCGGAGGAGACCCCGGAATACCTGAAACGAACGTTTCCGTTGCTCATGCGCGTGCTGCGCCCTCACGAGAAGACGATCCGGAACACGGTCTACATCACGTTTCCCGTCATGTTCGCGTCGTACTTCGGCACCGAGGGCTACAACATCGGCGCCCAGCTGACGGAGCCCCCGGTGCCTTAAGCCCGCGTTGACACGCTCGTGGGGGGCAACTAAGATGAAAACCCCGATTTTCCGAAAGATTTCTTCGCACGACCGACCTGAAATTCCGGAGGTGCAACGACGATGAACATGGCAATTCCCACGGAAGAACCCCAAACCGAACCCGCGACAAACGGGTCAGCCGGCCCCGACATTCTGATCATCGGCGGCGGCCCCGCCGGCCTGACGGCCGCGATCTACGCCGCACGCGCCCAACTCAACACCCGGATGATCGACAAGGAGCTTCCGGGCGGCCAGTTGAACGACACCTCGGACGTGGAGAACTTCCCCGGCTTCGTCGAGGCGATCCAAGGCCCCGATTTGATGGATCGGACGCGCCAACAGGCGGAACGCTTGGGGGCGGAGATCCTCATGGAGGAAGTGGCCGACGTGGAGTGGCACGCCAATGGGCGCCTCCATCGCGTCACCACCGACCGCGGCGTCCACGAGGCGCCCGTGGTGATCCTCTCGACGGGTGCCGGCCCGGTTGAGCTACCCGCCGAGGGTGCCTCGGAATTCAAGGGCAAGGGCCTGTCCTACTGCGCGGTCTGCGACGCGTTCTTTTTCAAGGACAAGAACCTCCTCGAGATCGGCGCGGGCGACTCCGGCTTCACCGAGGCCCAGTTCTTGACGAAGTTCGCCAACCAGGTCCACATGGTCGTGCGCCACGACAAAGACGACCCGAATCGGTTCCGTGCCAAGGACCAGCAGCTCGTGGACAAGGTTCTCAACAACCCGAAAGTCAACTTCATCTGGAACACGCAAGTCGAGGAAGTCAAGGGCAACGGCATGGTCCAGTCCGTCATCCTGAAGGACGTCAAGACGGGCGAGCGACGCGAATGGGAGACCGACGGCGTCTTCGTCAACATCGGCCACGAGCCGGCCACCGGCTTCCTCCGCGGCAAGCTGGAGATGGATGAGCTGGGGTATCTCTACACCGACGTCCGCATGCGCACCGAGGTTCCGGGCGTGTTCGGCGTCGGCGACGTGCGCCAGCTCTCCGGCGAATACGCCCAAGCGGTCGTCGCCGCCGGCGACGGCTGCATCGCCGCCCTGGAAGCGGAAAAATACCTTGAGAATGGCCACTGGCCGTCCAGCGTCGAAGCCGTCGAAGTTTAGCCCATGAGCTATCCGGTCCTCGTCGATGCCCTCTCCGATGCGATGCAGCGGCATCGCTCCCATCGAGCCATCTGCATCGAGGCCGCCGGCACCGCTGAACCGCCTCAGATCACCTGCGGCGACCTGGAGGCGCAGTCGGACGCCGTGGCCGCCGGCCTTGAGCATTGGGGCATTCGACCGGGCGACCACGTGGTCATCCTGTCGAAGCCGCGGCCGGAGTGGGTCAGTTCGTTTCTGGGCATATTGAAGGCCGGCGCCGTCGCGATTCCGATCGACCCCCTGTTGCGCAAGACGGAAATCCATCGCCTCGTCAGCGCGACCGACGCCGTGGGGGTGATCGTCGCCGGCGACGTCTACGCCAGCGTCAGCGGGCTGGCCACCCAGGAACTGACCGTCGTGCTCGACCTCGACGACGCCGACCTCGCCAGCAACGGGGACTTCCTGAAATGGGACGACTTTATCGCCGATCAATCGTTCACGCCCCGCGAGCGCGAGCCCGATGACCTTGCCGCGATGCTGTGCACCTCGGGGACCATGGGCGATGCCAAGTCGGTCATGCTCAGCAACGAGAACATCACGAGCAACGTCCAGGCCGTGTTTGAGCGGCTGCACGTCACCTCGGACGACGTCATGGTCACGATCGCCCCCTGGAACCACAGCTTCGGGCTCGTCGTGTTGATCGCCACGCTCTGGAAGGGCGGCACCGTCGTCTACACCAACGACTACGCCAACCTGGCCGACGTCACGGCCCGCCACCAGGCGACCGTGCTCGTGGCCGTGCCGAAGCTGTTCCATTCCATGTACGAACGGCTCACCGCGCGGATCGACGCCAATCGCTGGCAGCGCATGCTCAAGCGGATCGCGCCGCGGCTCGTTGGGCGAACGATCCGCCAGCGGATGACGGGCGGTCGGCTGCGCTTTTTCGTCTCCGGCAGCGCGCCGTTGGCCCCCGAGGTCGCAACGGGGTTCCGCAACCTCGGCATCGGCGTGATCGAGGGCTATGGGCTGACCGAAACAGCCCCCGTCATCTGCTTCAGCGACGCGTTCACGCCGAAGGTCGGCACGGTCGGGCCGCCCATGCCCAACGTGGAGGCGAAGCTGACCGACGCCAACGAGGAGGGGATCGGCGAGTTGCTCGTGCGCGGCCCGAACGTCATGCAGGGGTACTATAGGAACGAACGCCGCACCCGTGAAATCCTCGACGAGGACGGCTGGCTCCACACGGGCGACCTGGCCTACATCGACGAGGACGGCTGGATCTATATCAAGGGCCGCTGCAAGAACGTTATCGTTCTGGAGACGGGCAAGAACGTCTATCCCGAGGAGATCGAGTGGGAGCTGCTGCACAGCCCCTATATCCAGGAGATCGTCGTCCGCCAAGCCGAACGCAAGGGCCAAGACGTCATCCAGGCGCTCGTCTATCCCAACTTCCATGAAGCGGGGAATCACCGCGATGAAGACGAGCTGCGCACGTTGATCTGGAACGAGATCCGCCAACGCAACCGCCACCTGGCTACCTACAAGCGCATCAAAAGCGAGCAGGACGTCATCCTCGTCGACGAGCCCTTCGAGAAGACGACGCTGGAGGACGTCAAGCGCTACCTCTATCAAGACCGCCCCCCCAACTGATCCGCTGTAGCTTCCCTGGCCTCCCCTCCGTCGAGCTCACCTTTGACGTCCGAATGGCTCCGCTTGGCCAGGCTGAATCTGCTATTCTCAAGTTGACGTCAACACGCCATTCTAGGCAGGTCGCGCCGAATGGCGCAGCAGAAGGAGGCAGCATGCGGATACTCAAACTGACGTTGTTGTTAGCGCTTGTCGGGATGGCAACGAGCGCCTGCGCCTTGTTGGCCCCGTCGGAGTCTGAAGCCACGGGGTCTCGGGCCATGGAAACGGTCGACCAAGATCTTCGGGATCGGGTGGCCACGGCCATGGCCCAGGCCGCGGATAAGTTCGACGTGTCGGTCCAATCCGATCAAGCAGCCTACCTCTCCCGCAATGATCTGACGATCGCCCACGCGCTCGTGGCGGGATTCGACACGTTGGCGCTGGCCGACCCCGATCGCGTCGCCGTCGTCGGACTGGCCTACCTCTCCTTGCCGAGCGGTGCCCGAGTCATTCAAGCGACGGGCCAGCGCACCGGGCTTTCGGCGGGATTTTATCTCGTCCAGATCCGCACGCTCGAGGCCCGCATCCGCTTGATCGCTGCGTCTCGACAAGCGATGGGCGAACCGGCCGCCGTTCTGCCGTTCGAGCGGGCCCAGACCGATCCCAGCTCGGCGCCGCAAATCATGGCCACCGGCTGCCGCGTGGAACTGCGCTACGTCCAGCGGCAAGTCCACCGGGGCCAGCCGCCCATTCGGGTGGCTGCGCCGTTGGACTGGTGTCCGGCTGGCCTGTGAGGCCGTCTAGCCCGACACCGCACTCAACGCGTCGGCGAGCCCTTGAACCCCTTCGGCACCTGCGGGGATCTGTACGCTCGATCCCTCAAGATCGTCGCCAACCGGCTCGACACGGCCGCCGAGGTGCTCAGCTAAGAACGCTTCCGCAATCGCCGTAAACGACAGGCGATTCTCGGGTCGCACGAAGCCGTGGCCCTCGTCGGGATAGAGGACGTAGGTGACGGGGATCCCCTTCTCCTGCATGGCGTCGACGATCTGGTCCGACTCGTGCTGCTTGACGCGCGGGTCGTTTGCGCCCTGTCCGATCAAGAGCGGCTTCTGAATCTCTTCGACGTGGGTGAGCGGCGAGCGCGATCTCAAGAACTCCCGCCCCTCGTCGGTGTTGGGATCGCCCACGCGTTGCGTCAACACGGGCAGCATCGGCATCCAGTAGGGCGGGACGTTCTCCACGAGCGTGATCAGGCTGGACGGGCCGACGATGTCCACGCCACAGGCGAATTTATCAGGGGTGAACGTCAGGCCGACGAGCGTGGCGTAGCCGCCGTAGCTGCCGCCCATGATGCCGACTCGATCCGGATCGGCGATGCGCTGTTCGATGGCCCAGTCGACGGCGTCGATGAGATCGTCGTGCATCGCCCCGGCCCATTCCCGATCGGCGGCGTTGATGAACGACTTGCCGAAGCCCGTCGAGCCACGGTAGTTGACGCTGAGCGCGGCGTAGCCGCGATTGGCAAGCCATTGATGGGTCGGGTGATATCCCCACGTATCGCGGGCCCACGGGCCGCCATGGACGTAGAGCACCATCGGCAGGGGCCCATCGGGCCGCCCGTCGCCGTCGAGGTCGCGGTCCGGTGGCAACGTCAGGTAACTGACGAGGTTGAGGCCGTCGCGGGACTCGATGACGACGGGATGCATGCGGGCCAGCGGCTGGCCCTCGAGCGCCTCGTGGTTCGTGAACAGAAAGTCGGCCGTCCTCGACGCCCGATCGTAGCGATAGTAGTGAACGGGGCCATCGTCCCGGGCGTAGGCGACGATCCACTGTTCGTCGTCCAGGGTTCGGCTCACGACCTCGACCTCCCCGTCCTCGACCCGGCTGAGACGATCGAGGTCGTCGCGGATGCGCTCGTCGATGATCTGCCAGTGCTTGCGCTTGTAGTTGAACGCGATGGCCTGCACGCGCCGCTCGCGCGGGTGGGTGAGCGCGTCGCTCGCGTCGGCGCGGTCGTCGGCGGCCAAGACGTGGCGTTCGGACGAGTTGAGATCAACCGCCACGGCGGCGGCCGTGTCGCGCCCGCGACTGTCGATCATGTAGAGCGTCGTCCCCTCGGCGTCAAGGCCAAGCGGGTTGGTCGTCAGCACGTCCTCACCCGCAAATTGGTCGTAAAGCGCCCAGTCGTCGTCTCCCCCGCTCGGCTGATACATCTCCATGCCGCCCTCGGGCGTGAGGCGCAGCGCGAATCGGACACGGAACCCGTCATCGCAGAGGTAGCCGAGAAAGCCTTCGTTGTTCTGGACGAGCAGCTCGCGCTCGCCCGTGGCGATGTCGATGCGATAGAGGTCATGGAGCTGCGGGTCGCGGTCGTTGAGCCCGACGATGAGCTCTTGCGGAAACTCGGGGCTCAGTTGAGAAATCTGGGCTTGGACGCCCTCAAACGGCGTCAAGTCGATCGATTCCCGAGTGTCGATGTGGACGCTGAAGACGCGCCAGTTTTCGTCCCCGTCGTTGTCCTTCTGATACAGAATGCGGTCGTTCGTGTAGGCCCAGACGTATTGCTGGATGCCCCGTCCCTCGTCGTCGGTGATCGGCTCGGCCTCATCAGGCCGATCAGCGGGCGCAACCCAGACGTTGAGCACGCCGTCCAACGGTGCGATATAGGCCAAGCGCGTGCCGTCGGGGCTCTGCCGGACCATCGCTCGATCCGGGTTGCCGAATAGCGTCTCTCGCGGAATCAGTGGCGTCTCAGGCATCGGGATCGTTCCTCCTTCGCGGAATGGCGGCGTCATGGATCGATCCGCTTGACGGCGGTATGGTCGGGTCGAACATGCCGGATCCGGACACGGCCATGGAGTTGACCTATTGTAGGCCGTCATTGCCGCAGCGTCACGTCGCGACCGTTCGAGGCCAGCTCTGGTGCGCCGTTCCGCGGCGAAGGTTGGCGTCGCGATAAGATGGATGGCGGGCGGCTCGGCGGTCGAGATTGGCGGGGTTCTCCGGAAAAGCAGAGCGGGCTTGGCCGATGGCGGGCTGCTGGGGAAAAATCCGCGCGAGACAGCGATCAGGCAAGCGCGCGGCAAAACCCTGGCATCCCGCGGCCTCGGTCAGGCAAGGAGGAGACCCGACCGAGACCACCAAGCCCGCCGCCACAAAGGCTCTGACTGAAGGGATGATGATGCAAGCAATGCGCGTAACGCCAAGGACACATACCACCTTCGGCGCGGACGTTTGCGAACAACCATGCCCATCAGACCCTTGATGGGGGAGAATGGCTCCGACGGTGCTCCATGTCACCCGATACGAGGGATCAGTGCCCTACGCTGGGGTTGGACAACGCGTTGGTCAATCATTCGATCGCTCTCGTGACGATCCATGGCGCTCCGGCTGATTGAGGTCTACTTGCCGCTTGAGCAGAGCGAGCGGCTGTACGAGCTCGTGGGTCCCGATGCCGACGAGCGGACGATCGGCATTTGGGAAGAGTGGAGCTCCGACGACCAGGCGCTGATTCGTCTGCTCGCAGACGTCGAGGAGACCGAAGGGCTACTCGATACGCTGCATCAGGCCTTCAGCGGCGTGGATGAGTTCCGGTTGCTTTTGCTCAGCGTGGAGGCGACGCTGCCGCGCCCAGAACCGCCCGAGGACGAGCCGACCAACGAAACAGCAGAAACGACACCGGAGTCGAACGATGATACGACGGCCAACCAGAAGACCTCGCGCATCAACCGCGAGGAACTCTACACCCAGCTCTCCGACCAAGTTCGGCCGTCTCCGACGTTTCTCGTGCTGGTCGCCTTGTCCACGCTCGTGGCGTCGGTGGGGTTGGTTACGGACAACGTCGCCGTGATCATTGGCGGGATGGTCATCGCACCGCTGTTGGGGCCGAACATGGCGCTGGCACTGGCGACGACGCTCGGTGATCTGGAACTGGCGCAGCGGGCCATGCGGATCACGGGCCGCGGCCTGAGTGCGGCATTGGGCCTGTCAATATTGGCCGGCCTGCTCATGCCCCCGCTGTTGCCGAACGTCGCGGATCTATCGGCGATTGGCGAGATCCAACTTCGCAGTCAGGCGCGGTTCGGCGACATCGCGCTCGCGCTGGCATCGGGCGGAGCGGGCGCGCTGTCGTTCACGCTGGGGCTGTCCACGGCCGTCGTCGGCGTCATGGTCTCGGTCGCGCTCTTGCCGCCGCTCGTGGTCTTCGGCATGTTCTTGGGCGCAGGGCTCTGGATGGAGGCGTTCGGGGCGCTGCAATTGCTGCTTGTCAACATCATCTGCGTCAACCTCGCCGGCGTCACGACCTTCCTCATTCAGGGCATCCGCCCGGCCACGTGGTGGGAAGCCCAAAAGGCCCGTCGAGCCAGCAGACGGGCGATTCTTGTCTGGGTCGTTCTGCTGTTATTATTGATCGGCGTGATGTTGCTCGGGCCCGGCGTCTGACCGCTTAGGCGGGCTCGGGCGGCACCAGCACGCCCAACGATGAGGGCACGATCTCAACGCGTGTGCGCCCAGCGGGCAACGTAAAGGGCTCACCATCCATGTGAGCGGGAACGGGCGCATCCAAATCGATATCCACACGCGACAGACGTCGCAGCTCAAACTCGGGCATGTCCAGATGGGCCCCACGTCGGATGCGGGCCAGCTTGGGCAGTCGCGTGAGATAGGCGACCGGCCGCACGACGTAGACGTCCAGGACGCCGTCGTCGGCACGGGCATGGGGAGCAACCCGAAAGTCGCCTCCATGATAGGGCCCGTTGGTCGCCCCGACCGACAGGGCTGGGCCATGGTGCGCCCAGTCCTCGCTCCTCAGGTCAGCCTCGAAGGCCGGAAACGCGAGCGCCTCGCGGACGGCGCTGCAGAGATAGCCCAGTTCCCCTCGGAGATGCCGCATGTGCGCATACCGCAGCGACGCCGAGCCGTCCAGGCCGATCCCGAGCCCATTGATAAAGTAGGTGTCGTTGAGGCACCCGACATCAACCCGATGGCAACGAGGGCGGGCGAGGACCCTGACGGCCTTATTCAGGCATGGGGGGACGCCGACGGCCTTGCAGAAGTCATTGCCGCCACCAGTGGGCAATATGCCCAAGGCAACGTTGCCGCCGAGGAGCGCTTGGGCGACTTCCCGGGTCGTGCCGTCGCCGCCGACCGCCACGACGGTCTCCACGCCGGCCTCGACGGCCTCCGCGGCCAGCGTCCGGGCGTGCCCCGGCTCCTCCGTGAACACAGACGAACATGGGACGCCATTGGCTTCCAATCGGCGGGCCAATGCCGGCCATTGTCGCCGGGTGCGGCCACGGCCGGAGACGGGGTTGACGATGGCAAGCGTCTCAAGTGTAGGGTTAGCCATTGCTGGGTCTCACGCGGACATTGAGCCTACGATAGGGCCTTGACCCGTTCTTGACAACCTGTGGGGGCCTTTCTACAATAGCGCTGCCTGCCGGGGTGCTGGAATTGGCAGACAGGCAGGTCTCAGGAATCTGTGGGCTCCGCCCGTGAGGGTTCGAATCCCTCCCCCGGCACCAGACGCCAGCCTCGACGAAGCGAGGATCCCGTGGATCTCAACGAGCGCCCGCTCCATCAGCTGATCGACTCCCTGCACCGTCACGACATTCGACGCGAGCAGGTTGTTGACGACCTTCAGGAAGCCATCCGGGAGCAGAATGGGACGATCAACGCTTACCTGAGCCTGGCGGATCGTGACGATCTCGTTGCTCAGGCCTCGGCAGCGGGTGATCGTGAGCTGAGCGGGCTTCCCATCGCCGTGAAGGACCTCATTTCGACGCGAGACTTTCCCACCACGTGTGGCTCGCGGTTTCTGGAGACCTTCCGACCGATCTTCGACGCGACCGCCGTGGAACGCCTCCGCGAAGCGGGCGCAACGCTCTTGGGCAAGACCAACTTGGACGAGTTCGGCATGGGCTCATCCAACGAAAACTCCGCCTTCGGGCCCGTCCGCAACCCCCTCGACACCGAGCGCGTGCCCGGCGGCTCGTCCGGCGGCTCGGCCGCGGCGGTGGCCGCCGGCATGGCACCGGCTGCCCTGGGCACCGACACGGGCGGCTCCATCCGGCTCCCCGCGTCGTTCTGCGGCGTCGTCGGCCTCAAGCCGAGCTACGGGCTGGTCTCGCGCTATGGGCTGATCGCCTACGCCTCGTCGCTGGATCAGATCGGCCCGATCGCCCATACGGTGCGCGACGTGGCCCAGGTGCTGTCTATCATAGCCGGGCCCGACAATCGCGACGCCACGTCGATCGACAACGGCAACGTTGACTACACCGACGCCCTCAGTTCCGATATCGACGGACTTCGGGTCGGCGTGGTCCGGTCGTTCGTGGCGCAGTTGGACGCCGTGGGCCAGTCCCGGGTCGACGAGTGGATCCGATCCTTTGAAGCCCAGGGCGCCCAGGTCGCCGACGTCGAGCTGCCGCACGCCGAGCATGCGCTGCCGGCCTATTATCTCATTTCGGCAGCGGAAGCGAGCGCCAACCTGGCCCGCTACGATGGCGTCCGCTACGGACAACGGGCCAGCGACGGAGCCCTCGAGGCCATGTTGGCCGACAGCCGCCAGGCGGGCTTTGGCCCCGAAGTCAAACGGCGCATCATGCTCGGGACGTACGCGCTATCGGCCGGCTACTACGACCAGTGGTACGGAAAAGCCCAGCAAGTGCGCACGCTGATCCGGCGCGACTTCCAGTCCGCGTTTGCTGACGTCGACGTGTTGCTGATGCCGACGTCGCCGGTGGCGCCGTTCAAGCTGGAAGAGCGAACTGCGGATCCATTGCAGATGTATCTCATCGACGCGTTTTTGGCGCCCGTCAGTCTGGCGGGGCTGTGCGGCATCTCCGTGCCGGGCGGCACCGTCGAGGGAATGCCGTTCGGGATGCAGATCGTGGGGCCACAGCTGGGCGAACCGAGGATCCTGCAAGCCGCTTACGCCTACGAGCAGCGCTCCGCCTAAAGCCGGTCTTCATCCAGGAGCGACCTGAGCTTACGCTCCATCACGCCGCGCAGGGCCTCCACGGCCTCCTCGAGCGGAAACCATTGGACGGCCTCAATCTCGTCAGCGGGCGGCTGGAAGTCGTCGCTGTCCATGTAGGCCCGGTAGAAGAACATGTGCCAGGTGTAGAACGACGTCTGGCCCATGAACGTCTCGACCCCTAAACATTCGCCGATTTGGCAGGAGGCGCCAACTTCTTCGGAAACCTCGCGGGCCACGGATTCGGCAGGCGACTCCCCATAGGAAACGAAGCCGCCGGGCAGCGTCCAGAAGCCCTCGTTGAAGCCGCGTGACGGCTTCACCAGCAACAGATAGTCATCCCGCGCGATGACGGCCTCCGCTACGACGCGGGGCAATGTGTAATGGACGGCTTCACGGACGATCGGCTCAGTATCGTCCATGCCGGGGACAGCGTCTTTGTGATGCCATTCGTACGGGTGCTCGTCGAGCTTGGGCTTGCAGTAGACGACGTCCTCGCCCTGGACGACCATGCGCCCGTGAGGCTCTATATCGAACGGGAGCCCGTCGGCGCCGTTGGGAAGCGTCCAGCGGCCGTTGTGTGGAACGAGAAAGATCTGGCCGTCGGTTTCGACGTAGTAGCGCTCGGTCATGGCATTCCAGGAAGCTTAGGCCCTGCCTGGGACGCGCGCAAGTCCCCTATTGGTCGACCGCCACGCACCGCAGGTCGCCCTCCTCCTTGCTTCCGACGGCCGCAATGGGGAGCTGCTCGGCCATAAAGATGGTTCGCTCTTCCTCGTTGAGCGTGACGACGAGCCGCTTCCAACAGGGATTCGACCCGATGCCGATGTCCCAGGTGGCCTCAATGCACGTGTTGCCGGCGCAAGGGGTGTTCTCGACGGACTTCGGCTCACCCAAAGCGTCGACGAACGCCGACAACGTCACCTCGTCCCGGCTGAGCAGATCGTCGATCGTCGCCTGGACGTCGCTGCGTGTGGTCTCGGGCTGGGTGATGCTGCTGCTGATTGCCGTGGCCATGCCGATGATCACGGCGATAGCAATGAGAAACTCGGCCACGCTCTTCACTGGCTATGCGCCCCCTCACTGAGGCAGAAGTCGGTCCCCTTGGCGAGGCCATTCGCGCTGTCGCGCACATGGAGAAGCCGACAACGACTGGATGCAACGCTTCTCAGCTCGCATGTCGCTTGCTATGGTACGGTGGGACCCTTGAGGCCGCAAATTGACATCTGTCACTCGGCCGACTCACAATGCAAGTGCACAGGCGGAAATCGCAATGACCGTGTCTGATCCCGCATGCAACGCAGCGAGCAAATGACTCATCGATCACGGATCTTGTGATTCAGACGGGCGAAGCAATGCTGGGTCGGACGCTTGGAAAACGCATGAGGAGATGGCCATGAACGTGTTGATCCTGATGTCGAACACCGGAGGCGGCCACCGGAGCGTGTCGCTGGCGGTGCAGCGGGCCCTTTACGATCTCGCCCCCGACGAGGGCGTCGTCACCGAAATCGTCGACGTCTTTGACTTGGAGAATCCGGCGCTATTCGACCGCGTCACGCGGCTCTACGGGCCGGTGTCGCGTTACTTGCCCCAGCTCTACGGATGGGCATTCCACGTCATGGACCGGCCGGCCGTGTATCGGACGCTCTTCGACACGTCGACGAAGCCGCTCGTGCCCAAGCTCGAGCGCTTGCTGGCCGACCGAGAGCCCGACGTGATCGTCACGACCCATCCGCTCTGCAATCGAGCCCTCGTCCAGGCCCGCGACCAGGTCGATCCCGATCTGCCGATTGTGGCGACAGTCACGGAGCTGGTGACGGTCCACCGGAGCTGGGTGGAGGCCGGCATCGATCGCTACACGGTGGCCACGGACGAAGCCCACGACGCCGTGCTCGGATTCGGCGCGCCGCCGGAGCTCGTCACCCAGACCGGCCTGCCCATTCTGGGCGCGTTCGGCACGGTCGAAACGCCCCCCGCCCAGTTGCGCGAGCGCTGGGGCCTCGACCCGAAGCGTTCGACCGCGCTGCTGGTCGGCGGCGGTGAGGGCTCCGGCGGGCTGGACAAGCTCCTGGCGGCCATCGACGCGGCAGGGATCGATCTGCAAATGCTCGTCGTCTGCGGGCGGAACGAACAGCTCAAGGCCAAGCTGGAGGCAAGCAACTGGACGATGCCGACGCAGGTCCACGGCTTTGTCGCCAACATGCCCGAGCTGATGCATGCCGCGGACGTCGTGCTGACCAAGGGCGGGCCACAGAGCATCGTGGAGGGGCTCGCCAGCGGGCGGCCGATGATCGTCACCCAGACGCTGCCCGGCCAAGAGGAAGGCAACGCCGAGTTCGTCGAGCGCCATGGCGTGGGCTATGACGGGCGTGACCGAGATCGCGCCGTTGAGTCCCTGCGACATCTGGCCGACCATCCGGGCGAGCGCGCGCGGATGAGCGAGCGCGCCCGAGCTCTGGCTCGCCCCGAAGCGGCCCGAGAGATCGCCCGGATCTGTCGGGATGTCGGGCAGCGCGTTCGGTCCTGAGGGATCGCAGCCTAGCCTAATCCGACGCCGGAGCGGCCAACGGCTGAATCCAGACCGAGCGATCGCGCGGCCCGTCGAACTCGCCGAAGAGCACGCCCTGCCACGTGCCTTTGACGAGCCGTCCGCCCTCGACGGCGATCATGGCGGAGGATCCCATTAGGCTGGCCTGAATGTGCGAATGCGCGTTGCCCTCGACGTGATCGTAGGCCAGGGACGCAGGCGCCAGGCGTTGGAGCACCCCGAGGATGTCATCCTTGACCGCGGGATCCGCCGTTTCATTGATCGTCACCCCGGCCGTCGTATGGGGAACGTAGATGAGACACGTGCCCGAGGACATCCCGAGCTCGCGGATGGCCTTCTCGACACGGTCCGTGATGTCGATAAACTCCTGATCCTGTCGGGTCTGGACGTTGATCGTTGCCCGCGCCATCGCCCGCCTACTCGCCGCCTCCGTCGGTCCGCTCGCGCTGGAGCAGCTCCTCGGCCAACTGGGGCGAGGAGACCGGCTGGTAGTGGTCAAACGCCACCTTGAAGAGCGCTCGGCCTTGCGTTATCGACTTCAGCTCCAGCGCGTAGTCCTGGATCTCGGCCAGGGGGACCTCGGCTTGGATGTGCTCAGTCCCGGTCTCATCGGGCTCCATGCCGAGGACGCGGCCGCGCTTGCCCGAAAGATTGCTCATGATGTCGCCCGTATAGGCCGACGGGGCGCGGATGTCGAGCTTCATGACCGGCTCAAGCAACACGGGATTGTCGTTGTCCACGGCAATCTGGAACGCCTGCGACGCGGCGACCTTGAACGCCCCTTCGGACGAGTCGACGGAGTGATAACTCCCGTAGTAGACGGCCGCCCGGATGTCGGTCATGGGATAGCCGTATTGGCCCTGTTCCATCGCTTCGAGGATGCCCTTCTCGCAGGCCGGGATGAACTGATTGGGAATGACGCCGCCCTTGATCTCGTCGACGAACTCAAAGCCCGTGTCGCGATCCATGGGCTCAATGCGCAGATACACTTCGCCGAACTCGCCGCGGCCGCCGGTCTGCTTCTTGTGGCGGAAGTTGCCCTCGGCCTGGGCCGTGATCGTCTCCTTGTAGGGAACCAACGGCTGCTTCAGCTCGATGCCCGTTCCATAGCGGTTCTGCAGACGCTGGACGAAGACGCTCAGCTGGGTATCGCCCATGCCCGACAGGATCGTCTCATGGGTGACGTCGTCCCGATAAAGGCTCAGCGTGGCCTTTGTCTGGACGAGCTGGCGCAGCGCCGCGCTCATCTTCTCCTCATCGCTCTCGCTCAAGGGCTCCACGGCGCGCGGATAGACGGGCGTGGGCAGCTCGCCCAACGACATCGGCTCGCGCTCGCCCGCCGCGAACGTGTCGTTCAGCTCGAAGTCGTTCAGCTTGGTCAGCACGGCGATCTCGCCCGGCTGGGCCTCGCTGATGTGGACGGGCTTGTCGCCGCTGGCACGGAGGATCTCCCGGACGCTTTCCGTGGCGCCGGTCCGGACGTTGGTCATTTTGAGGCCTTCCTTGAGGCTGCCGCCGTAGACCTTCAGAAACGCCATCGCGCCAATGTACTGGTCGCTGTGGGCGTTGAAGACGAGACCGACGAAGTCGTCCTCGGGCTCGTAGGTCTCGTGGAACGCGGGCGTCTCCTCGACGATCAGCTCGGTGAGCAGCTTCAGCGAGCCGGGGATCTGGGTGGAGGTCGGGATGATCGGCACGAGCGATCGCTGCATAATGGCCGTTTTGAGCGCGCCCTCGATCTCGTCATTGGGGATGTCTTGATCCTCGAGGAAGTGCTCCATCAGCTCGTCATCGACCTCGGACAGCGCCTCCAACAGGGACTCTCGGCCCGACTGGACGGACTCGGCCAATTCCTCGGGGATCTCGCCCTTCTTGCCGTCGAAGTAGCGGGCCTCCTGATGGACAAGGTCGACGTCGCCGACGAACTGGCCGTCCTGAATGATGGGCCAGTGGATGGGCGCCAGCTTGCTGTCGAGGCTCTCTTGGAGGTCGTCGACCGCCTGCTCGAAGTTGGCGACCTCCGTATCCATCCGGTTGACCAACGCAACGGCCGGCTTCTCATAGCGCTCGATCAGGTCCCAAGCGACCTCCGTGGTGACCTCGACGCCGTGCTCGGCGTTGACCACCAGCGCCGCCGTCTCCGAGACGTGGAGCCCCTTGTAGGTTTCTTCGATAAACTCATTGAAACCCGGCGCATCGAGGACGTTCAGCAGAGTCTGGCCGACTTCAACGGTTGCGACGTTGAGATCAATGGAGCTGCCACGCTCTTGGGCTTCCGCGCTGGCGTCGAGTTGTCCGCCGGCGCCGTGCGAGGTGAGCAGCGCTTCCGTCAGCGCTGTCTTCCCGGCGCCGGAGTGACCCACAAAGCAAAGCGTCCGGATGTCCCCCACGTCAATCATCCCTCCTGATGGTGTCGTGCCTAATCAGCCGCGCACGGCCGCATGCCTCGTCGGGTCAGCTAGTATAGCACGGGGCTGTGAGCGGGGCAAAAGGGCTTATCGGCACCCGAGCGCGCCGCAGGCTGTCAGCCGAGAACGGAGCTTTTGCAGCGTCTCAGGTCCAATGCCCCGGACGCGTGCCAACTTGTCGACATCGCGGTATGGCCCAGCGAGCAGCCGCGCCCGGACGATGCGCTCGGCGAGCGTCGGGCCGATCCCGGGCAGGGCTTCGAGGCGCGGCACGCCTGCTCGATTGATGTCCACGGTCTGGACCGTCGGCTGTGAGGCCTCGAACGGGGCTTGAGGGAGCGGCCCGCGCGTGAGCAATCCCCAACCCATGAGGGCCAGGGCCAACACGGACACGATCAAGGTCCATCGGGCATCCGATCGCGACAGCATCGTCGGTGGCTAGGAGGAATCCTCGGCGAGGTGTTCGGCGAAGAGCGCTCTAATCGTCGCCAAGCCGTAGTCGGTCCGCTCAGCCTTCAGGCGCTCCGGCATCATGCGGTAACGGTCGTCCTGGTACTTATAGCGGTAGGCCTTGAGAAAGCGATCGCGGAGCTCGCGCGACAGCTCGGGATTGGCTTTCAAGCGCCGATGATGAGTATGGCAGAACGACTCGATCTCGGGCAGATAGACTTCAATGGACAAGGCTTGGACGGCCCGTTGGAGGATGTCTTCATCGGGGTCTCCCCTCTCCAGCGCCTCGGTCAGCGAGGCCATCAACCGGCGGCGATGGCGCTCCCGCTCGGCCTTGGCCTGCATCGTCTTGCCCTTGGTTCGGAAGTGGCCCAACTCACTCAGGGGAAACTCGAGCAGCTCGCAGCGACAGCCCTCGTGGATGGGCAGATCGGGCGTCTTTTCGGACGAGGCGAAGATATGCCCGTGACGTGCGAGACAGTCCTCGCACGTGTTGGCGTGTATGGTCGCGTAGAACTGGAAGAGCGAGGTGCGTCCCTGGACTCGATGGCGCCAACGTGCCAGTTTCGTTCGCATAATGTTAGTGTATTCTTCGGCGCCCCTATTGACAATTGTGCGTGATGCCGCTATACTCCCAACACTGTCCGGGCCTACCGGCCCAGCAGACTTCGCGCGAAAAGTGCGAGGCTCCGATCCGAGAGGGCGGTGAGGGGTCTCTGAAGCCTTTTCCACTATCACGAAATCATTAACCCAAGCAGAGGAGCACCGATCGACAGTGAACATGCAAGAGACGACCGCGTTGTTGAACGGCCGACCCGATTCGGACGAGGAGGAGCGATCCGAGACCGACATGATCTTCTCGGATCAGAGCGAGCGTAACGGGGAAGAGGAGGAGATGGAAAGGAATGCGTCTGAAGACCTGGTCAAGCTCTACTTGCAGGAGATCGGCCGGGTCCCTTTGCTGAACCGGGAACAGGAGGTTGAACTGGCCAAAGGCGTCGCGCGCGGCGACGACAGTTGCCGCCAGCAGCTGGCGCTGGCCAACCTTCGACTCGTCGTTTCCATCGCCAAACGCCATAAAGGCAGCGGGCTTCCGCTGCTTGATCTCATCCAAGAGGGCAACATCGGACTGATGAAGGCGATCGAAAAGTTCGACTACACCCGAGGCTACAAATTCAGCACCTACGCGACGTGGTGGATTCGACAAGCCATCACGCGAGCGATCGCCGACAAAGCCCGCACCATCCGGATTCCCACCCACATGCTCGAACTGATGCGCAAGATCCACAAGGTCGAAGCGGAACACGTCCAGCTCCACGGCGTCCCCCCACCGAATGAGCACCTCGCCGAAGAGCTCAACATGCCGATCGAGGAGATCGAGCGCGCGAAGAAGATCACGCCCTACACGCGTTCGTTCGAGGAACCGGTCGGCGACGAGGAGGACAGCACGCTGGGCGACTTCGTCGGCTCCGACGACCGCTCCGCGCTGCGCGAGGCGCTCGACGAGCTCTCCGTCGAGGAGCTCTACGACGCCTTGGCGGACCTGAGCGAGCGCGAGCGGAGCATCCTCGAGCTGCGTTTCGGTCTGATCGACGGTCAGCAGCCGATGACGCTGGAGAAAGTCGGCGAGCAGTTCGACCTGAGCCGCGAGCGCATTCGCCAGATCGAGAAGGAAGCGCTGGACAAGCTGGCTCACAGCAAGCTGCGCAACCGCCTGGAGCACTTCGACTATCTGAGCACGGAAGAGGAAGTGCAGATGACCTCGGCCGTCTGATCCGACGGCAGCGTCTCTACCACATCTCTGGGAAAAACCCAACAGTCGAAAATCCCGTCGGCTCCAGCCGACGGGATTTTCGCTATCTTGAGTCCACCACGCGTTGGCGACTGTGGCGGAGGGACGGGGACTCGAACCCCGAGGGCCTTGCGGCCTTACCGGTTTTCGAGACCGGCTCCTTGCCAATTCGGTCATCCCTCCGAGGTGCGCTCATATGGTATCAGACCGGTCAGCCCCCCTCAAAGCTCGCGACTCAGATCCAATCCAGCGAGCGCTTGGCCCGACTCGATATCGAGGCCGAGCGTGCGGAGCACGTCTTCGATGCACAACAGCGCGTCCACCAGCACCGACGGTCGCGTGGACGAGGCCATGTGGCCGATCCGGACGGCGTTCAGGTCGCCGATCGCGCCCGAAATCTGCAACTGGTGATGCCGCTTGAGGCCATCCACCAGGTCCGAGGAATTGACGCCGCTGGGCAGATAGGCCGCCGTCACGGTGGGCGCGGCATAGGCGCAGGGCGGAACGAGTTCAAACCCCAGGTTGGCTAAACCAGCCTGCATGATGGCTGCGGCGCGTCGATGTCGGGCCCAGACGTTGTGGATGCCCTCCTCGAGCAAGCGTTCCAGCGCCGCGTGGGCTCCCCGGACCAAGCCCGGCGGCATCGTCACCGGATGGGGGTGCCAGGACGCCCAGGCCTCAATGTAGGTCTGCCACGTCGTCAGATCCAGATACCAGCCCGGCACGTCCGTGTCCTGGATCACCGACCAGGCGCGTTCGCTGACCGCCGTCGGCGCAAGCCCTGGCGGCAAGCCGAGCGCCTTCTGCGTGGACGCGACGACGACGTCGAGGTCCCAATCGTCAAAGCGCAGCTCCGCCCCACCCAGGGACGTAATCGCGTCGACGATCACGAGCGCGTCGTGTTCGCGGGCGACGGATGCGATCTCCCTCAGCGGGTTGAGCAGACCGCAGGACGTCTCGCAATGGACAACCGCGACGGCCGCCACGTCGGGATTCGCTCTAAGCGTTGCCTCGACGTCCTCGGGATCGATCGGCTGCCCGATGGGCGCGGTCACTCGATGGACGCGCGCCTCGCCCGTGTAGCTCGTGGCGATCTGGCGGATCCGTTCCCCGAAGAAGCCGTTGACGGCGACGAGGATCTCCTTGCCGTCGCCGATCGTGTTGCCAATGGCGGCCTCAAGGCCCGACGACCCTGGGCCAACGATGGGAAAGACACGCCCGTGGTCGGTCTGGACGACCCGCTTGAGATCGTCGATCGTCTCGTTGTGGTACGCCGTCCACTCGGCCCCATAATGGGCCACCATCGGGCGGGCCGTTTCCGCCATCAGTTCGGGGTCGACCTCGACGGGCCCGGGGATCATCAAGCGGTATCGCGGCAATTCCGCCATGAATCGGTCCTCCTCTCACATCTCCGAATGGCACGACTGAGCCGGCGACGCCTCCCGTGGGCCCTCCTCCGTTCGGGCCTCGCTCAAGTCGCGGTCAGAAGCGCTTGAGGCGCTCCGCGAGCGCGCGGCGCGTCACCTGGGCGATCGTCTCCGTCAAACGCTCAGCATCGTGCTTAATCGTCGGTTTATCGTCCAGCTTGACGACGTCAAGCAGATCGGCTTTGACCAGGTCGAGCCCGTACGCGTTGGCCTCTGGGGTGTCCAACTCAACCGGCTCCGCGCCGTCGTCGCGATACCGTTGGCGCAGGTCCTCGGGAATGGGCTCGTCGTTGACGATGGCGTAGTCAATGGCGCCGACGTTGATGTGGCCGCCGAGCGCATCCAAGTGATCCTGCAAGGAGAACCCTTCGGTCTCGCCCGGCTGGGTCATCAGGTTGGCGACGTAGATCTTGACCGCCCGCGCGCGTTCGATCTCCTCGGCCACGCGATCCACGAGCAGGTTCGGCAGGATGCTCGTATACAGGCTGCCGGGACCAAAAACCACGACGTCTGCTTCACGAATGGCCTGCAGGACCTCCGGATACGGTTCGACGACGGGCTCCGACAGCTCGAGCTGGGCGATGCGGGCTTTGCACTCGCCGATGTGCTCTTCGCCCTCCAGGCGCGCGCCGTCCTCGAGGTGGGCCAGGAGATGGACGTTTTCCAACGTCGCGGGCAGGACGCGGCCCCGAATGTTCAACAGCCCGCTCAGCTCGGCGATGGAGCGGTCGAACGATCCGGTCATCTCGTGGAGCCCGGCCAAGACGAGGTTGCCCAAGGAGTGGCCTTTGACCGAGCCCTCGCGAAAGCGATGCCCGAAGAGCTGGCCCATCTGCGACTCGTCCTCGGCCAAGGAGACGAGACAATTGCGAATATCGCCGGGCGGGAGCATGTTCAGTTCTTCGCGGAGCCGGCCGGAGCTGCCGCCACTGTCCATCACGGTCACGACGGCGGTGATGTTGGACGTCCAGTGCTTGAGGCCGCGCAGGAGCGTCGACAACCCCGTGCCGCCGCCGATCGCCACGACGTTCGGCCCGCGGCTCAGCCGTCGTTGGTGATAAATCACCTCCGAGGTGCGGCCCTCGTATTCCGGTGAGACGCCGCGGATGATGGAGTGGACGAGGCCGCGCACCCCAATGCTCACACCCGCGATGCCGAGCCCCATGAGCCCGACGACCAGAGCCGCGTAGGCGCCGAGGGGCGCGCCCTCAAACAGCGCGTAGAGCACGCGGAGGTTCCCCCGGCCGATCAGCCCGACAAGGCCGATCACAATGATGACGCCGGAGATGCCGATGAGCAATGCCCAGCGCTTGACCTGCATGCCGGGATAAATCCAGGTGAGCGCGCGTCGCCATGCGGGCTGTTCGTTCACGCTTGTATCCCCTTCTTTGCTGTGATCTTGGCCGTCGTGGTCACGATGCGCCAACGGCATCCCGTCGGCGCGTGCCCCGCGGGGCCAATTTGACGGTGCCCGACCCGAGCAACGCCTCGACGTCTTGGATCAATCCCGGATCGATCTGCACGCGGACCCCTTCCCCGGCCGCCACGCTCCGGTAGCCGCCGTTCGCCATCACGTACAGAACGATCGGCGTCGCCCCCGGGTGTTGCGTCAACACCGATTTGAGTTCCCTGAGTCGGGCTTCGTCGACCTTGTCCGCGTCCAAGCGCACGTTGAGCACGCTGGAGGACTCCAGCTTCTCGAACGCCCGAAGGTCGTTGGCGATGACGTTCCGACGGCCGTTGCGCTCCTCCAGCTTCCCCTCGACCACCAGGACGGGATCCTCGTCCAACAGATCCTGACGCGTCTCGTAGAGATCGGGAAAGACGACGACCTCGGTCTGGCCCGTCAGATCCTCCAGCGTGAGGAACGCCATCGCGCGGCCGTTGCGCGTCGTCTTCGTGGTGACCTCCTCGATCTGGCCCGCCAATCGGACCTCGGTCTCGTCGGCAACGTCCTTGAGCTCCGCGATCGCGTGCGAGCGGAAGAGCTCCAGGCGCTGCTCGAGATCGTCGAGCGGATGGCCGCTGACGTAGAGCCCGAGCAGCTCCCGCTCCATCTTGAGCAAGTCCTCATGGGCATACTCGTCCGTGCTCTGCGGCTCCTCGGATGCGGCCGGCTCGATCGGCTCGGCGTCGGCCTCGCCGAACAGCGAGCTCTGCCCGCTCAGGCGCTCCTTGCGGGCCCGGTCGGCCTCTTCGAGGCCGACGTCGACCTGCTCCCGTTGGCCCTTGCGCGTGCCGAGTTGATCGAAGGCGCCCGCTTTGATGAGGCTCTGCAGGAGATCCCGGCTCAGCGAGCCGGCGTCCACGCGCCGGCAGACGTCGAGGAACGACTCAAACGGGCCGCCCTCGCGAGCCCGGAGGATCGCCTCCACGGCCCCTTCGCCGACGTTCTTGATCGCATTGAGCCCGAACCGAATCGCGCCCGTGCCGTCCTCGCGTTCCACCGGCGTGAACTCGCCGCGGCTTTCGTTGACGTCGGGGGCGAGCACGTCGATGCCGAGCGAGCGGCAGGCGTTGATGTACTCGCGCACCTTGTCGGCGTTGCTCGCGACGCTGGTGATGAGCGCCGCCATGTAGTGCGTGGGATAGTGGGCCTTCAAATAGCCGGTCCAGTACGAGATGAGCGCGTAGGCGGTCGAGTGGGCTTTGACGAAGCCATAGCGGGCGAACTTTTCGATGTCCTCGAACAGCTTCTCCGCCGTCTCCTGCTCCACCCCGTTGTCGACGCAGCCGTCGATGAACTTGGCCCGCATCTGGGCCATCAGCTTCTTCTTCTTCTTGCCGATGGCCTTGCGGAGGGTGTCGGCCTCGGCATAGGAAAACCCCGCCATGACGCGGGCCATGCGCAAGAGCTGATCCTGATAGATGGGCAGGCCGTAGGAGTCCGCGAGCACGTCTTGGAGTTTCTCGTGCGGATAGTCGACTTCTTCCCGGCCATGCTTGCGTTCGATGTAGCTCTCCGCCATGCCGCTCTCCAGCGGACCGGGCCGATAGAGCGCGAGCACCGCAATGAGGTCCTCGAACTGCTCCGGCTCCAGCCGCACGAGCATCTCGCGAATGCCGGAGCCCTCAAGCTGGAACACGCCGGCCGTCTGGCCGCGCTGGAGCATCCCGTAGGTCGCCTCGTCGTCGAGCGGAAGCCCGTCCAGGTCCGGCGGCGCTTCCCCCATGCGTCGGATCGATCGGAGGGTGTCGTCCAGAACCGTCAGGTTGCGCAACCCGAGGAAGTCCATCTTGAGCATGCCGATATCCTCGAGCGCATTCATCTCGTACTGCGTGACGACGGCGCCGTCGGAGAGCTTCATCAGCGGCGCGTATTCGGTGATCTCGTCGGGGGCGATGACGACGCCCGCCGCATGCGTCGAGGGGTTGCGGATCATGCCTTCGAGCTTGGGCGCCACCTCCAACAGCCTCGCGACATCCGGCTCCTCGTCGCGCATCGTCTGCAGCTCTTGGGAGTTGTCGATGGCGTCCTGGAGCTTCGTTCCGAAGGGGATCTGTTTGGCGATCCGGTCGGCGTCGTTGAAGGAAAATCCCATCACGCGCGCCACGTCGCGCACGGCGCTGCGCGCGGCCATCGTGTCGAAGGTGATGATCTGGGCAACGTGGTCCGCGCCGTACTTCTGCTCGACGTAGTCCATGACCTCGTCGCGGCGCCGCACGCAGAAGTCGATGTCGATGTCGGGAAGCTGAATGCGATCGGGATTGAGGAAACGCTCAAAGATCAGGCCGTATTTGAGCGGGTCGACGTTGGTGATCCCGAGGGCATAGCAGACCAGGCTGCCCGCCGAGGATCCTCGCCCCGGACCGACGGGAATGTCCTTCGATTTGGCGAACCGAATAAAGTCCTGGACGATGAGGAAGTAGGCGGCATAGCCCATGTCACAGATGACGTCGATTTCGTGCCGCAGGCGTTCTTCGACCTCAGCGGTGACCTCGTCATAGCGCTCACGGACGCCCTTCCAAGCCAGCGTCTCCAGATAGCTCCCCGCGCTGTCCTCGGATTCCGGCACCTCAAACTCAGGCAGATGCGTCTGGGTCAGATCGAGCTCGACGTTGCAGCGCTCGGCGATCTCCACGGTGTTGGCGACGGCCTCGGGCACGTCCGCGAACAGCTCGCGCATCTGCTCGGGCGACTTGAGATAGAGCTCGTCGGGGTAGGACCGCTTCTCCTTCGACTTGTTGGAGGCGACGTTGATGAAGACCTCATGCGCGGGATGATCCTCCGGGTGAAGGAAGTGGACGTCGTTGGAGGCGACGAGCGGCAGGTCGAGCGAGCGGGCCAACTCGATCAGCTTGGGGCGGATCGTCTGTTGCTCGTCGATGCCGTGGTCCTGGAGTTCCACGTAGACGTTGTCCGGGCCCACAAACGCCTGGTATTGCTGAAGGACCTGCGCCGCGCCCTCCATGTCGTCATTCAGGACGAGCTTGGGAACCTCGCCCTGGAGGCACCCGGACAACAGCATCAGCCCGTCGCCGTATTGGCGCAGCAGGTCCTTGTCCACGCGCGGCCGATAGTAGAAGCCCTCCAGATACCCGAGGCTCGATAGCTTCATCAGGTTCTGATAGCCTCGTTCATTCCGGGCCAGCGCGGTCAGATGATAGTATTTCTCGGACTGATTCGTCTCCGTACGGCTTTTGGGGGCGACGTAGAGCTCGCAGCCGATGATCGGCTTGATGCCCTCTTCTTGGGCAGTCTGAACGAATTCGACAACGCCGCACATCAGGCCGTGGTCGGTCAAGGCCAGCGCCGGCATCTCCAGCTCCGCCGCGCGGGCCACGAGCTGGGGAATGCGGCACGTCGCGTCCAGCAGGCTGTATCCGGAGTGCACGTGCAGATGAACAAAGCTCATGATCGATTAATCTCCATCGGGGTCAGATCGCTTAGGGTCCGTCATCTGAAAGTACTTCTTCTCGTCCGGCCGGATCAAGCCGAGCTTCTTACGCGCCAAGTATTCGATGTAATTGAGATTGTCGCGGCGTTCGAGCCGCGTTTGGAGCGCGTCGATCCTCGCTTCGACCTGGGCCCGTTGCTCGCGCACGGCGTCGATCTCGCGGTGGATCTGGGCGATGGAGTGCTCGCGCAACCCGAAGAACACGCCCAACCCCAATATCGCAATCGACAACGCCACGAGCCGCAGTCGACGTTGGCGCCTCGACATGGGCTACGGACGCTGGGCAAGCTCGAGCCCGTGCTTGCCCTCGAGTCGGATCAGCTGATTGTATTTCGCCGTCCGTTCGCTGCGCGAGAGCGACCCCGTCTTGATCTGGCCACTGGCGGTGCCGACGGCCAAGTCCGCGATAAACGTGTCTTCCGTCTCGCCCGAGCGGTGTGAAATGACCGTCGCGTAGCCGGCCCGTTTGGCCATTCCAATCGTCTCCAGCGTCTCGGCGAGCGTGCCGATCTGGTTGACCTTGACCAAAATCGAGTTGGCAACGCCCTCGTCGATGCCTCGCTGTAGGCGCGTCGGATTCGTCACGAAGAGGTCGTCGCCGACGAGTTGGAGTCGGCTGCCGAGCTGTTCCGTCAGCGTCGTCCAACTCGCCCAATCGTCTTGATCGAGGCCGTCCTCCAGCGATATCAGCGGATAATTCTCGAGCCATCCTCGGTAGACCTCGGCCATGGCTTCGACGTCCACGTCGCGTCCTTCAAAGTGATAAGTGTGCTTTTGGTCGTCGAAAAACTCGCTGGCTGCGGCGTCCAACGCCAGGGCCACGTCGTCGCCAGGCGCGTATCCAGCCGCGTTGATGGCTTCCATGAGCACGCTGAGCCCCTCTTCGTTGGAGGCCAGGCGGGGCGCAAAGCCACCCTCGTCGCCGACGGCGGTGCTCAGGTTCCGGCTGCTGAGGATCTTCTTGAGCGACTGGAAGATCTCCGCGCCCAAGCGGACGGCCTCGGTTAGGGACGAGGCGCCGACGGGCATAATCATGAACTCCTGGACCTCAAGCGCGTTGTCGGCGTGCTCGCCGCCGTTCAGGACGTTCATCATCGGGATGGGCAACGTCGTCGTTGTTTCTCCCGAAAGCTGTTGAATATGCTGATAGAGCGGGACATTTTGAGATTGAGCGGCGGCACGGACGGCCGCGAGCGAGACACTCAGAATCGCGTTCGCGCCGAGTCGATCTTTGTTATCCGTCCCATCGAGATCGATCATCGCCCGGTCGACGGCCGTCTGATCGGTCGCGTCCATGCCCTGCAGTTCGGGGGCGATGGTCTCGTTGACGTTGCGAACTGCGGTCTGGACGCCCTTGCCGTGATGGCGCGACGGGTCGCCATCTCGCAGTTCCAAGGCCTCAAACTTGCCCGTGGAGGCCCCGGACGGCACAGCAGCGCGACCGACGGATCCGTCGTCCAACGCGACGTCGCTTTCGATCGTCGGGGTGCCTCGAGAGTCGAGAATTTCCCGTGCGCGAATCGTTCGGATGGTCATACGGAATCAGTATAGGCCGGGGCCATGGGCGCGACAAGACAGCGCATCCGCCGTTCGCGTGACGTCAGACGTCCCCTCGGGGATGCCGCGCGATTGTCGCCTCCATGCGCATCCTCTACACTCTCTTGGCTGACAGACCAAGCTAAAGCGCGCGAGGAATTGGCATGTCACTGATCACGCTGGAGAACGTCACCAAGCGCTACGGGCCCGACCTCATTCTGGAGAACGTCTCGCTGCAAGTCAGCCGGGGCGACCGCATCGCCCTGATCGGCCCGAATGGCTGCGGGAAGTCAACGCTGCTCAAGATCCTGGTCGGCCAGGAGGAGGTCCCCGAGGGCTACGTGCATCGAGCCCGATCCTGCAAGTTCGGCTACCTCTCCCAAGAACCCCACCTGGACGAAGGGGCCTCGCTCTATCAAGCGATGCTCGACGCCAACGCCGAACTCCAAGCCATGGGCGAGGAACTGAGCTCCCTCGAAGCCCAAATGGCGGCGGATCCGGACGACGCCGAGCTGTTGAATCGCTACGACGAGGTGATGGAGCGATATCAGAACGCGGGCGGTTATTCCTACGAGAGCGAGGTTCGCGAGGTGCTGGCGGGCCTCGGCTTCGCACGCGAGGATTTTGATAGGCCGATCGCCCAGCTGAGCGGCGGTCAGAAAGCCCGGGCGGCGATGGCGAAGCTGTTGCTCAGTGGGCCCGATCTGTTGCTGTTGGATGAGCCGACCAACCACCTCGACATGGACGCCCTCAGCTGGCTGGAAGACTATCTCTCTCGCTGGGAGGGCGGCTTCATTCTGGCGTCTCACGACCGCTACGCCATCGACGCGTTGGCGACCAAGATCTGGGAACTCGAATTCGGGCAACTTCGCGAATATCCGGGCAACTACACGAAGTTCCGTCAGCTCAAACAGGAACGCATAGAGCGCCAACAAAAGCTCTACGAGGAGCAACAGGAGTTCATCCAGAAGACGGAAGAGTTCATCCGCCGCAACTTTGCGAGCGGCCGCACGCTGGAGAACCAAGCCAAATCCAAACGGAAGATGCTGGACAAGCTGGAGCGGATTGAGCCGCCCAAGACGCAAAAGACGCTCAGCATACGGCTTCCGCTCAGCCGGCTCAGCGGACGCGAGGTGCTCAAGACGCCCGGCTTGACCGTGGGTTTCCCCGCTCAGGACGCCTCGGACGCCGACACCGAGCTGGCCCACGTGCCCGAGACAACGGTCTGGCAGGGCGAACGGGTGGCGATCATCGGCCCCAACGGCTGCGGCAAGACGACGCTCCTGCGCGTCCTCGCGGGCGAATTGGACCCGCTAGCGGGCCACTTCGAATGGGGTAACAACGTCGACGTGGCACACTTCCGCCAGAGCCATTGGGACCAGCTCAGTAGCGACCATACCGTCCTCGACGCCCTCATGGCCGGCAAGCGCCAACGGATCAGCGAGGCGCGCGACTTTCTCGGCAAATTCCTCTTCTCCGACGACGAGGTCTTCAAGCGGCTGGACCAGCTCTCGGGCGGGGAGCGCAGCCGCGTGGCGCTGGCCCGATTGGCACAACTGGAGGGGAACGCACTGCTCTTGGACGAACCGACCAACCACCTCGACATCTCCTCTCGGGAGGCGCTTCAGGACGCGCTTCAGCATTACGAGGGAACAATCCTCTTCGTCTCCCACGATCGCTATCTCATTCGGGCGCTGGCCACCCAGATCTGGGACATCCGTGATGGCGTCTGCCGCATCCATCCCTACAGCTATGACCGCTTCCTCCAAGAGCGGCCCCGGTCGTCCCCGTCAAACGCGACGTCGTCCGGATCCTCGTCAAGCGAGCGGACGTCGCAGCAGGCCGCAAAGCGCGAGAGCCGCGACGCACGCCGCCGGCGCGCTGAAGTGGAGGCGCGTGAGGCCGAGCTGACCGAGCAACTGGCCGAGTTGGAACAGCAGCTTGCCCAGATCGAAGCCGACCTGGAAGCGGCCAGCTATGAGGGCGATCAGGCGCGCATCCGCGAACTGAGCACACAATATGAGCAAGTTCGATCCCAGCGAGATGCCGTCTTTGGCGACTGGGAACAGGCCATGGAAGAGCTGGAAGCAACGCCCTCGGCCCATGACTAGCGCTATTTCCAAGCGCCTGGCAACGATCGCGCTCTCGCTTGCCGTTGCCTTCGGTGCCAGTGCCCCCGGCTGGGCCCAGGCAGGCGACGCCGAGCCGGCCATCACGCCCAGCCTCCGGCCCGTGATCATCAGCAGCGGGCGGGATGGGCTCCTCTTGGGATTCAACATCGATCTCGGGTTCAGCAACTGGACGACGACCGTGGGCGGGGCCTATGGCCTCAACAGCCGAAAAGTCCGCTATACGACCGGGCTGTCCTATCGAGAGGTGGCATCGCTGTCCTACGGCGACTGGCCAGACAGCCGCGTTCGCGGCCGAGAGGGCGAATCCGGCATTCACGTTGGAGCGGACTTGATTGCCCTCTATCGCTGGCTCGGCGGCGAGGAGACGGGCCTGGTTGCTCAAGTGATCGAGCAAAGCACGCTGAAGGGAACGGGCTTCGTGGGAGAGCTTTGGCCGTTGGAGAAAGGGGAAGCCGATCCTTCCAGCGTCCGGTATCTCAACCTTGACAGCACGCTACAGTGGCCGCTGCCGCTGGGATTCCGGCTGGAGACGCGCGGCCAATACCTGACGGGTCAGCCGCTCGGCTCGCCTGAGCAGTCCTTCAGCACGTTCCACAGCCGGACACGGCTGTTCGCTGGACAGACCCAGCTCCGGTTCGAGATGGGCAGCCTGGACAATCCCGTCGACTTGCCGGGCCTCGAATTCGACCTCGACCTTCGTAGCTATGGCGAGAGCATCCGCTCGGAGCGCTACGTCCTTGCGTCGGTGAAGCAACAGCATCGGCTGTTTACCTCGTCGCTGTTCCGCATTGATCTGGCCCGCATCTTCGGGGCGGGCGCGGGATCATTGCCCGTGAACATGCGTCTGTTGGGATCGGTCTACTTTGAGGGCGGTTGGCTCCTCGACCAGCCCGTCGCCGAAGGGGCCCTGTTTGGCTGGGGCGTGTCGCTGTTCTGGCCGGAGCTGCAGACCCGCGTGACCGTCGGGATCAACCGTGAAGGTGAGCCCAACCTCTCGATCGAGACCGGAGTTCTGCCCTAGACATGAATCCACAACGTCGGTTCTTGATCTTGGCCATTCTGTTGGTGGTGGCCCTGTCCGGGGTGGCGATCGGCAGCGAGGAGAAGCCATGGGCCCCCAATCCTCGCCTCGATTGGCAAGAGCTGAATGCCGAACACGCGCGGGTGCTCTACACGCCGGATTTGGCCGAAGCAGCTCGGATTGCGGCTGCTGCAGCCTCACGGGCACACAAGCGCTGGCAACAACGTCTGGGCGCCACACCGCCGACGACGCCGACGATTGTGCTGTCCGATCGACGTGACCGACCTCGTTCGCGCATCGAGGTCCTTCCCCAACCCGTCATCTATCTCGACCATCCCGTACCACGGAGCACGGACGACTGGACGACGCTGCACGGGTCTGGGCTTGTGGATCAAGTCTTCAAGGCCTACGGCCAACTCGTCGATCAGACGCGCGTCGGCGGGTTTTCCGAAGACCTCCGGGCTGTCGTCGGCTCCATTGCCGCGCCCGGTGTCGTGAAACCGCTCTATCTGAGAGAGGGATTGGCGCTCGCCAACGGCGACAACGTCGACACCGCCATGCCCGACATGGCCGTTCGCGCCTGGCGCCACGCGGGCACTTGGCCGACGCTTGCGGGCCTGAGTGCTCCGCATACGGGAGCCGACGGCCTGCCCGTTGGAACTGCGGCCGGCGCGCTCGGTGCCGCTTGGCTTCAACAAATTCCACAAGAGCGTCAAGACCCGATCCATCAGCGGCTGAGTGAGCTATACGCCGAGCGTCCGTTGATCCCGCTGATCGCGGATCCATTGTTTGTCACAGCGGGCCTATCCTCCGAGGGATACTATCAAGAACTCGTGGAGGCCGCGCGCCAACGTGACAGCGCCGGACCGGCCGCTGAACGGATCAGCCCATCCGGGCGCAGCCTGGATCCGGCATGGGCGCCAGACGGCACGGCGCTGGCTTATCGGCACGAGCATGCCGAGCGCCGGGTTGGTCTCCGGCTCGCAACGGCCGACGGCACGACCGACCAAGCGCTGATCGACGGCCAAATCGGTCCGCCTGCGTGGAGCCGAATCCAGAGCGGGCCGACCCAGACGACCACCCTCGTCTATCCGAAGGCGCACCTTGGCCCGAACGGACGGCACGTCATGGATCTGTTCGAGTATCGGCTCAACTCGGAGATGGAACGCCGTCTCACCACCGACGAGCGGATCGAGGCCGTCGCGGCCTTTCCCAACGATCCGAACCGCTTCCTCGTGACGCGGAGCGAGCCCGACTTGGGCCAGTCGCTTATGGTCCTCGAGCTGATCCGGAACGCGGAAGGCGAGGTCCAAGACACCGTTCGTCAAATCCTGCGCACGTTCGACGCGAGCACGCGCGTGCTGAGCATGGACGTGGCGCCAGACGGCGAGCGGTTCGCCCTCAGCATCTGGCGGCGATCGACGGGAACCGATCTCGTCATGCTCGATCGCTGGGGACAGCGCATGACGACGCTCGTCTCCGGGCCATCCGAGGCCCGCGATCCGGCCTTCTCGCCCGACGGCCGCTGGCTGCTTTACGCCGACGACCGCGCAGGCATCCCCCAAGTCTTCGCGCGCAACCTTGACACCGACGCGACGTTCCGAGTGACGCAAGCCCCGGCGGGCGCCTTCGACCCATCGGTGTCGCCGACGGGGACTCAACTGGCGTACGTCGGCTACGGCACCGCCGGATTCACGATCCGGACATCGCCGTATGACCCCTCGAACTGGACTCGAATTGATTCCTCGAGCAATGGGGGGCAAGAAACGGAGGCGGACAACCGCCGTTCCATCGTCAACGAAGATGTCACGACCACCCCGTACCGGCCCGGGACCGATCTGATACCGAGTTACTGGATGCCGCTCGTGACGCCAAATCAGGTCGGCATTCAGACCCGCAATGCCGATCCCCTTGGCCAGCATGCGTACAGCCTGTCCCTGGGTCTCGGGATCTCGCCGCTCGATTTGCGTTACGCTTTCGAATACACCAACGAACGCATCCGCCCGGCCTTGAACGTCCGATTCCGTGGCGGACCGACCGGCTCTACAGAGTCGGTCCGATTGCGGTTTCCCCTGCAGATCGAGCTGGGTCGCACCCGGTCGCTGACATTGGGCTGGCGCCACACGGCGGACGACAATCGGTTCTTCTTGGAGGGCCGACTTAGCGACATCGGCGGCATTGGCCGCTTCGAGCGGACCTCGCGGGTGCGTGTCGAAGGGACGCTCATCGGCACGCCGCAGTCCCCCAGTTATCGCCTGGAGCTGCGCTGGCAGGAAGATCTCCGTCTGCCGCTGTCGAGCGAGGCGGGGGCGCATCGGCTGAGCGTCGACGTCCAAGCCGCTTGGAGCGACACGGACCAGTTCCGTCTCGGAGGCGCTCGCGGGCCTTATCCCCTGCGGGGCGCCCCTCGCGGCGTCGCGGTCGGCCACCAGTTGGCGCGGGCCAGCTTCGACTATCGCGTTCCGGTTTGGCGACTCCAGTGGGCCTGCTGCGGAGCGACGCCCTGGCCGGTCTTCCTCGACACGCTCGCCAGCAGCCTGTTCGTCGACATCGGCACCGCCGGCGACGAACTCAATCCAGCTGAGGCGACGCTGAGCGCCGGCGCGGAGTTCCGACTGGACATATCGCTCGGCTACGGCTTGGTCGACGCCACGCTCAGAGCAGGCCTGGCCTACCGCTTCGACACGGACGCTCCCAAGGTCTTTGTCAACCTTGGTCCCCGCTTCTAGGTGAGACTGGATACAACGGGATGATTTCAGCGTTGCTCGTAACGGCCTGTCCGGTGGCCGTCCCAACGCTTCTGATGGGCCCCAGAAAGCCACGATGTGGCCTCAGCGAAGGGCGTGCATCGGCTCCGGCGGGCGGGCGCGGACTATTTGGATCAGCCCAGACAGGTGACGGTCCGCGCGGAGCACGATCAAGCCGGCCGCCTGGGCCAGCGCGATGACGTTTCGATTGGGATGACACCCGTGGCGATCGACCGACGCGGCCTCGAGGCGATCCAACACCCAGGACACGCCGCGGTGGCGGCTTCGCCCGTGCTCCAGGAGGAGGATGCGACCCTGCGGCTTGGTCACCCGCCCCATCTCCGCTAGCGCCTGGATAGGGTCGATGAACGTGCACACGGTCAGGTTGCTCACGACCGTGTCGAATCGTCCGTCGGCAAAGTCGGTCTCATGGGCATCCATCTGCCACAGATCCACCTCGCGGCCGAGCTTCAAGGATCGCTCGTGCGCGCCCCGTAGCATCGCCTCTGAGAGGTCGATGCCGGTAATCCGACAGTCCGCAGGATAATGGGGCAGGCTTCGCCCGGTGCCGATCCCGACTTCAAGCGTCTCGCCCCCCGCCCAACTAAGCAAGCGCCGACGCTGGCGACGAATCAGAGCCCACTCTACAAGCGCCTCACGGCGATCATAGCTCGGTGCGAGCTGGTCGTAGATTTTCCGGATGCGTGTCGCATCGACCGCGGCTCGAGTCATATCCCCAAAATAGATTAGGCCGATCCTTAGGAAGGTGTCAACTCGGCTCCGTCGGGTTGACACCCGCTCGCACTCGAGCCTACACTGCCGCCAATTTTAGAATCCAGCGGTCGCCTTTTGTCCCCCCATCGATCGGGACGCACCACGCGACCCAGCACCCTCGGTGGCCCAAGCAGACGCCATCGATGACAGCCAGGGAGGCGACATGAACGAGGCAGTCACCCGCGAAGTCTTCTGGAACATCTCCCCGCTCGGCGAGACGATCTTTGTCATCCTCGGGCTCGTTACCACCTTGATCTTTCTCTACGGGGTCTGGCGGCACATCGACCGCATTCGCCGCGGCAAGCCGAGTGAGGCATCGTGGCGCGCGGCGCTGGCAGGCGCCGGGCGGCGACTGCTTGATCTCGCGCTCAACCAGAGCATCGCAAAGCGCCATCTCCGTGCCGGCGTGATGCACTTTCTCGTCATGTGGGGCTTTATCGTGCTCTTTATCGGCACGGTCATCATCGCCATCGAGTACGACATCTTCCAGAAGCTTCTCGGCCAAGAGCACGGCTTCTGGTTCGGATCGTTCTTCCTCGGCTACGAGATCGTGCTCGACACGATGGGCGCGCTCTTTCTGGTGGGACTCGTGATGGCCCTATGGCGGCGCTATGGCTTGAAATTGTCCCAACTGGACTGGAAGCCTCTGGACTTGGCCTTGCCTGTCTCGTTGTTGGTCATCGGGCTAACGGGGTTCGTCGTCGAGGGGATGCGCCTGGCGGCAACAGCCTCAGAGCTTCCCTACAACCCGGGCTGGTCGCCCGTCGGTTATGGCTTCAGCGCTCTGTGGGCGTCGTTCGAGCCGGAGGTCTTGCGGGGCTGGCATCGCGCCATCTGGTGGTTCCACGGCGTGGTGGCGGTCTGCTGGGTGGCAGCGGTTCCGTTCGCCCCCAAGGTCATGCACATCCTGACCGCAGCGGTCAACACGGTGTTCCAGGACATGCGCCCCCAGGGAGAACTGCGGCCGATCGACATCGAGGCGGCATTCGAGAACGACGACAACCTCGGCGTGGAGACCGTGGCCGATTTGACGAAGAAGGACCTGCTCGATCTGGACAGCTGCACCGAGTGCGGGCGCTGCGAAGACGCCTGCCCGGCGGATTACGCCGGCAAACTGCTGTCGCCGCGCGAGATCGTCGTCAAGATGCGCGACCAGGCCGCCGCCGAGTCGCCCATCCTAGGGCAAGGCCAAGAAGAGCAGCGCGTCATGGGGCTGTCCATCGATCCGGAGGAAATCTGGGCCTGCACGTCGTGTATGGCCTGTGTGGAGGCCTGTCCCGTCTACATTGATCCCCTCGATAAGATCCTGCAACTGCGGCGCAATGAGGTCATGATGCAGGATCAGTACCCGGAGACGTTCACGGAAGTCTTCAAGGGCTACGACGGCCGCGGCAACCCTTGGAACATGACCCCGGATGCCCGGCTCGACTGGACGAAAAACCTCGACGTTCCAATCATGAGCGAGATCGTCGACAATGGCGGGGAGCCGAGCGAGGTCGAGTATCTGTTCTTCGTCGGCTGCGCCACGGCGTTCGAGCCGCGCAACCACAGCACCGCCCAGGCCATGGTGAAGATCATGGACCATGCGGGCATCTCCTACGCCATTCTGGGCGAGGAGGAGACCTGCAACGGCGATGCCGCCCGGCGCATGGGTCACGAATATCTGTTCCAAATTCAGGCTGAACAACTGATCTCGATCTTTGACAACTACGATGTGGATAAGATCCTTACGCTCTGCCCGCACTGCTTCAACACGTTCAAAAACGAGTACCCTGAAATGGGCGGACACTACGAGGTCGTCCATCACACGGAACTGATCGATCAGTTGATCCAAGAGGGCCGACTGACGATGACCGAGGAGCTCGAGGAGACGATCACGTATCACGACTCCTGCTATCTCGGGCGCTACAACGACGTCTTCGACCCACAGCGCCGCGCGATCGATGCCATCCCGGGCGTCGATCGCGTGGAGATGGAGCGGAGCCGCGAGCAAGGGATGTGCTGCGGCGCCGGCGGCGGCATGATGTGGGTCGAGGAGGAGACGAGCAAGCGCGTCAACGACCGCCGTGTCCAACAGGCCATGGACGTCGATCCCAGCACGGTCGCCACGGCCTGTCCGTTCTGCATGACGATGATGGAGGACGGCATCAAGGGCAACGACGCGCCCGTCGAGGACCGCGACATCGCCGAGCTCGTCGCCGCCGCCATGGGCGAGGACGGCACTTCGACGAACGGCAACGCCTAGCGACTCGTCGCAACGGCTATTGGAGCTTCGCGCCGGGTTTAAGCTCCCGATCCGGACGGAGCAAGACGGGCGTCCCGGCGCCGTCGGCGGGACAGAGGATCATCCCCTGGCTCTCCACACCGCGGATCGTCTTCGGCTCGAGATTGGTCAACACCGGGATCTGGCGGCCAATCACCTGATCCGCCGTGTACGCCTCCGCGATGCCGGCCACCAATTGGCGAAGTTCCGACTCGCCCGTGTCCACGGTCAGCTTGAGCAGCTTATCGGCTCGTTCGACGGGCTCGGCGTTCGTGATCGTCCCGATGCGGATGTCGAACTTGCCGAAGTCGTCGAACGTGACGGTTCCCACGCCAACCTCCGTTGTCAGCTTTCGGTGGGGAACAGCCCCCACAGGCCCAATTCGGGCTTCCGATTCATCTCGATCCCCGGAAGCTCCTGGATGACGATCTCGTTCGTGATGTTGACGGTGGCGTCCATCAAGTGTCCGCCTTCTACGGTGCCGTCCTCATGGCCCAATGTGACGTGGCAATGGACGAACGATTGGCCCTCCTTGAGGGAAAAGTTGCCCTGCAGCGTCAACAGTTCTGTGGGCGACGCCACCGAGTGCTGCACGTACTCCTCGCCGTTCCAGTACGCCAGCGTCACATCGCGGAGCATGCCGATGCCCGAGACGAACGCACCGGCATCGATTCCCAATGACGCCAGCTGAGTTTTCAAGTCCTCGCCGTCTTCAAGCCGAGCCACGATCTGGCGATGATCGTTGCGCGCGACGTGCATGTGGTCCCCCCTTATGCTGGAAACAACAGAAACAACAAAGGGAGCGGGTGGGCCGCTCCCTGACACTGGTCCATCTATGGAGATCGATGGCTTACTCGTCTTCGGCCTCGGATTCCTTGTCGTCGGCCTCGCTGTCGGAACCCCGGTCGCCGGGGTTCGCTTTCTTCCGGAATCCCTTGCCCTTGTAGACGACGCCGACCCCCTTCGGGGCCTTCCATCGCTTGGCCATGACGAATCGCCTCCTTCACGTCTCGCGGCCTTACTGGCGCAATTAGCAAAAAGCTTGCGACGCTGCTATTATAGCGCGCTCGACCTCCGTCGCAACCGGCCCGTCAACCTTCGTGTCGCAGGCGATACTTCTGAATCTTGCCGGATGCCGTCTTCGGCAGCTCGCCGACGAACTCAATCGTGCGCGGATGCTTGTACGGCGCAATCTCGCGCAGACAGTGGCTTTTCAGATCTTCCGCCAGGTCCTCGGAGGGCTCGTGCTGACCGTTGGGCACGACGAACGCCTTGACGGTTTCGCCCTTGCGCTCGTCGGGGACGCCAACGATGGCACACTCGGCAACGGCATCGTGCTCGTAGAGCACCTGCTCGACCTCCTTGGGGTAGACGTTGAACCCGCCCGGATTGATCATGTCCTTTACGCGGTCGAGGATGTAGAAGTAGCCGTGCTCGTCGACTTGGGCCAGATCCCCCGTGTAGAAAAACCCCTCGTCGTCGAACGAGCCGGCATTGGCCTTCGGTTGGTTGTGATAGCCCTTCATGACTTGGGGGCCGCGGATGCAGAGCTCGCCCGTCTCGCCCGTCGAGAGCTCTCGGCCTGTCTGGTCGACGATCTTGCACTCGGTCCCTGGGATGGCCCAGCCGATCGAGCCCGGGATGCGCTCCGGCGCGGCCAGGTTCGTGTGCGTCACGGGCGAGGTTTCGGTCAGCCCGTAACCTTCGTAGATGGGGACGCCGAGCTGGTCGAACTTCTGCATGACAGGCACCGGCAGCTTCGCGCCACCCGAGATGCAGACCTCCAACGAGGAGAAGTCGGTCTGGGTGACGCCGGGATGGCGCAGCATGTCGATATAGATCGTCGGAACGGCGAGGAAGTCGTTGATGCGGTACTGCTCGATCAGGCGCATCGCCTCGGCGGCGTCCCACTGGAGCATGGGATAGACGGTGGCGCCGCGAGTGAGCGGGGACAGCATCATGACCGTCATCCCCGTGATGTGGAACATGGGAATCGGGACGAGCACGCAATCGTTTTCCGGGGGGAGCGGATTGAGATCGCTGATGGCGCGGGCGTTGGAGACCAGGTTGCCGTGGGTGAGCAACACGCCCTTCGGAAGGCCCGTCGTGCCGCTGGTGTAGGGCTGGAGCGCGATGTCATCGTCGTCGCGGTCGACGACGATCGCAGGGGCGCTGAGCACTTCCCGGAAGCGCGTGTGGTCGCTCTCGCCGCCGACGGTGACCAAGGGGATGCCCCCGACGTCCTCGGCCGCGGCCTCGATCTCGTCGATGTACTGCACGAGCCCGATCAGCAGCTTCGCCCCGGCGTCGCGCAGTTGATAGCCGATCTCGCGGCGACGGAGTTGCGGGTTCATCGGCGTCGGCACGGCGCCAGCTTTCATGATGCCCCAAATCGCAATGACGAACTGGGGCAGGTTGGGCAAGTGCACGCCGACGCGGTCGCCCGGCTCGACGCCCATGCGCTGGAGTCCCCCAGCAAAGCGACTCGAGGTCTCCGCCAGATCCGCGTAGCTCAGCTCCTCGTTCTCGAAAACAACCGCCAGGCGCTCCGCATGCTGATCCGCCGTTTGATCGAGCAGTCGTGCGAGGTTCATCCCCGGCGTCCCCCCTTTATTTTGCGCTTGCGCCCATCATAAAGCGATCCGCGAGCATCCGACAAGCGGTTCGCTCGAGCGGGCGCGATGCGCTATCCTAGCTTGGGGTGGCGCAATGGTTACGGACGCCAAGACAAACAGGGCCCCGCCGCATCGCCAACCGGATCCGGGCGAGGCGCGGACCCAGGCGATGCTGGCCGTGACGGAGCTCAACAAGGCCTTCGGCGGCCTCCAAGCCGTCCAGGCGCTGTCCTTCGACGTCGCGCCGGGCGAGATCCTCGGCTTCATCGGCCCGAACGGCGCGGGCAAGACGACGGTATTTCGCCTGATCAGCGGCGCTCACCTCCCCGACGCCGGTCGCATCTGCCTGGACGGCGTCGACATCACCGGCTGGCCGACGCATCGTGTCGTCAATGCCGGCATTACGCGGACGTTCCAGACGCCCCGTCCCTTCCACCACAAAAGCGTCGCGGAGAACGTGGAGATCGCGCTGCTGCCGAACGCGCTCTTCGGGCAACGCATCCGTCGCGAGCACGCCAAGATTTCCGAGCTCTGCGCACGGGTCGGGCTTTGCCACGTGCTCGACCACGAGCCATCCACGGACGGGCGTGGCTGTGCCTGTTGGGAGACGTCTCCCGACGTCCTCCCCCAAGCGGGACTGCGGCAGCTGGAAATTGCTCGTGCGCTGGCGTCCGACCCGAAAGTCATCCTGCTGGACGAACCCTTTGCCGGGCTCACAAGCGACGAAGTCGAGCGACTGAGCGGCACCCTTGCCGAGCTGCGCGACGAGGGCCGGACGATGGTGTTGGTCGACCACAACATGCAAGGCTTGATGAGGCTCGTTGACAGAGTGTTGGTCATCCACTTCGGGCGCAAGATCGCCGAAGGCGACCCCGTGACGATCGCCGACGACCCGCAGGTCCAGGAGGCATACCTGGCGGGCAGCGATTCGGAGCTATCGCCATGAGATCGATCACGTTGCGAACGGCCCATTGACCATCGTGTCGCACCCCGTACGCGACGAGCTCGTCTCGAACGTCAAGTGGCATGGGCACTCGCGGCGAGCCGTTGTGCGCCATCCGTCACGTCGTCTACCCTGCTCGGGGCTTGGAGCCTGACAGGAGGAGGACTGATGGCATGATCTCGACCCCGATCCGCCGGCGTGGACTGCTCAGCGCGCTGATGCTCTGCTTCGTAGCGTTCGCCATCGGCTGGGCCCAACCAGCCCCGACGTTCGAGTTCGTCCAGGCATGGGGGACACCTGGTGGAGAACCAGGCCAGTTCGACGCGCCCGAAGGCGTGACGGTCGCCAGCGACGGTCGTATCTA
>JBDGQO010000064.1:0-5367 GCA_042219045.1 Bipolaricaulia bacterium | reverse complement strand
TGCTCGGGGTCTTCCTGCTCCTCACGTTTCTCGTGGTCGTCGGCGGCATCGAGGAAGGCATTGAGCGATGGGCCAAAATTCTTCTGCCCGTCCTCTTCGTGCTGATTCTGCTCATCATTTTCCGGGCCGTGACGCTGGAAGGGGCCATGGAGGGACTCAAGTTCTATCTTGTGCCCGACTTCTCGGAAGTCACCTTTGGACTGGTGGTCTCAGCCCTCGGCCAGGCATTTTTCACGCTCAGCCTCGGCATGGGCGCGATGATCACGTATGGCTCCTATCTCCCGAAGCGAGAGGACATTGCCATCTCCGGGATCTACGTTGTCCTCTTCAACACGCTCATTGCCCTGATGGCGGGCCTTATGATCTTCCCGGCCATCTTCGCGATGGACGCCAATCCCGAGGCCGGCCCGGCCCTCGTGTTCGTGGTGCTGCCGAAGGTGTTTGCCCAGATGCCCCTCGGCGGCCTCGTGAGCGTTCTCTTCTTTCTCCTGCTCTCGATCGCTGCGCTCACGTCGAGCATCTCTCTCCTTGAGGTCGTCGTGTCGTACTTCGTCGACGAGAAGGAATGGTCTCGTCAAAAGTCGGTCTGGATCATCGGGGGCGTCGTGTTCCTACTGGCCATTCCGTCGGCCCTCTCTCAGGGAGCGTCCGGGGCCTTCAGTGATATGAGCTACCTGTTCGGGGAAAATGGGCTCTTCGGCCAGAACAACTTTCTGGGCATCCTCGATTATCTCATCGGGAGCGCGGGGCTGGCCGTCGGGGCCTTTTTCCTGAGCATCTTTATCGGCTGGGTGTGGGGAGCCGACCGTGCCGCCGACGAGCTGGTGGAAGGGAGTGGTGTCATGACCCAGGGTCTCGTCAACGTGTGGACGTTCATGATGCGCTATGTAATCCCGGTGGTCGTCTTCGGAATCGTCATGGGCTACGTCTTTGGCTACCTATAGCATTTTTTTCTTCTATGACTCGCGCCGTTTCTTTCCCTCCTGCGCGGTGGGGCGTGCTCGTTCTCCTCGGAGTGGCGCTCGTGGGTCCGACTGAGAGTCAAGGGTCTCCTCCCTCGTCCACAGACTGCCCGGGTGTAGAGACGAGCGCTCTCCCCCCCACTCTTTCGGGGCTTCGCCACGTCCTCCTGTTCCCTCCGTGCCGCCCTCTGGACCAGTCCTTGTGGGCGGCGCGACCGTCGGAGGATCAATGGCTGGCCCGCGACAAAGCGAAGCACGTGGTGTTTAGTGGGCTCTGGACGCTCTCGACCCAGTACGTGCTCGTGAATAAGGCCCACTGGTCGGAGGGCGACGCCCTGCCGGCCTCCATCGCCTCCGCCGCGGCGGTCGGGGTGGCGAAGGAGGTGTACGACGCGTCGCGCCCCACCGAGACGGCGAGCGGCAAGGACCTCGTGGCCGACGCCGTGGGCATCGGGCTGGCGGTGGGCGTCATTTTGCTGTAGCGGCCACCTCCGCTCGGACCCACAAGTGCGTTAACCGGGTCCCTCTAAGCGCCCAAGGACGCCGCCGCCCGCCGTCGCGGCGTAGCTGCGGGGCGACCACTCGACGACCCGTCCATCTCGCTTTTTGATCCATCGAAACTCGAAGTACGTATCGGCCGGCACGTCGATCTCGGCCCGCCAGACCGGATAGTCGTCGGCCGAGAGCGGGCCCAGCGCGTCCCGCGGGTCGCCAGCGCCGAGCGCCTCGAGGGTTCCGCACAGGTACACCTGCTCGCCCCATTCGGTGTGCACTTCGATTTCGAGGGGCGTCGCCATCGGGGCGCCCGGGGCCCCGTCGTCGGGCTGGAGCCACCAGTACCCGTAGGGCGGCAGTACGAGGCGCCCCGAGGAGAACACCACCGAACGGTCGTTCAGCACGTCGGCGAAGGCCTCGCGGTGCCACACCGACGGCAGCGGCGCGAGCGAGACGGCCTGGGGCTCCCCTGAAAAGTTGGAGGCGACCAGGAGGCGGCTGTCTCCATGCACACGCTCGAACAGAAACGTCCGGTCGTTGTCCACCTGGAAGATGCGCTCGCGCCCGCCGCTGTGGAGGGCGTCGAGCGTCTTGCGGGTATCGGCGAGTCGCTTGATCCCGTCGAACAGCCGCTGCTCGATGCGGCCCTCCTCGTGCCGGAGCGCGGCCCGTTCCCAGTCCATCGGCGGACGATGCACCCAGCGATTGTCGGCGGCCTTCTCCTCGTCGGCCAGGTACGAGAAGTCGTTGAACTGTCCGATCTCGTCGCCGCTGTAGAGCAGGGGCATGCCGCGAGCGGCGAAGACGACGTTGTGCAGGAGAAGGGTTCGCCGGAGGCCACGGTCCACGTCCCGGTCGTCGCCCTCGACGACCGCCTTTTGGAGCCCCGTAAGCGCCGCCGTCGTGCCGGAGGTGCGGGCCTCGCCGGTGGCCTCGTCGACCTGGAAGTGATACCCCTCGGCGTTGCTCCCCGGACGCTTGCCGGCATAGTAATCGGCGCAGAAGCGGCGGGTGTCCACCGGATCCTGCCCCACGGCCTGCACGTCGGCGTCGTCAAGTCCCCAGCCAATGTCGTCGTGGCTGCGGACGTAGTTGAGCCAGGTGGCCGTCTCGGGAGCCTCCGGAAGGTTCGTAAGGGCCCGCCGCAGGAGCTGCGTGTTCTCGCTGGCGAGCGCGTGCCAGAGGTGGCTCATCAGCGTCGCGTTGTAAGCGATGTCACACTCCTTGCCCTCGTTCCCATCCGTTCCCAGGTAGCGGATGATTTCGCTTGGGGTGGTGATGGCCTCGGACTTGAACAGCACGCCCGGCGCCGCCACGTCCATCAGCGCCCGGTAGGCCCGCAGGATCCAGTGGCACTCGGGCAAATTCCGGCAGTTCGTGCCTACTTCTTTCCAGAGGAACGGCACGGCGTCGAGGCGCAGTACGTCGGCCCCCACGTTGGCCTGCACCATCATCTCATGCAGCATCTGCACGAAGAGGGCCGGATTGCGGTAGTCAAGATCCCACTGGAAATCGTAGAAGCTCGTCCACACCCAGCGGTCCAGGGCCTCGACGTACGTAAAGTTGCCGGGGGCGAAGTCCGGGAAGACCTCGGGGACTGTTTCCTCGAAGCGGTCCGGCCGCGTGCGGTCCTCGTACGTCAGGTAGAAGTCCCGGTACCGCTCCACCCCGTCCCGGGCGGCCCGGGCCCACTCGTGCTCGGCCGCCGTGTGGTTCATCACGAAGTCGAGGGTGAGCAGGATGTTCTCCTCGCGGAGGTCGCGCGCCAGGGCCCGCAGGTCGTCCATGCTGCCAAGCTGGGGATCGACGGCCCGGTAGTCCTGCACCGCGTAGCCCCCATCGTCGCGCCCGTCCCGCGTCTTCAGGAGAGGCATGAGGTGGAGATACGTCACGCCCAGCTCCTTCAGATACGGAATGTTCTCCCGGACGCCGTCGAGCGTGCCGCCAAAGTGGTCCACGTAGCAAGTGTAGCCCACCTGTTCGGGCGTCTGGAACCAGTCGGGCGACGCCCCTCGGCGCTGGTCGAGGCGGCGGAGGGACGCCGGCCGGTCCTGAAATCCCTCGACGGCCGCATCCACCGCCCGCACGAACCACTCGGCCGCGTCCGGGTCGGTGCCGTACAGAGTCGAAAAGGCGGTCCACGCGTCGGCGAGGGCCGTATCGAGCCGAGCACGCAGATCTGGATGCGTGTCGAAGACCGACGCGTACCGGTCCGCCAGACGGGCCCGCAGTCCCTCCAATGCGTGCTCGGGATCCCACGTCTCCGGAGCAATCTCGATCGGCGACAGCGCCATGAGGGGAGAGGGGTGACAGCTACGACGAGGATAGGCGAGTGGAAAGGAAGGCGCTCTTCCCCGGGTGCCCCACACAGGCCTCTCGCAACCGGTCCCATCCGGACACGTCCTGAGGGCCCCGGCATGCCGCCCCCGACGACTCGTCCCCGGTGGCCGGGGGAGGAGGGAATAAGCGAACCCAAGTTGCGCCCTCACCGAAAGGCGGACATTCTGAACTCGACTCAGAATCTCCTCGGACCAACCTGCTGGTTCAAGGGAGATTCCGCATCGGGAGCCTGCGCTCGAATCCTTTCGGCGTGCGGAACGACACGCAACTTAGGTTAAGTTAATGAAATCGATTGCACGCCTTCAAGCGCAGTAGGAAGGAAATACGACCAGTTTGGAGAGCAAACGCCGGCGACCACCCGCCGACCCCTCTCCTAACCGAGAATGTAAGTTTTTTGTTAATATAAAAGCGCTTCCGAAATCTCTCTTGACGGACCAAAGTGAAATGCCTATTGAATTAATGAAAACGTTTTTACGCAGGGACTCTTCGGTTGCGGGGACGGGAGCCGGCGTCATCGGAGACGATTGGGAGTCCTTGCCGCGTACTGTCTCTCACAAACGATTCCAGGCTTATGATTGGCGATGTGCTACGCAGTCAGCGACAATTTTTCTACCGGGCCGGAGCGCTCGCGCTGTTTTTTGCGCTCGGGATGCTCTGTATGCCGACCGGGGCCTTAGCCCAAGACACCGGGACCATCACCGGCACGATTATCGACGAGAACCAGAAGCCCCTGCCCGGCGCCCAGGTCGTCGTCGCAGGAACCCAACGAGGAAGCGTTACAGACAGTAAGGGGAAGTACACAATCAGCGGCGTCCCGACGGGTCAAGTCCAGGTCCGTGCCAAGTTTGTCGGCTACACGCCGCAGACCAAGTCGGTCAAACTCAGTGCGGGGGAAACCGTGACGGTCGATTTCCAGTTGACGCCTGACCTGCTCGAAATGGAGGGCGCCGTCGTGACGGGCTCCTTCTCGGAGCGGTCGAAGATGGAGTCTAGCGTAGCGGTCACAACCCTCAACTCGGCGAAGCTCGAACAGCAGAATGCCCAGAGCATCTCGGACCTCATGAAGGCCGTGCCGGGCCTATGGGTCGAGAGTTCGGGCGGACAGGGCGGCAACAACGTGTTCGTCCGAGGCCTCCCCTCTGCGGGCAAACTGACCTTTGCAGAGTTGAACTACAACGGCCTTCCGGTGCTGGAACTGAACGATCTCGACTTCGGCAATACCGATCAGTTCTTCCGCTCCGACGCATCCATCAAGACGATGGAGGCCGTGCGGGGGGGCACCGCGTCCATCTTTGCCGCTAGCGCTCCGGCCGCCATCATGAACTTCCGCAGCAAAACTGGCGGCGAAGAATTCGGGGGTACGATCGAGATTGAAGGGGGAACAGCCGCCGACACCCGCCCAGGGCGCCTGCGCACCGACTTCAACATCGGTGGGCCTATGGGCGAGAACTGGCAATTCAATGTTGGGGGCTTCTACCGCTTCGACGAAGGGGTGCGGGATCCCGGCTTCACGGCTAACAAGGGCGGCCAGATTTCGGCCAACGTCACCCGGTTCCTCGACAACGGCTAC
>JBDGQO010000063.1:0-45893 GCA_042219045.1 Bipolaricaulia bacterium | reverse complement strand
AGAACTCAATAAGTTCAGAAGTTCCGAAGTACGAGCGGATGGAGCCGTGGACGGCTCGCGTTCGACCGGGCCAGACGGAGTTCCTCCAGAGGCTAGCTAAGGAGATCATGGCCAACCGTGAGGACCGCCGCGAGCGGATAACCAAGAACACAGTGCTGCGCGCCTGGCTGTCGATCCTTGAGGAGATCCACGGGCAACTTGACCTGACGGATATCGCGGATGAGGACGAGCTCCAGCGTCGCCTCCGCGAGCTGGTCACCCCACGCGAGTCGTCATCGTCCTGAGAGGGGCGCTCAACACGCCCAGCTAAGATAATAATGTTCCTGATAAGATGATTAATTTATAGACGTACGCATCAGCATGCTCAATCGCCAGGCCACTGACACGCCAACATTTGGCTTTTGCACGAATCAGCCATGGTAAGGCTAGCTGGGGTTTGATGTCGCCGATCTGGTGGGCTAAGCTCCAAATCGCTTATGACTTACCCTGAGCTTCCCCAGAACAGCCGCCGCGGTACGCTTGCCTGGACCGACAACGGTCAACTCCAAATTACGTGGGATGACGGCCACGAAAGCGTCTACTCGCTGCGCGAGCTGCGACGCGCGTGTCCTTGTGCCCGTTGTCGAGCCTGGCCCCACCGTGACGAGCACGATCTTCCGCTCTTGCCCAACCACAAGCTGGACAACATCGCCCTGAACGCCGTCAACGCCGTCGGCCGTTACGCCGTCCACTTCGTCTGGAACGACGGCCACCAGACGGGGTATTATCCCTACACCTATCTTCGGAAGATCTGTCCGTGTGAGGCGTGCCAGTCGGCGGCTACCTAGCTTCGCATTCTTGCCGTTTAGACGCTGCTGAAAGCCCGCTGCCCTTCCGGCATCCTTCCGGGTGCCGACTCCACGCTTTGCTCAAATGTCTTGACATGAAACACGGGCATTGCCTAACTTGCTCCGCAATGTTCCAGACGTAGGGACGGAATCAGGTTCGGGACAGATGCCTTCTGATCGACCATGGCGTTTGCAGAGGAGGAATCATGCGGTATTGCCCCGAATGCCATACCGACTACGGGGGAACGAGCATCATCTGCCCGTCCTGTGACGTTCGATTGGTCAAGGCCAGCCGCTTTAAGAAGGGGTGGGCGAAACTCGGCGACGTCCTGGGGAAGCTGGCGAACCTGAAACTGGCGGTGCACTACTGCCCTCGGTGCAAGGTCAGATACCCGAACCACCTCGTCTGCCCGTCTTGCGATCTTGACTTGATCATCGATAACACCCGCTTGCGGGCGACGATCGGGGGCGCGATCGGGACACTGGCAATGCCGTTGATCCTCCAATCCGCCCACATTGCGACCTTACTCTTCGGATTTGGCGTCGGCGCCGTCGTCGGCGTCGTCCGGTTCGGCAAACCCGGCGGCCCAGGTGGCGGTGGATTCGGAGGCGACGGTGGCGGCTTCGACGTTCCCGACGTCGGGGGTTGATGCCAGCGACAGTTTCTGGAACCTTGTTGGGGTGGGGCCAGTAGACGTCGACGTTGTCAACGAGGGCTCGACGCTTATTCGTGCCAGAGCGCCTCAACCGGGTCCAGCCGCGACGCCCGGAAGGCCGGGTAAAGCCCGCTCAGGATGCCGACCAGCGTGGAGAACCCCACGGCCAGAACGGCCGGCAACGGCGACATGACGAACGGCCAGCCGCCGATCCCCGAGCCGAATCGAGCACCGACCCAGCCGACACCGAGGCCAATCAGGCCGCCCGCCACGCAGATCAAGATCGACTCCGCCAGGAACTGGAGCAAGATCTCTCGCGGCCGCGCGCCCACTGACATGCGGACGCCGACCTCGCGGGTCCGCTCGGTAACCGACACGAGCATGATGTTCATGACGCCGATCGCGCCCACCAGTAGGGAGATCGCCCCCACGCCGCCCAGGATGAGCGTCAGGGTCTGGCGTGTCTGCTGGAACGTCTGCAGCGTCGACTGTTGCGTGCGCACCGTGTATGACGTCCCTCCCGACTTGGGCCTTGTTTCGGGCCGGGGTTGGCGGCCGAGCGCATGCCGGCCCCATCCGACGCGTCCAAGTGCTCATCCAGGACAGAGCGGATCCGGTTGGCCGCTTCGGTGACGGTGTCCTCGCTGGTCGCTTGGGCGAGGAAGGACTCGGCACCGCCGGAGCCCGAGAGCCGTTGGAGCATCGAGGCGGGCACGTAGGCCTGCTGATCCAGGTTGTTGAACCCCACTCGGCCCCGAGGCCCCATGACGCCCACGATTTGGAAGTGGAGTCGTCGTCCGAAGGCGCTCAACGTCAGGCCCTCGCCCGGTTCGGGGTCGAGGCCGTTCCGGCGCAATTGCTGGGCGGCTCCGGATCCGAGCACGATGACGGGCCGGTCCTCGTCCAACGGATGGAGGAATCGCCCTTGGACGGGCGTGTAGTCGTGCATGGTCGCGTAGTCGTCCGTCGTTCCCACCAGCTGCAACCGACGGCCTTGGCCCGCAACGGAGATGGGGGTCGGTCCTCTCATGCTGGCTCCCGTGGCCGGTTGACTCGCGGACGAAGGGGATCCCTTCTCCTCGGCGGCATCGATCTTGGCCGAGCCGTTGACGATGGGCACCACCTCCGAAACGGCCGGCTCCGCTCGCAGGTCCTGGGCGAGCTGTGTCGCCGAGGAACCGGTCGCGTTCAAGTCGGTTCGCAGGTTGACGTTGATGGAGCGGACGCCGAGTCCCGAGATCTGGGCCTGGACCTGTTGGGATGCGCCCTGGACCATGGCGACGATCGCCACGACGGCCGCGACGCCGATCACGACCCCGAGCGCCGACAGCGCCGTGCGCAGCTTGTGCGCCGCCAGCGCGCTGAGCGTCTCCCGGATCACGTCAAGCGGTCGCATGTGCGTCCAACACCTGCCCGTCCTGGAGCCGGATCTGGCGGTCGGCGATCTCGGCCACGTATCGCTCGTGAGTCACCAGGACGACGGTCCGCCCCTGCTCGTGGAGCGAGCTCAGTAGATCCAGAATGCCTTCGCCCGTGTCCGTGTCGAGGCTGCCCGTCGGCTCATCGGCCAACAACAGGGGCGGGTCGTTCATCAGCGCGCGAGCGATGGCGACGCGCTGGCGCTCCCCGCCGGAGAGCTGCGGCGGCCGCTGGCGGGCCTTGTCGGCCAGGCCGACCTCGTCGAGCCTCGCCTCGGCTTGCGCACGGCGCTCGCGGGCGGAGCTGCCCGCGTAGAGCGCCGGCAGCTCGACGTTGGCGAGCGCGCTCTTACGGGCAAGCAACAGAAACTGCTGGAAGACGAACCCGACCCGGTCACGGCGGAGCCGGGCCAACGCCGACGTCGACATCTCGCTGAGCTTGTCATCATCGAGGACGACCTCGCCGTCGGTCGGCGCGTGGAGTCCGCCCATCAGGTGCATGAGCGTCGACTTGCCCGACCCCGACGGGCCCGTGATCGCGACGAACTCGCCGCGGTCGATCTGGACGTCGACGCCTTGCAGCGCCCAGAGGGTCCGCTCGCCCAAGGAATACGCTTTGGACGCGTCGTGACAGGCGATCATCATGGCTGCTGGGACGGCCCATTGACGGACGAGGACGTTGCTCGACCCGCGCGGTTCGGACGGGCCAGGACCTTGTCGCCCGCCTCAAGGCCCGAGATGACCTCGGCGTGCAGGGCGGAGGTGACCCCGATCTCGACGGGCCGACGCGTCGGCGAGCCGTCTTCCATGACCATGACGGCCCAGCCATCGCCCGTCTCCCTTAGTGCGCTGATCGGCACGCGCAACGCGTTCCGCGCCTCGGCCACGGTGATCCGGACTTGCGCGGAAAATCCGGGCAGGATCGCCGGATCCGTCTCTTTCATGCGGGCGCGCACGGGCACGACCTTGTTGCCGCGATCGCCTTCCACGGCACGCGCCCCGACCTCGACGATCTCGCCGGGCCAGCTCTGCTCGTCGATGGCATCGACTTGGATTTGAGCCGACTGGCCCGCCGATAACCGAGATATGTTCGCCTCGCTAACCCGGAGCTCCACGAACAGATCCGATCGATCCAGAAGGGTCACGCGGTACTGGTTGCCCCCGGAATCCGTCCGCTTCTGCTCGACTTGCGCCACGACCCCGTCAAACGGGGCCTCCACACTTCGGGCCTCGTACGCGTCCTGCGCCAGCTCGTATTCCAGCCGCGTCTCCTCAATCTCGACGGGCACGCTCTGGGCCTGGGCCTGTTGGTACGCCCGCTCTGCTCGGACCATCTCCAAGCGTTGGCGAGTGGCATCGAGCTGGGCCACCGTCTGGTTCTCGTCCAGATGCTCGCCCTCCTCGACATGGAGCTCGGTCAGTTCATCCGCCGCGAAGGAGAGCGTGACCTCGTCGGCGGGCGCGACCTCGCCTAGGGCCGTCAACGATCGGGTCACGTCGCCGCGTTGCACGGTTACCGTCGGCCCCGGGCCGCGGTTTGGGCGCTCCGTCGACGGTGAGTCCGGCGTCTGGCCGGCCAGTCGGTCCCAGCCGGCCCAGCTTCCCAGCCCGATCAGCGCCACCAACACGGCGAGGCCAATCCATCCTCGCGTTCTCATGGCAGCATCGCCTCCCAGTTCAAATCGAGTCCCAGAGCGAGTCGATAGCGCAGGTAGGCCGAGATCAGCTCAACCTCGGCGCGCGCCAGTTTGTCCTGGGCGCGGCGCCGTTCTGCCTGGGCCTCGGCCCACTCGGTCGGTCCAATCAGTCCGGAGTCGCGCTTGCGTCGCGCAATATCGGTCGAGAGCTGTGCCTGCTCGGCTTGGAGCCGGCGCAGCTCGACGTCCCGCAGCGCCTGGCGTAGCGACCGCTGCCGGTCACGGATCTGGGCCTTGGCGCTGCGACGCGCCTGTTCCAGCCGATGACGGGCAAGTGCCAGCGCCTTGCGGGCCCGCTCTCGTTTCGGGCTCAGCCCCGGCGAGAACAAGTCGGCCTGGAGGTTGAGCGCCACCTGGAACCCTTGATCGCGCTGCCAGCTCGGCGACAGCGTCACGCTCGGCCATCGTGACCTCGCCAGCGAGCGAAGCTCGGTTTCCGCTTTCGCTACGCGTCGGCGGGCTTCCTCGACGGACGAGGCCTCCGCCACAGCCTCATCGGGGATCGCCCGCGCCAGCAAATCTTCAGCGCGTGATATGACGTCGTTCAGTTCAATTTGCGGGTTCACGAGTTCAAACGGACGATCGATGCGGAGGTCGGCACGGAGTGCGCGTTTCGCATTGTTATACGCGTTCTGAACCTGCTGCAACTGGATTTGTGCCTCTTTCAGCGACCGCTTGGCCGTCAGCCGATCCCGCTCGCTCGCGCGGCCCGCCTCGACGTCGGCTTTCGCCTGCGCCAAGGCGGCCCGGGCGTCCTCCAAGCTCGCTCGAGCTCGTTCCCGCGCCGAGCGGTCGGCCCGAATCTCTTGGAAGCGTTCGATCGTGGCCAAGACAGCCTCGTCCCGTGCTTGCCGGAGGCTCCGTTGGGCTCGTTCCAACGCTCGCGCCTCGGGAAGGGCGTCGGTGACGCTCGGGTCGCTCGGATTCCACGTGTACGACAGCCCGACGTTCCATGGCCAGTCGACGCGCTGGGCGTCCCAGTCGTAGGTCGCCCCTACGCTCAGCGACAGCTCAACGCCGACGGGCAAGGCCCACTGGGCGCTCACGTCCACGCGCGACGTGCCCGGAAACTCCGCCAATGCAGGCGAGAACGGCGTGGCACTCAAACCGAGCGAGGGGCGGGAGCGCTCGGCCCGCGCGGCATCCAATTTCAACTCGGCCATCTCCCGGTTCAGCTCGGCCTTCCGAACCGACGGATGCCGATCGAGAGCCAGCGAGACGGCGCGCTCCAGCGTCACGGAGGCCGTTTGGCGCTGCGCTTTTTGAGCCGAGGCGACGGCCATGCTTGCGATAATAATGGCGACGAGGCCGATCGCGAGGACGATCGGCCTCGCTGCGACGTGTGATTGCATTTTGATCACGCGTTTCGGTCATTCATCGCGCTATTCGTAGCGCAGGGCCTCGATCGGGTTGACGCGCGCGGCCTGCCAGGCCGGGTAGATCCCGCTGACGATGCCGACGACGATGCCGGTCACGACGGCAATGGCGTACCAACTCCAGACGAGCACGAGCGGGATCTGGCCGTCGAAGTTGAGGACCGACGCCGTGAAGCGGTTGAAGAGCTCCGCCAGGCCGATGCCGACCACGATGCCGAAGATCGCGCCCATGGCGCAGATGAAGACCGCCTCGGTCAAGAACAGCCGCAGGACGCCCCCCTGGGTTGCCCCCGTGGCTTTCATGACGCCGATCTCGCGGGTTCGCTCCTTGACGGTGATGAGCATGATGTTGATCACGCCAATCATGCCGACCAACAGCGCGATGACGGCAACGGCCCCGATCCAGGTGGTGAACTGGTTAAACTGACTCTCGATCTCGCCGACGATGTCGTCGAGCGTGTTGGCCTGGATGGCTTGGCCTTCGCCGAGGAGCTTGCGGGCGTCAGAGTTGAAGCTGTTGAAATAGCTCTTGACGCGCTCAACCGTCGACTGGAGTTGGTCGACGTCGGCGGCACTGACGATCAGTCCCCCGTAGACGGGCACCTGCTCGCCGTTGATCGTCTCAGTGTAGCCCTGGTAGTGCTCGGTGACGTAGCTGGCGTTGCCCTGCGAGAACTGCGAGTCCTCTTCGATGCCGACGACGTCCAACGTTTCATCGCGATGGACGTTGCCGTCGATGTCGATGTAGGTCAGCGAGACGGTCTGGTCCAGGACGCGCTGGGCCAGTTCCTCGTTCTCACTCAGGCCCTCGCAACGTTCTTCGGCCGTTTTGCCCTTGCCATTGGTGCTGTTGTCGGACGAACCCGCTTCGCTGTCCTCGCCCTTCGAGCCGAGCAGGCGCTCGCAGACGGATTGAGCGGCCCCGTAGCCGAGCACGATCTCGCCCGGCTCGTCGACGAATTTCCCATGGCCGAGTGGCACGATCGACTCGCTGGTAACGATCCGCACGTTGCCGTCAGGCACGATCTGGCCGTTAAATTTGATGGGATTGCCGTTGACGGGAGCGATCACGTCGGCGGCTTTGACGTTCTTCATGCCTCGGACATGCTCCACGTCCCGAGCGGTAAACACGCGGGTATCGCCGAAGAGCCCCTGGCTCCCTTCGATGCTGATGGTGATCGTGTTGGCGCGGAGCACGTCGCCGGTCAGATTGTCCAACAGCGCCTTCTGGAACCCGGACGACATCGTGACGACCGCGATGACGGCGGCAATGCCTATGGTGACGCTCAGGATCGCGAGGACGTTGCGCAGCTTGTGGCTGCGGATGTTGGTCCAACTGAGCCGGGTCGCCTCACGAAACTCCATGGGTCACCGCCTCCTCGTTGGCCTGGATCTCGCCGTCGACGATGTGGATGCGGCGTTCGGCACGCTCGGCCACGTCCGGATCGTGGGTCACCATGACGAGCGTTCGGCCCTCGTCGTGAAGGTCGTCAAACAGATCCAGAATGGCGCCCCCCGTCTTGGTGTCGAGGTTGCCCGTCGGCTCGTCGGCCAGGATGAGCCGCGGATTGTTCGCCAGCGCCCGCGCGATGGCGACACGCTGACGCTCGCCGCCGGAGAGCTCGGTCGGCATGTGGCCAGTGCGATGCCCGAGGCCGACGCGCTCCAGCATGTGCTCGGCCTGCGCTTGGCGTTCGTTCCGTGAAATCGTGCCCACGAAGCCCATGGGCAACAGGACGTTGTTCAAGGCCGTAATGCGCGGGATGAGGTTGAACGTCTGGAAGACGAAGCCGACCGTCTCGCCGCGCAGCTGGGCCAGCTGGCGGTCGCTCAAGTCGTTGACGTCCTGGCCGCTGACCACGAGCTGTCCCGACGTCGGCGTGTCCAAACACCCGACGAGGTTCATCAGCGTGCTCTTGCCCGACCCGGACGGGCCCATGATCGCCACGAACTCGTTCTCGTGGATCTCGAAGCTGACCCCGCGCAGGGCGTTGACTTCGACTTGGCCCATGAGATACGTCTTGATGAGCTCCTCGGCGCGGATGATCTCGGTCATTGCGACGACCCTCCCGAGACCGTGAGGTCATCGCCGAACAGATCCCGGCGGAAGACGGTCAATGACGAACCGCTCAGGCGAATCTCCAGCGTCATCTCCTCGCCGTCCCGTTGGATCGTCAACGTGACCGGCTTGTTCGGATCGCGGAACTGGATCGCCTGGCGCAGGTCGCCGACGTTGTCGACCTCGGTGTCGTTGACGGCCGTGATGATGTCGCCCGTCTGTAGCCCGGCCTCAGCGGCGAACGAGCCCTCGGCCACGGCCGTGACGCGGACGCCCTCGGCGGTGTTCTCCGCCTCGACGCCGGCGAGATTGGCCGTGCTTGACAGGAAGCCGAGGAAGCGGCCGGATTCGGGACAGATCGGAGCCGATCCGCCTTCAGCGCAGGAGAGCAGTTCGGCCTCGAAGCTCTTTTGCGACACCTTGTAGCGCCGCGCCTGGACGGTCTGGTCAGCCTTGGCGCCTTCAAGCGTGACCGGGGTCAGTCGCTTGATCTCCAAGGGGACGAGCGGCTGGTTGATGTTGGTCGGATCGAACGCCGTCAGGACGGTCGAATCGCCCTCTTTGAGGTTGAGCTTCTGGTTGATGTAGCGCTGGGTGATGATGAACTGCCCGGAGAAAATGCTCGTCGTGGGGACGCTGTCCTCCAAGATGACCTGGCGGCTCTGCTCTTGAGGCTTCTCGCCCGGTTGATTGATGGACCAGCTCATGCTCGCGACGCCATTGTCCACCTCGACCGACACCTCGATGGTCCCGCGATCGGTGTCCGAGCTCAGCTCGTAGGAGACCAGGGCCAAATCCGGCGTGAACACGACGGTCTGATTGAAGAGCTCCGGCGTGCCATACTGGGCAATGAGCTGCTTCGACAGCGCTTCGAACGTCGAGTTCAACACGAGGTTGCCGTCCTCGCGCTTGGTCAGCTCGAACGTCTCGGCGGCGGCCTGTTCGCCGAGATCGAAGAAGAACTCGCCGCTGTCCTCGGTCATTTGGGCCGGGATGGCACCGAGGCCCAACCCCAACAACAACGCGAGGCAGCACGCTAGTGTCCGTTTCATAGAATGATTCCCCCTTGATCTGGATTGAATGGTAACGGATGTTCGGTGGGTTCCCATACGGCTATGGGATCCCGCTTACTGAATGAATACTCATTCAGCTTAAGGGCCCATTTTCGCTTCGTCAAGCCACGGACGGACCGCCGTTACCGTGCCCAAAACGGCCCCTACCAAAGTGAATGCCGCGTGCCGTCGATGGGTTCACGGTCGGTTTCCGGAAGCTCTCGGACGGCGTGCTACAATGGTCGACGCCATGGCTCAGCCGATTGCACTGCCGCGCTTCGAGGGCTGCACGGTCTGCGGGGACCCCGAGGTCAACCCGAAGTCGCTCGATTTGCAGTGCTATCTCCACGACGGCGTCGTCACGGCGACGTTCACGCCAGGCGAACATCAAGCGGGATTCCCGGGCACGATCCACGGCGGCGTGCTGACGAGCCTCTTGGATGAGGTCTCTGTCTGGGCCGCCTCGTGGGCGGCCGACGCGTTCTGCGTCACCCGCGATCTGCGCACGAAGTACCTCAAGCCGGCCCGACCCGGTGAACCGCTATCACTGGAAGCGGAGGTGGCCGACCATGATCGCCTCATCACCGTGGAGGCGCGGGCGCTCGACGCCGATCGCGAAACCGTCGCGCACAGCGCGGGGCGGTTCTATCCCGCGTTCTATGAGGAGTGGGAGCGGATCGTCAAGCATGAGAGCGCCTTGAAGACCCCTTAGAACTTGGCCAATAGCGTTCGCACCAGCGTCGCCAGGTCGGCTTCCGCCCGCTGGGACGTTTCGATGACCTCGTCGTGCGTCGGCCGAGCTTCCTCGTTGACCCCGGCCGCGTAGTTCGTCGCCAGCGAGATCCCCAGGACCTCCAGACCGCAGTGCCGCGCGGCGATCACTTCCGGCACCGTCGACATGCCGACGAGGTCGGCTCCCCAGCTCCCATACATCTGGATCTCCGCCGGCGTCTCGTACATCGGCCCGGGCGCGGCAAGATAGACGCCCTCGTGCAGCGACAGGCCCGACTCGTCGGCCGCTTCATGAGCGAGGCGTCGCAGCTCGGGGCTGTAGGCGTCGTTCATGTTCGGAAACCTCTCGCCGAGCTCGTCGACGTTCGGCCCTCGCAGCGGGTTGGCCGGTATGGCGTTCAGATGATCCTTGATGAGGACGAAGTCTCCGGGACGATAATTCTCGTTGATGGCCCCGGCGGCATTGGTAATAACGAGCGTCTCGACGCCGATCATCTTCATCAGCCGAGTGGGGAAGACGACCTCGTCCATCGGCTTGCCCTCATAATAGTGGACCCGACCTTGTTGGACGAGCACGGGGTTGTTGCTCAACGTGCCCGCGACGTAGCGGCCCGCGTGGCCCGCCACGGTCGGTTCGGGGAAGTAGGGCACGTCGTCCCAGGAAACCACCGTCTCGTCCTCCAGTGGCCGCAGGGCGTCGGAGAGCCCTGAGCCCATGACGAGCCCGATTTGGGGGTCATGGGGCAGGAGACTCCTGAGGCGATGGGACGCTTCCTTGAGCGCGTCGATGTGCGCCATTCCGTCTCACTCCCAATACATTAGGCTGCGTTCCAGGCGTTGGATGCCGAGGCGGAGCGTGCGGGCACGGACGCGGCCGATGCCCTTGACCTCCATGAGGTCCTCCTCGGATTCGCGGCGAATCTCTTTCAACGATCCGTAAGTCTCCACGAGCCGCTCAATAACCGACAACGGGATGCGCGGAATCTGGTTGAGCACGCGGTACCCGCGCGAGGCGATGGTCTCATCCATCTCCTCCTCGCGTGCCTCGTAGCCGAGCGCCTCCATGACCTTCTCCGTGGAGGGCAACTCCGCGTGGGTCAGCTCGCGGACCGCTTCCACGGCGTCGTCACGCCTCAGATCGTCCGCGCGCATGTCCCAGACGAGGTGTTTGAGCTCGTCCTCGGTGTCCTGCATGAGCCAATCGAGCTGCAGCTCCATCAGTTCCTTTTCTTCGCCGAGCTCGACGAAAATGCTCTCGATCTCCTCGCGGATGGTAAGCATCTGGATGATCGTCTGGACGAGGTTGGCGACGTGATAGGGCAGCACGCGGTCCTCGAGCTCCAGCGCGGTCATTTCCCGCGAGAGGTCGTCGAACGTGTCACGGTACTGCTCCAGGATGCGCAGCGCCTGGTTGGCTTGGGCGTTCAGGGAAATGATGTCGCGCAATGTATGGCGGTGCGGGCCGCAGTAGATCGTCACCCGGCCGCGACTCGCGGAGACGGCAATGGTGGTGACGCCGATCTGCTTGGCGACCTTTTCGGCGGTCATGTGGCGCGTGCCCGTCTCGTCGGAAGAAACCTTCGGATCGGGCATGAGATAGGCGTTGGCATACAAAATCGTCTGGATCTTGTCGTCGATGACGATGGCTCGGTCCATCTTGGAGAGCTCGATGACGCGCTGCGGGGTGATCCGGGTGCGGATCTCGAAGCCCGTTTCCACGATCTGTTCCGCGTCCGCCTCGCTGGCGACGAGCAACAGCCCGCCGCGCCCGAGGTCGACGATGTTGTCGATCGCGTCGCGCAACAGCGTCCCCGGCGCCGTTGCCCGCAGAATGTCGATCAAGCTCGTGTCGCTCACCGGCATCCCTCCGCAGTGAGAACCTCAGCTAGAGGCCCAGATGGCCGATGGCCTCGTCGAGGCCGGTGGCCGTCGCCACGTCCAGATCCAGCTCATCGAGGCTTTCGTTAGCGCGCGGCGGCACGATCGCCCGGTGGAAGCCGAGCTTGGCCGCCTCGTTGAGGCGTGCCCGCAGCTTGCGCACCCGGCGGAGCTCACCTGACAATCCCAATTCTCCGATAACGACCGTGTCCGCGTCAATGGCGCGGTTCTTGTAGCTCGACACCACAGCCGCCGCAATGCCCGCGTCCACCGCCGTCTCGCGCACGCTCAGCCCGCCCGCAATGTTGAGATAGACGTCGTCCTGGCCGATCTGTAGCCCGAGCCGCTTCTCCGCCACCGCCAACAGCAACGCCACGCGGTTGGGATCCAGCCCTGTCGCCCGGCGCTGCGGCACGGGCGCGCGCGAGCCCGCCACCAGCGACTGGATCTCCACCAAGATGGGCCGGCTCCCCTCCAGGCTGGGCACGATCACCGATCCCGGCTGGACCTCGCCGACGCGCTCCGCGAAGTACCGCGACGGATCGGCGATCTCGCTCAGCCCGACCTCGGCCATCTCGAAGACGCCGATCTCCTCGGTTGAGCCGTAGCGGTTTTTGACCGCGCGCAGAATGCGTACCTCGCCGTCGCGGCCGCCCTCGAGATACAGCGCGACGTCCACGAGATGCTCGATCGCTTTCGGCCCCGCAAACTCCCCCTCTTTGGTGACGTGGCCGATGAGGAAGACCGGGATGCGCAGCTCCTTGGCCAGCCGATTCAGTTCAAAGGCCACGTCGCCGACGTGTTGGGGACTTCCAGGGCCTTCTTTGACGGCGCCGGAAAAGATCGTCTGGATGGAGTCGACGACGAGCCCCCCGGCGTTGGCCTCGCGCACGGCGTCGACGACGACGCCGACGCGTTGTTCCCCGAGCACCCAGAGCTGCTCGACGTTGCCCATGCCCAGTCGGCTCGCGCGCAGCTTGATCTGGGCCGGGGCTTCCTCGCCAGAGACGTAGATCCAGGGCCGCTCGGCATGGGCCGCAATCTCGCCCGCGACCTGCAGCATCAGCGTCGACTTGCCGATGCCGGGCTCGCCGCCGAGCAGAACGGTCGAGCCCGCCAGCGCGCCGCCGCCGAGGACACGGTCGAACTCGGCCAGGCCCGTCGGCCGTCGGACAGCGGATTCGGGCGGAATGTCGACGAGCGGCTGAGGCGTCGCAGGCGGTTCCTGCGCCTCAGCCGCTCGTCCGGAATCGTCGTCGTCGATCGGGGCGAGGGTGTCCCACTCGCCGCATTGGGGACAACGGCCTAGCCATTGGGGCGTCTGGTAGCCGCACGCCCGGCACTTGTAGCCGCCGCCGCTGCCCCGCGCCACCGTCGGCTAGGAGGCCTCAGCCCCGACCTCTTCGTCGGAGTCCGGTGGGGTCTCGGATTCGGCCGCGACGTCCGCGTCGGCGGCCGGTTGCCGGTCCAACCGGATCTCGCCGTCCTCGTCGGTCGAGATGACGATGCGGTCGCCGCGCCCGTACTCGCCCTGGAGGATCGCGTCCGAGATCGGGTTCTCCACGAGCTTCTCGATGGTGCGCCGCAGCGGGCGGGCGCCGAACTTGGCGTCGAAGCCCGCCTCGATGAGCACTTCCTTCGCCTCCGGCGTCACCTCGATGCCGATCTCGCGCTCGTCAAGCCGCTGCTGCAGCTCGTCGATCATCAGGTCGGCAATGGCCTCGACCTGGCGCTTGTCCAGCGGGTGGAAGACGATCGTGTCGTCCAGGCGGTTGAGGAACTCGGGCCGGAAGACCTCGCGCACCTCGTTCATGACGCGGGAGCGGATCTCCTCGTAGCTGAGCTGCGTGCGGTCGGGGCCGCTGCCGCCGCCGAAGCCGAGCGAGGTCCGGTCCGTGATCATCTTGCTGCCGATGTTGGAGGTCATGATGAGCACGGTGTTGCGGAAGTCGATGTTGCGCCCTTGCGCGTCGGTGAGGACGCCGTCGTCCATGACCTGCAACAGCAAGTTGAACACGTCGCGGTGTGCTTTCTCGATCTCGTCGAGGAGGATGACGCTGTAGGGCCGATTGCGCACGGCCTTGGTCAGCTCACCGGACTCCTCGTAGCCCACGTAGCCCGGCGGCGCCCCGATCAGGCGCGAGATGGAGAAGCGCTCCATGTACTCGCTCATGTCGAGGCGGATCATGGCCTCCTCGTCGCCGAAGAGGTAATGCGCCAGCACCTTGGACAGATACGTCTTGCCGACGCCCGTCGGCCCGAGGAACATGAACGAGCCGATCGGCCGATCGGGATCCTTGACGCCGGCATACGTCCGGCGGATCGACTTGGCGAGCGACTCGATGGCGTGGTCTTGGTTGACGTAGTGCTTGTGGATCTCCTGCTCCATGAACAGCACCCGCTGGGTCTCCTCCATCTTGATGTGACCCACGGGCACGCCGGTCCAGCTGGAGATCATCTCTGCGACGCTCTCCGAGGTGACGGTCCCTTCGTGCTCGCGGACCTCCTCGCGCCGCTCCTCGAGTTGTTCCTCAAGGTCTTCATGGCGATCGCGCAGCTCGGCCGCCTGTTCGTAGTCCTGCTGGCGGGCGGCCTCTTCCTCCTGCTCGATCAGCTCGCGCAGCTCGTCCTCCATCTCCCGGATCTCGGGCGAGGGCGCGCTGCTTTCCAGCTTGATCTTGGCAGAGGTCTCGTCGATGAGGTCGATCGCCTTGTCCGGCAGGAAGTGATCGGTGATGTAGCGGTCGCTCAGCTTTGCGGAAGCCCACAGGGCACTGTCGCTGATGTTGACGCGGTGGTGGACCTCGTAGCGGGACTTGAGCCCCTGCAGGATCTGGACCGTCGACTCGATGGGCGGCTCGTCGATGATGATCTTCTTGAAGCGGCGCTCCAGCGCCGGGTCCTTTTCGACGTATTTCCGATATTCATCGAGCGTGGCCGTGCCGATGCATTGAATCAATCCGGACGCTAAGGGCGGCTTCAGGATGGACGAGGCGTCGATGGCGCCCTCGGCGCCGCCGGCGCCGACGACCGTGTGGAGCTCGTCGATGAACAGGATCACGTTGCCGGCCTCGACGATCTGGTTGACCATCGTCTTGAGGCGCTGTTCGAATTCGCCGCGGTATTTGGTCCCGGCGACCATCGAGGCCATGTCGAGCTCGATGATCTCCTTGTCCATGAGCGGCTCCGGCACTTCGCCTTCGGCGATGCGCTGGGCAAGGCCCTCAATGATGGCGGTCTTTCCGACACCGGGTTCACCCACCACCGCCGGGTTGTTCTTCTTGCGCCGACTCAGCGTCTGGATGATCTGGGTGACTTCCTTTTCGCGGCCGATGACCGGGTCGAGGCGTTCCTCTTTGGCCTCCTCGACGAGGTTCCGGCCGAAGTCCATGGCAGTGTGCTCCTTGTCCTCGCGACGACCCCCGCCGCTGCCTCGGCTGCCCATCAAACCACGCTCCGATGGCGACAGATAGCGCCGCACTTTTTGGGCGTCGACGTTGAACTTGTCGAGCGTCTGGGTTGCCACGCTGTCGCTTTCCTCCAGCAGCGCCAACAGCAGATGCTCCGAGTTGATCAGCGAATACCCGTAGCGGCGCGCTTCGTCGTAGGCTTTCTGGATGATGCGCTTCAGCTGGGGCGTCGGCTGCGGTTCGCCGGAGGCGAATCGCCGATCGCCTTGGCCAATCTCTCGTTCGATCTCTCGGGCGACCCGTGGATACGTGACGCCGTTGATTTCTAAGAACTTGTAGACGCTGCTGCCGCGCAGCTTGGTGAACGCCAGCAGGAGGTGCTCGGTGCCGACGTAGTCGTGGTGCCAGTTCTCGGCTTCCTTGGTGGCATAGCCGATGACCTGTCGGGCCTCGCGCGAAAACAGATCGTACATTTCATTCATGGTCGGACCGCCCTCCGATCTTTCCGTTTGGGCCGCGGACGTTGATCAAATTATAGAAAGCCGTTTTCAGGCTGTCAAGGAATGTCCGTTCATTAGCGAGTTCTCGCGTTTCCCATTCCTCAACCGCCCGCGGGTATGCTATGCTGAGGTCGTCTATCTAACAGCCTAACACGAACATGGGAGGCATCGACGTGAGCTTACGACGCCTGGTCGTTGGTCTCGTCAGCTCGACCATCGCCCTCTTCTTGACGGCCCCGACGGCTGGCGCCTTCGGCGGCTACGAAACCGCTGATCTTGCCAACCCCGGCGAGGTCGTCGCCCGCGTAGGCCTGGGCGGCCAGCTCGGCCCTGGGCTGATCGTGGCGTATCGCCCGCAGGTCCACGTCCGGGTCGGGATCGCCCCGCGGTTGGACGTCGGCCTCGGCACCGGCGTCTGGGTCGAGCGCAACCTGGCGAGCGTCTCCTGGCTCGGGGTGACGGGCGACCTGCGCTACCAACTGAACCGCACGCCGGATCTCGCGCTCGGCTACACGCCGCCGACGATCCCGTTCGGCGGCACGAGCATGGGCACGATCGGCCTCTACGCCAGCCAGTCGTTCGGCACGCTCACGCCCTACGGCCGCTATCGTCTGGGGTTCCGCCTTGCGAACGGACTCGCGCTCTCCCACGATGCCGCCGTCGGCGTGGAACTGGACAACCCCGGTCGCCTTCCAACGATCCTCGCGTTGGGCTGGCAGGACGGCACGTGGGTGCTCGGCTTGGCGTTCCGCTTTTGAGCCTCCTATCCTGAGCGTCCATGGACCAGACGCTGCAGATGCTCATCCTCGGAGCCATCCAAGGGATCGCCGAGTGGCTCCCCGTCAGCAGCGAGGGGCTGTTGACGCTCGTCCAGCTGCACGTCTTCGGAAAAACCTTCGCCACGTCGCTGGGCACGGCCCTCTGGCTCCATCTCGGCACCGTTATTGCCGCCGTCGTCTACTTCCGCTCGGACGTCGTTCGCATCGTGCGCCGACTGCCGAGCTGGATCGCCCGACGGCCGCAAATGACCGATGGCGATCGACGCCTGATGGACTTTCTGGCGATCGCCACGGCCGCAACGGGGGTGCTCGGCCTGCCGCTGTTGGCGGTCAGCTTCCAAGCCGATTTCGTGATGCGTGCCGCGACCGCGCTCATCGGCGGGCTCTTAATGCTCACGGGGATCCTGCAACGCGTCGCCCGGTCGCTCGGCACCCGCGTCTCGACCGACGCCGGCACCGGCGATGCCATCCTCACGGGGTTGATGCAGGGACTCGCCGTGCTGCCTGGGGTCAGCCGGTCGGGATTCACGGTAGCCGCTCTGCTCTTCCGCCAATTCGAGGAAACGGAGGCGTTGCGACTGAGCTTTCTCATGAGCATCCCGGCGATCTTGGGCGCCCAAGTTCTGGTCGAACTGAGCGGCTTCGTCGAGCTGGACTGGTCCGCGGCCGTGGCGGGCACGGGCGCCGCGGCGCTCGTCGGCTGGGCGACAATCGCGGGCCTCATCCAGGTCGCCCGGAGGTTGCCCTTCTGGGCCGTTGCGGTCGGGTTGGGCGTGCTGACCTTGATTGCCGCACTGGCCATCCCCCAATAATGGAGTCGACATGGAACTGCGACGCTATCGACCCCACGATTTGAGCTCGCTGCTTGAGCTGTACAACGCAGCTCGCGCCAACGATCACGAGTTCATCCCGCGCACCGAGACTCAGCTCAAGACCGAGCTGGACCAAGCCGGATCCATCTGGCTCGCGACCGAGCGCGAGCGCCTAATCGGGGCGGCAATCTACTATCCCCGATGGTATGGCGACGAAATCGTTCCGATCACCGCCCCGGACGTGGACGGGGAGCAAGTCCAAACTGAGCTATTGGGCCGCGTTGAAGTCGACGCCACTGGGGGCGAAGCCGTCGTTGCCGTGGCCGCGACTCGGCCCGAGCAGATGGCTTTCCTCGAGTCTCTCGGCTACGCGGCCGAGGGCGGTCTGATCCAACTGGTGACCGATCTCCAAAGCGAACGCTCCATCCCGTCCTTACCGGACGGTTGTCGCCTTCGTCAGCTTGAGCCCAATGAGGAAGCCGACTTCGTCGAGATGGTCAACACGGCCTATGATGCCGAGCGACTGAGCTTGGCGGAAGTCGAGCGCTGGCGGTCCTATCGGGACTGGACCGAGGCGTGGGTGCACGTCGTGGACGACGGCGAGCGACTGGTAGCCGGCGTTGTCGCCCGCCCCGATCAAGCGCACAACGAGTTCTTCGGGGCCAACCGCGGCTACCTCGGCCCGGCTGCGGTCATCCCTGGCCACGGCCGCCAGGGGCTGGGTCGAGCCCTCACGGCCGCGTCGCTCAACTTCGTTCGCTCCCAGGGGATGGACCATGCCTCGCTCTACACGACCCAGAGCAACCGAGCTGTGCACCGGTTGACGGAGCAGCTCGGGTTCTGGATCGCCCACGAGTGGACGTTCATGAAGAAAGGAGTCTAATCATGGCGACGGATTGGCGGCACGTCCCGTTTGAGGACGCCATGGGACAGGTGCCCACGGGCACGACGAATCCGTTCGTGGTGGCACAAGAACGGGGCCAGCTCTACGTGGAGCTCTACTGCCCGGAGGGCCGCGATCGCCAGCAGCCGCACGATCGCGACGAGTGCTACGTCGTCGTGGAGGGCTCGGGCGAGTTCGCATGCGGCGGCGAGCGGGTCTCGGTGGCGCCGGGCGATTTCCTGTTCGTGCCGGTCGGCATGCCCCATCGTTTCGAAAACTTCGGGGAGCGGCTGTGCACGTGGGTGCTGCTCTACGGGCCAAGCGGGGGCGAGCATGCGTCGTCGGCAACCGACTGAGCGCCAATCAATCCCCGATCGGTCCCCGATCAACGGCCGATCCTTGGAGAATGCTGCATGAAACAAGCGATTCGACGTGCCGTGAAGGCCGTGTTGGCGGGGATTACGGCCGGCGTCGCCGTCGGCCCACTCGCCGCGTTCGGCCTGCGCTCGCTCTTCCTCATCCAAGGGATCGCGTTCCGCTGGGTGATGATCGGCTGTGCGGTCGTGGCGGCGGTATCGATGGGGATCGCCGTTTGGGTGATGGAGGTGCGCCAGACAAGCCAAGACGCCAAACTGTGACACCAAATACTTCCTATCGCCCCGTCGATTCATTTTAACGGAAGGAAGCGAGTGTTTTTGGCCGTGATTCTCGGTATTGACAGCTCGCGGACTCCGGGTCGAATGTGTGTTACAGTACGTGAGCGGGGAGAGTTGGGCCAGGCTCACCGCCTTGGTGAGAGGGGATCGCGGCGAACCTGGCCCCGTTCTCCTGTTCAACGCTAGGACGCCCGTCGACGACGCTGACGGCCAGAGCGGTTGGCACGTGGTGGCTGTGCCCTGCATATGAGTAAAATTCGACGATCGCGAGTCTCCAGCAGCCGGACGTGGCCGGGAATGGCGTGATCAACCCGGCGACCGTCAGCTCAACACTGGATAACGCATTCAAGAAGACAGCAGCGCCCCTCCCTCCACCGAGAGGGGCGCTGCTTAGGGGTTGGGCCCGGCCCGAGAGGGGCGGGGTTTGCGTCTTTAGCGGCAGCCCGAAACGTTATCGGACAGATTCGTGCCGTTGCCGGACACGTCGGCATCGGAGCAGGTCGCGAGCGCGTCATCGTCGGCGAATATGCCGAATGAGCCGTTGTTTTGGATGGCACCGCCCTGCACCGACGCCAATGAGGCCAGCACCGCCAGGCCGTCCTCGGCGTTGTCCGCGATGGTCGTCCCGACAAACGATGCCGTCGAGCCGTTGGTGACTTGAACGCCTCGGCCGGCGTTGCCGCTAATTTCGCCGCCGTTGACGCTCAGCGAGCCGTTGTCCACGACCGCACCGTGGTCGCTCTGTCCCCGAATGCTCACGTTCACCGCCGTGATGGAGGATTGGCCCTCGGACCGCAGTCCGACGCCACCGTTGTCCGCGATCTGGCTGTTCTGCAGGCTTCCGGAGCTGCCGACAAACCGCGTGCCGCCCGCAGCGTTACCAGCGAACGTCGCGTCGATGACGGCCAACGAGGACGTATCGCGCACGATCATGCCCGATCCCTCGTTGTCCGAGACCTCGCTGTTATTGATGCTGCTCGGGCTCCGTTTCAGTTCGACGCCGTGGCTCGCGTGGCCTGTCAAGGTGCTGTCCACGAGCGTCAGCGTCGCATTGGCAGCCCCGACGCCGCGGCCTTCGTTAGCGGCGATTTCGCTGCCGGCGACGTTGCCCGAGCTCTCGGACAGACGCATCCCGTCGTCGCCGTTGCCTGACACCGTGCTGTCAGTCAAGGTGACGGACGAGTTGGTCGCGTCGATGCCGAAGCTGGCGTTGTCAACGATGGCGCTGCTCGCGCTCAACGCCGCTGAGCTGTCCGCAAGCAACACGCCCTCGGCCGGGTGGTTCGCGATTCGCGTGCCGGACGCGGTAAAGTTTGCGCTTTCTGCCTCGACGCCCTGATCGCCGTTCTCCACGATCTCGGTGTCTCGGAAATCCGCGGCGGAACTGAGAAGCTGGACGCCGTCCTGTCCGTTGGCCTTGATCGTGCTGCTGGAGACGTTGGCGTCGCTCCTTTCGACGCCGAGCCCGCGGGCGTCGTTCTCACTGACATTGCTGCCAGCCATCGTCAGCGAGCCATTGTCCAGGGTCACGCCGTCATCGGGATGCCCAGAGACCGTGCCATCTCGGAACACGAGCGACGATCCATCGAATACGTGGAGGCCTCGAGCCCCGTTGTCGGTAACCTCGGTGCCGCTGACCTCGGCCGAGCTGGCCTTGAGTCGCACGCCGTCCTTGCCATTGGCCGTCACGGTGCTATCGCTCATGGTGAGCGACATGCCCTCCAAGCTGAGGCCCCAGCCATCATTGCTCTGAAACGTGCTGGCCTGGATCTGCGCGCTCCCGTTGACGGCAGACAGGCCATCTTTCGGGTGCTCGGCTACCGTGCTGCCCGTCATGACGAGATTCGTCTCGGGCGCCGATTGGACCCCGTAACCGTTATTCGCGCGGATGTCACTGTCGGCGATCTCCGCTGACGACGCCTCCAAGATCACGCCATCCGCGTCGTTGTTTCGCACGGTGCTGCCACCCAACGTCAGCTCGGCGTTCGTCACCAACAGCCCGCGGCCGCCATTGGCCTCGATCGTCGTGGTGCCGATCTCGGCGGAGCCTTTCTCCAAGACGACGGCATTGCCGGGGTGATTCGTCACGAGGCTGTCCGTCATCGCCAGCGTCGTGCCCGCCGCCGACAGGCCGATGCCGTCGTTGCTGTCCAACTCCGTTCCGGAGATCTCCGCGTCGGCATTGACCAGCCGGATCCCGTCTCCGGGTTGCTCAAAGATCCGCGAGCTCTGGACGGTGACATTCGAATTCTCTGCGTTGATGCCGCTGCCGGCGTTGCCCGTGACGGTGCCGTTGGCCAGGCTGAACACCGACGACTGGACGATGATCGCGCCCTCCGGATGCCCGTTCACCTGAGCGCCATCGATCGACACGTCGGAGTCGTTCAGCACCGTCACGCCGACACCCTGATTGTCCACGATTTTGACGTCGTTGAGCTGGGCCTTGGTGGCTTCGAAAATCACGCCGTTTTTGCCGTGGCCCGTGATAACCGCCCCCGACATGGCAACCGTCGAGCCGACCGCCTGGAGCCCGAATCCGTCGTTGTTCGCAATCCGGCCATTTGTGAACTCAAGGGCGGAATTCTTGACCCGAATGCCGTCGCCGGGGTTGTTCTCGATCGTGGCGTCCTCCACGACGACGTCTGAGTTGTCGGTGATCTCGATGCCGTCGATGCGCTGGTCCTCGGTCTCGGTGATCGGCTCGGGGATCGTGATGCCGATCACGCGGGCGCTCGTGTTGGCGATCGACAGGCTTCGCCCGATGTTCTCCACCAGCTCAATCTGGCGCAGCACGACCTCCTCGCTGTCGACGAGGGCAATGCCGCCACCCGCGGCCACAAGCTCGAGCGTCTCGGGATCCAACACCTCGCCGCTGCGCACGACGAAGCCGGCCATGGTGATCTCTTGCGACTTCACAACCCGAATCGTCGGCTCGTCCGCGTTGGCGCGGATCGTCACCGTCCCCGGATTGCGCGCCCGGATCTCGATCCGTTCCTTGTTGCGAACGATGACGTTCTCCCGATAAGTTCCCGATGAAATGAGAACGACGTCGCCGGGGCCAGCTGTGTTGACCGCTGCCTGAATCGATGACGCATCCCCCGGTACGGTGATCGTGCGCGCCAATGACGGCTGGCAGATGACCGTCAAAGCGATGATGACGAACACGACGAGAAGAGGCCATTTCCTGAGCATCCGAGATGCCTCCTTTGGCGAACTTGTCGCGGTATGCAACCGACCGGTCTCCGAAGCGTGATGTCATGGCATGCCCAAGGGTGAGGGGACGGTTGCCCATGGTTGCTCAAGGGCAACCGCCCGTTGCCTGACGAGCAAGCGCGGATTTGCGTCCCCTCAACCCCATGTGGGAGCTTATCGGCGCAAAGGTGCTCGACGGCCATCGAGGTCACCTGCTTCGGAGATTCCATTACCTCTGTACATCAGTGAGCGTGACAATTGCATGGATAGAACGTGGAAATGGAGTGAAAATGAGATGATCGCACCAACAGACGGAAGATTGGATTTCGCGCCGATCTAGAAGCCACAATGTCAACACCCGTGTTGGGTCCCGTTGGTGGGTCCGTCAGAGACGCGCAGTTCGACGGAGTCTCGGAAAGGTAGGCAATCCATGGAGCAAGATTTGGCAAGGATTAAGCGAGCCGCTCATGATCTCTCCCAGAACGGTTTGCGCCGAATGCTAAGGCGGTACATCGAGATCAACCGGTCCCACTTGCCAGGCACGATCCTTGTCGATGCGATCGTGTTCGCGCTCGTGTGGTTAGCGTGGGGCCAACACGGGCATGCCATGGGGCTTCCGTTGATGGCGACCGCCGTCGGATTGTTTCTGTTCGGCAGTTTCGTCGCCGGCAGCGATTTATCGGCCCTGGACGCAAGCGGAGCGCCGTTCGGCGGCGGCTCATCGGGACGCCACCCGCGCGAGTTCATGGACAGCAACGAGGAATGGGTCCGCGCGAAGCGCAGCCACCGTCAGAACGTCAGGCCGACGGCGAACGCGCTCTACCTGGCCAGTCTATTGCCGCTGTTTGTCGGGCTCGTGCTCTGGGGGTTCGGGATCTAATGCCTGAGCCAGCCGGGATTTCCGGAATGAAGAAGCAAGATTGCTACTTCTGCTTGCGTGGCGCGGTCGTGTGAATCGGCTGTCCGAGCGCCAGTTCGGCGGCTTCCATGAGGCTCTCCGACAGCGTCGGATGCGGATGGACCGTCAATGCCAAGTCCTCGAGGCGCGCGCCCATCTCGATCGCGAGCGCCCCCTCGCTGATCAGCGTACTGGCCTCCGGACCGACGATCTGAACCCCCAACACAACCTCGCTCTCGCGGTCGGCCACGACCTTGGCGAAGCCGTCCGAGACGTTCATCGTTAGCGCCCGCCCAGACGCCTGGAAGGGGAATTTGCCCACGACGGGATCGAAGCCCTGCTCCTTGGCGTCGGCCTCCGTGAGACCGGCATAGGCGATCTCCGGATCGGTGAAGATGACGGCCGGAACCGTGAGCCAGTCCGAGGCGGCCGGCTCGCCGGCGATCTGGGCGGCCGCGACGAGCCCTTCGTGGGATGCCTTGTGCGCCAGCATCGGTTGGCCCGTGATGTCGCCAATGGCATAGATTTTGTCGTTGCTCGTTCGCTGGGCATGATCAACCGCGATGAACCCCTGCTCGGTCGTCTCGACCTTCGCTTGTTCCAGTCCCATATCAGCTGAGTTCGGCTGACGGCCGATGCTCACGAGCACCTTGTCGGCCTCCAACGACGTTTCGCCGTCCGGCGTCTCGACCGTCACTTTCGCCCCGTCGTCGGTTTTCTCGAGTGACTGGGCTTTGGACTCCGTGTGGACCGTGATGCCGAGCGCCTTGATTTGCTTCTCCACGACCTTGACGAGATCCGGGTCCGTGCCCGGCAGGAGTTGATCCAGCATCTCGACGACGGTCACTTCACTGCCGAGCTGGGCATAGACGGAACCGAGCTCGAGGCCGATGTAGCCTCCGCCGATGACGACCATCTTGTCGGGGACTTCGGTCAATTGGAGCGCCTGGCGCGAGCCGATGACGACCTCGCCGTCCATCTCGAAGCCGGGCAGGTCCATTTGGGTCGAGCCCGTCGAGACGATGGCGTGCTTGAAGTCAATGGACTGGGACCCGTCTTCGCTTTCAACGTGCACGCTCTTGGGACCCGTAAACACGGCCTTGCCGGGAACGACCTGGACGCTGTGATGCTCGAGCAGGTGGCCAACGCCGCCGGTCAACTTCGTCACCACGCCCGACTTCCACTCCTGCAGCTTTTCGGGGTGGATCGCACGCTCACCCACTTCGATGCCCATCTCGGCCAAGTCGTCCAGCTCGCCGTAGCGATGGGCCGCCTGGATGAGCGCCTTGGAGGGAATGCAGCCGTGATTGAGGCAGATGCCGCCCAAGTCCTCCGCTTCCACGAGCGTCGTCTCGATTCCCAGTTGGGCGGCGCGGATGGCGGCCACGTAGCCGCCGGGCCCGCCGCCGACGATCAGCAGTTCCGTCCCCATCGCGATGTCGCCGACTACCATCGTGCAGTCACCACCTGAAATCCTTCATCCACGGTCGGGCGCGTCAGCCATCGTCGAGCGCCATCAGGCCAACGGTCCCGGTTGACTAAAAGTTGATCGACTTGCGGATGCCGCGCATGATGCGGCCGACGTCCGGCATGTAATAGTCCTCCAGCTCATGGTACGGCATCGTCGTGTCGAAGCCGGTCACGCGGATCACGGGCGACTCCAGATAGAGGATCAGATCCTCCATGATCCGGGCGGAGATTTCGGAGGCGAAGCCGAGCGTCTGCGGGGCTTCCTGAGCGACGACGACGCGCCCCGTCTTCGTCACGGAGTCCGCAATCGTCTGAAAGTCGAGCGGGCTGAGCGTCCGGACGTCGATCACTTCAACGTCCAAGCCTTCCTTCTCCGCGGCTTCCTCGGCCGCTTCGAGACAGAGCCGATGGACGTAGCCCCAGGAGACGAGCGTCAAGTCGCTGCCCTCGCGGCTGACGTTGCACGCGCTCAACGGGACCGTGTAGTCGCCCTCGGGCACCTCCTCGCGGAAGGCGCGATAGATCTTCTTCGGCTCCAGAAACACCACGGGGTCCGGATCGCGGATCGCGTTGATCAAAAGCCCCTTGGCGTCGTGCGGGCTGGAGGGGATCACGGTCTTGAGCCCGGGGGTATGGATGTAGATCGCTTCCTGGCTCTCGGAGTGGTGCTCCAGCGCGTGGATGCCGCCGCCGTAAGGCGCGCGCACCACCAGCGACGCGCTGAACCGCCCGCGCGAGCGCCAGCGGATCCGCGACGCGTGGCTGATGAACTGGTCGAACGACGGCGTCATGAAGCCGCTGAACTGCATCTCGGCGACCGGCTTCAGGCCGTAGGCGGCCATGCCGATGGCCGTGCCGAGGATGCCCGACTCCGCCAACGGCGTGTCGATCACGCGGTCCTCGCCGTACTCCTCCAGCAGCCCCAGCGTCGCGCGGAACACCCCGCCGTCGACGCCGACGTCCTCGCCCATGACCACGACGCTGTCGTCGAGGCCCATCTCCGTCATCATCGCTTCGTTGACGGCCTGTACCAAGTTCTTTGGAGGCACAAATATCACCCAATTTTCTCGATTACGTGTCGATGGTCGCTCCGCCTGCCCCGAACCGTTCCATCGGGAAACCGCTCAGAAATCTGCTGTGCGCCGAATCGCCCGCTCGAGGCGCTCGGCATCCGGAATGTAGCGGTCTTCCTTGCTTCCCAGGGGGATCGTGACGTCAAAGCCCGTGACGCGCTCGATCGGGGCCTTTAGGCTGAAAAACGTCCGCTCATTGACGCTGGCGGCCAGTTCCGAGGCCACGCTGTTGACCGACGGAGCCTCCTGGGCAACGACGCAACGGCCCGTCTTGCGGACCGAGTCGACCACGGTGTCGCGATCCATCGGATTGATCGTCCGCAGGTCGATCACTTCGACGTCGACGCCCTCGGCCATCTCTGCTGCCTCGAGGGCCACCTGGTGCACGTAGCCCCACGACACGAGCGTCAGGTCCGAGCCCTCGCGGCTGACCCTGGCCTCGCCGAGCGGGACCGCATAGGCGTCCTCGGGCACCTCCTCGCGGAACGCGCGATAGATCTTCTTCGGCTCCAGAAACAGCACGGGATCGGAATCGCGGATCGCCCCGATCAAGAGTCCCTTGGCGTCGTAGGGCGTTGAGGGGATGACGACTTTCAGGCCGGGCATGTGGGCGTAGTAGACCTCCGGGCTCTCCGCATGGTGTTCCGGGGAGCGGATGCCGCCGCCATACGGCGCTCGGACCACCATGGGCGCTTCGAAGCGACCGCGGGAGCGCCAGCGGATCCGGGAAATGTGGGACATGAGCTGGTCGTAGGCGGGCGGCATGAAGCCGCTGAACTGCATCTCGGTCACGGGCCTCATGCCGTAGACGGCCATGCCCAGCGCCGTGCCCACGATGCCGGACTCGGCCAGCGGCGTGTCGATCACGCGCTCGCTGCCGAACTCGTCGATCAGATCAACGGTGGCGCGGAAGACGCCGCCGTCGACGCCCACGTCCTCGCCGAGCACGATGACGCGATCGTCGCGGCGCATCTCGGCCTTGTGCGCGTCGTTGACCGCCTGGACCAGCGTCAGCTTGGGCATCGATCAGGCTTCACCCTGCTCGCTCAGATGGTCGCGCAGCTCCTCCATTTGCTCCTGGAGGTGCGGCGGCACCTCGGCGTAGGTGTACTTGAAGATCTCCTCAATGTCACGCTGAGGCGTGTTCTCGAATTCCTCGATCGCCTCGGAGACCTCTTGCTTGGCCTGCTCCTGGGCCGCTTCCTCCTTCTCATCGTCCCAGAAGCCTTTGGCTTCGAGGTAACGCCGCATGCGGGTGACGGGATCCTTCTTCTTCCAGGCCTCGACCTCCTCCTCGGAGCGATAGCGCGTCCAGTCGTCGGCCGTCGTGTGGTGGCTCATGCGATACGTGACGGCCTCGATCAGCGTCGGCCCCTCGCCGTTGCGGGCCCGCTCGATCGCGTTGCGCGTCACCCGATAGACGGCCAGCGCGTCGTTGCCGTCGACTTGATAGCCCGGGAAGCCGTACGCAATCGCCTTCTGGGCGATCGTCTCCGAGCGCGTCTGGCGATTGCGGGGCACCGAAATGGCGTACTGGTTGTTCTGGCAGAAAAAGACCGTCGGGGCGTCGAACACCCCCGCAAAGTTCATCGCCTCGTGGAAGTCGCCCTCGCTGGTGCCGCCGTCGCCGAAGTAGACGATCGTGGCCAGCTCGTCGCCCTGGATCTTGGCCGCCCAGGCGGTGCCCACCGCATGCAGGGTCTGCGTCGCAATCGGAATGGAGACGAGGAAGTTGTTGACGCCTTCGGGCGGAACGCCGCCGTCCTCGATGCCGCCCCAATAGCGGAGCATGTCGGCCCACCTCTGCCCGCGCAGCACTTGGGCCGCCTGTTCGCGGTAGCTGGGAAACAGCCAGTCCTCCGGCTCCAACGCGTACGCGCTGCCGATGAGCGAGCCCTCCTGGCCCGAGTGCGGGGCGTAGGTCCCGGCCAGGCGCCCTTGGCGCTGCATGTTGAGCGCCCGCTCGTCGTAGATCCGGGCCGTCAGCATGTGGCGATAGATCTCGGCGAGCTGGTCCTCGGACAGCTCCGGCTCCATGTCCTCATCGATGACGTTGCCGTCATCGTCCATCACCTGGACGATCGGATCCAGGGTCCAGGTCTTGGTCTCGTGGGCGATGAACCGCTCCGCCTCGACCTGGACTTTCACCTCGCCCTGGCCATTGGCCTGCGCTTCGTCCGTCGACTTAGCCTGCTTGGCCATTCGCTCGTCCTCCTTCGCGCTGTTGTCGCAACACGCCGCTCATGAAGTACTCCGCGGCGCGGTAGGAGCTGCGCACGAGCGGACCGGCCGCCACGTACATGAAGCCCATCTCCTCGCCGATCCGCTCGTAGCGCTTGAACTGCTCGGGGTGGACGTATTCCTGAACGGTCAGGTGCCTCTTGGTCGGCTGCAGGTACTGGCCCAGCGTGACGATCTCGGCCCCGATATCGCGCAGATCCCGCATCGACTGCACGACCTCGTCCTCGGTCTCGCCCAGGCCGACCATGATGCTGGACTTCGTGTAGCGGGACGGGTCGAATTCCTTGGCCTTGCGCAGAAACTCCAAGGACTGCCGATAGGAGAACCGGGGATCCCGGACGGTGGGGGTGAGTCGCTCCACGGTCTCGATGTTGTGATCGATGACGTCGGGTTGGGCGTCGACGAGCTTCGCCAGCGCGTCCCAGTTGCCGCCGAAGTCGGTGGTCAGCACCTCGACCATCATGCCGGGGATCTGGTCCTTGAGCGTCCGGACCGTCTGGGCGATGTGGCCGGCGCCGCCGTCGGGGAGGTCGTCCCGAGCCACCGTCGTCAGCACGACGTACTCCAGGCCCCATTCGGATAGCGCTCGGGCCGTCTTCCACGGTTCGAGGGGATCAACCCAGCCTTCCGGCTGTCCCGTGTCGACCGCGCAGAAGTTGCACCCGCGCGTGCAGACGTCGCCGAGGAGCATGATCGTCGCCGTGCCGCCGTCCCAGCACTCGTGGAGATTGGGACAGTTGGCCTCTTCACAGACGGTATGGAGCTTGTTTTCACGGAGGGTTTCCTTGATGTGGGCGTATTGCTCGCCCGAGGGAGGTCGGATCTTCAGCCAATCCGGCTTGCGCGTCGGCGTCGTGTCAACAGCCACCCGGGTTCCTCCTCCATAGAATGCGTAATTGGGCGATTATAGCCAGTCGGGCAGATGCGTTTCAAGCGGGACAAAGGCGCAAATCTCGGAATTCACGCCGACTCGTCAGGCGTTTCGCTCGATGGCGATGTAGGCGTCGGTGACCTCGGTCACGACGCCGTCGATGCTGGCGTGTTGGGCGACGCTGAGCGCCTTGATATCCCCGATGGGCCCATCCAGGGGCTTGGCCACAACCTGGCCGCGCTCGACCTCGTCGCCGACCTCGACCGTCGGGATGGATGCTTTGACGATCGGCGTGAGCGCGTGCTGCAAAAAGACGCGGACGCGCCGGATGTCGTCGTTGCCCAGCACGGTGATCTGCTCGGGGTGCCAGTCGAGATAGCGCAGCAGGCCGAGCTTCTTCATGACCTCCGGCAGCGTGTCGTCCCAGGTCGGCGGATCCTGGCCGGGCAGCGTGGCAAACTCGGCCTGATCGCCCACGTAGATCGCCTTCTCCGTCACGAGGACGCCGTTGGTCTTTTTCAGCACGGCGTGGACGCGCAGATCCGCGATGTCGCCCATCATGGGCCCGCCGTCGATGCACATGAGGTTGTGGCTGCGCGAGGTGTCGATGCCGGAACGGGCCATGAGGTCGATGGTATAGGTCCCCAACGGCGTGCAGTAGACCCGCGGGTTCTGAACTTCGCCATAGATGTTGATGTACTTGTCGATGACGGGCTCGTTGTGGAACAGCGCCCGATACATGTTGTAGATCGTCTCGACGTTGTTGACGGTGACGCCGACGCTGGCGGGCAAGGCACGGCCGGGGACTTCCTCGCCCGTGATCGCCTTGGTGAGCCAGCGCTCCTCGCCGTTGCCGTAGATGGAGTCGGTGTATTGGATCTCGAAGCCGTGGGATTCCTTCAAGGGATCCAGCATCTCCTGATCCTTGGCCTTGGCGCCGATGATGATCTCCTCGAAGCCGAAGATCTCCGCCAAGGCGTCAAACGTCGCCTTGAAGCGATCGGGATAGCTCGTCAACAGTAGCTTGTCCGCCTCGTAGCCGGGTTCGCCCTCTTCGCAGTTGACGATCAGCGTCGGGGTGGGATTGAGGTACTTGAAGTACGTGGGGAACCCGGCGCCGCCGGAGCCGACGAGTCCCATGTCGCGGAAGAGCTGCGCGACCTCCTGAGGGTCCTTGGTGATCGGCTGATCCTGCGCAACGGGTGCAGTTGCCATGCTCAGTTCTGACCTCCCAGCAATGCTTCGGCGGCGCTCCGGACCGCCTCTCGGGCTTGCTGTTGGGCACTGTCGTTGTTGGAGGCGCCGGAGGCCAAGACGAGATAGACGTCGACGCCCTCTTGCCAGAGGGCACCGGCCAAGCCCGCTCCGTCGTTCACAAAGACCTGAATGTCCCGATCCGCCACAGTCTGGGTCGTCGTCTCGCCCATGGCGAGAACTTTTTTGATCCGTCCGCCGGCATCGGGGTTGCTCAGTCGGAACACCGAGACCCCAAGGCTGTCTACAGCGTCGGCAAACGGGGACTCGGGTGTCGGCTTGAACTGAGCATGCACGGAAAAGAGCTCGCCCTCGAAAGACGGCTCGGCCCGCTCGATGGACTGGGCCTTGAAGCCGGGGAGCGAGTCGGGAATCAGCGCGTTCTGCTGGTCGGCGTCCGTGGAGGAGGTGGCCTGCTCGGCGCTCGACGCCTCGGGTGGCGTCTCGCCCGGCTGCAGGACCACAAACGCCGCGAGGCCGGCGAGGCCAACGCCGATGATGATCAGCAACAGGATGAACGGATTCTTCATGCTGTCCTCCGTTATACGTGGCGGCAGCACGCGTGTCAACCTGCGTGTTGGCATGAACTTGGCGTCTTCGGTCGTTACCATTACGTGATTCGTCAATGGATCGTGATTGCACCATGAGCACGCGAGTGTTGGCAGCGATGAGCGGCGGCGTGGACAGCTCCGTGGCAGCCCTGCTGCTGCTAGAGCAGGGCTATGACGTCGTGGGAGCTACGCTCAACCTCTGGTCCTACGAGGGCCGGACCGAGCCCTACAACGAGTGCTGCTCGCTTGAAGTCCGCATGATTACGCATCAACTGGGCATCGAGCACCACGTCGTCGATGAGGGCCAGGCGTTCAAGGAGGCCGTCGTTGACCCGTTTATCGAGGAGTCCGCGGCCGGAATGACGCCGTTGCCCTGTGCCAAGTGCAATCGCTTCGTCCGCGTGCCCAAGCTGATCGAGCTCGCCGACCGACTCGGTTGCGACTACGTCGCCACCGGCCACCACATCCGCATCCGCCAAGCCGACGATGGCACCTATCAGCTCCTGAAGGGCCACGATGCCCAAAAAGACCAGGGATATTTTCTGTACATGCTGGGGCAAGACGAACTGTCGCGGCTTATGGTCCCCATTGGCGATTACGACAAGCGCGAGGTCTGGAAGATCGCCTACGACAACGACCTGATCTCAGCCCGCAAGCCGGAGAGCCAGGACCTCTGTTTCCTCCCCAACGGAGACGCGCGCCAGTTTTTGAAGGATCGCGCCAACGGCGCGATGCAGCCGGGCGAGATCGTCGACACGGAGGGCACCGTCCTCGGCCACCATGACGGACTGCCGTATTACACGATCGGCCAGCGCCGTGGGCTCGGCGTCAGCGTCGGCGAGCCGGTCTACGTTGTCGACAAGGACCGCGAGGCCAATCGGCTGATCGTGGGACCGGAAGCGCTATTGATGTCGGAGGGATTGATCGCGGAGGACGCCTGTTTCATCCATCCGGGTGGGTTGGCCAAGCCCACACGGGCCGAGGTCAAAATCCGCTATCGCAGCGACCCTGAACCCTGCACGCTTGAGCCAACGGGCTGTCCTAGGCGAGTGGCTGTCGAATTTGACAAGCCCCAGCGTGCGGTCACGCCGGGGCAAGTCGCCGTCTTCTATCAGGGTGAATACGTCCTGGGCGGGGGCACGATTGCCGAAGCGCTCAAGCCCACCGTAACCGCGGCTGCTTGATCATCGGAACCGATCACGCTCAACGGACGATCAACACCGCTTCCATGCCCTTCTTGCGGAATACCGGGTCGTAGAGCTTGTAGCGGCGCTCGCCGATTACGCCCCCTTGCAGGTTGACCCAGATCGTCTTGCTCTCGCCGGGGCGAATAACGTCCTCGCTGTGGATGACCCGATCGCTGACGGGATCGTAGAGCTCGATCTGGTGCAACACGTCGGATTCGTTCGTCAGCACGAGCTTGACCCGGCCGTGCTTCAGCGTGACGCGATCGGGGCTGAACGATTGGTTCTGCATCGCGATGTTCGCGGAGGTTTGCGCGGGTCCGGTGCTGCTGTTCCCAGTGGCACCGCCACCGGGCAGGAATAGGGCAACGCCAAGCAGGGCCAGGCCGGCCAAGATGGCGACGATCACGAAGATGCGATCCATGCGTCGTCTTCCTCCTTGAATTGATCTCCAGCGCGGTGCGCTCTGTGCGTGAGCTGGGTTGATGGTACTCAGGCAGAGTGGAGAGCGTCAACTCAATTGTAACGCTGTGACTGGACATTTGCGACGCGTCGGCGGGCCAGGTCGTCGTTTAGCGCCATCGAATATCGCGCCCCAGCTCGAGAAGAAACGGGGTTGCGAGGCCCCATTTGAGCCGGGACTGGACGAGGTCTACAATACGCAACAATCGAGGAGGGATGGCCGAGCGGACGAAGGCAGCGGTCTTGAAAACCGCAGGGCGCAAGCCCCGGGGGTTCGAATCCCCCTCCCTCCGCCGCGTTCATCAACGTCTTAACAGTCCAAGTCGACGCCCGCGGCGCTAACCTTCCTACCGTCAAAGTTTCAGGTTGGCCATTGGAATTGCGAGCATCGGCCTTGGGTCCCTGAGTTTGAGCCGCGGCAAGTTGACACTTCTCCGCGTGAGGCCTAGAATCACGTCAACGTCTGGAGAGGTGGCCGAGTGGCCGAAGGCGGCGGCTTGCTAAGCCGTTGTGGGGGTAATACTCCACCGTGGGTTCGAATCCCACCCTCTCCGCCACGCCTCGCTCCAACGTTCACCTCTCGACTGGGAAATCCGATCTTCCCAATTGTTGGGATTATCCGTTGACACGCTGGTTGCCAGGAAGTATGCTAAGGGTGCGGCCCATGCAAGCGGGGGGCTAGCGGTCCCCTTTCTCCGCAATCCGCTACAGCGGAGTCTATGGGTCACCCGAGAGGCCCGACCTTGGGGAAGCGCGTTCGGGCAAGCGGTGACGACGGCCGAGCCCTCTACGGCGCACACTCGTGAACCCCGTCAGGCCCGGAAGGGAGCAGCGGTAAGCGAGTCCCTGCGGGTGCTAGAGGATCCCTTGGCCCGAGCTGGCTGTCCGGATCGCGCCCGGAGGAGGGCCCCGACGGGATCCGCATGGGCCGCGTTTTCATGTGCTCTTGTCCGAGCTGACCGATCGGACCTATACTCCATTAGCCATGAGCGTCCTGTCCCTCTGGCCTCCGCTCGTCAACGCCGCCGGCCCGCATTCGGTCACTCGCCATGACCTGCTCGAGATCGCCCAATCTGGAAGCGGGGCGGTCGTCACCAAGTCGATGACCCATTGTCCGCGGGAGGGAAACCCGGAGCCGCGCTGGGCGCCGTACGCCATGGACGGGTTCGGCTCCATCAACGCCATGGGGCTCAACAACCTCGGCTACCGCGACTACGCCGAGCTCGTCGCGGAGCTGAGTCACTACGGAAAACCCGTGATCGCCAGTCTCTCGTACGCGCCGTGTGATCACGACCTGCCGATGGCGGATCATTACCTCGTCATGGCCCGCGCCATGGCCGAGGCGGGCGCGGATGCGCTGGAGGTCAACCTCTCCACGCCCAACCTCACGGGGGTTCCGATTGCCAACGATCCAACTCAGATCCGATCCATTCTGACGCCCCTCTTGGATGACGTCGAAGTGCCCGTGGCCGTCAAGCTGCCGCCCTACAACAACGATCTCCCCTTGTTCGCGGACGTGGCGTCGTTGCTTGTTGAGCTGAACGTCGACGCGGTCGTCACGATGAACTCCGAGCCGAACGCGATGGACATCGACCTCGAGACCCGGCAGAAGGTGATTCGCCCGCGCGAGGGGTACGGCGGTCTCGGCGGCCCGGCGATTCTGCCGATCGCCTTGGCGGAAGTTCATCGCTTCGCCCGCTATTTCCGTTCTCAAGGGGCCAATATTGCCGTCTGGGGTTGCGGCGGAGTGGACCACCCGGAGGACGCGATCAAGCACTTCTTGGCCGGCGCGTCCGCGGTCCAGATCGGCACGGTGCTTGCGTGGGAAGGGCCCGACGCCTTCCGAATGCTTTGGGAAGGGATCGACGACTGGCTGGCCATCCACGGTCACCAATCCGTGGACGAGATCATCGGACAGGTCCAAGACGCCCCGCCATGAGACTGATCCGAGGCGGGACTGTCTTCGTCAACGGCGAGCTTGCTCGTCTCGACATCGCGTTCGACGAGGACGGCATCCACGAACTGGCCCCACAGATCGACGTCGACGCTGAGGACGTGATCGACGCCTCGGGCCACATCATCCTGCCCGGCATCGTCGATGCCCACGTCCACATCCGCGATTTCAACGAAAGCCGCAAGGAGACCTGGCTGACGGCCGGGCAAGCTGCGTTGGCCGGCGGCGTGACGGCCGTCTTGGCCATGCCGAACACCGATCCGCCGATCACGACGGTTGAGATGATCCGCGAACAGCGGCGACGCGCGCAGGCCACGCCCATTGATTACGGCCTCTTCGCTGGCATCAGCCCCGACAAGCTGAGCGAGGTTCCGAGACTCGCCCGAGAGCGAGGAATCATTGGGTTCAAACTCTACATGGGCGAGACGACAGGCGGTTTGGTCATCGGTGACCCCAAGACGCAGCGTGAGGCCTTCAAACGGGTCGCTGACACGGAGCTGGTGCTCGCGGTTCATGCCCAACGGCTCGGCTCATCGTCGGAGGCGGCCGATCTGGAGACGGCGCTTGAGCATGCCGTGCAGACGGGCACCAAACTGCACCTGTGCCACGTTCGGACGCAGGCGGGGGTCGAGCTGGCCGACGAAGCACGAGACGATGGCATCGACGTCACGATCGAGACGTGTCCGCATTACCTCGTCTTCAGCGCGGACGACGTGCGCCAGAAGGGGCCCAGACTGAAGGTCAACCCGCCCTTGGCAACCCCTGAAGACCGGGACTTCCTCTGGCATGCGCTCGCCGACGGGATCATTGACATCGTGGCCAGCGACCACGCGCCGCACACGTTACACGAAAAGGGCCCGCCGTTTGGCCAAGCGCCGTTCGGCCTACCCGGCTTGGAGACGACGATGCCCATTCTGCTCGACGGCGTTTCCCGGCATCGACTCAGCCTGGGGCGCTTGGTCGAGTGCGTCTCCAGCAAGCCTGCTGATCGGTTCGATTTGCCCCATCATGGCACCATTGCCGAGGACCGCCCGGCCCGCTTGACCATCGTGGATCCTCAATCTCAGCGTCAGTTCTCGGACGCCGTCGTTCGTTCCAGGTGCGGCTGGACGCCGTACGATGGACTCTCTTTTCAAGGACAGATCGCGAACACGGTTGTCGCCGGTGCGTATGCTTAGCGGGCGACTGACGAGCATGTTAGCCTCCAACGCATAAAGGAGTGACGGCATGGACTACGCCAACCTCGGCAACACGGGACTGAAGGTCTCACGTCTCTGTCTCGGCTGCATGACCTACGGCACCCCCGAGTGGCGCGACTGGGTGCTCGACGAGAACCAAAGCCGGCCGTTCTTTGAGCGGGCACTGGAACACGACATCAACTTTTTCGACACGGCCGACATGTACTCGCTCGGCGTAAGCGAGGAAGTGACCGGCCGGGCGCTGCGCGAGATGACCCATCGGGACAACGTCGTCATCGCCACCAAGGTCTACATGCCGATGAGCGACGATCCGAACGACACGGGGCTGTCGCGCAAGCACATCATGACAAGCATCGACAACTCCCTCCGGCGTCTTGGCACCGACCACGTCGACCTCTATCAGATCCACCGCTGGGATTACGGGACGCCCGTCGAGGAGACGCTCGAAGCGCTTCACGACGTCGTCAAAGCGGGCAAGGCTCGTTACATCGGGGCTTCCAGCATGTTCGCCTGGCAGCTTGCGAAGGCGCTCTATACGTCCGACTTGAACGGTTGGAGCCGGTTCGTGTCGATGCAGAACCACTACAATCTCATCTATCGCGAGGAGGAGCGGGAGGTGATCCCGCTCTGCGAGGATCAGGGCATCGGCATCATTCCCTGGAGTCCGCTGGCACGAGGCTTTCTGGCGGGCAATCGCTCGAGGGAAGATGCCGGTCAGACAGCCCGAGCGAAAAACGATCCGATGGCCCACCGCATGTATTATCGCGAGGAGGATTTCCAAGTGGTCGATCGCGTCGTGGAGACGGCCGATGAGCACGGCGCGACCCCAGCCCAGATCGCGCTGGCCTGGATGCTGCACAAGCCCTACGTCACCTCCCCGATCATCGGCGCAAGCCAGATGTCCCATCTCGACCAGGCCGTCGACGCGCTGGGCATTGACCTCTCCGACGACGAAATCGAACACCTGGAAGCGCCGTATGTGCCGCATGAAATCCTTGGCCACAATTAGCAGAACAACGGATCAACCGTCGCAAAGGAGTGAGTTATGAACTTCCAAGACCTCGAAGGCCGTCGGCTCCAAGCGCAGGCCGACTTTTTCGTCAAGACGGCCGAGGCGATCCCGGAAGAGAAAGCCGACGACAGGCCCGCGGAAACGGCCATGTCCGCCCGCGAGATCGTCGATCACTGCACCGAGTCCAACGCCGCCATGGGCCGCATGCTCGGCGAGGACGTGCCCGACTACGATCCCTCCTCGGCCGATTCGTTCCAGAAAGCGCTACAAGTGTTTCAGACGAGCTGCGACCGGCTCAGCCAGACGATCGCCAGCGTCCCCGACGAGCGGCTGGAAGAGACGGTTGAGACGGGAGGTGGCGGTTCGATGCCCATGAAGCGCATTCTAAGCATACCGTCGGCCCACGTCGGCTACCACTGGGGCCAGCTCGCCTACCTCCAGACGATCTGGGGCGACACGGAAGACCACTTCATGGGTTGAGGCCGGTCCGCCATCGCGATCTGATCGCGCGACCTCCGTCATGGCCGGCTTGGTGCTCTCCAACGCCATCGGATTCGACGATGCCCCGTTCCGAAAAAACCAGGCTCATCCTGTTCCGTTGGTCGGAGCCGTCTTCGCCGGCCAGCGCCTCGACGGAGTCGTCGTCGACGAGATCGCGCGCGACGGTGCCGACGTCACCGACGCGATCGTTCGCTCGGTCTCGGGTGGCAAATTTGCGGAACATGTCCGGTTGGTCATGCTCCAAGGCGCCACCTTTGCCGGGTTCAACGTCGTCGACGCCCATCGGCTCCATGCGACGCTCAACGTCCCCGTGCTGATTGTCGCTCGACACCCACCAGACTTTGACGCAATCCGCGACGCCCTGATGACCCACATCCCGGACGGCGAGCGAAAGTGGCGCTTGATCGAGGCGCTCGGCCCGATGGAGCTTTTGCGGACGCTCTATGTCCAGCGAGTCGGGCTCAGCTTCGAACAAGCCGATGCCACGCTGCGGCAATGCTGCATCCATAGCCAGGTCCCGGAGCCACTGCGCGTGGCCCATCTGGTGGCAGGCGCGCTGGTTCGGGGCGAGAGTCGAGGCCCGCCATAGGGAAATGGCCCACGTCAGTGGCGAGTTGGCGCCATCGTGTTAAGCTGGTCGCGAACGGAGGGATGGCATGCAACGCGACGACGCGCTAAGCGGGCATTTCCAAGCCGATCTCGACGCCATTAAGGCCGATCCGCAAACCGCCGACGTCTTCGAGGCCGGATTGGCTGAACGGTTCCTCGAGCTGCAGGAGACCGAAGCGCGCAAACTCTTGAGGAGCGAGTATCGGCGACCGGTGGAGGTGCGTGAGCGGTGCTCCGTGCTCCGCGGCGAAGCGATCCATCACGCGTTCGCCCGGCTCTGCGCCGAGGCAGGCCACGAACGTCGGACGCCGCTCCGGCACGTCGCCGGTGAATGGAGCACGCGCGCGCGAGCGAACCGACAGCTCGACGCGCTGATCGCCGGGGCTGCGCATGGATCAACATCGAGCCCCCAACCGTCCAATCCGTCCGAGTCATCCACGGACCGAATCCTGCCGCTGCGCCGCCGCCGCCGGGCGCCCGCTACGTGGGACTGGACAGCGGCCACTCGACCCGACTCGACGTACGATCGGATGCGTCTGTACCATAGCTCGGCGATGCCCATCCTGATGAGCCACATGATATTTTAGCTCGGTCCACGAAGCGACCATGTTCGGCATCACGAAAGGAGCCACGCCATGAAGGCAACGTTTGGAGCCGGCTGCTTCTGGGGCGTCGAAGCGACGTTCCGCAACGTCGAAGGCGTCACCGACACGGCCGTCGGCTACATGGGCGGCCACACCGACAACCCCAGCTACAAAGACGTCTGTTCCGGCAAGACCGGCCATGCCGAGGTCGTCCAAGTCGAATACGACCCGGCTGTCGTGTCCTACGATCAGCTCTTGGAGGTCTTCTGGGAGGTCCACGACCCGACGCAACTCAATCGCCAAGGGCCGGATGTTGGCTCGCAGTACCGCTCGGTGATCTTCTATCACGACGAGGCCCAACGCGAGGCGGCCGAGCGCGCCAAGGCCGACCTCGAGCAGAGCGGCTGCTTCCGGCGCTCGATCGTGACCGCCATCGAGCCGGCGGCCACGTTCTGGCAGGCCGAAGACTACCATCAGCGCTACCTGGAAAAGCGCGGGCTGGCCCACTGTGCCATTCCCCATTGACGGCTCGGCGCTGAACGTCGAAACGGGCCAACATGGATGATCCCCGCATCGACGCGCTCGCCCGCGTCCTCGTGGACTACTCCGCTGGCGTGGAGCCCGAGCAGCTTGTCGGGATCAACGGCGGCACGGCCGCATCCCCGCTGCTGCTTGCGCTCTATCGGCTCGTTCTCGAGCGCGGCGCGCATCCGCTGTTGATCAGTCGACCCGCCGAGACGGACGAGATCTTCTATCGGCTCGCCAACGAGGCCCAACTCACCTACATCTCGCCGATCAGCGAGGCGCTCGTGGAACAGACCGACGCCCAGATCAACGTGCTGGCCCAGACGAACACGAAGGCCCTCAGCAACGTCGACCCGTCGAAACAGGCCAAGCGAGCGGGCGCCGCGCAACGCCTCCAGACGCGCTTTATGGAACGGACTGCCCAAGGGGAACTCGACTGGACGTTGACGCTGTTCCCGACCCCCGCCTATGCCCAAGACGCCGAGATGTCCTTGGCGGAGTTCGAAACCTTCGTCTTCGGCGCCGGGCTGCTGAATCGCGATGATCCCATCCAGGCATGGAAACGACTCTCCGCGGACCAGCAGCGCCTCATCGATTGGATCCGTGAGAAGTCCGACGTCCATCTCACGGGGCCAGGAACTGACCTGAGGTTGAGCATCCGAGATCGCGTCTGGATCAACGCCGACGGACGGCGCAACTTTCCCGATGGGGAAATCTTCACGGCGCCGCTTGAGGACAGCGTCGACGGCCACATCCGCTTTTCGTTTCCGGCCGTCTACCAGGGCCGCGAGGTCGAAGGCGTCCAGTTAACGTTCGAGGCCGGGGAGGTCGTGGACGCCACGGCCACCAAGAATGAGGCGTTTCTCCACCGGATGCTCGAGGCCGACGAAGGCGCCCGTTACGTCGGCGAGTTTGCCATCGGGACGAATCCGGGCATCCAGCGCTTCAGCAAGAACATCCTCTTCGACGAGAAGATCGGCGGGACGGTCCATCTGGCGCTTGGCCAGGGGTATCCCGATACGGGAAGCCGGAACGATTCCGCCATCCACTGGGACATGATCTGTGACCTGCGTGAGGGGGGCGCCATTGCCGTCGACGGCACGATGTTCGCCCAAGACGGCCGGATCCTCGTCTGACGACCGAGAGGAGCCTCGCCGCCCCGATCGCGCTGACGGGCAGTTGTCTGCGGACAAATCCGTCTGCCACCATGGATAACCCGTGATACCCCAACGTCTGCGAGCCGCCATCGCGACGCCCTGGCGGCGGACGCTCTACATCATGTTCGCTGCCCAGCTGTTGACGGCGGTCGGCTTCTCCATCTTTGTCCCCTTCCTGCCGCTCTACATCGAGGATCTGGGCTCGACGACGGGCCTGTCGATCGAGCTGTTGGCCGGGCTCGCCTACTCCGGCCAGGCCCTGACGATGATGCTCATTTCGCCCGTTTGGGGCTCGCTGGCGGATCGCGTCGGGCGCAAGCTCATGGTCGTGCGGGCCATGTTCGGCGGCGCGCTCGTGCTCATCCTCTTGGCGTTCGTCACCAGCGGCGAGCAGGTCGTAATCGTCCGGGCCATCCAGGGGCTCATCACGGGCACGGTCGCGGCCGCCAACGCGCTCGTCGCCGCGGAGGCGCCGCGGGAGCGGGTCGGCTACGCCATGGGGCTGCTCCAGATGGGGCTGTTCGTGGGCATCTCCGTGGGCCCGTTGCTCGGCGGCGGCATGGCCGACGTCTTCGGCTACCACGCTGTCTTCTATATCACATCCGGCTTGTTGGCGCTCGGTGGCCTCCTCGTTCTTTTCGGGGTGCGCGAACACGCGGAACGCCAGGAGAGCCGCGACGATCCGAGCCGCGAGGGCTTTCTGACGAAGTGGCGCCGCGTGCTCGCCACGCCCGGCGTCAAGATTGCTTACCTGATGCGATTCATGGCCCAGTTGGGGCGCACGAGCATCCTCCCATACGCTCCCTTGTTCGTCGCCTCGCTCATGCCGCCGGACGCGCTCGTCAACAGCATGACGGGGCTCGTCATCGGCTCGGTCATGGTGACGACGTCCATCAGTGGCGTCTTCCTCGGGCGCCTCAGCGATCGGATCGGCCAGCGCAAGATCGTCGTCGTGGCCACGCTCGCGGCCGGGTTGCTCTACATTCCGCAGAGCCTCGTGGGCGCGGCCTGGCAGCTCGTGGCCTTGCAGGCGATCGTCGGCGTCGCGCTGGGCGGGGTCATCCCCCTCATCAGCGCCATGCTGGCCAACTACACCACGATCGGCGAAGAGGGCTCCGTCTACGGCCTCGACAACTCCATCAACTCCGGCGCGCGCGTCGTCGCCCCGATGCTCGGCTCGGCCGTTGTGACGCTATTCGGCTTGCGCGCGGTCTTTATCAGCACGGCGCTCGTCTTCACCATCGCGGGCTGGATGGCGTTGCGCTATCTCCCGGAAACCCATCGCCCCAAGGGCGCCCATGAGCAACCGACGGGCTGAGCGGCCGCTCGGCGACGTTGTTCGCGTCATGGGCAAGCTGGGGCTGACGGCATTTGGCGGACCCGCCGCCCACATCGCGATGCTCGAGGACGAAGTCGTCGACAAGCGTCGCTGGGTCAGCCGCCAGCACTTTCTGGATCTCGTCGGGGCCACCAATCTCATTCCGGGGCCCAACTCCACCGAGATGATGATGCATCTCGGCTACGCCCGCGCCGGCGGCCTCGGCCTGATCATCGGGGGCGCGGCGTTTCTCTTGCCGGCCGTGGCCATCACGGCCGCCTTGGCCTGGATCTACGTCGAGTACGGCACGCTGCCCCAAGTGGAGCCGTTCCTCGTCGGGATCAAGCCGGCCGTGGTCGCCGTGATCTTGGCAGCGGTCAGCCGCCTCGGTCGCAAGGCCGTCAGAAACGTTCCTTTGGCTTTACTGGGCATATCGGTCACAGCAGCCGTCCTGCTGGGTATCAACGAGATCGTCACGCTCGCGGGCGGGGCCGTCGTCGGGACCGCGGCGCTGCGCTTCGACGCCTGGCGCTCCCGCGTGTTCTCCATCGGACCGCTTGTCAGCGGCGGGTTCCTGGAGCCGATCGCGGACGTCTCGCTCACCCAGCTCGGCTGGGTGTTTCTCAAAGTCGGCGCGATCCTTTACGGCAGCGGGTACGTGTTGATTGCGTTCCTCGAGGGCGACCTCGTCGGGCGCCTGGAATGGCTAACTCAGGCCCAGTTGTTGGACGCCATCGCCGTTGGGCAGTTCACGCCGGGGCCGGTGCTCTCCACCGCTACCTTTGTCGGCTACGTCGTGGCCGGTCTGCCGGGAGCAGTCGTCGCCACGGCGGGGATTTTCCTGCCCTCGTTCGCGTTCGTCCGCGTGCTCAATCCGCTCGTGCCGAAGCTGCGACGGAGCCCAACGACATCAGCGTTCCTGGACGCGGTCAACGTGAGCGCCTTGGGGCTGATGGTCGCCGTCACGATCGAGCTCGGCCTGAGCGCGTTGGCCCAGCCGGCCGCGCTCGGGATTGCGCTGGCCTCCGCCGTGGCCGTGATCGGCTTTCGCGTCAACACGACCTGGGTCGTCCTCGGCGGCGCCATGGCCGGCTATGCCCTCACCCGGGTGGGGCTCCTTTGACAAGGGCCGGTGATGTCTCTAACTTGTGGAGTCACTCAACCACTGAGAGGTGAGTCTCATGGCTCGTTTCGAGTCGTCGCCCATGCGCGTTCGACAAGCCCGTTTGAACCACTCCATCCGCTTCGCTCACCTCTGGTATTGGCCGTCCTCCTATCTCGGCTATAGCTGGCGCTATCCGAGCGCTTAAATACCCAACTCCCCAGCCGACATCCGAGCCGTTTGGCGTTCGCATCCCTCCGTGAGGGAAGCCATGTGTTTGTTATAGCTTGAAGGAGGACGAGTGTATGGTGGTTGTGATGCAACCCGATGCCGAGGCCCAACACATTGATGCCGTGGAAGCCCGTTTGCGCGAGGGCGGGTTCGTCGTTCATCGCTCCAGCGGGGTGGCCTATACCATTCTGGGCGCCATCGGGGACGAGCATGCCGTCGACCTGACACGTCTTGAGGCGATGCCGGGCGTCCGCGAGGTCGTCGAGGTCGACGAGCCCTACAAGCTGGCCAGTTGCGCGTTCCATCCTGACGGGACGGTCATCCATCTGGACGGGACGGCAATCGGTGACGGAGGCCTGACGATCATGGCCGGGCCCTGCTCGGTTGAGCATCCGGAACGCACGCACGAGATCGCGCGCCATGTCGCCGAGCAAGGGGGCACGATCCTGCGCGGTGGCGCGTTCAAGCCGAGGACGTCCCCCCACAGCTTCCAAGGCCTGGGCGAGGCGGGCCTGAAAGTTCTGCGCGAGGCGGCCGACGCTCATGGCCTGCACGTGGTCACGGAAGCGATGTGCCCCTCGCAGGTCGAACTCGTGGCGCAGTACGCGGACATCGTCCAGATCGGCGCGCGAAACATGCAGAATTACCAACTGCTGCACGAGGCCGGCCGTCTCGACGTGCCCGTGTTGCTCAAGCGGGGCCTGTCGGCCAAGGTCGACGAGTGGCTGCTGGCCGCGGAGTACGTGATGAGCGGCGGCAACCGGAACGTCATCCTGTGTGAGCGGGGCGTGCGCACGTTCAACGATCACACCCGCTTCACGCTCGACGTCGGCGCCATCGCGGTTGCAAAGCAGCGCTCGCACCTGCCCGTGATCGTCGATCCGAGCCACGCCGCCGGCCATCGTGACCTCGTTGCTCCTCTGGCTCTGGCCGGCGTCGCGGCCGGCGCCGACGGCGTCATGGTCGAGATCCACACCGAGCCATCTCGTGCTTGGAGCGACGGGCCACAGGCGCTGACGCCGCCGATGTGGGTCCGTCTCGCGAATCATCTGATGGCGGGCAGCGACGCGCCGATGGCCATGGAGGTGGCCTAACATGGTGACTGACTGGCCCCAGCGCATTGCCATTGTCGGGCTTGGCCTGATCGGCGGCTCCCTCGGTCTAGCGATCCGTCAACGCCGCCCTGGTATCCACGTCGTCGGCATCGATCGGGATGAGGCCACGCTCGAGCGGGCACGAGCACGAGGCGCAATCGACGATGCCCATTCCTCATGGACTGACGGTATCCCGGGCGCTGACTTGGTTGTGCTCGCCACGCCCGTCTCGGTCATCCTGGAGCAGCTGGAACGCCTTCCGGAGCTCTTGGACGAGGAAGCTCTCGTCACCGACGTCGGATCCACCAAGCGAGCGATCCATCAGCGGGGCCGCGCGGCGCTGGGCGAGCGCTTCATCGGCGGGCACCCGTTGGCCGGTTCCGATCGTGCCGGAATTGACGCTGCACGAACTGGGCTTTTCCGGGATCGGACGTGGGTCTTGACGGGCGGCGACTCAGCTTCCATGGCCGAACTGGGAGCGTTCTTGGGGAAGCTCGGAGCCCGAGTGACCGAGCTGAATCCGTCGGACCACGACCGCGTTGTCGCGGCAACGAGCCATCTACCTCAGCTGCTGGCGATCGCGCTCGGCGCGCGCCTCGACGAGGGAGCCGCCGACGACGACGCCTATCGCCGGCTCCTGGCCACAGGCGGGGACGATTGGCTCCGCTTGGCCAGGGCGTCTGCCGACGTGTGGCGCGATATCGTCGCGACGAATGCGGACCGCATCCGCGATGAGGTCCATGCCGTGGTCGCCCATCTCCGCGCGCTCGACCGCGATCTCGATCATCTGGAAAGCGCATTTGAACGGGCAAACCGCCTTGCAATCGAGACGCAAAATGGGATATTCTGGGACCACACCAACGGAGGTGACATCACATGGCGACCAGCCAAGAGGAACTCGTAGACGGACTGAACACGGATCTCGCCCATGAATACCAATCGATTGTCATGTACATCACGTATGCCGCGACGGTGCGTGGGATGTACCGTGAAGAGCTGAAAGAGTTTTTCATGAACGAGGTGCCCGAGGAACAGCGCCACGCCCAGTTTCTCGCAGAAAAGGTCAGCGCGCTCGGGGGCACTCCGGCGACGGAGATGGTCGAGGTGCCCAACGCAACCTCGCCCACCGCGATGCTGGAAGCGGTCCACAAGGCCGAAAAGGGCGCGATTGAGCGCTACGTCAAGCGCATGCACCAAGCCGAAGACTATGGCGACTACGGCCTCGCCAACGACCTCCACGACCTGATCAGTGACGAGACCAACCACAAAGAGGACACGGAGAAGCTGCTGCGGGAATAGCTTTTGCGATCGGGCGATTAGAAGAGCTGGTACGCCCGGCAGGATTCGAACCTGCGGCTTCTGGCTCCGGAGGCCAGTGCTCTGTCCCCTGAGCTACGGGCGCATGGATACGCCTAGTGTAGCTCCATTCCGGGAGGCCGTCAACTCGGCAGCGCTCGCGAAGCCCACGGATCACGTGCGCCCGGCCCCGTTCGTCCGGCGCAGCTTGGCCCGTCCATGAACAACCTCGCCGTCAATCGCCGGCCGACGACAGACGCCGCGCGGTCTCGTTTCCTGGCATCTGCTGAACAGTCGGTTTCGGGATTCTTCGAGCCGGTTCCGGCTCAATGCGATGGCCCCATCGCCCCAGGCGAAAGTGGGGACCCGCCATGGTCCGCCGTTCAACCGCGGATACGCGCCAGCTGTGGCTTGACGGTGGGGAGGTTCAAAAGGGAACGCGCGAGCTTAGATAGCCGATCACGTCGGCAGTGCTCAGCTGCTTGGGGCGATCGGCCAACTTCGACCGACGGAGGTCAGCTTCGATGGCGGCAATGGCGCGCCGAATTCGCATCATCGACAATGGCCCCAGTTCGGCTTGCAGCGTGTCCCAACCGACGTCCTCGCGCAGGATGACATAGCCGAGCGCCACGCTGAGGTCGCGCATCGCGTCGTAAAAATACGACGCCTTCGTTGCTGGGGCGTCGTCGTCGGGCAAAACTCCTTCGATCGGCCTGTCGAACCGACGATCGAATTCGTCCCGGATACGGGCGTTCAGCGTCGCGATCTCCCGTTGGCGCCGATGCGGCGTCCCTTCCTCATGGTCACGGTCGAGTGTCCATTGGCCCATGGCACTTGACCCTCCCTATCGCCCGTCGAGGATAAAACCACGCTAACGCCAATCCCATTCACGAATCGGTAAGATCGCTGACATAGGGATCAAGTTGACCGGCGGCCCCGTCAGCTCCGTCCATGCCGACGCCGAGATTTAGCTAGATTTCAGCGGTTACGATCCACACGCTCTCCGCATTTGAGCGGAACCACAACTCACGTGTAAGTCAGGCGGTTGGATCCCATGGCCCGTTCGGTGTGGCGCGGTTGGGCCGCGGTGTTACTGATCACCGCGAGAGTCCGGTCAAGTCAGTTGTTGTCGGTCGGGCCAACATGTCGACCATCGGTTGACTCGACTTGTGCGGTGGTCTGTAAATGGGGATCCTTTCTCGAGGCCGCGCCCGAATCACCATTTATGACTTGGACGGCCTCAAGGCATTCGCAGCCTGAAGCGACCCATACCGCCAAGCGATCCTGCTTTCCCAGACGATGCCGTTGGCCTCTGCGTTTAGAGGAGCCTTTCTAGAGATAGCGCTGTGCCCACGAGGCAACCATGGTGCCGACGTAGCG